>CAMYMI010000121.1 GCA_947259415.1 uncultured Ectothiorhodospiraceae bacterium | reverse complement strand
AATGCAGCGCAGTCGCGGCTCCTACCAGGGCAGGACACCGACCCGGTCGGCCGATAGCACCCGCAGCCGCGGGTCTTACGGCGACCGCCAGGCAAGCCGGGACAGGACGAGCAGCACCAGTCGCCAGCCTGACCGGTCCGGCGCACGCCAGGATAGCGCGGCCGGGCGCCAGCAGAGTCGTGCCGATAACCGTGCTCAGGGCGGCCAGGACCGCAGCGAGACTCGTGGCGACCGGCAAGACAATGCCGGATCACGCCAGGGCGATCGAGCAGATACCCGAGATAACCGATCAGAGGATCGAAGCGAGAACCGCAGTGATCGGCCGGAAGAGAGAACAGACCGCCAGGACAACCGCCAGGAAGGCCGCACGGATCGTACCGAAGCACGCCAGGACGGTATGAGCGACCGGGTTGAGTCCCGAGAGGATTTTTACGATGACTACTGGGGCAGCTATCATCATGATTATCACCATGATTACTGGCATGATGATGATGAGTGGTGGGCCCTGGCAGCCGGCATGGTCATTGGCGCCGCTATCGCCACTCCGCCACCACGTTACGAAACGGTCTACGTTGGCACGACTTCATATTACTACGCCAATGGCTACTACTACACATCGGCACCAGCTGGCGGGTACGTCCTGGCGCCGCCGCCGCAACGTGACCGTCAACGACCAGGAATACGGCTATTCCAACGGCGCGTACTATGAGATCCAGAAACCGGAGGAAGAAGGCGCCGAACCCACCTTCAAGACCGTAGAGGCCCCGATTGGCGCCAAGGTGGATTATGTACCGGACGGCGCGGAATCGAAGACCGTCGACGGCATCGTCTACTTCGTATTTAACGAAACTTACTACCGGCCGTTCTACAGCGGCTCGGACGTCGTCTACATGGTGGTCGAGAACCCGGAGAGTGCCGCTTGACAGTGACCTTGGTAAGCCAGGAAAGAGCCAAATAAAAGTTTTCCCATTTTCTTGTTTCTATAACTGCACGGTGTAGAATCTGGACGTAGAACAAATCATGCATCGCTACATTCCGGGTCGATTAATAACTTCAAGAAATCATCCACATGCGTGTATTACTTAATCCAGGAAATACTGAGGGTGCAGCAGGTAGCGTGTGTGCCTGGCGCATCTCTGCCGGCCTCGCATTCCTTCTAACAATCAGCGGCTGCACCACGCTGGGGCCCGACTTCAAGCGCCCGGAGACCCCGGACGTGGCCGATTGGCAGACCCGCGATGAGGCGCTGACCGGTGAGCCAGCCACGCAGGCCGAGTGGTGGAAGGTATTCAATGACCCGGCACTCGATCAGCTGATCGAGACGGCCCATCAACAGAACCTGCCGCTGCAGATTGCCGGCCTGCGCATCCTCGAGGCGCGCGCCCAGTTGGGGATCGCCCGGGGTAACCAGTACCCGCAGGTTCAGCAGGCCGTTGGTTCCGCCACCGCCAACGAGCCACCGCCAACGAGGTGAGTGAAAACAGTCCGAACTTCAGCCCGTCGATCGATGATGATTTCGCCAACTACCAGGTGGGTTTCGATGCGGCCTGGGAACTCGACTTCTGGGGACGCTTCCGGCGCGGTATCGAGGCCGCCGATGCCAATCTTTCGGCGACAGTGGCCGACTATGACAATGCCCTGGTCAGCCTGACGGCCGAGGTCGCCCGCGTTTATGTCACCATCCGCACCCTGGAGGAGCGCCTCCAGCTGGCGCGTGCCAACATCGCCCTGCAGGAAGAAAGCCTGCGCATCGCCACTGTGCGCTTTGAGAACGGGGCGACGACCGAACTGGATGTGCAGCAGGCGAAATCCAATCTGGCCGATACCCAGGCGCTGGTGCCGGTCCTGCAGAGGTCATTGCGCCAGGCGCAAAACGGACTCAGTGTGCTGCTGGGTATGCCGCCATCCGATCTGACACAGCTGCTCGGCGGTCGCGGTACTATCCCGACCGCACCGGTGCAGGCGGCGGTAGGTGTGCCGGCCGACCTGCTGCGGCGTCGTCCCGATGTGCAGGCCGCAGAACTGCAGGCCGCCAGCCGCAGTGCCCTGGTCGGCGTGGCACAGACCGACCTCTATCCAAGTTTCTCGCTGCTGGGTTCGATTGGCGTACAGACCAGC
>CAMYMI010000120.1 GCA_947259415.1 uncultured Ectothiorhodospiraceae bacterium | reverse complement strand
GCCGGTAGAATTCGCGTGCCGGTGAACCGGCAAAATGAATATGCGCATGAAACAGGTGTTCATAAAGATAACGGCTGACCAGCTGCTGCCTGGTGGAAGTCTGGTTAAGGAAATCCTCCCATCGTTTGATCTGCGATAGTATCGTCCCGGAGGGACCCGGCGAAGCCGGCGCCGGCGCACCACGGGCCAGCCAGGAAACAAGTGTCCGGTATTCCTGCTCCGGCAGATTCGGCATGGCATAGGGCATGCCCCACCGGGGATGCTCACGCTCAAAATCATCTATGGACTCCGGTGTCGGGCAGGTCTGTTCGCGATTGAGCTCCAGGGTAAAACTGTCCGGCAGCAGGCCTGACTCGGGCTGTGGATGCTGCCGCTTAAGCCGCAACAGGCGGTAAAGCACCGAGTTCTCCAGGTTTTGCTCGGGTGTCTGACGGCCTTCATTGAGTACCGGATGAAAACCGCGGGAGCGCCACTCCGTCGTGCTCCGGGCATCCACAAACAGCCGGGTCGGCTGCATCGGCGTTATACGCGCAGGGTCGTAGACCAGCTCTTCTGTTGCTCCCCGTTGCAGTCCTTCGATGGAGGAAAGTTTCAACTGGCAGGGTGCGTCGTAACAACCGTGGCATACTACACAGCGTCGCTCCAGAACCGGTCTGACATCTTGCTCGAAATCGACTGGAACATCCAGCACGGACAACGGCAGGTCCGGTCCTGCGGTCGCCGGTTCGCTCTTCATGGTTGGCGGTGGCCCGGCTAATTTATAAAAGAAAACGCCCGCCAACAGGGCGACGGACAGTATTCTGTTCGGGGTTTTGTGCCGTTTCGTCACTGGTGTATGTTAACAGAAGCCTGCTTGCAGGCGAAGCATAGATGAATGGACTGTACATGTAAGCTATCCTTAATGACATGTATTATCTGGGTATCACGCTCCTTGCAATTGCCATCATCATAATCGCAACCCTGTTGACAGTACACATTGGTTTCAAAGCACCAAGGCGTATCGAACACGGCACTCCCGCAGAATACGGTCTTGCGTTTGAAGAGATACAGATACGGACAGTCGCGGCAAAGCAATTGTTTGCATGGTGGTTGCCGGTAGCGGGGCCTGCACCAGCCCTCATTATGTTGCATGGCTGGGGCGGAAATGCGGAGTTGATGTTGCCACTCGCCGTTCCCATGCATCGGGCCGGTTTGAATGTCCTGTTAGTAGATGCGCGCAACCATGGTCGCAGCGATTCTGCCAGTTATTCCTCTCTGCCCCGATTCGCAGAGGATGCGGGTGCAGCGGTGGACTGGGTGAAGACGCAA
>CAMYMI010000119.1 GCA_947259415.1 uncultured Ectothiorhodospiraceae bacterium | reverse complement strand
TTCCGGATCGAAAAACAGCACCCAGAACCGGTCTTCGATGACATTCAGTGCGATCTGATCGCGGCAGACCGGGCCCTTGATAAAACCCTCGATAAAGAAACGCGCATCATCCAGCAGAAACCGGTAGCGTGATTTGAGCGGCAGATCGTTAAATGCCTTGAACGGGTTGGAGGCAATTTCGGGACGGTAGGATGGCAGTTTGCGCACTTCATAGTCGGGATCCAGGAAAAGCTCACGGTAACGCTGCATACGCTGGTCGGAAAATTCGTACACAATATGGTTCTTTGCGACGATGCTCGGGTGGTATCTCAGCAACCGGTAGTTAAAGGGTGCAGCACCGGGATCGCCGGTAGAATTCGCGTGCCGGTGAACCGGCAAAATGAATATGCGCATGAAACAGGTGTTCATAAAGATAACGGCTGACCAGCTGCTGCCTGGTGGAAGGCTGGTTAAGGAAACTCTCCCATCGTTTGATCTGCGATAGTATCGTCCCGGAGGGACCCGGCGAAGCCGGCGCCGGCGCACCACGGGCTAGCCAGGAAACAAGTGTCCGGTATTCCTGCTCCGGCAGATTCGGCATGGCATAGGGCATGCCCCATAGGGGATGTTCACGTTCATAATCATCCATTGACTCCATTGTCGGACATGTTTGTTCGCGATTGAGCTCCAGGGTATAACTATCCGGCAGCAGTTCTGTCTCGGGCTGTGGATGCTGTTGCTTAAGCCGCAACAGGCGGTAAAGCACCGAGTTCTCCAGATTTTGTACAGGTGCCTGCCTGCCTTTATTGAGGACCGGGTGAAAACCGCGCGAGCGCCATTCAGACGTGCTCCCGGCATCCACAAACAGCCGGGTCGGCTGCATCGGCGTGATGCGCGCAGGGTCGTAGACCAGCTCTTCAGTTGCTCCCCGTTGCAGTCCTTCGATGGAGGAAAGTTTCAACTGGCAGGGTGCGTCGTAACAACCGTGGCATACTACACAGCGTCGCTCCAGAACCGGCCTGACATCTTGCTCGAATTCGACAGGAACATCCAGCACGGCCGACGGCAGATCCAGTGCGGCGGTCGCCGGTTCGCTCTTCATGGTTGGCGGTGGCCCGGCCAGTTTATAAAAGAAAACGCCCGCCAACAGGGCGATGGATAGTATTACCAGGGCCCGTTTTCTGTTCGGGGTTTTGTGCCGTTTCGTCACTGGTGTATGTTAACAGAAGCCTGCTTGCAGGCGAAGCATAGATGAATGGACTGTACATGTAAGCTATCCT
>CAMYMI010000117.1 GCA_947259415.1 uncultured Ectothiorhodospiraceae bacterium | reverse complement strand
CGGTGTTTGTCAACATACTTGCAGCTTTTTTCTATGCGACTTTTTCCAATTTCTCCCTCGTGTTGTCCGGGTTGAGCGTCATGGTTCCAGGGCGTTCCCAGTGCCTCGTCTCACCACTCCAGCGTGATGGGTTGGCTGCCTTTGCGTGACGGTAGACATCATCGCGTTTAGCCAGAACCTGTATGTCCTCACCACGGTGACGCTGTCCTGGTGTAACGAACTTGATGGTGCTGTGTTTGTGCTCTTCGTTGTACCAGTGAACAAAGGCTGCACACCATTGCCGGGCCAACTCAATGCTCTCAAAGCCATCGTGTGGAAAATCCGGTCGGTACTTTGTGGTACGGAATAGTGCCTCGGAAATGGCGTTATCATTACTGACTCTGGGTCTGCTATAGGAAGGTGAGACACCGAGCCATTCCAGCGCTGCCCTGAGCGTTGATGACTTCTGGATCGCACCGTTGTCAGCATGCAGACAACGCAACGTTGCTGCACAACCTTCGGCCATCACGCCTCGGCGCAGTAGCTGTGTGGCCAACTCACCACACTCGGTTTCATGCACTTCCCAGGCAGTGATCTTCCGGCTGAAGACATCCACCATCATGTACAGGTAGTAGAACATTCCGTTCACGGGCGACTTCAACCAGGTCACGTCCCAGGTCCAGCATTGGTTGGGACTACTGGCCTGATATTCATCCGGCTTGGCCCTTTTCTGTCGCGGCTTTGCACGTCCGCGATCATGCTGCTCGTTCGCCCCTCGTAACAACCGATAGAAGCTGGATTCACTGGCCAGAAACTGGCCCTGATCGGCCAGTATAGGCACGATCTGGCTTGGCGGCAGGGACCCTCTCACGCTCCTGCGCTGAGAGTTTGTTGCGTGGCTCAGGACGCTGCGCTGTTGCCCGGCGATCCGCAACGACCTGACCAGCGCACTGCCAGCGTCGGTAGGTGGCCGGATCAATCTCCGCTGTTTCACACGCTGGGGCCAGACGCGCGCCGTCCCCTCGAGCCTGATCGATCATGACGATAATCTGCTGGCGCTGCTCGAGGCTCACTTCTCGCCCTCGGGGTCCTCGAACAGCGCATTGTACTTTTTTCGCAAAACCAACAACGCAGCTGCCTCCGCGAGAGCCTTCTCTTTGCGATCCAGCTCTTTCTGCAACTGCTTGTTTTTCTTGCGCTCGGACTGGGTAGCCTCCTTCAGCTTCTTCTCAGAAGCCTCGCTCCAGTCATTGGCCTGCTCACAGGCAACGCGCCACTGCGCCAGTTGCTCAGGATAGATCCCTTTCTCACGGCAGTAGGCCGCCACATCCGTTTCACTCATGGCAGCGGTTTCCATCACCGCGGCGAACTTGTCGCGTGAGGTCCAACCATTGGGTGTCGTATCTGAATCCGGCATCAGTCGCCCCTGTTCTCTGGCTTGCTTACGCCAAAGATACAGAGTTGCATCCGATATGCCTTCCTCTTTCGACAACGCTGCAATCGACACATTGTTCGGTGGCAACATCTTCTTCAGCACAGACTCTCTTCGCTCTACGGAGTAACCCATTTCAGCCCTCTGTCTCGCCCTCTCTCAATTATAAGAATTCTCTCAGTGAGAGGCTGCAACTATCCTGACAGAGGGGGGACCCTCTCACGCTCCTGCGCTGAGAGTTTGTTGCGTGGCTCAGGACGCTGCGCTGTTGCCCGGCGATCCGCAACGACCTGACCAGCGCACTGCCAGC
>CAMYMI010000116.1 GCA_947259415.1 uncultured Ectothiorhodospiraceae bacterium | reverse complement strand
CATGGCCGGCTCCCGGGCTTACCAGGAGGCGCTGGCGGTAGAACTCGAAGCGCGCCTTTGATAGGGTGGCAGCCTTGCCGGATGGCTTAGGCTGACCGGACCCCCTGGTTTTCTTCAAACCCTCTATGGCGCAAACAGGTTCCTATTCTCTCATGGTCCATGGCGGAGCCGGGGCGCTCGACAACGTCAGGGACGACAAGACCGCCGTCCGCTACCTGGAAAGCATTCGCCGCGTCCTGGAACACGGTCGGGAAGTGCTCGAGCTGGGCGGATCGGCACTGCAGGCTGTTGAAGCCTGTGCCTCCCTGCTGGAGGATGACCCGGTTTTCAATGCCGGCTGCGGCTCGGTGCTCAACGAAAATGGCAAGGTGGAAATGGACGCTGCCATCATGGACGGTCGTGATCTCTCCGCCGGTGCCGTTGCGGCCATTGATAACATCGCCAACCCGGTCCAGCTGGCACGTTTCGTCATGACCGAGAGTGAGCATGTGATGCTGATAGCGGAAGGTGCCATGCGTTTTGCCGACCATTGCGGTGTCGAGCGTGTCACAGAAGATTATTTCTACACACCCGATCGTGTCGAGCAGCTGAGGCAGGCGCGCCTCAGGCACAAGATCATGCTGGACCACGACGACTCCGAGGCTGACAGCGAGGACCAGAAGTACGGCACAATCGGCTCGATCGCGCGCGACCCGCAGGGGAACCTGGCAGCCGCGACCTCGACCGGCGGCATTGTCAACAAACGCATGGGCAGGGTGGGTGATTCACCGATCATCGGGGCCGGCTTGTATGCGGACAATGACAGCTGCGCGGTTTCCTCTACCGGCTACGGCGAGGACTTCATGCGTACGGTTATCGCGAAAACGATTTCCGACTTCATCGAGATGAAGGGCATGGATGCCTTGGAGGCCACCACCGCCGGTATCGAGTACCTGACGCGCAAGGTCAGGGGCAGGGGCGGTGTCATTGTGATCGACAGGGACGGTACCTGTGCGAGTGGTTTTACGACA
>CAMYMI010000115.1 GCA_947259415.1 uncultured Ectothiorhodospiraceae bacterium | reverse complement strand
ATAGACCCGCATAAGGTCCGCATATGACACGGTTGGCCTGAATACACGCCTCACGAAGGCCACAGCAGGCTAGATCATGCGTCGGGAGATACCCGATCGTCTATCCACATTACGTCAATCGACTTGGATTTAACGACTCACTCGTTATCCACGACCCGCTCGCATCGCGAGCGTTTCCCTTGGCGAATCCCCGAACCGTTCGTGGAACTGTATGGAAAACCGTCCGAGGTGGTTGAATCCGTGCCGCAGGGCGGCGATCTCAGCGACGGAAACCTGCGAGGGGTGTGCAGTAGCCAGCTCACGGCGCGCCGCGTCCAGCCGCACGGTCTTGAGATACTTCGAAATCGTGAGGCCGAAATACTCCCGAAAGTTACGCTGCAGGGTCCGGACCCCGACCCCCGTCACGCGGCACAGATCCTGGCTGCACACGGCTCCGTAGTAATACTCCTCGATGAACTCCTGTGCGCGCTTGCCGCTGAAGGCGTAGGCGCCGTCCAGGAACAGCATGTGCAGGTGGATGTGAGGTTGAGCGCCGAGCCGTAACGCTGGATCAGGGTCACCGCGCCCGTGCGGGCACCCGATGCCACGGGCAAACCGGAGCGCCCGGCGACTCAGCAACTTGACTTGGGTTGAGGACTTTCTGTTCTTAACCGTTTTACTTGATGTAATAACCAGACAAAGATGTGTTACTCACTCTGAATTGGGGAGACCACCTCCACCTGCCACTCTGAATTTACCCACAGACCGATAACCTGTACCGGCAAATCCCACGATTGTGCGGAAGCTACAGCTTCCCTAATATCCTGTTTGTGCTGCGCCTCAGAAACCGGATTTGCCGCGCAGTCGTGGTGGCCTACTACGGCCACGGTTTTTGAGTTGTGGGCGTTAACGGAAATCAACACCTTTTGTTTGATGGCCTCAAGCACGTCCGCCGATCCGCCGGCAAGCGCCTTGTCTGCGCCCGGCCTCAAGCACGTCCGCCGATCCGCCGGCAAGCGCCTTGTCTGCGCCCGGTTCGGTGATGCGATCCACGAATTCGGCATCAAACGAGGCTTTGAGCCAGTTCAGTACCGGTCTATGAGACCGCCCATCGATGCAGTTGATTGCGGTTACAAATTTTTCTGTTGCCATAGTGGGTATGATTGTCCTTAGTCGTTTTACCTTACGCACAACCCAATGCTTTCATTGCACCGTGGGTGCTGAGATGAACGCGGCGCGGGCCAATGTGGTCAATAAAACCGATGGCCTTCAGCCGGTCTGTTATCGGCCCTTTGAACCCGGCCAGGTGAAGCTCTACCCCGGCATCGCGCAGCTCCTGATTAAGCGATTCCAGGGTTTCCAGTGCACTGGCATCGATATCGTTCACCGCGATGCCGATAAGCACCAGATATTTCAACTCCGGCTTGTCGGCTACCATTTGCAGCACAACATCTTCCAGATATTTGGTGTTAGCAAAGTAGAGGCTCTCATCCACCCGGATAGCAACCGTCTGCGGCCAGGTTTCTACCTCGTGCCGTTCCACGTTGCGATAAGTTTCTGTGCTGGCAATG
>CAMYMI010000114.1 GCA_947259415.1 uncultured Ectothiorhodospiraceae bacterium | reverse complement strand
CCTGCCGATTTACCGGTTATGATAATCACCGTGCCGCGTGCGCACAGTGGCTACAATACAAACAAAATTGCCTACCGAAAGCAGTTGTTCGGACTGAGCTACTATGCAAAAAGTCGTTGGGCGGATACACCAGGCCGGATGCTGGCCCCGCTGGTGGCCGAAGCCGTGAATAATGCCGGTGCATTCCAGGCGCAGTACGCATCGCCCGGTGCGCTTTCCGCCAGGTACCGGCTCGATAGCGAGCTGATCGATTTCTACCAGGATTTCACTGTACAGCCCAGCCAGATGCGCATCACGCTGCGGGCGCAACTGGTCAGCCTGCAGGATAACCGTGTGCTTGCGACCCAGCTGTTTGATGTGCGCGAGACCGCTGGCAGCGAGGATGCCTATGGCGGGGTCCAGGCGGCAAACCGTGCGATTGCTGCATTGCTGGTGCAACTGGCGGATTTCTGTAAATCAACCATTACCCGCTAGTAGCCTGCCATGCTCGAGAATATTCATGTGGTGCTGAGTCACACCAGCCACCCCGGTAATATCGGTGCGGCGGCGCGTGCCATGAAGACCATGATGTTGTCCGGCCTGTCACTGGTTAATCCGCAGTTCTTCCCGCATGCCGATGCCACGGCCCGGGCATCAGGTGCCGATGATGTGCTCGCAGCTGCCCGGGTGTTCGAAAATATCGACAGCGCAATCGCCGACTGCCAGCTTGTTATTGGCGCCAGTGCGCGCATTCGCAGTATTCCATGCCCGGTCGTCACACCGTCAGAGTGTGCGCAACTTGCCTGGCAGGCCAGCCAGTCCGGACAGGTGGCAATCCTGTTCGGCTGTGAACAGTCCGGTCTCAGCAACACCGAGATAGACCGTTGCCACCAGCTGGTGCACATACCCGGTAACCCGGACTACAGCTCGCTGAATCTTGCGGCGGCGGTGCAGATCATCTGTTATGAAATTTATGTCGCCTCGCTCGGTGCCGGATTGCCGGGAGCGCAACAGGCGCATGCCGCGGTAACAGCCGGGGAG
>CAMYMI010000113.1 GCA_947259415.1 uncultured Ectothiorhodospiraceae bacterium | reverse complement strand
GGTCGGCGCTCCTACAGGTGGATCTCCACGCCCTGTAGGAGCGGTCTCCTGACCGCGACGGGTTTCCCCAGCCATCGCGCCGGAGGTCGGCGCTCCTACAGGTGGATCTCCACGCCCTGTAGGAGCGGTCTCCTGACCGCGACGGGTTTCCCCAGCCATCGCGCCGGAGGTCGGCGCGAACTAGGCACATGAATTGTCCGCACCCTCGGTAACTGCCCCATGCGTCGCCTAAAGCGCCTACTGTTGGTACTCTCGGCTCTGGCATCCTGCTTCGCTCTACCGAGTCCATCCATGGACTCGTACCTCCTGCATGGCCCAGGCCAGCTTCTCGACCGGTTCCCGGTCTCACCTTCTCCATGCAGTCGTGGGCCTATCCCACTCATGGGAGAGGGATTCCATCCCTGGCGTCACAGACATTTCCGTGTCTCCGGACCATTTACTTTTATTTTTTCTGCAGCACCATCGTAAAATTAATGACGTTCTGCCTGTCAGCGCCTATCCATTGCGTTTCAAGTGTGTCGTACCCCTCGGCGGTGACAATAAAATGAATATGTGGCGGAACGAGGTTGGGCCACTCGGTTGCAAACCTGAAACGCCCGTCAGTATCGGAAAACAGGTAGGCGCGTAATCTGTCGCTGTAGCGGCCATCAACACCGGCCTGCCAGTGAGCCACCCTGGCCCGTGCGACCGGTGTGCAGTCCAGTGCGGCAAGCACCTGGCCGTGAACGACGACGCCTTTGCTGATATCGGTTTTTTGCACCGTAACCGGTTCGTAGTGGGTGCCGGTGGTCCGGTGTGGCGTTGGGATACATTCATCGGCAAACGTCTGGAGGGAGAGAGCGAGTAGCGCAATGCCTGTTAATAGCTGTAGACGCATGTTATTTACCCCCGTTAAACTGGATTTGTAACCAACTGATTTAAGGAAACTCTGATTTATTGATGCGTCACGTCATCCTATGCTTGAACCAACTCGTTGGAAATAGGATATTTGCCACGAGCCAGGAGAAAGGATTGAGACCGAGTCCGTCATAAGTCGTTAGAGACT
>CAMYMI010000112.1:744-1813 GCA_947259415.1 uncultured Ectothiorhodospiraceae bacterium | reverse complement strand
GCTGCGTGTGGTGGCCTTGTTTCCCTCTGATTACGACGCCGAGGAGTTGCACGGCAGTCTGCGGGAGGCGTTGCATTCCCAAGAGATTGAATTACAGGCCGAGCGCCTGGAGGACCGCGACTGGTCCACGACCTGGCGGGATGATTTCCATGCCATGCGCTTCGGCCAGCGCCTGTGGGTGTGTCCGAGCGGCGAATCCCCGCCCGATCCCGATGCCGTTGTGGTGCAGCTGGACCCGGGCCTGGCCTTCGGGACCGGCACCCATGCGACCACGGGACTGTGTCTGGAGTGGCTGGACGCCCATCCGCCTGCCAATCAGTCGGTCATCGATTACGGCTGTGGTTCGGGTATTCTCGCCATCGCGGCGGCCAAGCTCGGGGCACATGTGGTGCAGGCGATCGATATCGATCCGCAGGCGTTGATTGCGACCCGCGACAACGCGGCCCGTAATGCGGTTGCACAGGTCCTTGAGGTGATGCTGCCGGAGGAGCTGGACACGGGGCCGGTTGATTTGGTGATTGCCAACATCCTGGCCAATCCGCTGATTGAGCTTGCGGAAACATTGAACAGCCTGGTGAAGCCTGGTGGCCGCATCGTGATGACGGGGATACTTGCGGAGCAGGCTGATGGCGTGATGGCGGCGTACCGGGGGTGGTTTGATTTCGAGGCGCTGGTTAAGCGGGAGGAGTGGGTGTTGCTGGAGGGGGGGAAGAAAGGTGAAGAGTGAGGAGTGAGGAGTGAGGAGTGAGGAGTGAAGAGTGAGGAGTGAAAGGTGAAAGGTGAAACGTGAAACGAATCAGATAAAATTGCCACGGAAGCACACGGAATATAAAATCAAGTGAAACGTGAAGCCTGTAAAGACAAAAGAATAGATTGCCACGGAATCCACAGAATCTACGGAAAAATTAAAACAAAGTGAAACGTGAAGCGTGAGAATTGAAACAAGAAGCAAGCAACAAGCAACAAGAAGCAAGAAACAAGAAAATATCTACTGTAGGCAAAGGGTTGTGGATTTCCTGTTGTGGGTAGGGGTGAGTCTGCGATCGCTATGTGGTATATACGTATATTG
>CAMYMI010000112.1:0-690 GCA_947259415.1 uncultured Ectothiorhodospiraceae bacterium | reverse complement strand
TCAATGGTTTTAACCGCCAGTCAGGATGCGCGCCTCCCGGTCGTGTTCGTCTGCTGTATCTTCCTATGTTCGGTGTTTCCGTTGCTGGCAGGAGCTGCACTGCCTGACCAGTCCCGGGGTGCGATGCCGACAAGCCGGCTGCTGAACCTGGTTGAACGCAGCCTGCGCCAGCCTGACCAGCGGGAATCCTTGCAAACAATCATCATCGAGACCGATGAACCCGGCGACGTGATCAGGCAACTCATCGCATCGGGTGGAGGCAAGCTCCGCTACCAGTTCGATGAGCGTTACGAGATACAGATCCGGACTGACCGAATTCAGGCACTGCTTTCGCGCTTGCCTGAAAATAGTCTTGCTCGCCTGCCCTGGCCACATGAGGCGGTCGCGGTTACCAGCCAGGGGGTGGCGTTGACTGGTGCCAGTGACATGCAGGTGCTGGGTAATGACGGTACGGGTATCAAGATCGGGGTGATCGACCTGGGGTTCGGCGGTCTGGCAAGTGCCATAGCGAGTAGTGACCTTCCTGCCGGGCAAACCGTAGTGGATTACACCGGGACAGGATTAGGTGGTACAAACCATGGCACCAACGTGGCCGAGATCGTGCACGACATGGCGCCCGGTGCCGAGCTTTACCTGGCCAAAATCAACACCGATGTCCAGCTCCTACAGGCGATGAATGACATGGAAGCC
>CAMYMI010000111.1 GCA_947259415.1 uncultured Ectothiorhodospiraceae bacterium | reverse complement strand
TCATGCCGGGCTGGATCAACTGCCGGTCCCTGAAGGTCGCTGCCTGTATCTCTTTCTCGGCGGTACCATCGGCAATTTTGATGCAGCGGACGCGCAGCGCTTCCTGGCAGAGATCTGCAGCAGGATGCGGACGGATGACTGTCTCGTCATGGGGGCCGACCGGGTAAAGGCGCATGCCGTTCTGCACGCGGCCTACAACGATGCCGGGGGGATTACCGCTGCATTCAACCTCAACCTGCTGAAGGTGCTCAACAGGGGGCTGGATGCGGACTTTGACCCGGGCAGATTCAGCCACCGCGCCGTTTATAACGTCGCCAGGGAACAGATCGAGATGTACCTGGTGGCCAGGGAACAGCACCAGGTCAGGCTCGGTGCGCTCGACTGCACGATCCGCCTGCAGAATGACGAGGCGATCCTGACCGAGATCAGCCGCAAGTTTTCTCCCGCGTCGCTCCAGGCGCTGCTGACCGAGGCCGGTTACATGCTGGACCGCCACTATCAGCCAGACAATCGCTATTACTCGTTGCTGCTGGCCCGGCCCGCGTCAGCGCAAAACGCAAGGTGAGGCGTTAGTTGTAAAAGCAGTCCCCTGACCGCGATACCACACACCAATGTTAGCGCCGGAGGTTGGCGATCCTGCAGCGGTTCAATCAGGTATTTTGGGGTCTTCCCCTGATTGAGTGGGTAACCCATCAATTCAGACGAGACGCATGCCTTCTGATGGCGAGGTTGTTGGCCGAATGAATTCGGCCCTACAACGGTAATCTACCCACTCGATCCGGGGAAGAGCCGTTTTTTGTAGGAGCGGTCCCCTGACCGCGATACCATGCTGAATGCTGCGGGCCCGGGGCTCGGCATCAGCAGCATTGGTCAGAGCAGCAGGAACTCCAGCAGGGCCTTCTGGGCGTGCAGGCGGTTCTCCGCCTCGTCCCAGACCACGCTCTGCGGGCCGTCGATGACATCCGCTGCGACCTCTTCGCCGCGGTGTGCCGGCAGGCAGTGCATGAACAAGGCCTGCGGGTCTGCGGCCGCCATGATGTCGGCATTGACCTGGTAATCGGCAAAGGCCCTG
>CAMYMI010000110.1 GCA_947259415.1 uncultured Ectothiorhodospiraceae bacterium | reverse complement strand
TTCACACCCGCCTTGTATGATGTATCTGCCATTTTCGTCTCCTGTTTCGTTGACTGTCTGGTGAATTAACTGAGATCTGTGCTCAGGCATGGAGCGTAGGGTGCTGAGCATAGGTCGAATTGCACAATCTGTTCCAATCAATATTTTATAAATTTTCTATAGATAATACTCTATACATCAATTCTCGCCCCTAAACGCTTGATTCTGCCCGGCCGCAACCCGCAAGGCGTCCGTTTCCCGTCATGCCAGACCCTGTGCCCGCCGCGCCGACCAGTAGGCCTTGCTGCCAACCGGCTGGCCGTGCATGAGGGCGCTGCGCAGCCGGCGGGTCTTTTCCACCATTCGCCAGGTCGAGCGGTTGTTGTTGTAGGCCGAGACCTCCCGCAAGTCGACCCAGATCACCTCGTGCGACTCGTCGTTGCCGGGCACCGGCAGGCGATTGTCGATCTGCACGAGGAAGCGGATGTCGATATGCTCATGCCAGAGATCGTGCACACTGGCCGGGATGACGTGGATGTCGACATCGAACACCTCGCCGCTCAGCAAATGCACATGTTCCGGGTCGATCCCCGTCTCCTCGGCGGTCTCGCGCAGGGCGACACGCAGGATGTCGGCGTCACCGTCGGCATGGCCGCCGGGCTGAAACCACTGGTCCTGCTTGACGTGGTGCATGATCAGCGCCTGGCTGAAATCCGGACTGACCACCCAGGCCGAGCCGGTGACATGCATGGGCAGGTGTTCACGATCAAAGACATCGGTATTGGCCTCGACGAAAGCGCGCGCACGCTGCACAAAGCCCGCCTCCTCCAGGAAACGCGTGTCATGGTGGTTGAGCAGCTGGAGCAGTTCCTGGCGATGCACGGCTCAGGTTCCTGACGGGTTATAAATAGCGTTGATGGCGGCCGCGGCAGCCTCTTCGACATCCGCCTCGCGGCCGGAAATGGTAAGACGGCCGTGGGCACCGACGGCCCGGACATCGATGAGCGTGATATTGGCTGCCTTTTCAGCCTGGTTGGCGGCATAGATGATGTAACCGGCCGGTGCACACTCCAGGATAAACATGCTCTGTCCCGGCAGGATC
>CAMYMI010000109.1 GCA_947259415.1 uncultured Ectothiorhodospiraceae bacterium | reverse complement strand
GCTGCCGCCATCGGTGGAATACTGCCAGGTGCCGTTGCTGTTGTCGGCCCAGGTGATGGCGATACCTTCCACCGGAGAGGCGTCGATGTCCGTGATCGGATCGCCACCAGCGCTGGCGATAATGGCGGCGACACTATCGCCCGCGGTATTGATATCGCCCTCGGTAATCTGGGTCAGGGTCGGTGTGCCCACCGTATCCAGCACCGGCGCATCGTTGACGCTGTTGACCGTGATGCTGCTGTCGGCCGAGGCCATGCTGAAGGCGGTCGTGCCGCCGGTACCGCTACCTTTAAGGTAACTGATCTGCACATTGTCGAAATTGACATGCTGATTCGTACCACCAAACCCAGCTGAAATAGCCAGGCGAACCACCATGTTACCGGTTAAGCTGACCGAGTCTTGCAGGTTGTAGGACAGGCTCCCGCTAAACGGCAAATTCGCGGTTGTCGCTCCCGGTGCGGTGATCTCTTCCAGAAGCGTCCAGGTGAAACCGCCATCGTTTGAAATTTCTACCGTAAATCGGTCTCCACCGACGGTACCTTCCCGTATACCGTCGTAATCCATTGTTAAAACAGATGTGCTGGCACCAGTAAGATCAAACGATCGTGTTGCCCCATCGAAAGCACCGCCATCAAGGTTATCGATATGCAGTTTGCCACTTTCAATGCGCACATTACCGCTCGATTCAGACCCGTCATCATTCAGTTCTGTCCAGGCACCAGTCCAGTTCGCGGTACCGTCGTTGTTGCTGTAAGAGGCCGTGGTGAACTCATCACGTAACGTGTAGGTGGCGATATCAGCCGTACCACCTGCTGTGCCACTGCTCTGATCCCAGGCATGGAAGGTGAGGCCGTTGGTGACGGTCCCGCTCCATTCCGGGTCGGGCACGAAGCGTACGGAGGTGCTGGCATCGGCCGCCAGCAGCCGGGCGTTGGCTGTACCTACCGAATCGAAGGCGAACCAGTTCGATCCGCCGTCGGTGGTGTATTCCCAGGTACCGTTGGTGTCGTCGACGGCGATGATGGCGATGCCGGCAAGGTCGCCCGTATCATCCGTGACCTGGCCCGACAGCAGGCCGGAAACCAGGGTGCCACCGTTGCTGATATCGTCTTCATTGATGGC
>CAMYMI010000108.1 GCA_947259415.1 uncultured Ectothiorhodospiraceae bacterium | reverse complement strand
TTCCACATGGGCGAATGCAACGGGCTCTCGGTCTGCCGGCTGATCTACATCCGCGATGATCCCAGTTCCACAAGCGGGGAAGGCAAGCGCCCCGACCGCAGCGACAAACCGGAACACTAGCCGCCTCTGCAACGCCGCATCACCGCGCGCTCGATCCAGACGCAACGGGTTGCGCCAGCACCCAAAATGATCCAACAGCCACGCATCGCCCACAGGGCGGCTACCGGGGCGTCAAGCGCTCACCTGACCCAGCCAGCGGTGGAATCCGCCATCTTCAAAGGAGAAACGAGTACCCGCTATACATCTAGTACCAAGGTCGGCTTGTCATGCGGATTCAATTCGGTAATAATTTTACTTGATAGAGATTTGACTAATAGATAAAAACGTAAGTAATACTAATAACTTATTGTTTTTTGGAGACAAGCTATGAACACACGAATCAAGCACTTGGGCAGCTGGCTGGCACTCGCCCTGTTCGCGCTGGCTACCAGCCCGGCCAGTGCCTACGACTACCACGGCGTGTACAACCCCCTGCAGGTGATCACCCTCAACCTTCGAATGGATAACGGGGACTGGAGCACCGTCAAGAGCGACACGAGCTATGACATCGAGGTCCCGGCCATGTTCTGGGCGGAGGACGAGGAACCCATCCTGGTCTCGGTGCGGCGCAAGTCGGCCGATGCCCTGGGCAACAAGGTCAGCCTCAAGATCGACATCAACGAGTATGTTGACCAGACCTGGAGCGGGCTGAAGAAGCTCAGCCTGGAGAACGGCGATGACGTCGACGTGGTCGCCGAGGGCCTTGCCTGGTATATGCAGCGCGCGGCCGCGGAGGCCCTGAACAACGGCTACTCACCGGGGCTGGCCGCCTGGGTGAAGCTCTATGTCAACGGCGAGTACCTGGGCGTCTACGTCAACGTGGAGCAGCCCGACAAGACCTTCCTGAAAAACCGCGGCATCTACACCAAGAACCAGACCTGGCTGTACAAGGCCTCCGACGCCCACCACCACGAAGCTGTGCTATGCCCCCTTCGGCGCCGAAGCAACGGACACCAAAGGCGGCAAGGGCGGTGGTAAAGGCGGCGGCAAGGGCGGTGGTCAAGGCGGCGGCGGCAGCGCCTGCGAGGCGCCCGATGACCTGGCAGGCGAACTGGACACCCTCATCAACATCGACGCCATGCTGACCCAGGGCGCGGTGGAGGCCTTCACCATGGGACCGGACGCGCTGTTCTCCAAGGGCAAGAACTTCCTGTTCATCGACTTCGCCGATGCGAGCAGCAAAATTGATCCGCTCAACAAGCGGCTCTACATCCCCTGGGACCTCGACTCGGTCTTCGTGTCGAAGAGATCCGACGGGGACATCTACGGCACCCTGAAGACCAAGGGCAAGAACGCCGGGGAACTCACCCAGCAGGCCTACCAGGAAGCCATCCTCAACAACTTCCCGGAGCGCTATGAAGCGATCATGGCGACATTACTGGCGGGTCCCCTGTCCCCCGCTTCCCTGACCGCCTTCCTGAATGCACTGGAAGTCGTCCTGAGCGCTGACCTGGAGCTAGATCCCAACAACAACATCGACGGGAGCATCGCGGAGCGGTTCGACCATTTCCGCGAATGGGTCACGGGACGTGCCGTGAATATCCAGGGCCAGCTCTAGAACTAGGCCTCGACCCATGGATCATAACGGCGGCCCTGCGGGCCGCCGTTTTTATTGGACAACCCGAGACCGCTAGTCGATCTGGATCGAACGGCGCCGGGCAGGCGCCACCTTGGGCAGGGTGAGCTCCAGGATCCCGTCCCTGAAACTGGCCCTGGCCGCATTGGCGTCCACGGTCTCCGGCAGGCTGACCGTGCGCGCAAAAGCGCCCTGCGAGATCTCGCAGCGGTAGTAGTCGCCCTTTTCCTCCTTCTCCTCGTGCCGGGACTTGCCCTTGATGGTGACCGCATTCTCGGAGACGGACACGTCCAGGCCGTCCTTGGTCACCGCGGGTCTGACATAGGCCCGTGCATGACCACATTGCGACCGCGCGGCCCCAGTGTCGCCTTGACGGCCCGGGCCAGGATCGCTGCCCATTTGG
>CAMYMI010000107.1 GCA_947259415.1 uncultured Ectothiorhodospiraceae bacterium | reverse complement strand
CGAGGAAATATTTATGGAAGTCATGATTATTGCGACCAGAGGCTGCAGTCATTGCGGCAACCTTGCCAAAGAACTCGATCATCTGGGGGTCGAATACAGCCTGGTCTATGCCGAGGATCAACCAGAGCTGGCCCGCAAACTGGACATCAGGCACTCACCCAACCTGGTGATCAATGGCGAGGTAAAGTTTCGTCGTCTGCCGACGGAACATGAGTTGCGCGAGTGCCTGCAAAGCTAAACCATCCGGTAGATGCATCGGTCCGGAATTGAGGAGGATATGTCATGAACAGGGAAAGAAAACTGCTGTGGATTGTCTCCTGCGTGCTGGTTTTATGGGCTTCTGTTGGCCTTGCGGTACAGCCAAAGAAACCGATGCCACCAAGATTTTCGTTTGAGAACGATCCGGCAGAGGTCCTGCACAATTATCCGCTGGGCGTCATCAACGAGCAGGATGCGTTCGCCCATCATGGTGGACCGGTGCGCAAGGTAGAGTTACCCAATGGTAAGCAGGGATGGTTGTACACGGCTGGTGAGAAGGTCGGTGTTCCCAGCATTTATGTCCTGGAGTTTTCAGGTAACGGGGTCGTGATTGATGTGTTGCACAAGGATTACCGGTACAAGATCGGGCATTCAGCGCTGCAGTACCAGTACCTGAAACACGTGGAAGCTGAATTGCAAACGCTTGGGCCCGGCTACGGAAAGTAAACCTGACTATGCGGGAGAGTGTTTGTGTTAAACAAGACTAAGCCGAACAATGCGGAATTGGTATTAATGGACCCTGTCTGCGGCATGCAGGTCACCGCCGACAGCGAACACCGGCATGTGCATGACGGCACGGAATTCCTGTTCTGCAGTGATTCCTGTCGCGGTAAATTTACTGCGTCACCTGAAAAATACCTGCACCCGGAAGAGCCGGCATCGACCGCGGAGGACGATACGGCGATCTATACCTGCCCCATGCACCCGGAGATAGAACAGCAGGGGCCGGGCAGTTGTCCCAAATGCGGCATGGCACTGGAACCGAAGGGCGTGCCACTCATCACCACTAAAGTTGAATACACCTGCCCCATGCACCCGGAGATCGTGCAGGACGAACCCGGCAATTGCCCCAAGTGCGGCATGGCGCTGGAGCCGCGCAGTG
>CAMYMI010000106.1 GCA_947259415.1 uncultured Ectothiorhodospiraceae bacterium | reverse complement strand
CTGGTGCCGGAGGCCGTTGCGTTTGCCTTTATAGCCGGGGTTGACCCGCTGGTTGGTTTGTATGCCGCTTTCATGGTGGGACTGCTGGCGGCCATCTTTGGCGGGCGTCCGGGCATGATTTCGGGTGCGACCGGCGCGATGGCGGTGGTGATGGTGTCACTGGTGGCGGAACACGGCGTGGAATACCTGTTTGCGGCGGTGGTGCTGACGGGGCTGATCCAGATAGGCGCCGGCGTGTTACGCCTCGGCAAGTTTATTCGCATCGTGCCGCACCCGGTCATGCTGGGGTTTGTTAACGGGCTCGCTATCGTGATCTTCCTGGCGCAGTTGCAGAACTTTCAGGTAACGACGCCTGGCGGTGTAACGGAATGGCTGTCGGGCCAGGCGCTGTTTCTGTTTGGCGGCCTGGTTGTGCTGACCATGGTGATTATTCACTGGTTGCCGAAACTGACCGGCGCTTTCCCGGCGTCACTGGCGGCGATTATTGCAGTCAGCCTGCTGGTGCTGGGGCTGGACCTTGATACCAAGACCGTTGGTGATCTCGCCAGCATCAAGGGAGGCCTGCCGGCGTTCCATATTCCATCGGTGCCGTTTAATTTCGAAACATTGATGATAATCCTGCCGTACGCCTTCATCCTGGCCGCCGTCGGCCTGATTGAATCGCTGCTGACCATGAGCCTGATTGACGAGGTCACGAATACCCGCGGACGCGGTAACCGCGAGTGTATGGGGCAGGGTATTGCCAACAGCGTGACCGGTCTGTTCGGTGGCATGGGCGGTTGCGCCATGATCGGCCAGAGTATGATCAACGTGAATTCCGGCGGACGTCAGCGCCTGTCCGGTGTGGCTGCTGCGCTGTTCCTGCTCATGTTTATCCTGGTTGCCTCGCCGCTGATCGAGCGCATTCCAATGGCGGCGCTGGTGGGCGTGATGTTCGTGGTGGTGATCGCAACGTTTGAATGGTCAAGTCTGCGCATCATGGGCAAGATTCCGGCAACGGATGCATTTGTGCTTATCCTGGTCTCCGCAGTCACTGTTGCGACTGACCTGGCGGTTGCGGTGGTGGTCGGTGTAATTGTTTCGGCGCTGGTGTTTGCCTGGGAACACGCCAAGCATATCAATATCACCACCTATGACGATCAGCAGGGGTCTCG
>CAMYMI010000105.1 GCA_947259415.1 uncultured Ectothiorhodospiraceae bacterium | reverse complement strand
CGTGATCGATGCCTATACGCGGCGTCTGTTCAGCCGGCTCGGCCTGTATACCGGCACGGAGGACTACGAAACGCTGCGGCTGGGCTTCGAGCGGGCCCTTGGTCCCGATGCGGGTCTGTTCAATGAATTCCATGCGCTGATTGTGCTCCATGCCAAGGAGGTGTGCCGGGCAAGGCCTGACTGCCGCCACTGCATCCTGGCCGCCGGTTGCCCGCAGGCCCGGGCCGTTGGCAGGCAAACGGCTTGCATTACGCGTCATAACGATAACAATTAAGAGATAGTTCAGAGAACAGGGGGGCATGCCCGCAGCACTGACCTGATTCGGAATACGGTCCCGGGCGGGTAGCGGGACGGTTGTTTCGCCCGTGCTGGTCTAGGGCCGGGTCTGCGGAGAGAGAGGAGGGGCCTATGACGCTGATTGGAGCACAGCCACGTTGTGACAGCGGGGCGCGGGGCAGGGGCCTGCGTCATTTGCTGCTGCTGATGCCGTTGCTGCTGGTGATTGCGGGCTGTGAAGCGGAGCCGCCGACAGCAACTCCAATGACCCGGGCTGATGCCCCGCCGGGCGAGATACCCGCAACGGCCACGACCGGTCAGGTTGCGGATGCCGCGGATGAGGGCCTGGAAGCAGGCATGGTCAATCCCGGCTATACCGAAAAGCCCGACTGGTTCGTCGATTCCTTCCTGGATATCCGCGAGGACGTGGCCGAGGCGGCCGTGGTCGACAAGCGCGTGATCCTTTACTTCTACCAGGACGGCTGCCCCTACTGCAAGAAACTGCTGGACATCAACCTGTCCCGGCATGAAACCGTTGAGAAGATGCGTGGCGGTTTTAATGTGATCGCCATCAATATGTGGGGGGACCGCGAGGTCACGGACTTTGACGGGGCAGTCACGACCGAGAAGGCCTTTGCCAGGGCGCTGCGCGTCATGTTTACTCCGACGCTGCTGTTCCTGAACGAGCGCGCTGACGTGGTCCTGCGGGTGAACGGCTACTATGCGCCGCACAAGTTCAACACCGCACTCGACTACGCGGCCGTGTACAACGGCAGTGATCCGGACTACCAGCAATACTATGCCGAAATCGCTCCCACCCCGGCTTCCGGAAGGCTGCACACCGATGACGTCAGCCTCACGGCCGATGCGCAACTGGACCGGCGCGGCGGCGAGCGACCGTTGCTGGTGTTCTTCGAGCAGCAGGACTGCGCAGCCTGTGACGAGCTGCACCGGGAT
>CAMYMI010000104.1:716-1953 GCA_947259415.1 uncultured Ectothiorhodospiraceae bacterium | reverse complement strand
GAACGACTACCTCACGCTGGTCACCGGCCGCTTCCTCAGCCCGATCGGCCAGTTTCGCCAGAACCTGCATCCCTCGTGGATCAACAAGCTGCCGACCGCACCACCAGGCTTCGGCCATGACGGCGCCGCGCCGCTCTCAGAGATGGGCGTCCAGGCACGTGGCGGCTTCCCGATCGGTAGTCCGATGTTTGCCAACTATGCCGTATACGTCGGCAACGGGCCCGTGCTGGAATTCGAAGAAGAACCGGCGGGATCCGGCATGGTAGAACTTCATGCTCTCGAGGCCGAGGGGCGCGCCTCGAACGATGATGACGAATTGGTGATTGGCGGACGCTTCGGGCTACTGCCCGTTTCGGGGCTGGAGGTCGGCCTGTCCGCTGCCACCGGTGAGGTCAACGGCATGGATCCCGTGACCGGGATGCTCGACGTCAATCGAGACTACGACGTCTTCGGTGCGGACTTCGCATGGAAGTGGAACAACCTTGGGCTGCGCGGTGAGTACATCAACCAGGAGGTCGGGGCCAATGCAGCCAGCGTGGACCCCGGGTCCTTCGAATGGGAGGCCTGGTACGCACAGGCGGCCTACCGCTTCGTGCCGACCAACTGGGAAGGCGTGGTGCGCTATACAGACTTTGACTCACCACATCCCGATGATGACCAGAAGCAATGGGCGCTTGGAATTAATTACCTGTTTGCACCCAACGCCATGGCCAAGGTCGGCTACAACTTCAACGACGGTTTGGCCGGTGAATCGACGGACGATGACCGCTTCCAGCTCCAGTTCGCTTACGGCTTCTAAGGAGGATATGACATGAAACATGCATTACGAGCAACCTGCGGCAACCTCCTGAAGTCGGGGACGATGGCCGCGGCCCTTCTGGCTGTGTCCACGACCGCGCACAGCGAACTCTATCCATTCGGCGGCGGGGTGACCAGCAGCGGTGACATCAACAGGGGTGCTACCACCTGGAGCAACAATTGCGCCCGCTGCCACGAACTGCGCAGTCCGACTGAGTTCCGGGACGACATCTGGAAGCCCATCATGACCCACATGCGGATTCGCGCCGGCCTGACCGGCGGGCAGACACGCGATGTGCTGGCCTTCCTGCAGGCATCCAATCATCCGCGTGCGGAGAAAGTGTCTGTTGATGACGGCTCACCGGGCACAGGGTTATCTGGCAAGGACATTTATAGCCAGACCTGCGTGGCTTGCCATGGCATTGCTGGAGAAGGTGCA
>CAMYMI010000104.1:0-659 GCA_947259415.1 uncultured Ectothiorhodospiraceae bacterium | reverse complement strand
TGCGCGAGAGTTTTGGTCAATAATCGTGCCTGTGTTTGCGCCGGGGCAGAACTGCCCCGGCGCATACTTTGCGGCCAGGAACCGTATAGATTGAGGCGTACATCATGAGTCAACATCTATATTTTCACAGACTGTCAATTGCCGCGCTTATTGCAGGACTGATAACCACACCTGTAGCGTGTTCCGACATCGACCAGCCCACCGAACTTGAGGCCATCACCGTGTACAAGTCACCCACCTGTGGTTGCTGTAGTAAATGGGTGCGTCACTTGCAGGACAATGGCTTCAAGGTTGAAGCAATCAACCGGAAAAACATGAATAGTGTCAAGTCAGAAGCCGCAATCCCACGTCCGCTTGCTTCATGTCATACAGCAATCATCGATGGTTATGTAATCGAGGGACACGTACCGGCGGCAGATATCAGACGCTTGTTGAAAGAACGGCCGGATGTTGCTGGTCTGACAGTACCTGGAATGCCGATGGGTTCACCCGGCATGGAAGGCCATAGAAAGGACAACTACAAGGTACTGACCTTCACCCGGACAGGAGAAACAAGCGTATTCAGTCAATACTGAGTGGCGTACAACATGTGGTTAAAACGATGAATGAGGAGCATGTGATGTATGGCTTTTCCATCAACCTGAATGAAGATTTCGAAG
>CAMYMI010000103.1 GCA_947259415.1 uncultured Ectothiorhodospiraceae bacterium | reverse complement strand
GCACCGGCCAGGTAACATTCCGCGAGCCGCAGCAGGTCGCGGCGCAGGATCAGCTCGCGCAATGCACCCGGCTCCCTGAAGATTATGGTGCAGGGCGCACCGTACGTACCGAATGCAAACGTGCCGTCCCAGAGCCTGACAGCAACATCGCCCTCGTATTTCGCTAGCACAGTTGCCACGATATCGGCGCCGATCACCGGGAGATTGTCTTTTATTGACGGAAAGCTGGCGGAAACGGCATTCTGGAGCGCGAAACGTTTTTTCTCATTTGACACCACTTTGTCACCTCATCGTTGCCTTGTATAAAAGCTTACAACCTGTACGTTAGATACAGGTCAAGGTTTTATTCCTCAGCTTGCGGGTGATCAGGACTGCCACGCGGGGCTGGCACTGTCTAATCGCAGACATCTAGTTTGCATTTCTCCCGGGTTCGTATGTGGTATACGGATTCCACGGGTAATACCGCGACGATGCCATCGCCTTCCATGCCGGAATGTGCTGCATCCATAATCGCCCTGGCAACCTCTTCAGCCCGGTGCTGTCCGATGAACACTTCTAACCGCGCATGTGCAACCATCCAGTCCGTTGCATAGAAATTGGCATATTCACCGTAGCCCTTGACCCTGGTCACACTCACCCCGGGGACACTCAATGCCTGTAATGCCTTCTCCACCTTCTCCAGTGAGTCGGGCCGGATGATGGCGGTAACTTTCCGGAAATTCATACATACCTCCTGGTGTCAATCTGGTAACCGCCTACTTTTCCAGTTCATGCCGGCGGCGGTTGAATTCTTCCTCGTCGATTTCACCGCGGGCATAGCGCGCCTTGAGAATTTCCATGGGACTTTTATCAGGCCTGCCCGGTGATGATTCGGAGCCCGGACCGACCATCTTGACCAGGGCCACGATGATTACGATCAGCAATATCCAGAAAATCCACATGCCAATGCCCATGCCAAATCCCCAACCACCGTCTGTTCCCATCACAAAGTACCTCCTGCCCGGCCGTCAGATGCGCGTCCTGCGCAAGCGCAGTGAATTGGCAATAACCGATACCGAGCTGAAACTCATGGCTGCGGCCGCGATGATCGGCGACAGCAGGATGCCGAAGAAGGGGTAAAGGATCCCGGCCGCGACCGGCACGCCGAGCGTGTTGTAAATAAATGCAAAGAACAGGTTCTCGCGGATGTTGCGCATGGTGGCCCGGGACAGCACCCGTGCCCGGGCAATACCGCGCAGGTCGCCTTTTACCAGCGTC
>CAMYMI010000102.1 GCA_947259415.1 uncultured Ectothiorhodospiraceae bacterium | reverse complement strand
TTACAGCGCGAGGATTTCAATAACGACAAGGTCGACGCCGGTGAGATCGGTGCGGGCCACTCCGTGACGGCGATTTACGAGATCGCACTGACCGGCAGTCGCGGGCTGCGGCTGGACAAGAGCCGTTATCAACACGCAACAACCGGAAAAAAGCGCGCAGGGAAGGAGCTTGCGCTGGTGCGCGTGCGTTACAAACTGCCGGGCAAGACTTCCAGCCGGCTGATTGAGCGGCCGGTATTGAAAGCGGATATTACGCAGAGGCTCGCACACACCAGCGAACATTACCGGTTCTCGGCAGCAGTGGCCGGATTCGGCCAGGTTTTGCGTGGTGGTCGTTATACCCGTGATTTCGGTTATGACGAGGTGCTGGAACTCGCGCGTGTTGCGCGCGGGGCAGACCCGTTTGGTTATCGCGGCGAATTCCTGCAGCTGGTTAATCTGGCGGCAGCATTGTAGGGTGCATGTGACGGGTTCAGCGGGAGCAGGGCGGCATGCCATGAGTACGGAGGCGGACAGTGACGAGGCGTTGATGCTGCGCTACGCTGACGGCGATATGGCGGCATTCCAGTCCCTCTACCGGCGTCATCGCGGCGGGCTGTACCGTTACTTCCTGCGCCAGTCAGATGCGGGTACCTGCGATGAGCTGTTTCAGGATGTCTGGGCACGTGTCATCCAGGCGCGCAAGCGTTACCGACCCGATGCCCGGTTCAGCACCTGGCTGTATACGCTTGCGCACAATCGCCTGGTGGATCACTGGCGACAGACGGGGCGTCGGCCGCTTTCCGAAAGTGATACAGACGCCTGTGAGCAAATGGATTGCGCAGGTACATCGCCGTCCGACCCGCTGCGCCTGGCCGGCTTGCGTGAATGCATTGAACAATTGCTTGCCCTGGTCGCATCTCTGCCGGATATGCAGCGCCAGGCGTTCCTGCTGAAGCACGAGGCCGGCCTGACGTTGGCGCAGATTGCCGAGGCGATGCAGGCCCGCACAGAAACCACCAAGAGCCGCTTGCGCTACGCAATGGATCGCCTGCGTGCAGCCATGCCGGCAGAGTGCCTGGAGAGCAGTGATCATGACTGACCCGGATGAACGCATTACATCACTGTATCGATCCTCTTCACGGGAAGAGCCGCCGGCTGCGCTGGATCATGCCGTGCTGCGGCAGGCACGCAAGTCAGTTAATCGCCGCCGTGCGGCAGCCCCGTTTGGCAACCCCTGGATGGCGGCGGGGTCGCTGGCCACGGTGTGTCTTGTCGGTGTCCTGCTGGTTTTACTGTTGCCTGAACGGA
>CAMYMI010000101.1 GCA_947259415.1 uncultured Ectothiorhodospiraceae bacterium | reverse complement strand
GCGCCCTATCACGGTTTGGGTATAGTCCTCGTCGAGATAGATCACCCTGTAGTCCGCCTTGATGGGCCAGATGAACTGCATGCGCCAGATGGCATTCGACGGGTCGTCAGTAACAAAGCCTGTCGGTCTGTAGGTCTTCACCGGGCCATCGAAAGAGCCCTGGTTGAAGCGGAAGGTCGTGGCGACCTGTTTGTTATCGACCAGCTCGTAGGACTCGATCGCATTGTGCGCGCGGCGTTCAATAAAGGTGGGTATGTTGGCAATCACATACCAGTCCCCCATGAAGCGCTCCAGGTCGAGTTGTGCCACGGTGCGGACCGGTGGGTACGTGCTGCAGGCGGCCAGCGTCATGGCCGGGAGCAGGCTGGCGATGCGAATCAACCTGACCATGATGGAATTATTCCGGGACATAGCGCAGCGGGTCTCCGTTAGCGGTCATCGATTGCAGGGCAAGCCAGCGGCCGTCTTGCGAGTACCATATATCGATATCGAGATCGTCTGCGATTAGCCTGTAGCGGTGTGCCCGGACAGCCGTTTCTCCCTCTGCAAAGGTATCCTCACCGAGATATTGCACTTCGATATCAACATATTCGCCGGTCTGTGAATTCAGCAGGCGGTCGCGCTCGAGGAAGGACTTGTTCCAGTAGGCAAAGGTGCTGACGCAGGCCGGGAGGGTATACTCGCCCGAGTTTGATTTGATTCGAAAGCCGTTCTCGCTGGCCAGGCCCTCGACCTGGAACTGCTTGCCGTTCTGGTCGGTGTGCGAGGAGATTCGTGTCAGGCAGCTGTCGTTCCAGTGTTCGACATTGTCATGGCGATAGCTGTAGAAGGGTATCTTCAGAAAGGTCATGTCGAATCTCGCCCGGGTGTCGAGACGATGGTTCATGCCATTTCGTGTCAGGATGAAATGATGATGACCAATCTCCCTGTCATCCAGGTAGACCTTGAAACGCCACTGCTGTACGTTCGTCGCACCGGCGGCGGACGGAAGCAGCAGGGCCAGGCCGAGCACCGCCCCTGACGTCATATTCACAACCCGATGGGCAATCTGTCCGGTCATGGTTTCAATTCTCGGTATGCTGCCTGACAGGGCCGGGTATGAACGCGTTGGTGCGCGAGATGTAATCGCTGTAGGCCGGTCGCCGCTCGGCTATGTCTTTTTCCAGCAGCGCCACCCCGGATACCCGCAACAGCAGGAAGGTCATCAGCACGGGTGACAGCACCGACCACCAGCCGCCGGCGGCGACCGCGAACAGGTAGAATCCCCACCAGACACAGCACTCACCAAAATAATTAGGGTGCCTTGTGTA
>CAMYMI010000100.1 GCA_947259415.1 uncultured Ectothiorhodospiraceae bacterium | reverse complement strand
TTGAGTGTTGACCAAAATGCTCATAGGAGGAGTCCACACATGAACAAGTTAAACGTAATCGGGGTCGATTTGGCAAAGCATGTTATCCAGGTGTCGGTGCTGTCGCGCTCGAACCGGGAGTTGCAGAACCGGTCACTGACGCGGCGTAAGTTTGCCGAGTTCCTGGGGGGTCAGAAGCACAGTCTGGTCGCGTTCGAGGCCTGTGCGACAGCACACTACTGGGCACGGGTGGCGCAACGACATGGTCATGATGTGAAAATCATCCCGGCGAAGGCCGTCACGCCGTATCGCCAGGGCCACAAGACGGATGAAAATGATGCGCTGGCGGTTGCCGAGGCGGCGAGCCGGCCGAATATTAAGGAAGCGCCGTTGAAGACGGTCGAACAGCAGGGGTTGCAGGCCATTCAGCGATCGCGCGAGTTGCTGGTGAATACGCGCACCGGTTTGTCCAATCAGATTCGTGGCTTACTGATGGAGTTCGGTATTGTCATCCCGCAAGGTTTTGCCGCTTTGCACCGTCAGATCCCGGAGATCCTGGAGGATGGGGATAATGAGCTACCGGACCTTTATCGTCCGACACTGAGCCTGTTGTACGAACGGTTGTGCGTACTGCGGGATGACCTCAAGGGGTTGACTGCCGAGATCGAGAGGCTGGTCCAGCAGAATCCGGCCTGTGCGCGACTGATGGCCTTGGAAGGTGTCGGTCCGATCGGTTCAGTCTTGTTGTTTGCCACTCTTGGTACGGGCGAAGCCTTTGTTAATGGTCGCCAGTTCTCGGCTTATCTGGGTCTGACGCCCAAGCAGTACAGCAGTGGTGGCAAGGTGAACCTGGTGGGGATCAGCCGGCGCGTCGCGAACAAACGGCTGCGGGCGGTTCTGATCCAGGGTGCCAGGGCCTATGTGCACAAGATGAAGGAGCCCAGAACGGCCAAGGATCGATGGTTGCAGGCATTAATCGAGCGTGGTGGACATGGCAAGGCAGCGGTGGCCCTGGCGAACAAGAATGTTCGCACGGCCTGGGCGATGTTGACGCAGGGGACTGAATACTGCCGCTATCCGGCAGCTGCCTGAGCGGCGCACAGATTAGGGTTTTTACCCGACCAGTTTAGCGAGAAACCTGAATCAGATAGGAGATATCCGCCCTGGAAAAACCTGTTCCGAGTTGAGGCCTTAGAGTCCATCGACCCATAGAGGAACCGGGGTGCGCATACATTGAGGGCTTGGGGATAGCGTCCCCATAGAAAAGCCGAATATACGTACCCGTCTGATATCTGAAACAGGGCCCTCGCTAATAGGGAGGAGTCCATATACA
>CAMYMI010000099.1 GCA_947259415.1 uncultured Ectothiorhodospiraceae bacterium | reverse complement strand
CTGGACCGCCCTTGGCACCCTCTGGTGCCTGATACACCTGCCCTATGGCTGGCAACTCGGCATCGGCCGCTTTATCGGACGCCTGGCGTTGAGGATCGCTGGACACCGCCGGCACATCGCCAGCACCAACCTCAGGCAGTGTTTTCCCGAACTCGAAGAGGAAGAACACCAACAATTACTGGCAAGATATTTCGAGTCCATGGGGATCGGGCTGCTCGAAATGGGCATGAGCTGGTGGGCACCGGACAGAAAACTCAATAAACTCGCCCGTATTGAAGGACTGGAACACCTGGAGAACGCACTTGAAAAAGGCAATGGTGCCATCCTCCTGAGCGGCCATTTCACCACCATGGAAATCGGCGGTCGTCTGCTATCGATGTATGCACCCTTCGATGTGTTGTACCGAAAGCAAAGAAACCCGGCCATGGAGGCCATCATGGAAAAGGGCCGCAACAGGTTCACACGCAAGGCCATCCGCCGCGATGACCTGCTGGCGATGCGCCGGAGTCTCAAGCAGAATATCCCGGTCTGGTATGCCCCGGACCAGGACTTCGGGCTGGACAAGAGTGTCTTTGTGCCCTTTTTCGGGATCCCGGCCACAACCATCACCGCAACTTCCAGGCTGGCCAGGGTCAGCGCCGCCCCGGTTGTGCCGTTCTTCCAGGTGCGCCTGCCCGGCACGGCTGGCTACCTGTTGACCCTGTACCCGGCACTGGAGGACTTCCCCGGCGAAGACGCAGTACACGACACCCGGCGCATCAACGAGATCATCGAGGCACGGGTCCGGGAAAATCCGGAACAGTATCTCTGGGCGCACCGGCGCTTCAGGACACGGCCTGAAGGCGAGGCGTCCCTGTACTAGGGTCAGGAAGTCGCATGCAATCTGACCTCAATCAGGATGATGACAAGGAAATAGCCGTCAAGTTCGTCAGCAAGGGCGGACTCCTGGAGAATGCCGATGTCTGGAGACGCCAGTTACCGGCACAGGCCCCGATTTGGGGACGCTGCCGCTTCAGCTTCGATCCGGACGCCCGCGACTACGACTGGCTGGTTGCCTATGATGATTTGCCACCGGATACCTCAGGCCCCGGAGCCAGCACCCGGCGGGTTGAACAACTGGCCTGCCCGCGGGAACATACGCTCCTGATTCAGCCAGGAGCCCTGGGCCATCCGGCACCCGCGCGCCATTTTTTCCCAGCCCGCATTACGCTGGTATTATGGCGTACCCTATGGCGGTGATCGCGCAGCACTGCACGGGTATGACGAAATAAAGGCCAACCGGCCCTTAAACAAGGATCACCTGATCTCTACCGTAACATCCAGCAAAAAGATGTGGTACACATTGCACCGCAGCCGATATCGCTTCATCCAGAGACTGAAAGCTGCTCTGCCGGAACTGGAAATCTTTGGGCATGGGGTCAGACCCGTCGTCGACAAGTCAGAGGCGCTCGATGGCTTTCGCTACCACGTTGCTATTGAGAATCATATCTGCAGACACCACTGGACCGAGAAGCTTTCCGATTCATTCCTCGGGTGCACCCTGCCATTCTATTCCGGTTGTCCCAATGCTGCGGACTACTTTCCGCCCGAAAGCTTTCTCCCGATCGACATCGGCGACATCGACGGTTCAATCGAAGTGATCCGAGCAGCCATCAGAGATAATGAATACGAAAAACGGCTGCCCTACATACTTGAAGCGCGCCAACTGGTTCTCGAGAAGTATAATATCTTTGCGGTCCTGGAGCGGGAAATCAGCCGAC
>CAMYMI010000098.1 GCA_947259415.1 uncultured Ectothiorhodospiraceae bacterium | reverse complement strand
GCGCTCGACCATGACGATCTCGGCGTTCTCGTCCAGGCGCCGCAACCGGGCGGCGCAGGAGGCGCCACCGGCGACTCCACCAATGATAATGACTTTCATACTTCCTCCTTTAATTCGCCGGAGCCTGCCGGGCGAACAGGTGTGCCGCACTCATGTCGTATTTCCTGCAACGGTTTCTCCGGCATGCTTAGCGAATATTCTGGCTGCAATGAGTGAGAGGACAGCCGACCACAAACCCCACATGATGGTGAAGGTAATGATGCGCGGATCCACGTTCGGAATGGCAAAAGCGGCAATCAAAATCGCTGCAAGATTACGCTGGAGCATACCCAGCGACATGACGCTTCGCTGATTCTGCTTCAGGCCAAAACCGACTAGATACGCTAGCAGTGCCATCACAACCATGAAAACTGTCCCAGAGAGGAGGGCAAAGCTGCCCACCGTGTCGAGCATCGGCCGGGCGTAGATCACGAAGCACTGCGAGAGCATCACCAATGTGACGATCTTGGCGATCACGTTGACCGCCGGAAAGATCTTGGTTGCCGCAGTCTCCGCGTAATGCCGGGCTGCTATTCCGATTGCCATCGGCAGGAGTAAGGTCAGGAAGAGCGGTTGTGCGAGAGCCCAGGGGCTGACCGTCAGCTCCTTGATCACCAGAGGTCCGAACAACGGTATGAAAACCACTGCGCCAACCACCACCAGTGGATAAAAGGCGCCCGCAAAGTTCATGTCTCCGCGAGCCTTTTCCACCATCAGTGGGAAGAACGGCGCGGCCGGCGCCACACTGGAGAGGAGCATGACGATTACATAGGGTTCTGCCAGAGGAATAGCGGTGATGATCAGGTAAGCGAGTGCCGGCCCCAGCACCCAGCCCCACACAAAGATCAGCGCCATACCTTTCTTGTTCTTCAACGCCTGGATCAACCTTGGCATGTTTACCTGGAGTCCCATGGCAAACAGGTTCGCCACAGTGAAGACCAATACCATTGGCTTGAATGTGGTTTCAAGAAATTGCATGATCTCGCTCATAGCCGATTTCCTTTTAGCTAACCCGTTGTTATCAGCGCAATGGCATGGGCGCTCCGCAGGGTTCTCAGCGCCTCGCGCAGATTCATTTCGAGGCCCATGGCCGCGAGGTTTGCCACCGTGAAAACGACGACCGCGATGTTGAAGACGACTTGCACGCTCCTGACTCTCTCCTTTCTGAGTTCTTTGCGGCATTACCGGGGTGCTCCTCGCGATAAGCCGCCATGGCGTGGCGGTTGGAGGGGTAGAGGCGCTCCCTTCCGATAGAATGCAGCGCACCGTAGTGTTCGAGCAGGGCGG
>CAMYMI010000097.1 GCA_947259415.1 uncultured Ectothiorhodospiraceae bacterium | reverse complement strand
TATACTTAAACGACGAAAGGCTGGAGGGTGGCGTGCCAAGCGGAGCGAAGAATTTTGCGCACTCTATTCAAAGTGGTGAAGGCGGAATAACCTGGGATATTGAAGGGTAGGATTCCCCTAAAAGGGTGGAATTCGATCGCAGGACGACAGCAATTTCTGCCCCCACTGTCTGATACCAACTTGCACTGATCAGCACCGATGGGCCCAGTCGCGCATTCCGATGGACATGATCTTCCACGGTCGATCAATGAGATTGTTCCAGGCGGCACAGCACAGTGCGACGATCTCATCGTAGGATTTGAAGATACGGTTTGACAGCCAGTTGTCGCGGATGAACTGCCATACATTTTCCACGGGGTTGAGCTCTGGTGCCCGCGGCGGCAAGGGCAGAAGAGTGATGTTGTTCGGAACAGTCAGGTTCGGGGACATGTGCCATCCGGCCTGGTCGACGATCACGACACCATGGGCCCCTGGATCGATCATCGCGCTGATCTCGGCCAGGTGCGCCTCCATGGCGTGGGTATTGCACCAAGGCATGACCAGCCCCGCGCCCTTACCCTTGGCCGGGCAGATCGCGCCAAATATGTAGGCCCATTTGGTGCGCTGGTCGTGCGGCGCACGCGGTCTTGTTCCTCGCTTGGCCCATCGACGGGTGATCTTGTTCTTCTGGCCGATGCGGGCCTCATCCTGAAACCACAGCTCTATATCCGTCCCTGCCGGGAGCCCGGCTCGGATGTTCGCCAACTCGGCCGGAAATCTTTTTTAAAATCCGCGATCGCCAACGCGCTCTGGGCGTAATGGCGCGGGCGCGCGGACAGCTTGGAGTAGCCAAGGGCCTTCAGTTCTCGGCTCATCGTCGCCTCACTCACCGAAATGCTGAACTCGTCCCAGACCCACTGCGCAAGATCAACCAGCCGCCAGCGGACCACGCCATGGATTGATGGTATCGGCCCACTCTCCACAATCTTCGCCAGAGCTTCACGTTGGGCATGGTTCAGTTTTGGAGAATTGCCCGGCGCTTTGCGGTCAATCAACCCGTCCGGGCCAAGCGCGTTGAACCGCAACACCCAGTCGCGAACCGTCTGCAGGCCAACGCCGCCGATCCGGGCCGCTTCGCTCCGGCTACCACCATCATAAATCTCCGCCAGAGCCAGCAGGCGACGGGCCTGCGAGGCATCGCGGGTAGCCTTGGCAAGCGTCCGCAATTGAGAGCTTCCAAAATCGTCGCGCAAACCAATCGCAGCAGACATGACGAACCTCCTGTGTTCGCCATACTGATTCAGAGTTTAAGTGATTTGGGAATCCCCAGCGTGAGTCAGCCTTCGCGCAAGCTGGTAT
>CAMYMI010000096.1 GCA_947259415.1 uncultured Ectothiorhodospiraceae bacterium | reverse complement strand
CCGGCGTACCATCGACCAGCGGGGCAACGTTCAGCTGCTGCTGTTCGGCCAGTCCCGGTATGTACGTCCCCAGGAGGATACGATTGAGTAAAAGGATGTCGGCAATATCAACCTGCGTATCGCCGTTACCATCCCCTGTCGGACCAGGTATCGAGATATTGCACACCGGATCGGAACCGGCCGCTACCTCGACATTATCCAGCCAGGTATCCGCATCAGTATCATCCAGCAAGGGGTCGGTCCCCCAGACCTGGACCTCATCGATATCCGATAATCCGTCATTGTCGTCATCGGTATCGGCGTTGTTACCCGTACCATCACCATCGGTATCCAGCCACTCGCCAGGATCCAGCGGGAAGGCATCCTGATCATCCGACACACTGTCATTGTCATCATCCGAATCCACTGCATCGGGAAAGTTATCAGCATCCGTATCCAGACAATCGACTCCGCAGGCGGCATCGTTTTCCCCACCCTCGCACAGGGCGTCGCCACAACAGGCCAGCACCCGGGGCATCAGGCGACAGAAACGGTCCTGGGCAGCGTCAATGCAGCGATTACCACTGGCATCCTCGCCACACAACAGCGGGTTGGTCGTGCTGCCGCTGTCAAATCCGCAACAATAGTCCACACCTGGCCCACCCTGGCGGCCTGCACAATCTGCAGCACAGCTTACGCAGTTCTCCCCGTCCCCTGCCTCGCAGAGGCCATTACCGCATTCTGCTCCGGTCACCTGCGCACAGTCCGTGGCACAACTGATGCAGTCCTCTCCGTCCTCACATAATCCATTATTGTTGCAGTTCAAAGGATCATGGGTGGTCTGGAACTGGCGCATCATTTCATGGTCTTCGTGATCCAGAATATGGCAGTGATAGGCGAACTTGCCCGGATAATCCTCAAAACGCATGATGACGCGCACCTTGCTGTTTGGCGGCACCTGAACTGTATCCTTCCAGGAATTGATTTCCCACGGCTGCAATGGAATAGGTTCACCGGTGAGCCAGTCGACCTTGTCCAGCACCTGGAACATGACCAGGTGGATGTGCAGGGGATGCATTATTACAGATCGATTTTCAAACTCCCATATCTCGGTATCACCGAGAACCGGGTACTCAGTAATATCATCCCAGTGTTGTCCGATGACGTTGCCTCCGGCATCCAGCGACTCGATCAACCACTGACCCGGTGTGCAGGTATCGGGTTCATGGACTAGCCTAAAATGTCGGGTGCCCGCAGCCTCCGTCTCCGGTATGGGTGTCACTGCCCGCAGCGCCGGTGGCAATGGTCCGCTTGAGCCTGTTTCCGCCGTTACAATGTATTTCATGATATTGGAAAGCAACGGTGTGGTAAGGTCATCGTTACGCAGGATGATTTCCGT
>CAMYMI010000095.1 GCA_947259415.1 uncultured Ectothiorhodospiraceae bacterium | reverse complement strand
CCGGTATTTGCGAATGATGCAGGAGGCGGCCGGCGTGGAGAGCAGGCCGCCTTGCCCGACAATGACTTTGGCCACTCCATTGGCTGCCGCCATGCGAATAATGATCTGGATCGCCTGCCGGTTGTAATAACGGCCGTCACCGCCCAGGGCAAGCGTGCCGCCCTTGAGGTCCGTCTGGGTGTCGAATATCGACTGGACAAAGTTCTCCAGGTAGTGGGGCGCCTGAAATTGCCTGACTTTTTTGCGCAGACCGGAAGTGCCGGGGCGCTGATCAGCAAAGGGTTGGGTGGTCATGGTTGAAATTTCCATTATTGTCTTTCGTCCCTGTGTGGTTCATGACAAGTATATTCAATCATGTCTGCGAGTGGAAATAGAACACCCGGAAGGAGACATCAGTAATAACAGGTCCTGCTTCAGACGGCGTCATCAGGCGGTATCTATCCTATGAAAAGGGAGAACGGATCTCTCATGATGTAGAACAGTGTAGACCCATTACTATCCCACCTAAAGCCTGTTAGTCCTGTGCCAGGGTCTGAGGCTACAGTTTTAAAGGTAAAGTAAATGGATCAGTGACATGAATGCTGTCTATGACGCTCGGCTAAGGTCCCTCTCCCACTCTTGGGAGAGGGACAGGGTTGTTTCTCACCCCTCATCCTAACCTTCTCCCCTTGGAGGTGAGAAGGAATTAAGTGGGACAGCAGTGCTGCTGATTCCTTTGATTTCTGTTCCTATATTTCCGGAAGTTGGTGAAATCACCGTCGGTTCGAGAAGTTTTGTAGGAATAATGGCGGCGATTTATACTCTCAGGGTACGGACCCAGCGATCATATTATGGGATGATGTTCACACACACCGGATAGTTGCGTCATGAAAAGACTGCTCACCTCGACCCTGTTCACACTGCTGATTGTTCTACTGGTACCTGCCGTCTACGCCGCCACCCTCAAGGAGGATAGAAAGGCCGCCGAACAGGGTGATGCGGCGGGGCAGTACCGCCTGGCCCAGCGCTACGCAGCGGGCAAAGATGTTGACCGGGACTTCAAACAGGCCGTCGAATGGTACCGTAAGGCCGCCCTGCAGGGCCATGCCCGGGCCCAGACCAACCTGGGTAATCTCTACCGGTCGGGGCAAGGTGTCGACAAGGACTACGGCGCAGCACTGACATGGTACCGCAAGGCCGCCGCACAGGAAGATACCAAGGCGCAGATCAATCTTGCCATGATGTACGCCCAGGGTATGGGCGTGGACAAGGACGAGGCCGAAGGCCTTGCCTGGTTGCAGCGTGCCGCGGTTGGGGACGACACCCAGGCCATGGTGCAACTGGGTAACCTGTACCTGCAGGGCAAGGGTGTCGAGAAAGATTACGTACAGTCCACCCAATGGTTTCGA
>CAMYMI010000094.1 GCA_947259415.1 uncultured Ectothiorhodospiraceae bacterium | reverse complement strand
CCGGCCCCTGTTGCGCAAGCCCGGCAGCGAACGCGGGGCCGGGGAATTCGAGGCGATCTCCTGGGAAGAGGCCTTCCGGATGATGGAGGAGCGCCTCGGCCATTTGCGTGCCACCGATCCGAAAAAATTCGCCCTGTTCACGGGGCGAGACCAGATGCAGGCCCTGACCGGACTGTTCGCACGCCAGTTCGGCACGCCGAATTACGCCGCTCACGGCGGGTTCTGTTCGGTGAATATGGCGGCCGGCATGATCTATACCATCGGTGGTTCCTTCTGGGAGTTCGGTGGCCCGGACCTGGAACGCGCCAAGCTGTTCGTCATGATTGGCACCGCCGAGGATCATCACTCCAATCCAATGAAGGTGGAGCTTGCGAAATTCAAGCGCAACGGCGGCAAGTTCATCTCTATCAACCCGGTGCGCACCGGTTATTCCGCAATCGCCGATGAGTGGGTCCCGATCAAGCCGGGTACCGACGGCGCCCTGTTCCTGGCCCTGATCAATGAGATCATCAAGCAGGGCCTGTATGACCGCGAATTCCTGATCCGCTATACCAACAGCGCGCAGCTCGTCAACACCAACGAGGCCGGGTCCGAGTTCGGCATGTTCGTACGCACGGAGGTGCCGGAAGAGGAGGGCTGTTTTGATCCGCAGAACAAGCTCTGGTGGGACCGCCTGACCGACACGGCGGTGGTCACCCACTCGGAAAATACCGACCCGCGCCTGCTGGGTGAATTCGTGCTGAACGACGGCACACCCGTCAAGCCGGCGTTCCAGTTACTGGTGGACCGGCTCAGGGAATACACTCCCGAATGGGCCGCTGGTATCACCGGCATACCGGCGGAGACCATCCGCCGCCTCGCCTATGAAATGGGGGTCACGGCCCGGGACCAGCACATCGAACTGCCCATCGCCTGGACCGACGTGTGGGGCAGGGACCATGAATACGTGAGCGGCAATCCGGTCGCGTTTCATGCCATGCGCGGGCTGGCGGCCCACTCCAACGGTTTTCATACCATCCGTTCACTGTCGATACTGATGACCGTGCTGGGCACGATTGATCGCCCCGGCGGTTTTCGCCACAAGGCGCCGTTCCCGCGTCCGATCCCGCCCTGTGCCAAGACACCACGCAGTCCGGACGGGGTGCAGCCGGGGCAGCCGCTGGACGGCATGCCCCTGGGCTGGCCGGCCGAGCCCGATGACCTGTTCGTGGACGAGCAGGGAGAGCCGGCTCGCATCGACAAGGCCTTTTCCTGGGAGTATCCGTTGGCGGTGCACGGCCTGATGCACAACGTCATCACCAATGCCTGGCGCGGTGATCCCTATCCCATCGACACCCTGCTGATCTTCATGGCCAACATGGCCTGGAACTCCACCATGAACACGGTGGAGGTCCGCAAGATG
>CAMYMI010000093.1 GCA_947259415.1 uncultured Ectothiorhodospiraceae bacterium | reverse complement strand
CCCGGATTTTGACGGCCGCTTCAATCGTTAGGCCCATGCCGAGAAGGCCGGCGCAGAGGCCGGCCACCACAAGGGAGGGGGTAAGCTGTACGTTCTCATGACCTAGGTAACACTTGTGTATCAGGACATCGGTAACACCTAAGACAAACTGGTGCCTTCCGTGGAGGGAGGTGCTGGATGCCTTGGAAGGAGACCGATGTGGCGAATGAGCGGATCGAGTTTGTTGTGGGGGCGTTATCGGGGCCGGGCAATTTCAGTGCTTTGTGCCGAGAGTTCGGCGTCAGTCGCAAGACAGGTTACAAGTGGTTGAAGCGTTTCGAGGAGGTGGGGAGCTTGCCACTTTTGGTCGAGCACTCGCGGCGCCCTCATCAGAGCCCCTCCAAGACCCCTGAGGCGATTGAGCTACGTGTCGAGGCTTTGCGCCAGCAGTACGGCTGGGGCAGCAAGAAGCTCCAGTGTTTGCTGGCCGAAGAAGGTCTTGCTCTGCCGCGGATCACGATTGACCGGATCTTGAAGCGGCGAGGCCTGGTCAGCCGTGACCGGGTGGCCAAGCCGGCGTCTCAGCGTTTCGAGCGCCAGGAGCCGAACGAGCTCTGGCAGATGGATTTCAAGGGCGAGTACCGTCGTCACGGCAGACCCTGGATCTATCCATTGAGCCTGCTCGACGACCACAGTCGCTTCTGCCTGGGGCTCTATGCCTTGAGGCATCCGGATCACGACAGCGTGAAAGGTCGATTAGTCCGGACCTTCAAGCGCTATGGCCTGCCAGGGGCGATGCTAGTCGACCACGGCACGCCCTGGTGGTCACCGGCCAATGGTCACGGATTGACCCGTCTGAGCGTGTTTTTGATCCGTCAGGACATCCGGCTGATCTACAGCGGGATCGGTCATCCCCAGACCCAGGGCAAAGTGGAGCGATTCCATCGCACCCTGGGCGAGAGTGTGGGTAGAAACGGGGAACTGACCTCGGTCCGGGCCTATCAGCAGGCCCTTGATGGCTTTCGTCGGGAGTACAACGAGGTCCGGCCACATGAAGCCTTGGGGATGGAGCGTCCGGTCAGGCGCTACAGCCCTAGTCGGAGACAATATCGGGACAAGCCGCCGGAGTGGGAATACCCGGAAGGCGGCGAGGTGCGACGACTCAATGCGTCTGGGGTCTTGAAGTATGAATCGGGGCAGTACTTTGTCTGCGAGGCCCTGGCCCAGCGACGAGTCTGGTATCGGCGCTTTGAGAACCGTTTACTGGTCACCTATCGAAGCCTGCACATCCGGGAGATCGACCTCGAGACAGGTCGGACCACCGCGGTGGTCCGACCTGTGGGAGACTGAAGAAGTGTTACCTATGTGGTGATACACACCTGTTACCCATGTCCTGATACAGAACAGTACGTCCCCTCCCTGCGGGCCGGTCGTGAAACC
>CAMYMI010000092.1 GCA_947259415.1 uncultured Ectothiorhodospiraceae bacterium | reverse complement strand
CTATGGCGCCAAGGCCATGGGCCTGGCCGGCGCGGTAGTATCCAATCCCCAGGACTCGGCAACCATTGCGGTCAACCCGGCGGGCATGACCGCGGTCGGCGAGCGTGTCGACGTCGGCCTGCGGTTTTTCAATCCCAACCGCGAGGCAGTATTGAACACCACGGCAGTCGGTGGAACCTTTGATGTGGCTGATGAGAGTCGCCGCGACCTCTTTATAATCCCCAACTTCGGCTTCAATATCCAGATCAGGGACAATCTCTGGTTCGGGTTCAACAACTACGGTAACGGTGGCATGAACTCCACCTATGACCGCAATATTTATGATGAGGCATTCGCTGTTCTTGGCGCTGCTGCACAGGGCATAGAGGGTTTTTGTGATCCAGCCGCGCTTCCGCCTGGCGTAACCAGCTGTGCACAGTTAGTACCGGAAGGAGCAACGACAGGGCTTCCGAATACCGGTACCCTGGGTATTGACCTCGCCCAGGCCATCTTTGCTCCGACACTTGCGCTGAAGGTCAACGAGCAGCATTCAGTAGGCGCCGCGCTGTTGATCGGCGTACAACGGTTCAGTGCCCGTGGTCTGGGTAACTTCCAGTGCTTCACCAACTCGGTCGCGACCAACCCGGCCAATGCAACATCATGTCCGCAAGGTTTTGCGGCTGTCCCCTCAACCAAGCTCACCGGCAACAACAGTGACTGGTCCTTCGGTGCCGGTGTGCGGATCGGCTGGCTGGGAGAGGTGCATGAGAAGGTTACCCTGGGTGCCTCTGTCTCCAGCAAGATCTACATGAGTGAATTCGATGATTATGCTGAACTGTTTGCCGAGCAGGGTGACCTGGATATCCCTGCCAATTTCACCCTCGGCGCCACCTTCCAGGCAACGCCCAAGCTGAAGGTTTCGCTGGACTACCAGCGTATCCTCTATGAAGGGGTCAATTCTGTTTCGAATGTTGGTCCCGTCTTTAATCCCTTGGCAGGACAACCGACGCCACCGAGTTTTGATGTGTCAATACCAGGAGGTGGACCGAATAGTGAATGGCTTGGCAGGGATGATGGTATGGGTTTCGGTTGGGAAGACATCAACATCTACCGGCTGGCTGCAGAGTATGACCATAACGATCAGTGGACCTTACGGGCCGGTTTTGCCTGGAATGACCAGCCGATCCCGGACAGCCAAGTCCTCTTCAATATCCTGGCGCCGGCCGTCATCGAGAAGCATGCCACGGTCGGTTTCACCTATCGCCCGGACAAGCAGAGCGAGTGGAGCTTTGCCTACATGCATGCTTTCAGCGAGAAGGTTGATTCTTCGGGTGCACCAGGCGGTGTAACGGCATTCGGAATCCCGGGTGCCATCGAAATGGACCAGAACTCGGTTGACGTGGGGTATTCCTACAAGTTCTGATTTGCATCTTGTGGGTTGAATAAAAAGGCCGCGGAAACGCGGCCTTTTTATTGC
>CAMYMI010000091.1 GCA_947259415.1 uncultured Ectothiorhodospiraceae bacterium | reverse complement strand
TGAACAGCAATAGGTGATGGATCCATGTCGGTCTGACCGGCCGCAGCCGCGTGTTTGGTGGTAGGGCGTGCATCCCTAACAACAACGGCGGCCGAAGCCTGAACCTCCCCCGTAAAAGTTGACACCTTCAGCTAACAAGCCTGGAGGTGAGAGATGCCGAGGATAGTCGGTCCGAGAAAGGTCAAGCAGTACAGTACGGAATTCAAGGTGACAGCAGTCAAGCTGAGCCAGTTGCAGGGTATACAGGTACAGGACGTTGCCGAGGAGCTGGACATTCACCCCTTCATGTTGTCACGATGGCGCAAGGAATACCGGGAGGGGAAGATCGTGGCGAAGACGGGCAAGGTTGAGATTGATGCAAAGACGACGGCGGAACTCAGGCGACTACGCAAGCTGGAGCGCGACCACAAGCGCCTGCAGATGGAGCATGACCTTTTAAAAAAAGCCATCCGGTTCTGTTCCGCACGAAGAAAGAAATCTTCGAGTTCATCGAGCGGCAACGGGGGCAATATCCGGTGACGATGCTCTGTCGGCTGTACGGGGTGACGCGGGCTGGCTTTTATGCCTGGCGCTCACGCGGGCCGAGCAGACGCCAGCTTAAGGATGAGAGGCTGGTCTCCAGGATTGTGCAAATCCATCAGCGGAGCAAGGCGACCTACGGCAGCCCGCGCGTTCACAAGGCATTGAGGAAGCAGGGTGAGCGGGTGGGTAAAAAGCGTGTAGAGCGGCTGATGCGGGCACATCAGATCCAGGGGCGGTCTGCGACCCTGTACTGGTCAAATCCCGGCACCCATGCTTTTTTCGCCAGTATCCCGAACCGCCAGCTGGACGTGCTGGCTGTCCGTCCGGATCAGGTCTGGGTGGGCGATATTACCTATCTCAGGGTAGGCCGGGAATGGCGCTATCTGGCGACGGTAATGGACAAATACTCCCGCCGGCTCATAGGGTGGTCGCTTGGGAAACACAAGAATGTATCCTTGACACTCAAGGCGCTAAACCGGGCAGTCTTTAACCGTCGACTCAGGCCAGGCGTAATCTTCCACAGTGACCGGGGAGTGGAGTATGCGGGGTATGCCTACCGGGAGCGGCTCGGCGAGTTGGGGTTCGTGCAGAGCATGAACCGACCCGGGAAGATGACAGACAATGCGCACATGGAGTCGTTTTATCATTCCATGAAGTCGGATGTCATACACGGTGTAACTTTCGACACCGAGAAGCAGTTGCTGTCAGTCGTCCGGAGTTACATGCCGTTCTATAATCATGCGAGAATCCACACATCGCTGGGTGACAGTGCACCCGCGGAATATGAAAGAAATGCAGCATAAGGATGGGTGTCAACAAAAGCGGGGGAGCATTCATGGCCTCCTTCGTCGGCCGCGCCTCAAGGGCGACGTTATGCCGCTATTGACATATCATAAATAGTATATACACTATTTATCATGTGGGAGATATATGA
>CAMYMI010000090.1 GCA_947259415.1 uncultured Ectothiorhodospiraceae bacterium | reverse complement strand
GGCGCAGCGGGTTATCCGTCGGGGCAGTTTCAGTGATCGGACGCCGGCTGTATTTCAGGAAGTATTTTTCCGCATTGCCACTGAGGCTGTCATCTCTCGGGCTGGTCCAGCTGAATTTTATGGCGGTGCGGCTCGCCGCCTCCACCCGCAGGTCCGTGACGGGTTCCGCTGGCAGACTGGAAGACTTTTTAGCGGTTTCGCGTTCCCATAATCCCGTTTGCAGAAACCAGTTGTTGACGCTGGTGTGTTTGCGCCTGTCTTCGACGATTCGGTAGCGTTCCGCAATTTCCGGCCACCCGGTATAGTGGTACAGGATCGGCCACATCTGGACAATACGGTCGTGGCGTTTGGGGCTGAGTGTGGCATTGTCCTCGGCACTGCTGCCGAGCAGTGCATTTGGCATATAAGTGTAGTTGTTGATCATGCCGAGATTCGGGAAAAACACGACATGGTGACTGAAGTAGTCGGCCTGCCCCCAGATCGCATCAAGGATGCGCTCGTCCTGATAGGTCTTGTAGGCCTCATGGAGCGCCAGGACACCCTGGGCTTCCATCCATGTCTGGGCCTGAGTCTTGATGATAGCTTCTGATGCCCGCAACAACTCTATATCAAGATGGCGTGCAATCTTGTCCTGCCAGTCATTCGGCAGGAAACCGAGGAGTGCGCCGGGTTTGGGTCTCCAGCCGGCGAGTTGTCCATGACGGTGCCTAAGCAGGCCCAGGATTCGTCGTATCTGCCAGCGGGCGAACTCATCCATGACCGGGCTGCCAGTAGCATGGAAGCCGGCAAGGTTCGTGTAGAGCATCCAGGAGTAAATTCGGCTGGAGTAATGACCGCGCCTGAGGGCATCCGGGTCCTCCGAAAACAGGTCGGTATCGGACAAGGGCGCAAGGGTTCTTTTGAACAGGTGCTTGTGCTGGTAATTCAGATCCCAGTTGACAAAACCGTGAATGGCATCCAGGGCACGTCGGTCACCGCTAAGGTAATAGTATTCAAACAGTACAAAGTTTGCATAATGCTCGTGATCCGGCAGCCTTTTGTAGTCATTCAGGTAGGTAGTCCCGCCGGATGCTCCGCTACCGGACTGCGCCGGGGGTGAGGCAGAAGCGTCCCGGCTTTGCCAGAGATAGAATTCCTTCGGGCCGAAGCCCGTCAGTCGATCCCATTCGAGGAGCGCTTTGTCTAGGCTGCTGTACTTGTTGCGACCGTTTCCAAACTCCAGGATGTTATTCCGGTACACCCAGCCGGGATTCAGGGAAATCGCCGCGCGGCTTGACCACAGGCTTTGTTCCAGCACAGGCAAACTGCCTGTGCGCAGGAATTCGAGCCACTCAGAGTTAAGACTGCCATGATGCCCGCCCGAGTTGTAGTCTGGTCGATAGGGGGGTAGTTCCCAGCCAACCTGTTTGCTGTCCCAGTGCCGCTTGTTGCGGAACTTTCTCGGCTGCTCTGTGGGCTGGCGTCCAATCTCGAAATACCATGTCTC
>CAMYMI010000089.1 GCA_947259415.1 uncultured Ectothiorhodospiraceae bacterium | reverse complement strand
GGATAGCTCGGTCATCCGCCTGCGCCCGACACACCCAAACCATATCTGGAGCATCGACTTCGTCCACGACAAGCTGAGCAACGGGCGTCCGTATGTAAAGCCCCCTTGTTATGGGCCACTTCTTGATAGAGTTTCGGGCACGGGCGGGCGCATGCCGAGGGCCTGATGGGGGCGGATGTGATTGTACTGCCTGAGCCACTGGTTGATTACGATCTGGGCCTGTTCAATGGTGGTGAACCACTCAGCGTTGAGAACCTCACGACGTAGCGTTCCGTTGAAGCGTTCGTTGTAACCATTCTCCCAGGGTGAACCCGGATAGATCTGGATGGGTTTTATGCCGACCCGCCTCAGCCATTCCTGCAATGGTGCAGCGATGAACTCCGGGCCGTTGTCCGATCGGATGTACTCCGGCGTTCCGTGTTGGAGCAGCAGCGGATAGAGCACCTCCAGTACCTGTGCCGAGCCCATACTGAACATCGCGGCGACGCACAGGCCCTGGCGGGTATATTCATCCAGCACTGTCAGCATCTTGTACGGACGCCCGTTGCTCAGCTTGTCGTGGACGAAGTCGATGCTCCAGATATGGTTTGGGTGTGTCGGGCGCAGGCGGATGACCGAGCTATCCTTGTGATAGAGCCGCTTTCGCTTCTTGTGTCGGTGAGGGAGCTGTAATCCTTCTTCCTGCCACAGCCGCTCTACCTTCTTGTGATTGACATTCCAGCCTTCGATACGGAGCAACTTGGCCACCTTGCGGTATCCGTAGCAACCATACTGCTTGGCAAGGCGGATCATGGCGAGCCGCAGCGCGTCGTCATCCTTGGGAGCGGCCTTGTATTGCAGCGTGCTGCGCGCAAGCCCGATGGTCTTGCATGTGCGTCGCTCGGATGTATCGAGCTTGTGACGGACGTGGATCACCGCCTGGCGAAGGTCATCCGTCGTCAGACCTTTGGTTTTAAAAAATCAAGGCTCTCCTTGAGGATCAGCTTGTCCAGCTCAAGCTCCGCCACAATCTTCTTCAGACGGGAGTTCTCTTTCTCAAAAGCCTTCAACTGCGACAGCTGCGACCTACCCATACCACCAAACCTCTTACGCCAGTTGTAGTATGTCGCATCGCTGATACCGACCGACCGACAGGCACCAGGCACATCACTGCCGGACGCCAGGTTCAGCTCAATCTCGCGCAGCAGCTTCAGGATATCTTCGTCAGAATAACGCTTCCGGGCCATGGCATGCTCTCCTCGTTAGCAGCAAAATAATGGCCCAGTTTTAAGGGGGAAAGACAGTTGGGGCCCAGCTGTACCCGCTTGGGGAATTTGCCTGCCTTTTCCAGCCGTGCAATGTGCTGGGGTGAGTACAGAACCAACTCCTTCAGTTGGCGCTTTGAAAGTATCCTCATCACGATGTCTCCTTAAGTGGAGAGCATCGCGATGCCCAAGGTTTACGACGTTACCCAGGCTCTTTCAGTATACGGATCTTGTGATCACCCTGTC
>CAMYMI010000088.1 GCA_947259415.1 uncultured Ectothiorhodospiraceae bacterium | reverse complement strand
AATAACGCCCGATATCAGTACGGCACAGTTCACTGAAACGGCGCAGATTGTCGTTATCAACAAGAGCGCCGTCGGTAAAACGTTGCGGGAGCTCGATATTGCGAGGAAATTTGGCGTGCTGTTGACCGGCGTTTCGCGTATGCGCATGCAGATACCCCGTACGGCTGACGTCGAGCTGCGCAAGGGTGACATCCTCACCGTGGTAGGCCCGCACGACAGCGTGGACCTGCTGGGTACTGAACTCGGGCACGTGGAACGGGAAATAGCCGAGACGGATATGGTCACTTTTGCCTTTGGCATCGCCTTCGGTGTTGTCATAGGCATGCTGGCCATCAATGTCGGTCAGTTATCACTGGGACTGGGCTCGGCAGGCGGCTTGCTCGCCTCCGGGCTTGCCATTGGCTACTTGCGCAGTATTCGTCCCACCTTCGGGCGTATGCCGGATGCGGCACGCTGGATACTGATGGAATTCGGGCTGTTGTTGTTCATGGCAGGCGTCGGTTTGCGGGCCGGCGGTGACATCATCGAAACCTTTCTTGCCGCGGGGCCGGTGCTGGTACTGGCCGGTATCGTTGTTACGATTACACCCATCTTTGTGGGCTACTTCTTTGGCAGAAAGGTGTTGAAGATCCATCCGGTATTGCTATTTGGCGGGATTACGGGATCGATGACCAGCGGCGCGTCACTCAGCGTGGTCACCAAGGCTGCAAACAGTTCCATACCGTCACTGGGTTATACCGGTGCGTATGCATTTGCCAATGTCCTGTTAACCGTCGCGGGCAGTATTATTCTGTTTTTCTAGAGTCCCCGATAGGGGATCCGTAAACCCCCCCGCCTTTAGGCGGCGGATCAGGATGTATGGGAAAGATATTCAGAATAAATATTGACCCGAATGTTAAGAGAAGTATTCCTTCTCCTTTATGCCCGTTTTTTGGGTGCTCCGGGAGAAGGCCACGACTGCATGGATGCAGGAGGTAGAGCAACGCATGGAGCAGTTGCCGAGGATGAGGGGATATGAATCAGGAAGAGCCGCTTTTTATATGATCCCCGGCCCCTCGCTTCGCTCTCCCCAACCCTCTCCCTGAGGGAGAGGGGGTTAATCGGCCGGATGGCCGATCGATCCGGCTTTCAGCCGTAACCCGAAGCCACCGGCTTTAGCCGGTGGAGTATTCACGACACGCGCCGGGAAATGCGTATAACAGCAAGGCTAACTGCTGCAGGGATAGGGGCACGGCTCCCTGAACATCGGATTTTTTCGATGCAATGAAGAGCCTTGTCGTGTTCGTCTTGCCCGGGAAAATGCTGGAATGCAGACATGATCTTCTACCAGGAGAGAATGGCGCGAATTGCTAGTGCAACGGTATGGTGTAGTTCACGATGAAGCGGTAATCATCCTGGTCGACTGCGCCGGCACCGTCCTGGTCGACGTGAGCGGCCCGGGCGCGCAGCCACAGGTTTTCGAGTTTGCCCCCGAACCGGTAGTCGAGGGTGAAATCGATCTCGTCCTGGTCCGGGGAGGCCCCGGGACCT
>CAMYMI010000087.1 GCA_947259415.1 uncultured Ectothiorhodospiraceae bacterium | reverse complement strand
CGCTGGCTTTTTCCTGGAAGGTGAGCGCCTTGCGGTACAACTCGGTCAGTTTGCCCTTGGTTTCCTCGTCCAGGGTGGTCGATGCCTCTACTTCCTTGAGCTTGCTTTTCAGGGTGTCAGGTGAAACCGCCGCAGTGGTTGTTTCCTCGAATGACGTTGCCGGGTCTGCTGTGTGGCCAGGGTGGGCAGGAATGGCCAGCGCAAGCAAGACGAGTAACCGAAACAGTGCAGATCCTGGTCTCATTAAGCGAAGGCTCCAGTAGCAGTCGTCACCGGCGTGTTGGCGGTTCCGCTTCAGCGTCAACATGCAATCGTACCAGGGTTTCCCCTGGCCTTTATGTACATCCCGTGACGTCACCACTACAATAATCGAATGCATCTCAAGATGCTTTATAGTATGCGGATTGTGTTGTTACGCAATAGGTCAACAGGGTAAAGCGCACCCCCGTTTTTTTTATTTGGTCGGGACGAAAGGAAGTTAAGCTCCGACGACCTGCACCCACGCAGATCGGCAAACCGTACTTATTCTGTTCTTTAAATATGCAGTTTATACCCCTTGCTGTTCCTCATCTAGAATTAACATATCTTTTAGATATCAAATCCATGTTATCGATGATAAATAGTAGAAGTATTAGATGTATATCATGAACATGCAGGGCCGTCATTTCTCTGATACGTGCCGTCTTGTTCGATACAAAAAGCCCCCGCCGGTCATGCTGGCGGGGGCCGTGATCAGCTGAACCGGCGATAACCTGCTCTAGCGGTCCGCCTCCAGCCGTGCGCGCAGCCGCTTGGCATAGTAATCCAGCGACTTGCTGATATCCGCCCAGGAGGTTTGCTCGGCGCCCCCCTTGGAAATTGACAGGTCGTCCACCAGCACGGCCAGCTGCCCTTCCGTCGCGGCATCCAGCAGCTCGGCCTCGATGGTGGCATCATTAAGTTTCGCCTTGTAGGCTCCGCTCGCTGCACCTGCTACAGCACCGATTGGCGTAAAACCCAGCAGGCCACGTTTCTTCTTCTTGGCATAGACATTGGTAACGGCCAGGCGGACGATCAAGACGCCCTCACCGGGCTTACTAACTACCGGGTAATCCGGCTCCAGGTTGCTCACCATGACCCGGTAGAACTCATCCGTGATGGCCTTGAGCTCATCAGGCGAGAAGCCCTTGTACTTGGAGTCATCGGCCAGCCAGACCTCGATCGGTGGAATCATGATCTTGTCATAGCTGCCGAGACTGGCGCCGGGCTTTATGTAGAGCTGGCCGCCACCACCGCGCGGATCAACCTCGAGCTTCGGATAGCTGTCGATAAAACCGGAATACCTGACGGCGTCTGCCGCCCATGCCGTACTGCTCAAAGAAATACCGCCCAACAGGAATGTTGTGGCAATTAATGTTGAAAACTTCATATTAGCCTCCGTTCGTTGTTTGTGAATAGCCACTGTCGCGCCCTGGATTCCTCGCCTGTTTTGAAATATTCGATAGGAACAGGACGCAGGCCCTTGAGAGTGAATGCATACACCAGGTCCTGCCACTGCGGATCACCGACGATCGCGATTTTTTCGATATACGGGTCGTTACGTTCAGGAAAAGACAGATCTTCCCATCCCTCGGCACGCTCCCAGCCGGAAAAGTTCTCAAGAACAATAAGCACCTTGATGCTCCCCAGCTTCTGTATGGCTGCTTCCGCATCCCGCTGGGCATCCTGGTACTCGACCTTGCCGAGTTGTCCGGAAACCTTAAATATACAGAGATTTCCATATTCAAATTCGTATTTGATCGGCATTTAGTCAACAGACCTGGCTATGAAGCAGACTCGGCCTTGTAGAAGGTCGCATACAGCACCGGTACCACGATCATGGTCAGCAGCGTTGCGAACATCAGGCCGGCGATGATGGTAATGGCCATGGCGACGAAGAAGGCATCGAACAGCAGCGGGATCATGCCCAGCGCCGTGGTGGAGGCCGCCATCGCGACCGGACGCAGACGACTGACGCCGGAGTCCACGATGGCCGACAACAGGTCCTTGTCCCCGCCACTCTGCAGGTTGATCTCGTCGATCAGCACGACGGCGTTCTTGATCAGCATGCCCATCAGGCTAAGGAAACCCAGCAGTGACATGAAGCCGAACGGCTGGTTGGTTCCGAGCAGTCCTACCGTGACACCGATGACGGCCAGCGGCACCACCAGCCAGATGATCAGCGGCTGGCGCAGCGAGTTGAACAGCATGATGGTGATCAGGATCATGACCAGCACAAAC
>CAMYMI010000086.1 GCA_947259415.1 uncultured Ectothiorhodospiraceae bacterium | reverse complement strand
TGGTAACCACTTCGAATTGTCAGGAACTGTATGCCTTAAGTAATAATTGCCTCATATCGGTATCTGATTGATATGGCGGCCTGCGGGCCGCCATTTTTTTATTTGCAATAATCCTGTGCGGTGACCCGCTGCACAGGATCTTCGCCAGGGATCGATGGTCAGGTGATTACCGTGGGTTCAATGCGTCCCGTGCGTTTCTCGATCTCCGCTTCCCTGACGGCAATCTCGACCAGGGGTTGCATCACCTCAGAGGTCTTGCGGAGCTGGTTTTCAGGATCAGGCTCGAATGCCTCGAGATAGACTCTCAAGGTTGCGCCCTCTGTTCCGGTGCCTGAGAGTCGATAGACGATACGAGACCCATCGGTGAAACCGATGCGGACACCCTGATTTTCCGAGACACTGCCGTCAACCGGATCGGTATAAGCGAAGTTGTCGGCATAGTCGACTGTGTAGCCGTCCAGCGTTGAGTCCGGCAGGTCTGCCAAACGTGCCTGCAGATGGGTCATCAGGTCATTGGCGACTTCTGTGTCGATCCCTTCATAGTCATAGCGTGTGTAGAAATTGCGGCCGAACCTGTGCCAGTGTTCCTGCACAATCGCCTCCACGGATTTCTTCCTCACCGCCAGCAGATTGAGCCAGAAGAGTACCGCCCAGAGGCCGTCTTTCTCCCTGACGTGATTGGAACCGGTGCCAAAACTCTCCTCACCGCAGAGTGTGATGCGTTTTGCATCCAGCAGGTTGCCGAAAAACTTCCAGCCGGTCGGTGTCTCATAGCAGTCCAGGCCCAGTGCCTGGGCCACCCGGTCGACTGCCTGACTGGTTGGCATGGAACGGGCCACCCCGCTGATGCCGCCGGCATAACCCTTGATATGATGGGCGTTGGCGGCCATCACCGCCAGGCTGTCGCTGGGGGTAACAAAGAAATTGCGCCCCAGAATCATGTTCCGGTCTCCGTCGCCATCGGAGGCGGCTGCAAAATCGACAGCGTTGCGCCCGGATGTCAGGGCAACCACTTCATGGGCATGTACCAGATTGGGATCGGGGTGACCGCCGCCGAAGTCTTCCTTGGGATCGCCATTGATCACGGTGCCGGGTTCCGCTCCCAGCATTTCTTCCAGAATGCGTCTGGCATAGGGACCGGTGATCGCGTGCATGGCGTCGAAGCGCATGCTGAAGAGTCCAGAGTTGAACAGTTGGTGAATGCGCTTGAAATCGAACAGCTCTTCCATCAATGCGGCGTAGTCCGCCACAGAATCGATGATCTCCACAGTGGTTTCCCCCAGCGCCGGTATTTGCGAATGATGCAGGAGGCGGCCGGCGTGGAGAGCAGGCCGCCTTGCCCGACAATGACTTTGGCCACTCCATTGGCTGCCGCCATGCGAATGATGATCTGGATCGCCTGCCGGTTGTAATAACGGCCATCACCGCCCAGGGCAAGCGTGCCGCCCTTGAGGTCCGTCTGGGTGTCGAATATCGACTGGACAAAGTTCTCCAGGTAGTGGGGCGCCTTAAATTGCCTGACTTTTTTGCGCAGACCGGAAGTGCCGGGGCGCTGATCAGCAAAGGGTTGGGTGGTCATGGTTGAAATTTCCATTATTATCTTTCGTCCCTGTGTGGTTTAAGACGAGTATATTCAATCATGTCTGCGAGTGGAAATAGAACACCCGGAAGTAGACATCAGTATTAACAGGACCTGCTTCAGACGGCGTCATCAGGCGGTATCTGCCCTATGAAAAGGGAGAACCGGATCTCTCATGATGTAGAACAGTGTAGACCCACTACTATCCTGCCTAATTCCTATTAGTCCTGTGCCAGGGCCTGAGGCTACAGTTTTAAAGGTAAAGTAAATGGATCAGAGACATGAATGCTGTCTATGACGCTCGGCTAAGGCACCTCTCCCACTCTTGGGAGAGGGACAGGGTTGTTTCTCACCCCTCATCCTAACCTTCTCCCCCTGGAGGGAAGAAGGAATTAAGTGGGACAGCAGTGGTGCTGATTCCTTTGATTTCTGTTCCTTTTTTTCCGGAAGTTGGTGAAATCACCGTCGGTTCGAGAAGTTTTGTAGGAATAATCACGGCGATTTATACTCTCAGAGTACGAACCCAGCGATCATATTATGGGATGATGTTCACACACACCGGATTGTTGCGTCATGAAAAGACTGCTCACCTCGACCCTGTTCACACTGCTGATCGTCTTACTGGTACCAGCCGTCTACGCCGCCACCCTCAAGGAGGACAGAACGGCCGCCGAACAGGGTGATGCGGCGGGGCAGTACCGTCTGGCCCAGCGCTACGCAGCGGGCAAAGATGTTGACCAGGACTTCAAACAGGCCGTCGAATGGTACCGCAAGGCCGCCCTGCAGGGCCATACCCGGGCCCAGACCAACCTGGGCAATCTCTACCGGTCGGGGCAAGGTGTCGACAAGGACTACGGCGCAGCCCTGACATGGTACCGCAAGGCCGCCGCACAGGAAGATACCAAGGCGCAGATCAATCTTGCCATGATGTACGCCCGGGGTATGGGCGTGGACAAGGACGAGGCCGAAGGCCTTGCCTGGTTGCAGCGTGCCGCAGTTGGGGACGACACCCAGGCCATGGTGCAACTGGGTAACCTGTACCTGCAGGGCAAGGGTGTCGAGAAAGATTACGTACAGTCCACCCAATGGTTTCGA
>CAMYMI010000085.1 GCA_947259415.1 uncultured Ectothiorhodospiraceae bacterium | reverse complement strand
CGTCGTAATCAGAGGGAAACAAGGCCACCACACGCAGCCTGCCCCACAGCGGCTGCTCCCCCGGCGCCGGCTCCAGCAAGGCTTCATCAGCGGAATCCTGCAGCGTCACCGACAGGGCCCTCGCCGATTCAAACACCTCAGTGACCGCATCTGCCTGATCGCGTTTCACTTCTACAGAGAGTTGCAGCCAGGGCATGAAATTGATAGTGATTCTTGAGATTGGCAGGGTACGCCGCGCGCACCATGATATTTATTTTATTGATATTTTTCCTTGAAAATTCTTTCTTTTTTACTTCTCACTTTTCACTTGTTTTATTTTTCCATGTATTTCCGTGTGCTTCCGTGGCAAAAATTTCTTTGTATACTTTTTAAGTTTTTATCTTTCCGTGGGTTCCGCGGCAAAGATTTTCTCTTTCACTTATCACACTTCACGTTTCACTTCTCACGTTATTTCCCCCTCACAAACCCAACTTCTTCTCCAGATAATGGATATCCGTCCCGCCCTCCATAAAGGCCGGGTCAGTTTGCACTTGATCCCGTCGATCACGATCTCGTCGAGCGCCACCCGCATGCGCGCCAGCGCGGAATTGCGGTCATGACCAAAGGCAATCAGCTTGCCGATCATGGAATCGTAGTACGGCGGTACGGTGTAACCATTGTAGATATGGGTATCCATCCGTATCCCGGGGCCGCCCGGTGCATGGTAGTTCTCGATCTTGCCCGGCGAAGGCATGAAATTCTCCGGGTCCTCGGCATTGATGCGGCACTCGATGGCATGACCGCGGATGGTGATATCTTCCTGCCGGAAGGTCAGCCCGTACCCGGCGGCGATGCGCAGCTGTTCCTTGATAATGTCCACCCCAGTGATCATCTCGGTCACCGGGTGCTCGACCTGCACGCGGGTGTTCATCTCGATGAAATAGAACTCGCCGTCCTGGTAGAGGAACTCGAAGGTCCCCGCCCCGCGGTAGTGCAGCTGCCTGCAGGCATCGACGCAGCGTTTTCCCATCTCCCTGCGCTGCTCCGGTGTGATACCCGGGGCCGGCGCCTCCTCGATCACCTTCTGGTGACGGCGCTGCATGGAGCAGTCGCGTTCACCCAGGTGGATGGCATTGCCCTCGCCATCACCCAGCACCTGGAACTCCACGTGCCGCGGCCGCTCCAGGAACTTCTCCATGTAGACGATATCGTTGTGGAAGGCGTTCTGGGCCTCGGTACGGGTCAGCGAAATCGCCCCCAGCAGGGCCGCCTCGGCATGCACCACGCGCATCCCCCGCCCGCCACCGCCACCGGCCGCCTTGATGATGATCGGGTAGCCGATCTCCCGGGCGATACGCATATTCTCGTCATCATCCTCGCCCAGGGGGCCGTCCGAACCGGGCACGCAGGGCACACCGGCCGCCTGCATGGCGCGGATGGCCGCGACCTTGTCGCCCATGGTACGAATGGTCTCCGGGCGCGGCCCGATAAAGATGAAGCCACTGCGCTCCACCTGCTCGGCAAAATCGTCGTTCTCGGACAGGAACCCGTAACCGGGATGGATCGCCGTGGCATCGGTAACCTCGGCGGCACTGATAATGGCGGGGATGTTCAGGTAGCTTGCCGTTGAAGCCGGCGGCCCGATGCAGACACTCTCATCGGCCAGCAGGACATGTTTGAGTTCGCGGTCGGCCTGGGAATAGACCGCCACGGTGCTGATACCGAGTTCCTTGCAGGACCGCAGGATACGCAGGGCGATCTCGCCCCGATTGGCGATGACGACCTTTTCCAGCATCAGCTGATCACGAACAGGGGCTGACCAAACTCGACCGGCTGACCATTATCGACCAGCTTTGCCGTCACCTTCCCGGCCTTGTCGGCCTCGATCTGGTTGAGCATCTTCATCGCCTCGATGATACACAGCGTATCACCCACACTCACCTGCTGACCGACCTCAACAAACGGCTTGGCGCCCGGTGACGGGGCCTCATAGAAGGTACCGACCATGGGCGAGGTGATTGTATGCCCCTTGGGAATTTTTTCCTCTGCTTCCGCCTCAGCCGCTCCAGGCGCCGCCGCCGGCGCTGGTGCAGCGGCCGGTGCAGCCGCCATCATCTGGGGCACCATCGCCTGCATCATGGGCGCGGCCTGCATCCCCTGGGGA
>CAMYMI010000084.1 GCA_947259415.1 uncultured Ectothiorhodospiraceae bacterium | reverse complement strand
ATCCCTGCCGCCGGCAGCCGGGCGCTTTACCACATCGGTAAAGCCGATGGCGCATGCCTCGAACAGGTAGTCCATAGCCGCCACGCCGGGGACCAGCGACCCCGGCACCAGGCCACTGCCATCCAGGGCCCGCCAGAAACGATTGCGTGGATTGGCAAAATAGAAACCGGCGCGTACCGAGGGCAGCGAGGGATTCAGGCCAATGGAAACGATGCTCAGCCCGGGGCGCAGGTAATCTGGCAGTGTTTCCTGTTGCATGGTAATGGTCATGGCAGTGCGGGAATGACCGGCGGCCGGCCGGCGGTGTATTGATAATAACCACTGATGCGTCTACTGTCTTTGTGGGTGCAGTCGGTCATGTTAGGCAACGGGGGCTGTAGATGAAACCGAGGTTCAAGCCCGGCGCGAATATCGCCATCAAGGTACCATCCCGTCAATTCGAACAAACCGTGGTGTTCTACCGGGATGTACTTGGCCTGGAGCAGCTCGGTCCGGCGCCACAGGAACAGCCCGGGAGTACCCGCTTCGGATTCGGCGACAAGACCCTCTGGATAGACCGGACAGCCTCCATCGATCGGGCAGAAATTTGGCTGGAAATACTGACCGACGATGCCGGAGAAGCGGCCGCTTACCTGGACCGTCATAATATTGCCAGGTGCGATGATATCGAGCCCCTGCCAGCCGGCTTTAAGGGTTTCTGGGTGCGCAGCCCTGCCGATATCGTCCACCTTGTCGATGAACAGGACTTGGCAACCGACACCGGCCAGAGGTAGCACCGTCTGGCCGTATAGCGAACGCGGCGTAATAGATTTTGACCATGAGCGAATCATCCTGCACCCACGATCGACAGGTCATCGAGTTGTACACCGAACTGGCCAACAATCCCGACAGCGACTTTGGCTGGGAAAAAGGCAGGCAAAACGCCCTGAACCATGGCTACAAAGACGGATGGATCGCGCGCCTGCCCGCACCACCGTAGGCGCAACATTCAGGGCATCGAAAAGTGACTGACAGGGGCAACACGGGCCATGCCGGCTGAAGAACTACATTGCGAACTGATCTCCTGGCACCGCGTACACCAGCTGGCGGGCCGCCTGGCCTTTACCATTCTGGACTCCGGTTTTCAGCCCGAGGTCATCGTCGGTATTGCGCGCGGCGGCTATGTGCCGGCACGCATCTTGTGCGACTTCCTCGATGTCTATGCCCTGACCAGCATTCGCGTGGTGCACTATGCCAGTGGCGCCCGCAAAAAACCGCAGGCCGAGGTGACCGACTCGCTGTGCACGGATATCACCGGCAAGCGGGTGCTGATCGTCGACGATGTCTCCGACACCGGCGACACCTATACGGTAGCCATCAGTCACTTGTCCGGCCACGATCCCCTGGAAATCAGGACCGCCGTATTGCTGCACAAGACCACCGCCAGCTACCAGCCCGATTACATCGGCCGCAGGGTGATCAAGTGGCGCTGGATGATCTACCCGTGGGCACTGATCGAGGATGTCACCGGTTTCATCGATCGGATGGAGCCCCGCCCCCGGGACGCAGGGGAGACAGTGGAACAGCGCAGCCCGAGCCATTGACCCCGGGTCCGCACACGATGCCGGCCCAACCCCCTACCACCTGTCGCCGGCGCCATCACCGCCATGCCATTGAGCATCATCGGATTCACCGGGCAGGCCGGCATCCTCACCCTCCCAGTCATAGGTCTTGACAGGCAGCAACGGGTCCCGGTTCCGGAACAGGAAGGCCGCAATCAGCCCCATCAGCGCACCGAAGAAATGGCTTTCATAGGACACGCCCGGCTCGTTCGGGAAGATTGTCCAGATCATCCCTCCATAGAGAAAAAACACGATCATCGCCAGGGCAATGGAGAGCTTGTCCCGGCGCAGGATGCCGCTGGTAAAGATGAAGAACATCATGCCGTGCGTCAGCCCGCTGGAACCGAAATGAAAACTGCTGCGGGCAAACAGCCACACCCCCAGACCCGAGCCCAGGTAGATCAGCAGCAGCACGTAGCCCTTGGAACGCGGATAGCCATAAAGCAGAACAACCCCCAGCACCGCAAGCGAGATACTGTTGGAGATCAGGTGCCCCCAGGTGCCATGTATCAACGGGGCGAATAACACCCCCCGAAGGCCGACAGGCTCGCGCGGGTAAACACCGAGGTGAGCGAGGTCCAGGTGGAACAGGCTATCGGCCAGCTCGATGATCCAGAGCGCACCGATGAAGATCACGACACTGAAGACCGCGCGCCGAAACCCGCCATACTCATTACCCGGCCGCCTTACCCGTGGCATGAGCTCAGCACCCGCTGCCGGCTATCCGCAGCACGGTCCTGCCCCGGTGCCGGTCGGCAAGCAGCCGCTCGAACACCCCCGGCAGTTCCTCCAGGGACACGACCTCGGCAACGATCTCCTGGAGATGCTGCGGCCTGAGATCGCCGGCCAGACGTTGCCAGACCCGGCGCCGGCGCGCCATGGGACAGTTGGCCGAGGTGATGCCAAGCACACTGACGCCGCGCAGGATAAAGGGCATGACCGTGGTATTGAGCTCGATCCCCCCGGCCATGCCGATACTGGCGATGGTGCCCCAGGGCCGGAGTGTGCGCGTCAACCAGGCCAGCATCGCCCCGCCGAGGGTATCGATGGCACCCCCCCACTGGACCGGCTCCAGTGGCCGTTCCCCCAGGGCCAGGGTGCGGCGGTCAAGCAGCGTACCCGCCCCCAGCCCCCTGAGGTAGTCATCGGCATCGGGCTTGCCGGTCAGGGCGACCACCTCATAGCCACGCGCACTCAGCAGGTCGACGGCAAAACTGCCCACCCCGCCGCTGGCACCCGTGACCACGACGGCGCCATGACCCGGCTGCTGACCATTTTGTTCCATGCGATCAATGGCCAGTGCCGCGGTAAACCCGGCCGTCCCGATGGCCATGGCCTCGAACAGCGACATGTCGTCGGGCAAGGGCACCACCCAGTCGGCCGGCACGCGCACCACCTCGGAGAAGCCGCCGTCGTGGTCTTCACCCAGCCCACACCCCGTCACCAGTACCTCATCCCCGGGCCTGAAGCGGGTATCGCTCGATTCGGCCACCACACCGGCAACGTCGACCCCGCCAACCAGCGGAAACCGCCTCATAATCCTGCCCTTTCCGGTCGCGGCAAGGGCGTCCTTGTAGTTCACACTGGAATAGTGGGCATGCAGGGTGACATCACCCGGCGTGAGGTCATCGAGTTCGAGGTCCTCCAGACGTGCACTGACGGCACCATTGTGTTCATGGA
>CAMYMI010000083.1 GCA_947259415.1 uncultured Ectothiorhodospiraceae bacterium | reverse complement strand
TGGCCGCTGCTTGAATTTTTCCTCGGCATGTTCAGTTCACTGTCGGGCATGCAGGGCATCCAGTTCATGCGCGTACTCAATGCTTTAATGGGTCGATAGGAGATTACGATTGGGTGGTTTACATACGAAGGGCCGGGTGTTGTCGGGGATGCGTCCCACCGGCCACCTGCATCTCGGGCACTATCATGGCGTACTGAAAAACTGGGTCAGTCTGCAACAGACATTTGACTGTTTTTTCTTCGTCGCCGACTGGCATGCACTGACTACCCATTACGAGGATTCCGGCATTATCGCCGACAGCGTCTGGGATATGGTGATCGACTGGCTGGCCGCCGGCGTCAACCCGGGTTCCGCGCAGCTGTTCATCCAGTCGCAGGTGCCCGAGCATGCCGAGCTGCACCTGTTGTTGTCGATGGTCACTCCGCTTGGCTGGCTGGAGCGCGTACCCAGCTACAAGGACCAGCAGGAGCGCCTGCGCGAACGTGATCTGGCTACCTACGGATTCCTCGGCTATCCCCTGTTACAGGGCGCAGACATCCTGATTTACGGTGCCGACAAGGTGCCGGTTGGCGAGGACCAGGTGGCACATGTCGAACTAACCCGCGAGATTGCGCGTCGCTTCAACCATATTTATGGCCGTGAGGACGGTTATGAAGAAGCCGCCATGGCCGCCATCAAGAAGATGGGTAAAAAGAATGCAAAGCTGTATCGCCAGTTGCTGAAACGTTACCAGGAGCAGGGTGATCACGAGGCCATCGAGGTGGCGCGTGCCTTGCTGGCGGAGCAACAGAACCTGGCAATCAGTGACCAGGAACGCCTGCTTGGTTTTCTCGAGGGCGGCGGTCGCATGATCCTGACCGAGCCAGAGGCGCTGCTGACGCCGGCATCGAAAATGCCCGGCCTTGATGGCCAGAAAATGTCCAAGTCCTATAACAATACAATCAGCCTGCGCGAACCGCCGGATGCCGTGCAGGAAAAACTGCGCACCATGCCGACTGACCCGGCCCGGGTCCGTCGCACCGACCCGGGCAACCCGGACGTTTGCCCGGTGTGGCAACTGCACACGGTCTATTCCAGTGATGAAGTGCGGGGCTGGGTTCGGGACGGTTGTACCACGGCCGGTATCGGCTGCCTGGATTGCAAGCAGCCGGTGATCGACAGTGTGCTGGCCGAGTTACAGCCGGTGCAGGAACGCGCCCGCGAGTTCGAGGCGGACCCGGGCCGGGTGCGCGCCATCGTCAACGAAGGCGCAGAAGCGGCCCGCGCCGTGGCCCGCACCACGCTCGAAGAGGTGCGGGCGGCCATGGGCCTCATCTACTGACGTCGCTGTAAAGCGACCGAACCTGTATATGTAGTAATTTATGCGACACGGAGCACAAAATAGGGTAGTATCCCCTGAACCCTACGCGCCTCATCTGCCGAGTACTCAATGAGCGAAAGCACGAGCCCAGAGACCACGACGGCCGTCCATCCCCAGGAAGAATTACCGCTCGCCGTTGTGCAGGGAGAGGCTGTTGCCGAACTGCCTGCCGATCTCTACATTCCGCCGGATGCCCTGAAGGTATTTCTCGAGGCCTTCGAGGGCCCGCTGGACCTGTTGCTGTACCTGATCCGCAAGCAGAACATGGATGTTACCGACATCCCGGTAGCCGATATTACACGGCAATACATTGAATATATTGAACTAATGCATGAATTGCAGCTGGAGCTGGCAGGTGAGTACCTGGTCATGTCCGCGACGCTGGCCGAGATCAAATC
>CAMYMI010000082.1 GCA_947259415.1 uncultured Ectothiorhodospiraceae bacterium | reverse complement strand
TGCAATAGCCGGGTATTCTGGTGTTGAATACTAGGGTCAGCTGCAGCGGAGACTGGTAATGAATCAAAACTGGCAGGAACGCACCCGTCCTGTACGTCTCGAAAGGCGCTATGAGTTTCAGGATTACAACACCTTGCGTGACTTCCTGGAGCGGGCTGCCGAGTTGTCCGAGCGTGAAGGCCTGTATCCCGACATGGGGTTTGGCCGCGACTACGTGAATATAACCATTCACGTGGAAGAGGGCGACGAGGCACTGGGCGATATTCAGCATCAATTCGCCGAGCAGCTCGATCAGCTTGCCGACGAAACGACTCACTGAGCGGCTCCCGGGATGCCCGTCATTGCCGTAGTTGGCAACAAGGGTGGCGCAGGGAAAACCACGCTCAGCGTCAACCTTTCCGCAGGACTGGCCAAGCAGGCCAGTATCGCAGTCCTGGACGCCGATCCACAGGGTGCCTCCCTTCAATGGCGGGAGACAGCCGACATTCAGGATTCACTCTCGGTATTTCCTGCAACCGAAAATCTCCAAGTCCAGGCAGCGGAACTTGCCCGCGAGTTTGACTACGTGGTGGTCGACTGTCCACCGTCAGTCCACGCTCCGCAAACCATTTCCATACTGGTTGTCAGCGATCTGGCACTGATACCGGTACAACCTTCACCGGTTGACTTGTGGGCCACGGTCCACATAGAGCGGGCGATATCCGAAGCCCGCGAAACCAACCCTGCACTGCGATCGATGCTGGTGATCAATCAGCTGGAAACCAGAACGATCCTTTCCCGCGTGGTGCGTGAGGCATTGACCGAGATTTCCCTGCCCGTCGCCAAGACGGCCTTGCGGCGGCGCGCGGTGTACCGCAACAGCGCTCTGGAAGGCAAGAGTGTGTTCGACATGGGTGCGCGCGGTGCGGCCGCGGCAGAGGAACTTGAACAACTTATTCAGGAGGTAACCGCATAATGACCACTGCCGACAAGACCAAGCAGCAGTTGCTTGATTCCATGCGCAAAAGCAAATCCGGCGCAACCCGCAAGCCGGCAGCCGGTACCCGTGCCAAGACCACCAAGAAGACCGCTGCCCGTCGCGCACCGGCAAAGAAGGCGGCTGCACCAAAGCGGCCGGTACCGGCCGAGACCATCATGTCGGCGGTTACCCGGCAAACCAGCGACGACCCTTACCAGAGTCGCGGCAGGATCTGGCCCGACTGAGCGTCCGGTCGAGATCATCTCTCATCTATACTTTTATATAAAATCATATATCATTGTATATGTGATGGCGGTGCCTGCCCTCAGCATAAAGGGGAAGGGCGATTCCGTCAGGATAAGAAATACATTTCCATTCAAAGGGTTAGTTAATGCCCGTTTCGGATGATGTAAGCTACACGCCACCCCTGACCATGCCGGACTACCTGATCCGGCACGCCACCCTGCGGCAGCTGCAGGTGTTCGAGGCCATCGTCAGGCTGGGCAGTTTCACGCGCGCGGCGGAGGAGCTGTTCCTGACCCAGCCAACGGTTTCCATGCAGACCAAGAAACTGTCGGAAGTCGTGGGCTTGAAGCTGTTCGAGCACGTCGGTCGCAATATCACACCCACCGAAGCCGGCATGGAGCTGTACGCGGCCTGCCGGCAGGTTTTCGAGTCGCTGGCCAACCTCGAGATGAAGGTCGCCGATATCAAGGGGCTGAAGCGCGGTCATCTGCGCCTGGGGGTTATCACCACGGCAAAGTATCTGGCACCTGAAATGCTGGGGGAGTTCAGCCGGCTGTATCCGGGCATTGAA
>CAMYMI010000081.1 GCA_947259415.1 uncultured Ectothiorhodospiraceae bacterium | reverse complement strand
AGCTGCACCACGAAACTGGCACCCACGATCAGGTGAAAAAACGACATGTCAGTCGACATCCGGTATCTCCCTCAGAATTTTTTCCGGTATGGGCCGCGGTGCCAGCGATTCGGCATCCAGGCAGGCGATTTTGATCAGCGCGCTGCACAAGGGACCACCCGCATCGTCGAGACGCTGCACCCGCTGCTCGAATACCAGGCTGGCACGACGGCGTTCGACCACTCGCACCGAGACCGTCAGCAGGTCGTTGAAACGGGCGGGGCGCTGGTATTCCAGGCTGGCCGATCTGACCGCGAACAAGACCCCTACATCCCTGATCAGTTCATCCTGCTCAAAGCCAAGTGCACGCATCCACTCCGTCCGGGCGCGTTCCAGGAAACGCAGGTAGTTGGCGTAGTACACCACCCCTCCACTGTCCGTGTCCTCGTAATAGACCCGCACCTGCCAGGAAAACTCAGTCAAGGCCGGACACATCCCTGTTAATGACCACAGACGGGCCAATTAATTCCCGTGCCACCCTTAAGGCGATGACGGACGCTGACATGGATGAAGATCGTACAGGCTGCAAGCAATTAATTCGTCGTGTCCTCGCCACCGCTATCGGCGAACATCTCGAGTGACTCCGTCACGGTCTGGGCGGCAGGCGGGGTAAGACCGCAGTGCAGGTAGGCATTGCGCGTGGCCATCCGCCCGCGCGGGGTGCGCATGATAAAGCCCTGCTGGATCAGGTAGGGTTCCAGCACATCCTCGATGGTGCCGCGCTCTTCCCCGATGGCCGCCGCCAGGCTGTCCACGCCGACCGGACCGCCATCAAACTTCTCGATAATCGTCAGCAGCAACTTGCGGTCCTGGGCATCGAAACCCTGCCGGTCGACCTTCAGCATGTCCATGGCACGGGCCGCCACGTCCTCGGTGATACGACCGTCGGCCTTGACCTCGGCGTAGTCACGCACCCGCCGCAACAGGCGGTTGGCGATACGCGGGGTCCCGCGCGAGCGCTGTGCCAATTCCCTGGCGCCCGCCTCATCGATCTCGATACCGAGGATGCCGGCGGCACGCTGCAGGATGGATGACAGATCACGGGTGTGGTAGAACTCCAGCCGCTGCACGATGCCGAAGCGGTCACGCAGCGGGGAGGTCAGCAGGCCGGCCCGCGTGGTCGCACCGACCAGGGTAAAGGGCGGCAGGTCCAGCTTGATGGAGCGCGCCGCCGGGCCTTCGCCGATCATGATGTCCAGCTGGAAGTCCTCGAGTGCCGGATAGAGGATCTCCTCCACCACCGGGCTGAGGCGGTGGATCTCGTCCACGAACAGGACGTCGTTGGCCTCGAGATTGGTCAACAGGGCGGCCAGGTCCCCGGCACGCTCCAGCACCGGCCCCGAGGTATGCCGCAGATTCACACCCATTTCGTTGGCGATGATGTGGGCCAGGGTGGTCTTGCCCAGGCCCGGGGGGCCGAAGATCAGGGTGTGGTCCAGGGCATCCTTGCGCTGGCGTGCCGCGCGTATAAATATCTCCATTTGTTCAGAGACTTGCGGCTGCCCCACGTAATCGTCAAGGGACTGCGGGCGTACGCTGCGGTCGAGGATCTCGTCGTCATGTGAGCCCTTGGGGGTAACCAGGCGATCGGCTTCAATCATAGGCTGCTAGTTTCGGTGCTCCCGGGGTCTGAAGCAAGTCATTGCAGGGTGGACTGGAGGGCCGTGCGAATGATCTCCTCGGAGGACAGCTCGGCCGTCTCAACGGCACGCACCATGCGGCTCGCCTCCTGCGGCTTGTAGCCCAGGCCAACC
>CAMYMI010000080.1 GCA_947259415.1 uncultured Ectothiorhodospiraceae bacterium | reverse complement strand
CGTGCCCATAGACCGGCCAGTCCTGCCACCATGGCAAATGCAGCATACAGTCCGAATGGCTGGATCAGGTCGACCCATGTCCACACCGGGTTGGTGAAATAGCGCAGGTGGCGCGCAAGCACCAGGAACATGCCGAAATGGAACAGGTAACCGAATACCCAGATCCATTTATTGGAGCGAAACAGGCTCTCGAAGAAGGCCACTTCGCGGAACATGCGCAGGACGACACCCTGGCGTGTAACCGGTGCCGGTGTCGTCGGTATCTTCAGCGGTGCCGGAGTCTTTGCATATTGCCGGATCTTGTACGCCAGACCACCAACCAGCAAGGCTGTGGCGGTGTAGAACAGCAACGCATAAACAATGGTCCAGAAGGGCATGCTTTCCGGGCTCCTTTAAAATCGAATTGAAGCGGAAGTCCGCAGGCTGATTCCTGCAGACTCCCCTGGGTACATCAGACGCAGCCGGTCGGTTTCGGCAGGCCGGCGTATTTACAGGCCTGTTTTGCAGGACCGTACGGGAACAGTTCGTACAGGTACTTGCTGTTGCCCTTGTCCTTGCCAAGCTTCTTGCCGATAGCCTTGGTCAGCACGCGGACGGCCGGTGCAATCTGGTATTCCTCGTAATACTCACGCAGGAAATTGATGACTTCCCAGTGGTTTTCGGTCAGTTCACAGTCGTCGAGGTTGGCCATGACAGCTGCGACGTCTTTGTCCCAGGTGTTCAGGTCGGCCAGGTAACCTTCTTCGTCAGTTTCGTAAGTCTTTCCGTTTGCCTCAATACTACCCATGGTGATTGTCTCCTTGTTGGCGACGCCAGTTAATTAAAAAGTTTTCAGAGCCAGGACTGAACCTTGTCGTTGGCTTCAACCATATCCACGAAACCGGCGTAATCGATGACGTTAATGCCATCGGCCAGCTTGTCTTCTGTAATGCCACGGGCGGCCAGGTCGGGGCCCAGAACAGAAACAGAGTGTCCTTCAAGCAGTGGCGCGGCCTTGCCGGCCTTGACTGCACCGTAGACGCCGTCTTCGATCAACAGCAGCGTGTCGCCGTTTTGCATGATCGAGGTTGCAGTATTCAGGCTGCTGCCATCGTAGGGCGATTTGTTTACCAGATGTAACATTGACATAGTTTCCTGTTCCGGAATCAGAAGTTAAACAGCACGTCCTGGTCAGCCAGGACATCGGACAGTTCGGACCGACTGACCAGGCGAATGGAATCTTTTTCCGCCCAGTCTTCGTCCTCGTCTTCCCACACGAGGTGTTGCAGGTCATCTAGCGTCAGGCCGCGTTCTTCGAGCGATTCCTTGTCGACGTAGATCTTGTTGACCTCGAAATCACCCAGTGCTGCATAGGTGGGTGAAAAATTCTTCATGCCAATGCCACTGGTGTCCTGCCCCTTGGTGAGCTGGTACACGCCGTCATCCATGAACGCCAGGCTGACATCCTGCTCAAAAGCGGCGCCGATCAGCACCACTTCGAGGGATTCCCACGCATAGATCGTGCCGTAGGGCGCCTTGCGATTTATGTACATCATTTTCTTTGCGTTAGACATTCAAAACTCTCCGTCAGTCGCCAAACACGATCGTGCGATCACTTTCGATACCACCTTCGATCAGCTGACCGAGACCGGAAATACGGAAGCCGGGGGCGGTGTTGGTAGCGTCTTTGCCGTTGCGTTCGGCTTCGCCATCATCAACGATGCCGCGACGCTGGGCTGCAGCGACACACAGCACCATGTCGATGTTGTGTTCGTTGGCGAGCTCGCTCCAGCGGTTGACGATATTGCGGTCATCCTGTGGCGGCGTCGTCAGGCGGGTGCCGTTATTAACGCCGTCGTGGTAGAAAAAGATACGAAAGATTTCGTGACCCTTGTCGAGTGCCGCCTTGGCAAAGTGATAGGCCGTGTCAGCAGACTGGTGCTGGTAGGGACCCTCATTAAC
>CAMYMI010000079.1 GCA_947259415.1 uncultured Ectothiorhodospiraceae bacterium | reverse complement strand
TTGTTGAACTGAGCCGCTACGCGGCAGAAGACAGCGGAATTCATGTATAAACATCCTTGCCCAATTTCGGGCTTTACTAGAAAGGAGTTTATACGATGAATGCTATTGAACAAATCCGATTCGACGAGTTATACAAATGCCATCTGCGGGCGTTGAAACTGCAGGGTCTGAGTGACAAGACTATCGACGTCTATGCCCGCGCGGTGCGGCGCATCGCACAACGGTACGATTGCTGTCCCGATCAACTTTCCACCGAACAATTGGAGATCCACTTTGCCGAACTGGTGAAATCGCACTCCTGGAGCACAGTCAAGGTGGACCGCAACGGCCTGCAATTCTTCTATCAGCACGTGCTGCAACGCGACTGGACCTGGATCGACCTCATCAAGGCGCCCAAGATTCAGTCCCTGCCGGATATTCTTACCCTGTCCGAGATTGAGCGCCTGATCGGTGCCACGCGCAAACTGCGCTACCGGGTGTTTCTGTTGACCACCTATTCCATGGGACTGCGCCTGGGTGAGACACTGGCGCTGAAAGTCGGCGATATCGATGGGGAACGCAAACAAGTCCATATCCGGCGCGGCAAGGGCCACAAAGATCGCCTGGTGCCGCTGCCCGATCTGACGTACCGGGCCCTGCGTGCCTTGTGGCGCAAGCATCGCCATCCACGCTTGCTGTTTCCCAATCCGGTCGGTTCCCCCGAGCGTATCCGACAAGCCACGACACCCATGGGCCGTGGGAGCGCTCAAGCGGCGATGAAGGCCGTGGTGCAACAGTGTGGAATCAAAAAAAAGTTTCGGTCCACTCTTTGCGCCACTCTCTGGCCACCCATTTGCTTGAACAGGGCCTGAGCCTGCGTCATATCCAGAAGCTCCTCGGCCACGCCAGCCCCACCACCACCGCACGCTATACCCACCTCACCGACGTCACCGAACAAGACGCCGCCGACACCATCAATACCCTGGTCAATCGACTGCACGTTGATCTGCGCAGGGTGTAAGCATGGAACTCGCTCCCCTCATCCAGCAATACCTGCCGGCCTGCAAGGTAAAATACGATAACCGTCTACAGTCTGGACACTGGCAAGCCATTGCCGCGCTGCTCCGCTGCCGCACCCCCGAGGCCGGTCACCTACAGCTGCGCTGCACCGAATGTACCGAACCGCTGCAATACCCGCGCTCTTGTGGACACCGCAGTTGCCCCAAGTGTCAGAACCACGAAACCAGCCTGTGGCTGGATCGGCAACGGACCAAGTTGCTGCCGGTCACGTATTTTATGGTCACCTTCACCTTGCCTTATGAACTCCGAGACCTCGCCTGGCGCAACCAAACCGTGATGTACAACATCCTGTTTGCCACCGCCGCCAGCACCTTGAAGGACTTTGGCCTAAACCCCCAACACCTGGGGGCCGATATCGGCGGCACCGCCGTGCTCCATACCCACACCCGGCGTCTGGATTACCACCCCCACGTGCACGTCATCGTCCCCGGCGGCGGCATCGATCGGGCAAAACGACAATGGAAAAAGAAAAAAGGTCGGTACCTGTTTAATCAATCCGCCATGGCCACCGTGTTTCGTGCCCGCTTCCTGACCGCTATGAACGCCAACGACCTGCCCATACCCCATTCCCTCCCCAAACCCTGGGTGGTGGATTGTAAGCCCCTCGGAAAAGGCGAACCGGCCCTGAAATACCTCTCCCGGTATCTCTACCGCGGCGTGATCAGCGAAAAAAACATCGTCGCCAATACAGCCGGCAAGGTGACCTTCCGGTATCTCGAAGGCCAAACCGGCCAAGTGCGAACCCGCACCGTCAACGGCGAACACTTCCTGTGGCTGGTGTTGCAACACGTGTTGCCCAAGGGCTTTCGCCGGGTCCGAGACTACGGCTACTTACACGGTAACGCCAAACAGCGGTTGACTTTGGTGCAGCTCGTCTTAAAGGT
>CAMYMI010000078.1 GCA_947259415.1 uncultured Ectothiorhodospiraceae bacterium | reverse complement strand
CGGGATGAACCGCGCCCGCCAGCAGTATAATTAGTAATTCATAAAACACTAATATATTAGCCAGTTAAACCCCGATTCCGCTGCCCTCGCAGTTGCGGGCATCCATCTCATGCAGTAGGATTCGCGCTCTGTTTTTTTACATGAAACGGCCTCGCCGGGCATGTGAGCGATTGTGGTTGAAAAGGTATGTGATCCCGCGGGTTCGGACTGTCGCTGGGTTATCCGTCCGAACCAGTCCCTGTCATGGCGCGGGGCCTTGCGGATCTACATCGCGATCGTAATTTGCGTGATGGGTACGGCACTGGCATTTGCGCTGCACGGATTCTGGCCGGTATTGCCATTTGCCGGGCTGGAACTGATAGCGTTGGGGACGGCCTTCTACCTGTGCCAGGCACGCGGCCAGACCCGGGAGCTTGTCTCGGTCGGTGCGAGTGTTGTAACGGTCGAGAAGGGACGGCACGAACCGCAGGAGCACTGGGAGTGTCCCCGCGCATGGGCGCGCGTGCTGCTCGAGCGTTCACCGATCGCCTGGTACCCGAGCCGACTGTCGATCGCCTATCAGGGGCGCCGGGTGGAGATCGGGAAGTTTCTGCATGAGGCAGAACGGCGTGAACTGGCGGGTGAGCTGGAGCGGGCCATCCGCGCTCGGGATTGACCGGCCCCAACGCCAACAAGAATTTTTATCTATAAGTTAGGGAGAGTGTTGCATGTTTGCTAAAAAGCTACGACTTGTCGTGTGCAGCCTTTGGGGTGCCGTCATCCTGTTCGGCTCGGGCCATGCACTGGCAGGATTCGATGAGTTGAATCTGAGACGGGGTGTAACGGATATCAGCAACCAGGTCTATGACCTGCATATGCTGATCTTCTGGATCTGTGTTGTGGTGTGCGCCGCGGTTTTCGCCATCCTGATCTACTCCATCATTTATCACCGCAAGTCCAAGGGCGCCAAGCCTGCAACCTTCCACGAAAGCACCACGGTCGAGATCATCTGGACCACCATCCCCTTCCTGGTGCTGGTGGGTATGGCCATCCCGGCCACCAAGACCCTGCTGGCTCTGGAAGATACCCGCGATTCGGACATGTCCATCAAGGTGACCGGCTACCAGTGGAAGTGGCAGTACGACTACCTGGATGGCCCGGCGGAGGACGTCAGCTTCTTCAGTGTCCTGACGACCCCGCGCGAGCAGATCGAAGGTAAGGCGGAAAAGGACGAGAACTACCTGCTCGAGGTGGACAACCCCATCGTCGTGCCGATCAACCAGAAGATCCGTTTCCTGATCACCTCCAATGACGTCATCCATTCCTGGTGGGTCCCGGACCTCGGCTGGAAGCAGGACGCCGTTCCCGGCTTTATCAACGACGGCTGGACCGAGCTGAGTGAGCCGGGCATCTACCGCGGCAAGTGCGCGGAACTGTGTGGCAGGGACCACGGCTTTATGCCGATCGTGCTGGAGGCCAAGACCGAAGAGGATTTCGCCCAGTGGGCCGCTGACCAGAAGGCCGGTGCCGCGGCGGAAGCGGCTGCCGCCAGCCAGACCTGGACGAAGGATGACCTGATGGCGAAGGGTGAGACGGTCTACAACACCAACTGTGCCGCCTGTCACCAGGTCAATGGCCAGGGTATCCCGGGCGTGTTCCCGCCGATCGCGGGTGGTCCGATTTCCATCGGGGCGCTAGCCGACCACATCGATATCGTCATAAACGGCAAGACCGGTACCGCCATGCAGGCCTTCGGTGCCCAGTTGAGCGACGTCGACCTGGCCGCGGTCATTACCTTCGAGCGTAATGGCTTCGGCAACGACACAGGCGACGTGGTGCAGCCGTCCGACATCACGGCAGCGCGCTAGGGAATTCAGAATACAAGTCGAGGTATGAGATAAAATGACTACAGCAACCACACACGACGAGCATCACCACCACCCGACCGGCATCACGCGCTGGTTGTTCACCACCAAC
>CAMYMI010000077.1 GCA_947259415.1 uncultured Ectothiorhodospiraceae bacterium | reverse complement strand
GCCGGCGGCGGTGACCCGGTACTGTTCCAGCACGTGTTCTGGTTCTTCGGTCATCCCGAGGTGTACATCATGATCCTGCCGGCCTTCGGCGTGGTCTCGCAGATCATCCCGACCTTTGCCCGCAAAAAGCTGTTCGGTTACAGCTCCATGGTGTACGCGACGGCATCCATCGCCTTCCTGTCATTCATCGTCTGGGCGCACCACATGTTCACCACCGGCATGCCGGTTGCCGGTGAGCTGTATTTCATGTACGCCACCATCTTGATCGCCGTGCCGACGGCGGTGAAGGTGTTCAACTGGACGGCTACCATGTGGCGCGGTTCCATGACCTTCGAGACGCCGATGCTGTGGGCGATCGCCTTCGTGTTCCTGTTTACCCTGGGCGGATTCACCGGCCTGATGATGGGTGTGGCCCCGGCCGACATGCAGTACCACGATACCTATTTCATCGTGGCGCACTTCCACTACGTGCTGGTGACCGGCGCGCTGTTTGCGATCATTGCCGCCGTGTATTACTGGTTGCCGAAGTGGACCGGCCACATGGTTGACGAACGCCTCGGCAAGATCCATTTCTGGTGGTCGGCCATCTCCGTGAACGTCCTGTTCTTCCCGCAGCATTTCCTCGGGCTGGCCGGCATGCCGCGCCGTATCCCGGACTACTCGCTGCAGTTTGCCGACTGGAACATGGTCTCCAGTCTCGGCGGCTTCGCCTTCGGCCTGGGCCAGGTGTTCTTCATGTATGTGATCATCAAGACCATCAGGGGTGGCGAGAAGGCCACCGACCAGGTCTGGGAAGGCGCGGAAGGCCTGGAATGGACCCTGCCGTCGCCGGCGCCGTATCACACCTTCGAGACGGCCCCGGAGGTCAGGTAGGAACGGGTGCATAGCGGGCCATGCCGGGTATGACCCACTGAGACATTGCCATGACGATAAAGACGCAAGCACAGCCCGGTCGGGGCAAAGGTCAGAAGGTTGCGGTGGTCCTGGTCCTGCTGCTGATCGTGGCGGCATTCTATGTCGGCAGCTTCCTGTTGCTGGGGAACTGAGATGAACCCGACTGACCTGTCACTTGCCAACCGGCGTATCGTCAAGCGACTCGGCCTGGTGGTGCTGGCCATGTTCGGCTTCGGTTTTGCACTGGTGCCGCTGTATGACGTGTTTTGCGAGGTCACCGGACTGAATGGCAAGACCGGTCGTATCAATGTCGAAGAGGCGCTGAGCCAGCGAATCGATACAGGGCGTCTGGTGACGGTGGAATTTCTGGCCATCGTCAACAGTGAACTGCCCTGGGAAGTCCGTCCCATGGTCAAGAAGATCAAGGTACACCCCGGTGAGGTGACCGAGGTGAAATACCTGGCCACCAACAAGACGGCCAATACGATCGCGGGCCAGGCGGTTCCGAGCCTGGTACCCGGTCTGGCCGCGAAGTATTTCAACAAGACGGAATGTTTCTGCTTCACCCGCCAGACCCTGGGTCCGGGCGAGGAGAAGGAAATGCCACTGCGTTTCGTGGTGGACCCGGAGTTGCCCGAGGACATCAGGACAGTGTCACTGTCCTACACTGTCTACCAGGCAGGCCCCGCGGCACCTGCGGGCGACCGGCCGAACGGCGGCTTCGAAGAGCTGAATGCCGGCACCGGCAGCTTGCAGAAAACACGTATTTAAAAGTGCTTAACAATCATTAACCGGATTAATTTGAATAGAGAAAGGGGATTAACCAATGTCAGCATCTAAAGGGGGTTACTACCTGCCGGAACCCAGCTACTGGCCCATTGTCGGTTCAATCGGCCTGTTTCTGACTGTGGGCGGCATCGCCCATCTACTGCACGGCGGGACCCCGCTGGTCACTATGGCCGGTGCGGTAGTGCTGCTGGTCATGCTGTTCGGCTGGTTCGGCACGGTCATCAGGGAAAGCGAGAGTGGTCTCTACAACGACCAGGTGGACATGTCATTCCGCATGGGC
>CAMYMI010000076.1 GCA_947259415.1 uncultured Ectothiorhodospiraceae bacterium | reverse complement strand
CGGGGTGTAGGTGTCGGGCGGGTTCGGCTTGTAGTTGACTTCAAAGCCATCCAGCAGGCCATCGGCATCAGTGTCTGCGACAAAGGGATCGGTACCTATGTCATTGATCTCTACCAGATCCGACAGGCCGTCGTTGTCGTCATCGGGGTCCGTGGCATCCGGTATACCATCCGCATCATTATCCGCGAAGGCCAGTGCGCCATGCAGGTTCAATCGTCCGTGTTCGCTCCAGGACAGGAAATTCTGTGCGATTGCCCCCGAAGTGTCCGCACCATTTTCAAGCTGACTGCGTACCAGCTCGTTACACGGTACTCCACTCGGACTGGTACAGGATTGCGGGGTCTGCCCGGGAAACAGGTGCGCCCAGACCAGTGCCGCCGCCCCGGCGACATGGGGGCTGGCCATCGAGGTTCCGGAATTCCAGGTCAGGCAGCCCTCCGTTAACGGATCAAAGGGGAAGCCGAGCAGGTCGGCGAGAAAAATACAATCCCCAACGGGATTGGTAGACAGGGTATCTACACCGGGCGCCAGCAGTGACACCCAGTGATCGCCGGGTATTGAGAAGGTGGAGAAAGACGCCCGGTCGTCAAAATGGTCCGTTGCACCGACTGCAATGACATCATCATTGGCTGCCGGATAAATGCGGGTTGTATTATTATCATTGCCCGCGGCGGCGACAAGCACCACACCCTGGCTCCAGGCGTAGCTGATCGCAGCCGTTTCCGTATTTGGCTGTGCCGGCGGCCCAATGGGATCGCCATTTACATCGAGTTCGTCACTGCCATAGCTCATGTTGATTACGTGGTAACCATTGTTTGCCGCATAGGTAATAGCCGCGGCTGAAGACGAAACCGGGCACACACCGACTATCACGAAGATACCCAGCGGAGGCAGTAAATCAATTTCGTACGCGAAACAGGTCTTGAGATTACCAAGGGACGAATTCCAGCCGACACCGGATACACCGATACCGTTATTGGTGTGTACGGCGGCGATGCCGGCAACGTGGGTTCCATGCCCGACAAAGTCTCCGGGATCATCGAGGAAATCGCTGTAATCCCCGACAAAACTGATTTCCTCGACACACTTGCCGGTATGTTCAATGCTGTTGCAATCAATGCCGGTATCGAGAATCGCGATCTTGACTGAAGGATCGCCGGTCGTGATGTCCCACCCCTCGGGTGCATCGATATCGGCATCAGTAACACCGGACACCTGTACCGGATTACCTAAGAGATCAAAAGAGGTATGATCCTGTCCGGTATTATTCATCCCCCACTGCTCTTCGAAATATTCCCTGCCGGTGATAATCCCGCCTGCAGATGGCCCCGGATCATTGCCCTCATCCGGGATGACCAACACCCGGTAGTAGTCCGGCTCCGCATATTCGACATTTGGATTGGCCTGGTACTGGGCCTGCTTCTTGCGCACATTCCCCTTCGGCACCTGGAGCACATGCACGCCGATGCCCGGGATCACGCTGTGTGGCTTGGCCGCATTTTTTCGATGCATCCGACCGATCTCTGCCGCCGCTGTCCCCGGCCGGAATTTCACCAGGAGACGATCGGGTGCAAACCGCGGAACGCGTGCCCTGATATCCGCACCCCAGGATACGGATGTCGGCAATGGCCCGGCCACCCGGATTTCTGCCGGGGCAGCCGGCGTCCCGGCGGGAGTCGCGGCATCGAGCGGTGCTGCCCACAGCACCGTGAACAGAACTGCCAGGCCGCCTGGAAATTTGTTTGTCAGCTGTAACATAACTCGCCGTGCACGCCACCCCCTGATGGATACACTATAAGACATCATAGGCGATCGAACCCCTCATCGCGACAATATATTGACGAATAGCTGCCGCAGTTGGCCAAAACTTACTGATTACTGGAAATTAATTAGGGGGATGCTGGCTATGTCTCTACACTAGGCAGTCCCGTCATCACAGGCCTCTGCCTTTACCGCATTGCAT
>CAMYMI010000075.1 GCA_947259415.1 uncultured Ectothiorhodospiraceae bacterium | reverse complement strand
TCGCTGGTCCCCGGCGTGGCGGCTATGGACTACCTGTTCGAGGCATGCGCCATCGGCTTTACCGATGTGGTAAAGCGCCCGGCTGCCGGCGGCAGGGATCTGCGGGCAGACGATTTCCGGGCGGGCGCACCACTGCTGCAGGCAAAGCTCGAGGACAACGAACCCCTGATTGCCTGGTTTCACGGCAAGCAGGCCTACGTCAACTATCTGCGCTACACCGGCGGGCCCAGGGACCCGGTCGCGTGGGGCGAACAGGGCATTCGTATAGGCGCCAGTCGGATATTCGTGACGCCCAATCCGAGTCCAGCCAATGCGGTGTTCTCGCTGCAGGACCTGGTCGGGCATTACCGACGGCTGCAGGATTTACGCGACCGGCTGGCGATCCCGGACCGAATTTCTTAATGCTGGCAGGGTTTCTCCCGTGATCTATACTTTCCACAGAACCTGTCAATGGAGGGTTTGATCATGACGATTGCGTCAACCATCTCAGATTGCCTGGCCGAAAATGATGTCGCCTATGATGTCCTGATGCACCCGCATACCAGCTCCAGCGGAGAAAGCGCGGAAGTCTCCCATATCCCCGGAACCCGCCTCGCGAAGTCTGTCGTCCTGGAAGACGAGCAGGGCTATGTCATGGTGGTTGTGCCGGCCAGCCAGCGCGTTGACCTCGGGGCGCTGCACCGACAGCTCAACAGGAACCTGGGGCTGGCTACGGAAGTCGAGCTGGAACGCCTGTTCAACGATTGTGAAATCGGTGCGCTGCCGGCTATCGGTCCGGCCTACGGCATTGAAACGCTTGTTGACGACACCCTTGCGGAGCAGCCGGACATCTATTTTGAGGCCGGAGATCATGAACAACTGATTCATGTCAGTGCCGAGGCGTTTGAGACCCTGCTGGGCGATGGCATCCGGCACGGCGTGTTCAGTCATTAATCACAGCTGAGCAGCGCACCCTTGCCATGGCGGGGTGCGCTTCCCATCCTGTCCGAAAACCCGTGGTCAGAGCCCGAAGGCCCGGGTCGCCCAGCCGACACCCCCGACAGCCGCCTCCGGGTGGCGGTGAACACGATTCTCGATGTCCGCCACACGTGTTTCCGCTACATCGACCATCAGCAGGATCTCACCGTGAGCCAGGGCGTCGCGAAATTCGTCGAGGTGGGTGTTGGGCAGGCGCGTAAAGCGCAGGCCGGCCAGGAAGGTGGCCAGCATGATCCCCAGAGGGACCAGCAGCCAACCACTCAGGTTGCCACTCACCAGCGCGGTGAGCAGGACACCCAGGGCCAGCCCGAAAACGACCAGGTTGCCATCCCAGAGGAAGGTCTCGATACGCCGCCCAGCGTCATGAATTTGACGGACTGATGCCGGTGGCAGCTCGCCCAGGGCCACCCTGGAATCCGCCAGGGCATGAATCCGCTCAGGTTCCACCCCGGTATGGGCCAGCTCATTGACCACGGCCAGGGCGTGGTTCGCGTCGGGCAACAGGAAGTAGAGTCGTCGGTCCATGCTGCACCCCCGTTTCAACCGTTGAAAACAGGCCGATAAGTTTATTGCTTTTGCGGCCTTACCACCTCAGATATAGTCCGCTTCCCGGCTTTAGCAAGATCAGGATTAATGGGGTTTCTCTCGTGCCACTGTCAAGCGCGCTGCGCAAGACTGCCAATAGCCGCCACCGCGCCTGCTGACGGGCGTGTTTCCTGCCGGTCACCCGCTCCATGCGTTCCGGCGCTGTGGAATGGTTGTGGGCACCCTGGAATTAATACCATAAAAAACAGCAAGTTAAAGGTGGGGCGCGCGTGCCTGTGCCCGTGTGACGCTGCCCGGTCTTGCATGGATCCTCAAGATGCGCATTTCTGTTGACAGGCATTAGCCCCTGCGGGCTTGCATTTTTGGAGGGGTTCCCGAGTGGTCAAAGGGATCAGACTGTAAATCTGACGGCTCAGCCTTCGGAGGTTCAAATCCTCCCCCCTCCACCATATGTAGACGTATGCAAGGGGTCGTCGCAGGCCAGAGCGGTGATTCCTGGAGTTGTGGCCCAGGCTTGCGGGTGTAGTTCAACGGTAGAACCTCAGCCTTCCAAGCTGATGACGTGGGTTCGATTCCCATCACCCGCTCCAAACATGCAGGTGATAGATATAAAGGATTAATTTTGCCCATATAGCTCAGGCGGTAGAGCACTTCCTTGGTAAGGAAGAGGTCACCGGTTCAAGTCCGGTTATGGGCTCCAGAGTTTATTGAATGTTATTAAATAGAGTAATCGCATATCCACGCACAGGGAGACTGTCGCAATGTCCAAGGAAAAATTTGAGCGAACGAAGCCGCATGTAAACGTGGGAACGATAGGTCACGTGGACCATGGCAAGACGACGTTGACGGCGGCGAT
>CAMYMI010000074.1:3231-4013 GCA_947259415.1 uncultured Ectothiorhodospiraceae bacterium | reverse complement strand
TTCCTGACCAATGCCAATGCCGAGGTCAGCCGCGCCTCCCTGACCGACAAGGACATCCTGATCGTGCCGGATCTTGGCGACATCACCTCGGCCGACTTCGACCGCTCAGGCGAGGCCATCCCGACCGGACGCGTGGCCGCCGAGGAAAAGATTCCGCAACTACAGCGCCTGGCAGTGACCGAGGAGCAGTACACGGCCCATGTTGCGGCGCGCAGTAAAAGGATTGATGAACCACCGGTCATCGAGTTCGTGCGCATCGATAACCGCTCGCGCATCTCCGATGATGTCCTCATGACCCGTCTGCGCATCAAGATCGGGGAACCACTGGATGTCCCTGCCCTGGAAAAGGACCTCAACAATATCTACGGCCACGAGCTGTACGAGAGTGTCAGCTACGACATCGTCGAGGAAGACGGCAAGACCGGTGTCGTGGTCACAGCGATCGAGAAATCCTGGGGACCGAACTACCTGCAGGGCGGCCTGGCGCTGGAAGGCAACTTCAGCGGCAACAGTTTCACAATTGCAGGCTCCTATACCCGCACGGCCATGAACCGTCTCGGTGGCGAGTGGCGCACCATCGCGCAACTGGGCAGTGAACGCCGACTGTTTACCGAGTGGTACCAGCCACTTGATATCAATACCCGGTGGTTCATCAATCCCAATCTCGAATGGCAAAGTCGGAACATCAACCAGTTTGTCAGTGGCAACAAGATAGCCGAGTACGATGTCTCGCAGTTCGGCGCCAGCCTGGAGGCCGGACGTGACCTGGGTTTCTGGGGCGA
>CAMYMI010000074.1:0-3163 GCA_947259415.1 uncultured Ectothiorhodospiraceae bacterium | reverse complement strand
GGCTTTCTCCAGCTGTCCGGATTCGAGGAAAACGAGATTACCGGCCAGCACCTCGGTCTGCTGGAAGCCGCCTACCTGCGCCGCATCAATGACTTCAACTTGCTGCCGACCTACCTCGGTGCCAGCCTCGAACTGGGGAATGCCTGGAACGACACCAGCGATATTACTTGGGACAACACCCTGGCCGCCGGCAGCCTGTTCCTCGGCGTGGACACCTTCATCGGCCCGGTCTATGTCGGTTATGGCTACACCGAGGGCGGGAACCATGCCGGCTTCCTGTTCCTGGGTAATCCGTTCTGACCGGACCACGGGCAAGCGATAACCGGATAAATGCTTCTCCGGTTATTACACCACACACAACAATACCTGGATGGGTTTGCCAGTAACCAGGGAAAATTGATCATGAGTGATTCATTCACTTCGACTGACGACAAAAGTATGATATTGAATTCTATTCCCGGATCTTCCTGAGCCATCTGTTCAACAAGAAGAATGATCTGCGCCTGGAGCTGGGTCATATTTCCAACGCAGGTCTGGATGAGCGTAACCCCGGCACAGAGCCTCTGATGTTATTCTGGATTCACCACTTCTGATTTGCTGGACAGGAGACCGCTTAGTCCCCTCTCCCTCAGGGAGAGGGTATCAAACTAGTTAAGCTGCTTGTATTAATATCCCCTCATCCTGTCCTTCTCGGTAACTGCTCCTGCGTTACTCTACCTCCTACATCCATGTAGTCGTCCCTGAGTACCCATAAACCGGGCATAAAGGAGAAGGGACCTTCTTTTTAGCAGCGTGTAATGATTGGAGATTGAACTTACCCTGAATGGTACCATCGACGAACCGGACCAGACTTTAAATTGCACTAGAATTAATTTACCCCCTCTCCCCAACCCTCTCCCGTAGGGAGAGGGAGTTAATAAGGCAGCAGTGATTCAGAAATTTTATCTGTAATGAAATGGTTCAGACGTCTGCTGGTACTGTTCGCCGGGCTGCTACTGGGTTGCACCCTGATAGTCGCCGCCGTGGCGCTGTTTTTCGACGAATCCGATCACAAGCGTCTGTTGGTCTGGGCGGCCGGGCAGTTCCTGGACAGCGAACTGGTCATCGAGGGACCGCTCGAGCAACATTCTGGTTCAACAGCCTGGAGCTGCAGGACGTCAGCCTCGAGGTCACCGAAACCGGTGACAAGCGCTTCGAACCGGATGACTTCAGGCTCCCGCCTGTCGTCATTGCCCGGGCCAATTTCAACAACCTGGCTCTTACTTACCGGGAACAGCCACCCGGCACACGGCACCGGTTCTCACTGGACGAACTCATCGTAGAGGAAGCGGGCAGTGGTCAGCCGGTTTCGCTGCTCGCGACCGGTCTGTTCGAAGACCAGCCCTTTGTCCTAGAGGGGACCTCCGATTCCATTGCAGAACTGCTGGAGGACCGCGAACCCAATCATGTGAAACTGTCACTACACGGCGCGAAGGGCCATTTACGCGCGGAAGGCACGATTTCCGATCCGGTCAACGGTCTTGGCCTGGACCTGCAGGTACAGGCCGATGTTCCGCAAATCAGTGAACTGATCGAGATCCTCTGGGACGAGATCCCGGTACTCGGCAGCCTGCAGGGCTCGATGACGGTGCGTGGTGACTACTCGGCACCACGGTTCGAGGCCATCGACTTGCACCTGCAGCGGGAACAGGAAGGGGAACTGACCGTGCAGGGAGCGGTGGCCGATGCACTGGCCGGTGATGGCCTGGACCTGCAGTTCCACGGACACTCCGGAAACCCGGAGGTCCTTTCATGGCTGCTGTTCAAAAAACTGGATGGCATGCAAAGCGTCGAGATCAGCGGCAGGCTGAAGGGTGATATCGGGCAGCCTGCCCTGCATGACCTGGACGCCTCCGCGGAAACCGCCGGTGGACTGAAACTTGCCCTCGAGGGCAAGCTCGATCTTCACCCTGGAGGTGTGCGTCTTAAACCCGACCATGCCCGGCTGGCCGTACAGCTCGACGCACTGAATCTCACAGCAAGCCAGCTGCCCGGACTGCAGGATATCCCGCTATCGGGCCCGGTCTCCGGCAAGGCGATGCTGGCGCTGGGCCGGGATGCGGTAGGCATCTACCAGGCCGATATCACAGTCGGTAACCGCAAGGACGTCCGTATCCAGCTCAAGGGCGATGTCGGTCATGTGCCGTTCAGAGACGTACCGGAGTTATCCGGGCTCAGACTGGAGACCGACATCCAGTCTGCAGAACTTGCACAACTGGGTGAGCAACTTGACCATCCCCTGCCCGCCCTGGGTCCGGCACGGTTGCGCGGTACGCTTCTTTCCCGTGGCACCGAACTGGTGTTGCAGGGCGCACGTCTGAATATCGGCACACCGGGGCAGAGCGTCCTGGAGGCAACCGGTATGCTGGCGACACAACAGGATGATCCCGCACAGTTCAGTGTTGCAATGGATGTTGACATGCGGACCAACGATCTGGCGCGGCTGGGGAGACAATTCGACACTACACTGCCCCCACTCGGTCCCGCACGGTTACGCGGAAAACTGGTGTCACGGGACTCCGTACTGCGATTACAGGATGCCCGCCTGGATATCGGTAAACCGGGTCAGATAACCGTGAAGTCAAGCGGCACAGTATCGACGCCATTGCATGATCCCGGCCGTTTCCAGCCCACCATGGACGTCGAGATCCAGGCAGCGGAACTGGCCCGATTCGCTGAAACCTTCGGCACCACTCTGCCGGAACTCGGACAGACCCGTATCAACGGGCGACTGGAATCCGGGCCATCCGGGTGGCATTTCAGGGAGGCCAGACTCGTGGTAGGTGCTGCTGATGAGCCGGTGATTCGTGCCACTGGCAGCGTAACAACCGAGTTAAAGAAAGGCAGCACCATCGATGTCACGCTGGACGCCGGCGTTGCGGACCTGGTCACGGCATTCACCGATCAGTCACCCGGCTATCTCGGCCGTTTGAACGGTGAGGCGGAGATCTCGAACCTGGACGGTGAATGGGGTGTAGAAAAGTTCAGCCTGACCTCGACCCGGACCGACCTGTATCAACTCAATCTGGACGGCAGCTATGACGACGTGGTGCATTATGACGAGGCCAGCATCAATTCACGTCTGGTTGTCAGGAATCCGGAAATACTCGGAAAAGTCCTGGGC
>CAMYMI010000073.1 GCA_947259415.1 uncultured Ectothiorhodospiraceae bacterium | reverse complement strand
CCTTTCTTTGTTCGGTAGAGCCAGCCTCTACCAAGGCCATTATGGGCCGCGATCCCTTCGGGATCTCTAAGGAGGGAGAGGTCCATACCATCTCCTACGAGTGGTATATCGTGCAACGGTGCGGCGATCCTGAATTGAATCGCGCCTCCTACATGTGGATCACCGTGCCCTGTAGGAGCGGTCCCCTGACCGCGATCGGGTGCTACGACAATCGCGCCGGAGGGCGGCGCTCCTGCAGGGGGATCGATTGTGCAGGGGGCGGTGTCCGGCCATGGCACCGGGGCTGGCGGCGCTGGGCGCCATGGCTGCATTGCTGACCCAGGTCAAGGTCGAGATCGTGCGTCCCGACCGGACCGACGAGGATTCCGGGTGAGTGCGTGACAAAGTGACACCAGTGGGATATACCGGTCTTATTATCGCTTCACAGGAAAACCGGGTGGGTGAAAAAAACGGTATGTCCCCGGGTTCTGGTTCTTCTATCAAGGCAGACTGAATCGCCCCGGATTTCGTAGACACCTTCGAGCGTTACAATGTAACAGTAACGGAGGTGATTATGAGTGGGAAGCGATATAGCGAAGAATTCAAGATAGAAGCGGTTGGCCAGGTCACGGACAGGGGTTATTCAGTATCCGAGGTAGCCAGCCGGCTCGGCATCACGACCAAGAGTCTGTACGACTGGATCAAGCGGTACGGGGATGAGCAGGCACAGCACGCCCAGATCAGTGATCAGCAGAAGGAGATCCGGCGGCTCAAGGCCGAGTTGCGACGCGCCGAGGAGGAGCGCGACATCCTAAAAAAGGCCGCAAAGTACTTTGCCGGGGAGTCCGGGTAAAGTACGAATTTATCAAGGCACATCGGCATGAGCATGGTATACGGATCATGTGTCAGGTGCTGGGCGTTCAGCATAGCGGCTACTACGCCTGGCTGTTACATCCGGAGTCACCACGAGCCATCGAGGACCGGCGTTTGCTGGTGCTGATCAAGCAATCGTGGCTGGAGAGTGGCTGTGTGTACGGGTACCGCAAGATCTACGACGATCTGCGGGAACTGGGTGAGACCTGCGGCAAAGGCCGGGTCGAGCGCATCACGCATCAGAGCGGTATACAGGCGCAGGTCGGGTACAGGAAGCCGAAGGGTTTCAAAGGTGGCGCTCCTTCGGTCGTGGCACCGAACCACCTGGAGCGGCAGTTTGATGTGCAGCGGCCGAATGCTGCCTGGGTCACGGATATCACGATGGTGCGGACGTATGAAGGCTGGTTGTATCTGGCCGTTGTCCTGGACCTGTTCTCCCGGCAGGTCATCGGCTGGTCGATGCAGTCCCGGATGGAGGCCGATCTGGTGGTCCGTGCACTGCTTATGGCCGTATGGCGGCGCCAGCCGAAGTCCGAAGTACTGGTTCACTCGGACCAGGGTAGCCAGTACACCGGTTACGACTGGCAGGACTTCCTGAAATCACACAACCTGGTATCCAGCATGAGTCGTCGGGGTAACTGTCACGACAATGCGGTGGCGGAAAGCTTCTTCCAGTTGCTTAAGCGGGAGCGGATCAAGCGCCGCATCTACCCGAATCGACAGGCAGCGAGGGCAGATATCTTCGATTACATCGAGATGTTCTACAATCGCCAGCGCAAGCACGGTTACAATGGCATGCTCTCGCCGGTGGAGTACGAGAAAAGGTATTTTATGAAGCTCGCGAGTGTCTAGAGAACCCGGGGCGATTCACATTGGCTAAGCAGAATGTTGTTGCTCCAATGACTGTTTCTCCAGTGCCTCCATCGAAAGGTAACGACGTGTTCCCCACTTGGTTCCCGCGATGTGTCGAAGCCGGGCCGCGACCAGCATCAGTGCGGAGTTGCCATCGGGGAATGCGCCGACAACCCGCGTCCGCCGCCGGATCTCGCGCATGATGCGTTCCAGCGGGTTGTTCGTCCTTAACCGTATCCAATGGGTTTGTGGGTATCGGTAGAAAGTCAGTGTTTCGCCGATGGCGGCATCCACCAGCGCTGCCGCCTTGGCGAGCTTCATACGCTGTAGCTCCTGAACAATGCGGTCGGCTTTCTCGGTAGCCGCATCCAGGCTCTCCTGGGCATGAATGGCCTTCAGCATCAAGGCAACTTGCTTGACCCGGGTGCTGGGCACGTGACTGAACACGTTTCGGTAAAAATGCACCATGCAGCGTTGCCAGTCTGCCTCCGGGTAGTAGTCGCCGACAGACTCCACGAGTCCCAGGCAGGCGTCCGAGATGATCAGTCGCACGCCTTTGAGGCCGCGCTGTTTGAGGTGAGACAGGAAACCGCTCCAGCCCGCCTTGTCTTCCTTGTGACCTTCGGCCACCCCCAGCACACGCCGGTAGCCATCGCTGCCTACACCGACGGCCACCAGTACCGATACGTTCTTGATTTCACCGGCCCAGCTGCGCTTGAGTACAATGCCGTCGACGTAGGGATAATCCCCTTCAATAGGCCGATTCCGCCAGACCTCGATGTGTTTGTAGACTTTCTTGTTGAGGTTGCTGACCGTCCCGGAACTCACCCGGGTGCCCCACAGGGCCTCGGTAATGTCTTCCACCCGGCGGACCGAGACACCGGCCAGGTACATCTCGATCAGCGATTCCTCGATCGAGGCCTCGCGACGCCGGTAGCGCTCGATAATGGCGGTTTCGAAGGTCTGGCGGCGTAGTTTGGGGACCTTGAGTTTTACTTCACCGGCCCTGGTGTGCAGGCCTCGTTCATAACTCCCGGCCCGGGTATCCACCCGATCCGGGCTGCGCTCGTAGCGCTGCGCACCACACAAGGCATCGGCTTCAGCATCCAGCATCCCGTTCAGCATCTCTTCGACGGTCCCTCGAACCAGTTCACCCAGGTGGTCCTGAATCCGGTGATCGTCTATTTGAACAACTTTACCCAAGGTTTTACTATCATTAGTCATGGTGGTGGTCTCCTCTGTGGCGTTGAAATGTCGCAATTCCAACTTAACCACATGGGCCACCGCCTCTCAAATGTGCGAAAAATATTTTACGTTATCACAGTTTGTGTATGTACGAAAGTTTGTAATGGAGGAAGCGTCATGAAAAGGAAATTCATTACAACCGCAATGCTGTTCGCAGCACTATGCCTTTCCATA
>CAMYMI010000072.1:1369-3663 GCA_947259415.1 uncultured Ectothiorhodospiraceae bacterium | reverse complement strand
AGGTCGTTTCTGTAGGAGCGCCGGCCTGCGGCGCGATGGGTTGTGTCGGGTATCGCGGCCAAGGGGCCGCTCCTACAGCATCTGAACATCTATTTATCGTCTTTCCAGGGTGCGAAGCCGATGGGGCGTTGCCTGGGATCAGGTGGCTTCATGAGCTCACGGATCGCATCGAAAACGATTTTGAATTGCGCATCATATTTCTGTTCCAGCTGAATGAGCTTTCGCGAGAGACCTGCATTAGACGCCAGTAACCGGCGCAGCTGAACAAAGGCACGCATGATTTCGATATTTACCTGGATGGCACGTTGACTGCGAAGCACGCCGGAAAGCATGGCCACACCCTGCTCTGTAAAGGCAAATGGCGGGTAGCGTCTGCCTCCCCAACTTGAGGTCACAATTTGTGACCTCAAGTCGTTAAACTCCTGTTTCGTCAGCTGAAACATAAAATCATCCGGGAATCTTTCCCTGTTCCGTTTCACTGACTGCAGCAATTTTCTGGTTTCAATCTTGTACAGGCCGGCAAGATCCGCATCCAGCAATACCTTCTGCCCCCGGATCAGATAGATGGTGTGGGTGATTGTATCCAGCGGTATGAGTGAACCACTTTCCGATGTGGTTTGGTTCGCCATCTCTGGCCTCCGGGCAGCAAGTGAAGACGTCTGTTGATATCACATCTGTCATGCCTATCGTATAGGACAGGGCAGTCAGGTGGTGTAGGACACAGGGCGACCCTGTTTTAAAAACTGCGTCATTGCGTGCGAAGAGTGGCTTTCCCGGATTACGGCCTGACGGCCTGCATCCGGGCTACATACTGAGCAATTTATTGATCAACAGAACGCTGAACAGGACCAGGGTCGCCAGCAAGGCGAGGTTACCCAGGCTGCGGTTGCGTAACGGGCCCAGCCAGTCGCGCAGGCCGTTCATGTACAGCAGCAGGCCCGCCAGCAGGGGCATGAAGGCGGCGCCAGCGACGGCGTAGGTGAGCACCACCCACACGGGCTTGCCGGCCCACAGCAGGATCATGGGCGGGAGGGCGAGCAAGGTGAAGCGCATCAACATTACGCTGCCGGAGCGGGTGTTGGCGCTGGTGGATGAACAGGCGAAGCGGGAGGGAGACAGTCGGTCGGGGTTATTGGCGCGGGCGGTGCTGGATTATATTGGGCGGAGTAAGGTGGGTTGATGGGTGGGTTGAAAGCCATCGCGGCCATGAGGCCGCTCCTACAGGTTGGATAAGGACACCGTAGGAGCGCCGGCCTTCGGCGCGATTGTTGGGGAGACCCATCGCGGCCAAGGGGCCGCTCCTACAGGGGTACACATGTAGGGGGGGATTGATACCCCCTGCACCGCATTATGCACGTATAAAATTTGCTCTGACACCATTTCCCCTTATTTCTCCAGATCCCCCAGCTGTTTTTCTTCCCGCAGCCGCTGCCGGTATTTTCCCCGGGCGAGGGCCTGCATGTCTTCCACGGTATCGCGTTCGTCGAGGATCTCGCGGCCGAGCAGGGTCTCGATGGCATCTTCCATGGTGACGATACCGGCGGTCTGGCCGAACTCGTCCTCGACCAGGAACAGGTGTGCGCGGTTCCTGATGAATTGGTCGAGCAGCTGCTGGACCGGCAGTTTTTCGGATACCCGGGTGATCTTCTTGGCGAACTGTTTGACGAGCTCTGAGCCCTTCCCGTTGCGTTCGGCCTCGAACAGGTCCACGCGCAGGACCTTGCCCTTGATGTCATCGATGCCCTTGCCATAGACCGGCATGCGGGCGAACTGGCGCGTCTGTGGCAGATCCAGCACTTCGCTCACCGTCAGGTTCTCATCCAGCATGTGCACGACGCTGCGCGGTGTCAGCACCTCTTCGGTGCGGATTTCGCGCAGCTTCAGGGCGTTCGCCAGGTATTCATTCTCCTGCGACATCAGGGTGCCGTCCCGGAGTCCCAGCGAGGCCAGGGCGATGATTTCCTCGCGGGTGATTTCGCCTTCCTCCTTGTGGCTGAACAGCCGGGTCAGGCGCGTGGAGATCCAGACCAGTGGGTACACCAGCTTCACCAGCCAGCCGATGATGAACGCGGACGGGATCGCCAGTTGACGCCAGAAGGTCGCGCCCAGGGTTTTCGGGATGATCTCGGAGAAATACAGGATTGCCAGCGTCAGCAGCACCGCGATCAGGGTCTCCCATTGTTCACCGAACACCTGCAGGGCCTGCGAACCGACGCCGGCGGCCCCCATGGTGTGGGCGAAGGTGTTGAGGATGAGGATACTGGAGAGCGAGGCATCCAGGCGCTCCTTGACCC
>CAMYMI010000072.1:0-1314 GCA_947259415.1 uncultured Ectothiorhodospiraceae bacterium | reverse complement strand
TCGAGTATCGAGCAGAGAAACGACACACCGATGGCGATGGCCAGATAGATCAACAACATGGTCATAATGGGATCCCGTGAATCATCAACGTTGCATTTTTCACTATTCGTGGTACGGCTGTCTATGGTTGCCGAGGAGGCCGCTCCTACAAGATGTGTGAATATCCCCCTGTAGGAGCGCCGCCCTTCGGCGCGATTGTTGGGAAAACCCATCGCGGCCAGGAGGCCGCTCCTACAAGATGTGTGCATATCCCCCTGTAGGAGCGCCGGCCTTCGGCGCGATTGCCAGAAAACCCATCGCGGCCAGGAGGCCGCTCCTACAAGATGTGTGCATATCCTCCTGTAGGAGCGCCGCCCTTCGGCGCGATTCTTGGGAAAACCCATCGCGGCCAGGAGGCCGCTCCTACAAGATGTGTGCATATCCCCCTGTAGGAGCGCCGCCCTTCGGCGCGATTGTCGTAGAAAACCCATCGCGGCCAGTAGGCCGCTCCTACAAGATATCTGAATATACCCCTGTAGGAGCGCCGCCCTTCGGCGCGATTCTTGGGAAAACCCATCGCGGCCAGGAGGCCGCTCCTACAAGGGTACAAATGTAGGGGGTTGATACCCCCCGACCCGCATTTGTCACAACCTCCCTCCCCCAGTATCCTCCCCCGCCATGTTTGGGCGCGCCTACCGCTGGTTTGACCGTGTAATACTGGAACTCGGGCGCGAGTTCCGGCTCTCCTACCTGCCGCCGCTGATGGTGTACCTCGCCTACGGGGTCTCGGGCCTGACCGCCATCGTCGGCACCTTTTTCGTCAAGGATTACCTCGGGCTCTCGGCGGAGTTTCTGGCCGCGCTGGGATTCTGGGCGGGCATCCCCTGGGCGCTGAAGATGCCGCTCGGCCACCTGGTCGATCTGATCTGGCGGCACAAGGCCGGCATGGTCTATTTAGGTGCCAGCCTGACCGCGGCCAGCCTGCTGATCATGGTCGGTCTGCTTAGCGACCCGCAGGCCATGGGCGGGTTCATGCCGGTGGAGGCGTGGTTCGTGCTGAGTGTGCTGCTGGCGCCGGTCGGCTACGTGGTCCAGGACGTGGTGGCCGATGCCATGACCGTGGAGGCGGTGCCGCTGGTGGACAGCGACGGGCAGCCCTTCCCCGCCGACACCCGGCGCCTGATGCACACCACCATGCAGACGCTGGGACGGGTCGCGATCATCGGCGGCACCGTATTCGTCGCCCTGCTCAACGTCTACATGTTCGCGGGGGTCGAGGCCCTGGATGAGGCGCAGAAGCTGGCGATCTACATCCGCATCTACGAGCTGGCGCTG
>CAMYMI010000071.1 GCA_947259415.1 uncultured Ectothiorhodospiraceae bacterium | reverse complement strand
AGCAACAGGATCTGTTTATAGATCGTATCGATGTTACTGGTTTCGGGCGTTGGCAGGGTCGTGTCGGTAATCGACAAACGATTAATGCCGCATTCCTCCGCCAGCGCGTACAGTGAATGAATGCTGCGCCACAGGCCCTCCGGGTATTGCAGGTAAACCTGGTAATGACCGAGCAGGACCTCGCTGAGGTAACGCAGGGAGCGGTGGATGGCAATGGACAGTATCCTGTTCTGGGCCTCGTTCTGTCCCAGGTCATCGGCCATAATCCGGTAACCGGTGGCCATCCGGTTGCATAAATCGATCGCCTGGTTCGCCTGCGACGCATGGCGTGCCTGTAGCGGTAATGGTTTGTCGAGAAAATCCTTTTTCAGTGCATCGATCACACACATCACCGACGTGGACAGGATCTCCAGCGACTCGTTACGGTCGTCCGGCGACATTTCCAGCTGGTTGAACCTGTCCAGCGTATCAACCAGCAGTTGCCGGGTTTTCCCGGTATTCAGCAGTGGCAATCGGTCGACCCAGGCGCGCAGAGCGTCCGGGTGGGTGTGGATACTGCTGATATCCGGTTTTTTTCTATTTGGCAGTTCCAGATCCATGCCTGTTCGTCCTGTTTTCAAGCAGTATATTCAACCTGGCAGCGGCTGTCAGTGCATTCGATCAAATCAGCAGCGTCTTGCCGGGCGCGCCCGGTTCTTCACGTACCAGCCTGGGCACGAGGTAGCCCGGCAAGCGTTCACGCATGCCGGCATGCAGCTTGCGTGCACGCAAATCATCCACTTCGAAATGTGCGGCACCCTGTACCCGGTCCAGCTGGTGCAGGTAGTAGGGCAGTACCCCGGCGGCAAACAGTCGTTCGCTGAGCCGGACCAGCGTGCCTGTGTCGTCGTTGACGGCTTTCAGCAATACCGACTGGTTCAGCAGCGTGACGCCGGCCTGTGCCAGTTGCTGCATGGCAGTTATCACGCTGTCGTCAATCTCGTTGGGATGGTTGCAGTGGATGACCATGACCACGCGTTGTGACCGCCTTGCAATCCAGTCCAGCAGTCCGCTATCGATGCGTTCCGGCAGGACGACAGGTGTGCGCGTATGAATGCGCAGGGTGTGCAGGTGGCTGATTGTATCCAGTTGACCGCTTAGCTGTGCAAGCCGCCCGTCGGTCAGTGACAGGGGGTCGCCACCGCTTAGAATGAGCTCGTGAATGTCAGTGTGTGCGCCGAGATAGCGTACGGCGTTCATCCATTGTTCGCCCGTCGGGTTGGCGTCAGTGTAGGGAAAATGTCGGCGGAAACAGTAACGACAGTGAATAGCGCAGGCACCGGTGACGGTCAGCAGGGCGCGCCCCCGGTATTTATGCAGGAGACCCGGCACCGGCATGGTGGTGGTCTCCTGCAACGGATCCAGCTGGTAGCCCGCCGTTGTGGCGGTCTCTGCCGGTACCGGCAATACCTGCAGTAATAGCGGGTCCTGTGCGTTGCCTGCCTGCATTCGCCGGACAAAGCCGCGTGGTACCCGTAGCGGAAAGCCGTCTGTTCGGGGTCCGGTTTTTACCGATTCAGGATCGAGGGCAAGCAGCTGCAGCAATTCTTCTGTGGAACGTACGGCACGGGCCAGCTCGGATTGCCATACTGGCGTATGTTCTGCTTCATGTATTCGGGGTATGATGACGGGCGTTTTTCCACTCATATACTCATAATCCGGGGATAACAGGGACACATGGCATCTTACAGTACCAATGAATTCAAGGGTGGCCTGAAAATCATGCTCGACGGCGATCCATGCGCCATTATCGAGAATGAATTTGTAAAGCCCGGCAAGGGCCAGGCCTTCAACCGGGTCAAGATTCGCAACCTGAAAACGGGTCGCGTCATCGAGCGCACGTTCAAATCGGGCGAATCGGTCGAGGCTGCCGACGTCATGGATGTGGATTTGCAGTATCTATATTCAGATGGCGAGTTCTGGCATTTCATGGACCCGAAGTCGTACGAACAACAGGCGGCTGACGAAACCGCGGTGGGTGATGCGAAGCTCTGGCTGAAGGAGCAGGACATGTGCCAGGTTACCCTGTGGAACGGCGCGCCGCTGGCGGTGACGCCACCCAATTTTGTGTTGCTGACAGTGGCGGAAACCGATCCGGGCGTGCGCGGTGATACCTCGGGTGGTGGCGGCAAGCCGGCCACCCTTGAAACAGGTGCGGTGGTGCGTGTGCCGTTGTTTATCGATGTGGGTGAATTGCTGAAGATCGATACGCGTTCGGGCGAATACGTGGGGCGCGCGAAGGATTAATCGCCCGGAGTGCCACA
>CAMYMI010000070.1 GCA_947259415.1 uncultured Ectothiorhodospiraceae bacterium | reverse complement strand
GCTGTTTCCACTAATTCCCGTGACATGGAGGGCGGGACGACCCTGTCATTCTGCCCGGCGATAAACAGGAACTGACTGCAATCTTCGGGAAGATGATTAACGGGATCATATTCTGTGGGGCACCCGTAATCGGACAAACGACTCGGCGTGGAATCAACGATAATGCGGTCCAGCCTGCCGTGTGATTCAAATCCATCCAGGAACGCAACCCCACCGAACGACATGGCATAGACGAGTCGTTGCTCATAATCAGATGAATTGAGTGCCGCGAGAATGTCCACATAGTCACTGACAATGGCGTTAAGCCGCCGCTTACCGCCAGAACGGCCATAGCCGCGAAAGTCATAGACATAAACATCAAACCCGGCTGATGAATAAGGCGTAAACGCTTCAATAATCTGGTCTGCCAGAATGGCATTTCCCTGCATGACCAGCAGGTAGCCCTTCGATGCAGACACCGGGCCTTCACGCCCCGTTGCCTTCAGTTTGTAGCCACGCAGTAGCCGGTCATCTTTTGTCTCAAAAGCGACATCCTCAACATTTTGCAATCCTGCCAATCGATCAGCATTCGGGCTGCCGGCCATACCGCTCCATAGCCAAAACATAAAGGGTTCTTTTAATCCGCAAACACTCTGTTCCAGCTTCATATCGCCATCCCCCTGCCCGGCAGAAGTGCCGCCTGAAAACAGCGCGAGAAAAGAAAACGAAATCAAGCATCGACTGACCATACTCGAATAAGTATAGAGTAATTGAATCAACTGCCGCCGGCGCGATGGGTCGAACACCCCGTCGCAAAAAAGGGCAAAAATGGATGGCATCCTCACTGCTGTCCCACTTAATTCTGTATTAATCCTGTGCAAGTGCCTAAGCATACTGTTTTAAAGCGAAAGTAAATGGACCGCAGACATGAAACATGGGTGTGAATCCGGGGACAGAATCCCCTCTCCCATGAGTGGGAGGGCCAGGGTGAGGGTTGCCCCTCATCCTCACCTTCTCCCCTTGAAGGGGAGAAGGAATACTTTGGGACAGCAATGGGGCAGCGGTGTTTTATCGCGCCTGTGAGGCGCTCCTGCGGGGAGTTTGATCATCTAGACTGTATATATGGGTTACCGCATTGCAATATCCATTGTCTCAGGGCTGTTGATGGCCCTGTTGCTGGGCGCGTGCGCCTCGCAGGTGCCACTGAACATCCGGGAGGCGCCGGCCAACAATCCGTCGCTGGGAGAGGTGCGTGAGCAGGCCGAAGGCTACCTCGGGCGGCGGGTGCGCTGGGGCGGCACCATCATCGAGACCGGCAACCGGGAAGACACTACCCGGCTTGTCGTGCTGGGGCGGCCCCTGAGCAAGGCCGGGAAACCCGAAACCATCGATGCCAGCGCCGGGCGATTCATCGCCATCGTGCCCGAATTTCTGGATCCAAAGGTCTATGCCCCCGAGCGGCGGGTCACCGTCACCGGCAGGCTGCTGCGCACCGAGGCCGGCCAGGTGGGGGAATATCCCTATTCCTATCCCGTCGTCCAGGCGCAGGCCTGGTACCTGTGGCCCAGGGAAGTCGAACGGCGCTATGGCTACGAGGATCCCTGGTGGTACGATCCCTGGTGGTACGATCCCTGGTACCGCTCGCCGTGGTGGCACGATCCCTGGTATCCGTACGGCTACCGCTACCACCACTGGTATTGACCGGAATGATTATGCTGCAACGCTTCAACCTGTCTGTCGTCCTGCTGCTGCTACTGAGCGCCTGCGCCAGCGGTCCGACCTTTAATACCGGCGGGGTTGATCGGGCGCTGACCCCCCGGGGGGTCACCGCCGAACCGCAGCAGGCCACGAGGAAGTATGTGCTCTGGGGCGGCACCATCCTGGACACCACCAATCTGAAAGACAGCACCCGGATCGAAGTGCTGGCCTACCCGCTCGACACGGACAAGCGGCCGCAGCGCGACCGTGACCCGCTGGGACGCTTTATCCTCGAGCAGCCCGGTTTCCTGGAACCGGCCAGCTACGCCGAGGGCCGGCTGGTCACCGCAGTCGGGCGGGTGACCGGCACCCGCGCCGGGCGGGTCGACGAATCGGACTATGCCTACCCGGTCATCACCAGCCGGCAACTCTACCTGTGGCCCCGGAACCGGGGGTACACCGGAAGCAACGTCCACTTCGGCATCGGCGTGGGCAGCGGTGGTCACTGGGGCGGCGGGGTCGGGGTCGGTTTCTGAATTGACGGATTCTACCGCTACATAGGTAGGGTTAGGCGCACCGCGCCGTAATCCGACAATGTCCTCGTCGGATTATGCTTCGCTAATCCGTATATGGTCTCCTCCCGGTTTGCAAGATCTTGTGTACTCAATGACAGGGACAGGGTTGCTTCCGTATATCCGGCCTGTTGATGAAGCG
>CAMYMI010000069.1:2637-5084 GCA_947259415.1 uncultured Ectothiorhodospiraceae bacterium | reverse complement strand
AGGGGCGCTTCTCCCTGGTCAGCGAGATCGCTGACGGGCTGCACATCGACCTGGAAGACCCGGCGGCACTCGATGAGTTGCTGGCGGCCAATGCCGCGCGGCCGTTCGCCGGGGTGGTGGCCACCGATGACGCCAGCGTGGAACTCGGCAGCCGCATCGCCGGGACGCTGGGCCTGCCGCACAACCCATCGGAGGCGGCACTCTATTCGCGCCGCAAGGATCTCTCACGCAAGGCCCTCGCGGATGCGGGTGTGCCGGTGCCCGCGTACCGTCTGCTCGACCTGACCCGGGATCACGCGCCCCAGCTCGAGGACCTGGTCTATCCCGTGGTGGTCAAGCCGTTGGCGCTGTCGGCCAGCCGTGGCGTGGTTCGTGCCGACAACCCCGCCGAACTGCAGGCCGCGATCGGGCGGGTGGAGTCGATCCTGGCCGGAGAGGAGACCCGGGAACGTTTTGTCACCACCCACCTGTTGATCGAGGCATTCATTGCCGGGCCCGAGGTGGCGCTGGAAGGCTTGCTGCATGAAGGCAGGCTGGATGTACTGGCCCTGTTCGACAAGCCGGACCCGCTGGAAGGCCCGTTCTTCGAGGAGACCTACTACATATCCCCCTCACGCCATGATGTGGCCATCCAGGTGCAACTCACCCGGCGCGTGGAACAGGCCTGCCGGGCGCTGGGCCTCAGGGAGGGGCCGGTGCATGCCGAGTTGCGCATCCACAATGGGGATGGCGTGATCATGGAGGTGGCCTCGCGCACCATTGGCGGGGAGTGTGCGCGCCTGCTGCAGTTCGGCACCGGCCAGGGCCTGGAAGATCTGGTGATTTCGCATGCCGTCGGCCAGCCGCTGCCGGTCAAGTCAGCGACCGGCGGCGCCGGGGTGTTGATGATCCCGATACCGCAGGGCGGGATCCTGCGGCGCATCGAGGGCATCACCGCGGCACGCGAGGTGCCGGGTATCGAAGAGATCCTGATCAATATCCGCGAGGGCTATGAACTCGTGCCCCTGCCGGAAGGTGCGAGTTACCTGGGCTTCATGTTCGCCCGCGCCGACAGTCCCGCCGAGGCCGAGGCGGCCCTGCGGAAGGCCCATGCGGAGCTGAACATCGTGGTGGCGCCGAAGCTGGTGCTGGAGGACGGACGGGGCGGGTGAAACATTTAAAAAATATTCACCGCAAAGACGCAAAGGACGCAGAGAAAGCGCAAAGAATATTATTGGAAACAACACCGGAGAGACTAATACGTGAATTGGTGTTGTAGGAGCGCCCCGCGGGCGCGAAAAATCATTTCACCGCACGACTGCATGGATGCAGGAGGTAGAGCACCAAAAGTAGGCGCTTTAGGCGACGCAGGACGCAGTTGCCGAGAGACGCCGAGTACGCAGAGAACAGAATAACAATATTTATTTTTTCTTTGCGCACTCGGCGTCTCTGCGGTGAATATTGTTTTTCACATATAGCACAGCTATTTCTTGGCGCCGGGTGGTTTGAAGCCCTCGGGGGTGGCGCCGTAATCGCCTTCGTTGAACAGGAAGCCGACCATGTGCTTTTCGATGACCTCGATGCTGGCGGTGTCGGCGGTGTTGAGGCCGTTTTCGTTGATAATCATGGTCAGGCGCTCGAGCCATTTCTGCCAGCCTTCACGGGATACATTCTCATAAATGCGCTCGCCCAGCGAACCGGGGTGGGGCGGGGCGTCCAGACCCTCGGCCTCCCGTTTGAGTACAACGCAATTGACAATACGGCTCATCGGTATATACCTCGGCTATTGAAACTTTATTAAGGAAGGCCTGATTTACTGATCTATCGTCATTCCGGCGAAAGCCGAAATCCCTGGATTCCGGGTCTCCGCTGCGCTCCGCCCGGAATGACGGTTTAATCAGGCTCTCCCGGATAGTCTAACCCGAATCCGGGTGGTTTTCCCGTTTCCCCGATGCCTAGAAGGGTTTCACCACGGCCAGCAGCACGATGGCGATCAGCAGGAATGAAGGGACCTCGTTGTACCAGCGATAGTACACGTGGCTGTGGCGGTTGCGTTCCTCGCGGAAGGCGCGGATCACGTAGGCGCAGGACACATGGTAGGCGAGCAGCAGCACAACCAGGACCAGCTTGGTAATCAGCCAGCCTGTGTGCTGGTAGGCCATCCAGGCATAGTCGATCAGCAGCCAGACACCGAAAATGGCGGCCAGCACGGCGCCGATGGTCATGATGGCGAACAGCTTGCGTTCCATGACCAGGAAGCGGGCGTGGCTGGCCTCGTCGCGGGCATCGGCGTGATAGACAAACAGTCGCGGCAGGTAGAACAACCCGGCAAACCAGGTGACGAGGAAGATGATGTGCAGGGCCTTGATCCAGAGCATGGTGGTTTGTTTTCCTGTTGTTGGTTGTTCAGGTTTCTCTTATTGCTCTGTCATTGCGGGAGCGCAGCGACGAAGCAATCTATGGCGTAC
>CAMYMI010000069.1:0-2596 GCA_947259415.1 uncultured Ectothiorhodospiraceae bacterium | reverse complement strand
ATGCTCAGCATGCCGGCCTGCCGGTAGACGATGCGGCCATCCGGCGCGATCAGGAAGGTGCTGGGCGTCATGCTGACATCCCCGAAGGCCTGCGCGGCCTCGCCGCGCATGTCCAGCGCGATAGTATACGGAATGTTGCGTGACTTGCGCATGGCCAGCACCTGGTTGGGCGGGTCGTAGTACATGCTGATGCCGATGATCTGCAGGCCGCGGGGCGCGAGTTCGTCATGCAGCGCGGCCAGGTGCGGCATTTCTTTGATGCAGGTCGTGCAGGTGGTCGACCAGAAGGTCACCAGCAGCGTGCGACCGGCCAGGCTCTCCAGGGGCAGCTTCTCGCCATCCGCCGTCACCAGGGTGATATCGGGGCGGGTGGTGGGTCCCGCGGGCGGCAGCGAGAGGATGCCGATGGCCACGATCAGGACCAGGACAGCCAGGGTGACAGTCAACTTGCCGGGTTTCATTTCCGCGATTCACTGCCGGCGGCGGATTGGTCGGTTTCCGTTCCGGTGTCCTTGCTGCCGAACAGATTTACCAAATAGCCGAAGACCTTCCGGATACCGCGCCAGATTTTGGGCAATAGCCAGATCATCAGCAGGATGAACAGGCCCAGCAGGACCAGGAACAGCACGGGATGGGTCAGCGCCGTCCACAGCCCGGCGATCACGGCGACATCCTCGCCCACCGAGGCGAACCAGTTACTGACGGGTTCGGGTGAGGTGTTGATTATCACGCGGCTGCCCGCCTTGGTCAGGTGACTGCCGGTGGCCAGTGTGCCGCCGGCAAGCGCGGCGGCCAGTTGGGCACCCGCGCCGACCTCGCCCACGGCGCCGGCGGCCAGGATGGCCCCGGCGGGGATACGGATGAAGGTATGGATGCCGTCCCAGCCGGTGTCGACCCCCGGGACCTTGTCGGCGAAGAACTCCACGCAGTACATGAAGCCCGCGGCGAGCATGACCATGGGGTCGCTGAGCAGCTGCAGGTCCGGCGGCAGCTCGATGTTGCCGGTGCTGCCCATGAAACCCAGCATGAAGACGGCGGCGTACAGGTTGATGCCGCTGGCCCAGGCAACCCCCATAGTGAGGGCAAGGGTCTGTGCAATATCCATCAATCCACCTCGTGTCGACGCAGGGAGCCGCTATCCCGGATTACCACCATTTTATCAATTACATCCGAGGGATAGCGCCCGCGGGTTGGCCCTATTCGCAGAAAATGCCTGATATGGGATAATTTAAACTTATAAATCAATAAATTGTGTGATGTAAAAAAATTGTCAAGAGCGGTTTACAGGGTCTATCCATTCCGCTCTAATAGGGCGGTCTTTTTAGAGGGGGAAATTCAACGTCGTCGATATGGCGGTCGGTATCGTGATCGGCGCCGCTTTCGGCAAGATCGTCAGCTCGTTCGTCAAGGATGTGCTGATGCCGCCAATCGGCAAAATGATGGGCGGGGTTGATTTCAGCAACCTGTTCATCAACCTCGGCGAAGGTGCCTATGAAAGCCTGGCCGCCGCCCAGGAGGCGGGTGCGGCCACCATCAACTATGGTGTCTTCATCAACACCGTGCTGGACTTCATTATCGTCGCCTTTGCGATCTTCATGGTCATCAAGGCCATGAACAAGATGAAGGCCGAGGAACCGCCTGCGCCACCGAACACCAAGGCCTGCCCGCAGTGCCTGTCGGATATCCCCATCAAGGCCTCACGCTGCAAGTTCTGCACCTCAGAGGTAGAGTAAGTAACCGGCATTTGTTTTGCCAGGTTTTGCCCGGCCCGTCATTGCGAGACGTGGTGAGACGAAGCAATCCCCGTGTGTTGATTACTCGCGCAGGAGATTGCCTCGCTACGCACGCAATGACGGAATAGGTAAATTGATCAGAGGTTCCCGGGAACCCACTGCAAGTTTTTTCAAACGAGTACCCAACAGGAGTGTTTCAATGAATAAATCGATTATCACCATTGCCAGCCTTTCACTGCTGCTTGCCGGCTGCGGCGACAAAGATGAGTCAACCGCAGTGCAGGAGGCCCCCTCGATGATCGAGCGGGCGGTAGAAAGCACCAAGGAGACCGTGCAGGAGTCGGCTTCCGCTGTCGGTGAGGCTGCCGGTGGCGCGATGGAATCCGCTAAAGAGGCAGCCGGTGAGGCCGTCGAGGCCGCTGGCGAGACGGCCAGTGAGGCAGCGTCCGGCATGATGGAGAAGGCCGGCGAAATGGTTGAAGGTGCCGTCGGGTCCGTCACGGGCATGGCTGATGAGGGCGCTGATGAGGGCGCTGATGAAGACGCTGAAGAGGCCGCCACCGAGAGTGCGACTGAAGCCGCCGTCGACGCAGCCAAGGAAGCCGCCGGCTCCATGATGGGACAGTAGGTAGCCATGTCTCTGCAGGGTGTGTTTGATGAAATAATTCATCAGGCATCCCTTTACGGAACCATCCGGCCGGGCTCGCGCCCGGCCGTTTTTTTCATTGAATAAAGAAGGGTGTCAGGAACCTTTTCCCTCCTCAATGATCGGTCAGTAAACCGCGTTCATCCTTATATAATGAACGATCCGGCCGGGCCTGTGCCCGGCCTTTTTTTGGCATAAAGAAAGGTGTCAGGAACCT
>CAMYMI010000068.1 GCA_947259415.1 uncultured Ectothiorhodospiraceae bacterium | reverse complement strand
TTCATGGCCCAGGCCAGCCTCTCGACCGGTTCCCGGTCTCACCTTCTCCATGTACATCGCGCTCGCAATGACGTGATGCATCAATAAATCAGAGGTTCCCTAATCAATACGAAAGTATCCCGACACCCCGGCCCGGGTCCCCGCCCCATTTGAAGGGGGCAGGGCAGGGTGGTATATATTCCCTCCATCTTTATATAAGGGCGACCAGATGGCGAAGAAGATTCACTGCGAGCTTGTTACATGGGCGGAGGTGCAGCGACTCTGCCGTCGGCTGGCGGGACTGGTCATGGCATCGGGCTACCATCCCGATATCGTCATCGCCATCGGGCGTGGCGGGTATATACCCGCCCGGCTGCTGTGTGATTATCTCGATATCATGGCGTTGACCACGATCAAGGTTGAACATTACCTGTCCGGCGCCAGCCGGCAGGAGCAGGCCGTGGTCCGTTATCCCCTGAAGGCCGATATCCGGGACCTCAGGGTACTACTGGTTGATGATGTGAACGATACGGGTGACACCCTGGATGCCGCCATCCAGCACTTGAACACATTTCATCCCGCCGAGATCCGGACGGCCGTCATGCATCACAAGGTGACTACCCGTTATACCGTGGAGTATTACGCCAGAAAGGTAATCAAGTGGCGCTGGCTGATCTACCCCTGGGCAGTGTATGAGGACGTCGCCGGGTTTCTGGGACGGTTGTCACCGCCGCCGCATTCACTGGCTGACGCGCAGAGACGACTAGGCAGCCAGTTTGATATAGAAATCAAACTGCAACGCCTCGAGGATATATGCACTTGCATGAATATCCAGATCGGGCAGCCCCCATCGACCGATCGGACCTGACCCTGTTATTTGCGGTTAGCGGTCGTTCTGTTCACGTGAGTCCATGAACAGGCTGGCCGTCATGCAGGCCAGGCCTGCAGCATAAACGGCCCAGGGAAACCCGGCGGGTTGGTAGCCCTCGAAAGCGGCCTCGCCGCCTGGCAGTAACCGTGCCCCGGGCCAGAGGAAGGCGCCCAATCCGAGAGCGGCGCCGAGCAGGAACAGCAGACTGCGTCGCAGGGTAAACCGTGGACTGTTATCGGCCAGTAGTGCCCGGGCGCCCCATACCGCAAACAACAGGCCGATGGCGGCAGGTGTCAGCCACGGCCCGAGCCAGGGCCAGGGAATCAGAAACAGCACGTCCCATTCGAGCCAGGTTTGCGGCCAGTCGATGAGCAGCTTGAGACAGCCATAGTAGCCGAGGTCCCAGAGGCCGAAGACGTAGACAAACGCGGCGAACCGGCGGCTAGTCGTGCGTGCAGCCAGCAGTGCGACGCTCAGGATCATGACGAGGGTAGCCGCTTCACGGGCCAGTTCGATGCCGAGGTCGGCGTGCGACATCAGGCGCAGGGGGAAGATTGCCAGCGGGTTCTCCGCATAATACAGATGGCGCAGATGTACGACCAGGGCGGCCTCGACATAGGCCATCGCCACGGCATACAAAGTAAGCCAGAGTAGTATGCGTGCCCTCATGTGCAGCCTCCTGAGCCTTGTACGGGCCCGATGTGATTAATGTAACACGGTATAAAAGGGCTGGCCTGTATCGCAACGGCGACTGGGTTAAACTGAACGGGATCGGGGCGATTTGAATCTCAACACAGCGATTCCAATGGATGCTGATGGAACCATCGAATTTCACAGACCATGTTGTGCTGGCGCTGCTGGCTGCCGGGTGGTGTTTCCTGCACAGTGCGCTGATTTCGGTCAAGGTGACGGAATATCTCAGTCAGCACCTGGGTGCGCACTACCGGTTCTATCGCCTGTTCTTCAATTCCTTCGCTATTCTCAGCCTGGCCGTGGTAATCATCTACCAGCAGTTGATCAAGACCACGCCCGTGTTCGACTGGGAAGGCTACCTGCGCACGATACAGGTCGTGCTTATCGGGCTGGGGCTGGTGTTGTTTGTCCTGGGTGCGGGCAAGTACGATGCGCGCCGTTTTCTGGGCCTCTCCCAGATAAGGGACGGTGTCTCCAGCAAGGCGATGACACAAAGCGGCGAGCTGGATACCTCCGGAATCCTGGGTGTGATAAGGCATCCCTGGTACCTGTCCCTGTTGCTGATTATCTGGGCACGCCCCCTCGATGTTTCGGGCATCGTGCTGAATGCGGTTTTTTCAGCTTACCTGGTCATTGGTGCGTATCTTGAAGAGAAGAAGCTGGTGCGGGAGTTCGGGGAGCTATATCGGGATTACCAGGAAAGGGTATCGATGCTGCTGCCCATCAAGTGGCTGCGGGGAAGCCTAAAACGGTGATGTCTTGTCCCTCTTTCATGACTGTTACTTGCAGCGGTCGCGTCGGATTATGCTGTCGCTAATCCGACCTGCGAGTATGAGGGATATTGTAGGTACGGGTTAGGCGCGAAGCGCCGTAACCCGACAACGGTCACGTCGGATTACGCTATCGCTAATCCGTATATGGTCTCCTCCCGGTTTGCAAGATCTTGTGTACTCAATGACAGGGACAGGGTTGCTTCCGTATATCCGGCCTGTTGATGAAGCG
>CAMYMI010000067.1 GCA_947259415.1 uncultured Ectothiorhodospiraceae bacterium | reverse complement strand
CCGCCCCCCTGAACGGTGACATCGCCATCTTCCGCTTCTACGAGTCCGCCCTGACCACCACCGAGGTCGACGACAATTACCAGGCGATCGCCGGCAGCGCCCTGACCGTGACCGAGATCGAGGGCAACGCCGCCAATGTCGGCAACCAGATCACCCTCGCCTCAGGTGCACTATTGACCGTCAACACCGACGGCTCCTACAGCTACGACCCGAATGGCCAGTTCGACTACCTGGGCGTGGGCGACTCTGCAACCGACAGCTTTACCTATACGGTGGCTGATGATGGTGGCCTGACCGACACCGCCACGGTCACCATCACCATTAACGGCGTCAATGATGCACCGACTGCATCCGGCAGTACCGTTGCCACGAATGAAGACACAACCTATACCTTCTCGGCAGCAGACTTCAATTTTAGTGATATCGATGGCGATGCCCTGGCCAGCATAAAGATCACCAGCCTGGAGACCGTCGGCAGCCTGCAACTTAACGGTATCGACGTCACGCTGAACCAGGTCATCAGCAAGAGTGATATCGATGCCGGCAATCTGAAATTCGTACTGCTAGCCAATACCAACGGTGCCAGCTATGACAGCTTCGGCTTCATCGTCAACGATGGCACCGAAGACAGTGCCTCATCCTATACCATGACCGTTGATGTCGCCGCGATTAATGATGCGCCAACAATGGCGGCCTGGTTCAATGATGCATGGGAGTCGCGCAAGTCCCTGACCATCGATGCAGCCAGTGTCGCCGGCGATCTGACCAATTTCCCGGTGTTGATCACGCTCAATACTGATGCCGAACTTGCCGCCCAGGCGCTGGCCAACGGCGACGATATCCTGTTTACCGCGGCCAATGGCGTCACCCAGCTCGCCCATGAGATCGAATTCTTCGATGAAGCCACCGGCGAGCTGCGCGTGTGGGTCAAGACCGATCTATCAGGCTCGGTCGACACCAATATCTTCATGTACTTCGACAATGCCGCGTCCGGCAACCAGGAAAACATCCCCGGAGTCTGGGACAACTATGTCGGCGTCTACCACCTGGGCGAGTCGCCCACGGGTGCGCCGGGCGAACTCGTCGACAGCAGTGGCAGCGGTAATCATGCCACTACCGAGGGTTCCATGGACGGCGCCGACTCGGTGTCCACCACAATCGGTCAGGGCCTGGCATTCGATGGCACCGATGACATGATCCGGATTACTGACAGTGCCACGCTTGACAGTATCAACGACGAGGCCACTTTCTCGCTGTGGATCAACTTTGTTAACTCAGCAGATACCGATCATCAACTCGTGATGAGCAGCAGTAACCGCTACAGTGGCCAGGATGGTTATGAGTGGGGTTCGCAGGGGGATGGTGACCACTTCTTCTACCCCGATGCCATGCCGGTCGATGGCAACTACAACCTCGGTTTAGATCCATTCACCAACGGCACCTGGCACCACCTTGCCGCGACCATGGACTTCGCCACCAAGGAAGTGAAGATCTACATCGACGGCTCACCCATGACATTCACTTACGAGGGTGTGCCTGGCAACTGGACCAGTCTCACCAGCAGTGACGACCTGCTGTGGGGCGGTAATCCCGACCGTGCCACCCGTTACTTCCTCGGCATGATGGATGAAATCCGCATCGCCGATGTCGCCCGCTCGCAGGAGTGGATCCAGACGGAGGTCAACAACCAGTCGGCACCGGGCGCCTTCTTCAGTGTGGGGGTCACCGAAGCCAAGCGGGACAGTCTGACCAATATCAACGAGGATGATTTCAATTCGGCAGGTGACAGCGTGCTGTCGATTTTGAACAGTTCGGGCGCCGACCGCATCACGGATGATGATACCGGAGCACTGGAGGGTATTGCGGTTACCGCCGTGGATGATACCAATGGTGAATGGCAATACGATGCGAATGCCGACGGGACCTGGGTGGCCTTTGGTTCTGTATCCGATTCGAACGCCGTCTTGCTTGATACCAGCGCACTCGTGAGGTTTGTTCCGGATGCCGATTACAACGGCAGTGCCGGTGACCTGACCTTCCGTGCCTGGGACCAGACGTCCGGCGCCAATGGCGACAACGGGATTGATGTCTCGGCCAACGGGGGCAGTACCGCCTTCAGCACAGAGACCTTCGCCGCGAGCCTCAATGTCAATCCGGTTAACGACGCACCCGTCGGCTCTCCGACCATCACGGGCACGGCACAGGAAGACCAGATACTCACCGCCGACACCACCGGTATTTCGGATGCCGATGGCCTCGGTACCTTCAGCTACCAGTGGTACCGCGACGGGGTTGCCATCGGTGGTGCGACGGCTTCTACGTACACCCTGGGTGATGCAGATGTGGGTGCGAACATCACAGTTGCTGCCAGTTACACGGATGCTGATGGCACCATCGAGTCTGTGACCAGCGCTGGTGTTGGTCCGGTTGCCAACGTCAACGACGCCCCGCTACTGGATACGGTGGGCACACCGACCCTGACCCAGATCACTGAGGGCGATATCAATACCGCGGGCGATAGTGTCGCTGCCATTATCGCCAGCGCCGGTGGCGACCCGATCACGGACATCGACGCCTCTCCGGTGGAAGGTATCGCCATCACCTGGGCCGACAACAGCAACGGCACC
>CAMYMI010000066.1 GCA_947259415.1 uncultured Ectothiorhodospiraceae bacterium | reverse complement strand
CTTCAACGTCCAGCTCGCCTTCCAGGCGCAGCACTGACGGGATGTTGTAAACCGAACTGCCCGGCTCGAATTGATCCAGAAACCACAAACGCCACTGGGCAAAACTCAGTGGCGCTTTTCCTGAAAACCGGGACACAGGATGCAAAACCGGCTGCCTTGATTTCCTGATCTCCTCGGCCCTGAGCAGGTGTTTGATGATCTCGGTCTTGCGTTGAATCAGCTCGGCTTGCACCTTTGAGATCGCACCGGCCGGCGCGTCATAATGAAGCCGGTCGTTTTCGATACACAACCGTATACCAAGCCGCTCCAGCCTGGAAATCAGGTCACTGGTGCTCATATTTCTCCACTCTCGTGCTCGCCACCGCCAGCACCTGACAACGAGGGCACATCTGAGTATCCCGTATATTCGGAGGCGTCAACATAGGCTGCCAGTTCTGCCACCGAAGGAAACTCAAAGACAACATCCAGCGGTATCTCCAGGCCAAAGCCTTCCTCAAGGCGATTGATGACCTGAACTGCCAGCAGCGAATGGCCACCGAGACGGAAGAAGTTGTCATGAACCCCTACTCTCTCCAGCTTTAGCAACATGCACCAGATCTCTGCGATGCTCTGTTCCGTGGGATTTCGGGGAGCAACAAACGATTCTTCCGCTGGTGGCCCTGACTCGTCCGGTTGAGGCAGGGCATCACGATCAATCTTGCCATTAGGAGAAAGCGGGAGTGCTTGCAGAAACATATAGTGAGCCGGCAGCATGTAGTTAGGAATGCGTTCCTTTAAATAATCACGCAGCTGCTCGGCATCCTGCGAGTATCCGTCCTGAGTCACTACATAGGCCAGCAGCCACTTGTCTCCGGCTTCATCCACGCCTACTGTTACAACCGACTTTCTTACCGCCTCATGACCCTCCAGAACGCTCTCTATTTCGCCAAGCTCAATCCTGAAACCCCGGATCTTGACCTGGTGGTCCGTGCGACCGAGAAACTCGATATTGCCGTCTGCAAGGTAACGTACCCGATCGCCTGATTTATATAAACGGGACTGCCGGTCTTCACTGAATGGATTTTCGACGAATTTCTCTGCCGTCAATTCCGCTTGATTCAGATACCCACGTGCCAATCCGTCGCCGCCGATATACAGCTCTCCCGGTACACCGACAGGAACCGGGTTCCTGTTTCGATCCAGAACATAAATTATTGTATTCGCAATCGGACGACCGATAGGAACCGAGGCAAGACGATCATCCAGCACCTCCGGTATGGCGTAACAACAGGCAAACGTGGTGCTTTCTGTTGGTCCATAGCCATTGATGAGTTCAGTCTCCGGCAGAGACTCCAGGGCGCGTCGCACATGGGAAACCGACAGCGCCTCTCCACCGGTGAGCAGTTGCCGCAGACCCGAAAGTATGTGTGGCGCTTCATCAATAATCATGTTGAACAGCGAACAAGTCAGAAACAATGTGCTAACCCGCTGTCGCTGAATCACCGACCCTAAACCGTCTATCGCAGGTATCTCTTGCGGAAAGACGATACATTGAGCACCATGGAGCAATGCTCCCCACAGCTCGAACGTGGAGGCATCAAATGATACAGGCGACAGGAGCAAATGTGTCTGGTCGGCACCCAGGCGCACATAATCGGCGCCACAGACCAGCCGCACCACTCCACGATGGGGAACCATCACACCTTTTGGTGAACCGGTTGAACCCGATGTGTACATGACATAGGCAAGGTTATCCGCAACGGTTTGGTGTGGCGGATTGTCCTGCTGTTCCTGTTCCATCAAGGGCCAGTCACGGTCCAGACACACTGTCCGGCCCATGTAGTCTGGAAATCCTGATAGCAGCGACTGTTCTGTCAATAACACCTGAACGCCCGTGTCTCGCAACATGAACGCCAGCCGCTCGCGGGGATAGGTGGAATCCAGGGGGACATAGGCACCCCCTGCCTTGAGAATACCCAGGATGCCGGTCACCAACTCGATGGATCGATGCATGGCGATACCCACCAGGCTATCCGGGGCTATTCCAAGCCTGCGCAGGTGATGGGCAAGCTGATTCGCCCGCGCATTCAGCTCTGCATAGCTTATCCGCTGGTCTTCCATGACCAATGCCGTTGCATTGGGAGTCCGTGCTACCTGCGCTTCAAACAGATGGTGAATGCACTGATATCCGGGATACTCAGTCGCCGTCGCATTCCAGTCCTCCAGAAGCTGATGCTGCTCGGAATCGCTTAACAGCGGCAACTCACTCAGCGGTTGATCAGGATCTGCAATAACACCTTTCAGCAGGGTCTGAAAATGGCCTGCCAGTCTCTCGACAGTGGTTGCATCGAACAGGTCCAGGTTATATTGCAGAATGCCTTGATACCCGTCGGACTTTTTGAATATTGATAGTGTCAGGTCAAATTTTGCCGTCACTGTCTGCGCCAATTGCAGGCTCGCCTTGATACCAGGCAGGTCCAGTTCGGAATGCGGTGTGTTATCTAGCGTAAACGCTATCTGGAACAGTGGATTCCGGCTCGGGTCGCGATCCGCCTGCAGTTCTTCCACCAGCTTGTCGAACGGCAGATCCTGGTGCGCATAGGCCCCCAGTGCCACTTCACGTACCCGTCCCAGCAACTCCATAAAGGTCGGC
>CAMYMI010000065.1 GCA_947259415.1 uncultured Ectothiorhodospiraceae bacterium | reverse complement strand
CACCGACACCTGGATAACATGCTTTGCCAAATCGACCCCGATTACGTTTAACTTGTTCATGTGTGGACTCCTCCTATGAGCATTTTGGTCAACACTCAAACTAGGTCTCTAGGTGGGAGGAGTCCATACATTGGGTCGATTCCCGCCTTGTATCTACCGCTAATATAAGAAACGACAGGAATGGTTTGTCTCCCGCCTGTAACGCACCGCTAATATAAGAGACGGCTAAACGTCAAGGTTGGGTCTGAATGATCATCTGACCAATTTGCTCAGGTATTTCCCCAGATACTTCCGAGTACGGCCACTTTCAGCCCTTGAAGACTTCGCATCTCAATGTCTCATATTCCTGCAAGCGGCCTTACAACTACAGCCATCACCCCGTAGCAACACATCAAAAACACGCCAAGGGAGTCGGGTCAATATACCTGTCAAAATCAATCTGGGATTATGTACAAGAGCTGTCAGTCTGGCGATGAAATCGAGGTGCTCGAAGATCACGTGGGTGGTCCCATCCCGATACGGCGTCTTCAGTTCATACCGTACCTGCACCTGATTCGTCAGTGACAGTTGCCTTTTGGATACAGCAGGACGGTGCTTTCGGCCGGATCGTTAATGAAGAGAATCTTTTCGAAACGTTGCATATCGGACTCCGCTGCTAAGCATCCGATGTCTATTCGGATTCGAGTGTCGTTTGTACGCCATCATCCTTCTGCAATCGTCCTTGCTCAGTCTGAAATTGACCTGGGAAAACTCACAAAATACTAGCATGAGGGTATCTGCCCTGACAGGCATTTCTGACCCATGGCCCCGGCTATCACGGCAATCAAATACTGGTTGATATCGACTCTGTAGCTGTACTATTTAACAATCTGCTTGCGGATACTCTTGAGGGACCGCTCCCAGTCAAGTGGCTCGGACTCTCCCAGTCGCACATGGCGTCCCAGTTCGTTTTCATACCAGCCGGTCTCGTTGCGCAACGGTTCGACGCTGTATCCCCACCAGACGCCGTTGCTGTCCTGAGCGATCCAGCTGACCCAGGCGGGGGGCAGGCAGGGAGACGGGGTATCGATCGTCATGGTCCCGCGTCAGGTGTGAACCGGTAAACGAATCTCATTTGCATCATTTCTTGATCGAAATGGCCATCATGATAATGACATGAGAGAATCTGTCACAGTTTCCTCCAAACAGGCAATCCAACCAAGCAGGTGCACGTCATGAATAAGGAATTGAAGAAATTATTCGATGCCGAACCCGTCTCGTCGTTGTACGTCGCTATCAACCGGGTGCTGGTAAACAACGATCCCGATCTGATGCGAATGATGAAACAGGCCAGCTCCCGGATGTGTCTCGCAACGGCCTTGACTCCCGGGTTCAGGGGGTTTGACCTGATGAAGCAACTGGGTGCCTGCCCGATGGGGATGCGCTGGGGTGCCAGCTCGAATATGGGTGAGCAGTTGTCCCACATCTGGATTGACCAGTTCACCTACTGGGACTCCTGGGAGGCCCACGAGAACTTCCACGAGACCTTCGAGGACGTGGTGGTGGACGCCTGCGCGAAGTGCGGTGATGTGCTGCTGGAGGGTCCGGAGGAACCCGTCTACCGCGTCGTTCACAGCGATCTGCCCAAGCTGATCTCCATGAACCAGTGGTTGCGCAAGAGTGCGGCCGGCGAGGCGGGGCACTATGCCGTTGAGACTGGCAACACGGTCACCGTGATGGCAACCCATCGCGTGCGCCCCGGCAAGGAAGCGGAGTTCGAGCAGGCCGAAATCGCAACCATGGAAAAACTCAGGGAGTCGACGGGCATGATCGGCTTCCAGATTCTCAAGCGCATCGGCCTGTCCACGCTCGGCAGCGGCCATGCCACGGTTGAGTCGCTGATGGAAGACATGAAGGACAGTTCCGGCAGCAAACTCAAGCACACCGCCGAGGTCTGGGAAGGCTACACACTCCCGGCCGAGTACCTGGTCATGGTCGAGTGGGAGAGCCTGTGCGATGCCCAGGGCAATATGCCGCATGTCAATGTCAAGCCCGAGATCCTGTTTATTCACGGCCCTGGCGTGCTGAACAACTGCCTGACCATGCCCAATGTGCGCATGGCGGACTCGATGTTCAGGGAACAGACCTACCGTGAGATTCTCGCACGCGCCTGAGTCCTGAGGCTCAAGGTCTGGCCGACCGACAAGGTGCGATCCTGATATAATCGGGTTGCAGTGGCGCGGTCCATAATGCGCCCGTTGCGTGCACTAACAGATTACGAACGCAAGGATGATTCAATTCATTATGGACTTATGATGCTCAGGCGATTCAGTCCGGTGTGCCTCTTTACCGCTGGTCCGTGTGTGGAGTCGGCCGGATGAGTGCGCCCGGGGACGAGCCGGTTCAGGACCGTATCGAGGTCAGGAACACGACCTGCTACATGTGTGCCTGCCGCTGCGGTATCCGGGTCACCTTGCGTAACGGCGAGATCCGTTTCATCGAAGGCAACCCGGAGCACCCGCTCAACAAGGGTGTGATCTGTGCCAAGGGTGCCTCTGGCATCATGAAGCAGTACTCGCCCGCGCGTCTGACCCGGCCCCTGTTGCGCAAGCCCGGCAGCGAACGCGGGGCCGGGGAATTCGAGGCGATCTCCTGGGAAGAGGCCTTCCGGATG
>CAMYMI010000064.1 GCA_947259415.1 uncultured Ectothiorhodospiraceae bacterium | reverse complement strand
CATGGATCGTGTGTGGCGTCTGGCTGGCCCCATTTGGGGTCGAGTAACATCGTGTCCGTCATTATTAGGGTGTTCTCCGAGATTAATGGGGTCAGACACCTTTGATTAGACGCGATATTCACGAATCAATCGAGTCTGCCCTCTTTGATTTTGGAAAACGCGGCAGACCCAGGAAGACACAAGAATAAATGTAAATCCGGCCCCTTTAATTACTATGTTCAAGTACTCTGACCCCTTGAACTCGATTTGATTGTTAGATGCATGTGGCTATGCCTCAAGGACGAGCTCCTTCAGCTTGAAGTAGATGTCAGTCAGCCGACAGTCTTTGGCCGGGCCCTTTCGCCAGCCCATCATCGTGTAGCAGCCAGTGCGGTTGAGGCGAATTACGATGCCCATGAGCTCTTCATCCGGAAGCTGCCCTTCTTCGAGACCCAGATATTCTTCCACAACAGTCTGAAGCACACCCTCATGAGACCTATTCTCATTCGAGAACTTTCCATGTTTGTAATACCGGTTCTCATAAAGCTCGATGGCCTGAAGTACAGCAAGCTCACGGAGGGATAGCTCATCGACGATCGAGAGAAGGAATTCGTAGTCATCGGGGTCAGAAACCAAGGTGGTTGACATTGAATTCCCTAGAAGGCGTGCGAACAGTTTAATCTTCTCCCTGCGGCGCGTGTTCTCCACTGCGCGCACTGTTCTCGTGTAGCAATGTAGAAAGTCCTCCGTCTCTACTAGCTCTTCGGTAAACTCGATATCTCCGGCCGCGAGTTCATCGAAGAATGTTCTCAAGCGGTCTGCACGGATCTCAGCTGCACGTGCTTGCAGCAGGGTGTCAGGCGCGCTCCAGCCGGGCACTAATGATAGGAGCGCCCTCAACTCTGGACGATCAGAGTAGGCGACCGAAAGTCGAGCGATCGGATTGGGCGATTCTGAATCCGTCATAGTTCAGGCTGCATCTAACAGCATATTAGGCTGCGTCGTTACTATTGAGCGATAGGCCGAGTCGGCCTATCGTGCGAATGCCCGATTCTGCATAGCATAAATACAGAATATCCAACTCTTAAAAAACGGGAACAGACCACGTTTTCTCGCCATCCCTATTCAGTTTTACAAATGAGCAATAAAACTAAAAAACCGCCGCCCCCATCTCATGCACCGCCGTCAGCATCTCCGCATCATCCGTCAACGCCTCCGCGATACAACTCCGGCACGCCACCACCGGATTCACACCTGAAGCAATCAGCTTCGCCGCGTGCACCACCAGGCGGGTGCTCGCGCCCTCCTCCAGAATTCCAGCGCCACGAAGCGCTGGCGGGTGCTCTGCTTGAGGTCCTTGAGCACGCTCTGGTAGCCGGGGTTGTAGGAGATGGCCATGCAGAATTCCGGACCGGCCTCGATGACCTCGCCGAGTTTCTCCATCGGCAGCACGCGCCGGTCGTCGGCCAGGGGGTGGATCACCACGGTGGTGTCCTTGCGCGCCTCGACGATCTCGTCGAGATAACAGATGGCACCGCTGCGCACGGCGCGGGCCAGCGGGCCATCCACCCAGACGGTCTCGCCGCCGGTCACCAGGTAACGCCCGACCAGGTCGGAGGCGGTCAGGTCGTCGTGGCAGGACACGGTGATCAGCGGGCGCTTCAGGCGCCAGGCCATGTGCTCCATGAAGCGGGTCTTGCCGCAGCCGGTGGGTCCCTTGAGCAGTACCGGCAACTGGTTCCGGTAGGCGGCCTCAAACACCACCAACTCGTCCCCCACGGGCTCGTAGTAGGGCTCGGTCTCGATGAAAAATTCTTCCGGTTTCAGGGTGCGGACGCTCACGCGGGGCTCCAATTCTGGGACTTGTTTGATCAGTCAAGGAATCTTGCCACAGAGAGGGAGGAGAACACAGGGCGGGATTGTGGGTGGGGGTGTTCCTACAAATTCCAGACTATCGCGCCTGCACCCGATTAAGCGCCGGGCATAAACGAGGCGCCCCTACATGGGGGGGCATATTCAGGCCATCGCGCCCGCGGGGCGCTCCTACAGCCTATTCCCAAGCGGGTGGGGGCGGCATCACCCAAAATTTACACGTGATATATAAGGAATCTATTTCTGTATTGCAAAATTCGATAAGCTTCTCTCCTTATCCATATGGCGCAGATGCGGTAGACAGGGTATCGTTACTGGGCTATTTATCCGGTTACTTCGCGTAGCAGGGCAGCGCCCCGCCCGTCATCCCGGGCGGAACCCGCACGGCACGCCGAAACTCACACGTAACCGTCTGGAATTCAAACAAAAATGACGCACACCAGCGTCCAAGTGGAGGGTTATCAATGTCGGAGGTTATTGCAACCAACCAGACCATCCTGGTGGTGGGAGGCGGCATCAGCGGCGTGACGGCTGCAATCGAGGCTGCCGAGTGTGGCAAGCAGGTCATACTCGTCGAAAAAAACCCCTCCATCGGCGGTCGTGTCAGCCAGCTCTACAAGTACTTTCCCAAGCTGTGCTTCCCGTCCTGCGGCATGGAAATCAACCTGCGCCGGATCAAGGCCAACCGCAACCTGCGCATTATGACCATGACCGAGGTCAGCGCCGTCAGCGGCGAGTCCGGTAACTACAGCGTGACCCTGAAAAGCACCCCGCGCTACATCAACGAGAACTGCACGGCCTGCGGCGACTGCGAGACCGCCGTGGAGGCCGAGTTCGACAGTGAGTACGACTACGGCATGAAGCAGCGCAAGGGCGCCTACCTCCCATATAACATGGCCTACCCGCAGCGTTACGTGCTCGACCCGCGCGTCATCGGCACCCCCGATGCCGACAAGGCGAAGGCGGCCTGCAAGTACGACGCCATTGACCTCGACATGGAGGAGAGCGAGACCACCATCACCGTCGGCGCCATTGTCTGGGCCACCGGCTGGCAGCCGTATGATGCCGACAAGATCCAGCCCTATGGCCACGACCGTATGGCCAACGTGGTCAGCAGCGTGGAATTCGAGCGCATGCTGGACCCGTTCGGTCCCACCGGCGGCAAGATCGTGCGCCCGTCCGACGGCCAGGAGGCCAAGGACGTGGCCTTCATCCAGTGCGCCGGCTCGCGTGACCGCAACCACTTGCGGCACTGCTCACGCATCTGCTGCATGGCCACGCTGAAGCAGACCACCTACCTGCGCGAGAAATTCGCAGACGACTTCAAGGCCAGCGTGTATTACATCGATATCCGCGCCATCGACCGCATCGACGACTTCTACCAGAAGGTACAGGATGACCCCAACGTCAGCTTTGTGAAATCCAAGGTCGCCAGCATCACCGAAGACAAGGAGACCGGCAATCCGGTCCTGCATGGGGTCGACACCGAGGGTTATCACCGCTACAGCAACCCGCATGACCTGTGCGTGCTGGCCGTCGGCATGGAACCCAGCGTGCCCAAAGACAGCTTCCCGGTCGATGTCGTGATCAACGAGAGCGGATTTATCGAGGCCGACGAGAAAAACGGCGGCATCTTCGCCGCCGGGTGTTCTTCCGACGCCCTGGACGTGAACCGTGCCGTCCAGAGCGCCACGGCCAGTGCATTGCGCGCGATCCAGGTGGTCAACCGGGTCGCCGGAACGGAGGGTTAAACGATGTCAGACGAAATCAAGACAGGCGCATACATCTGCAAGGGCTGTGGTCTGGGCGAACGTCTCGACTGCGACCAGCTGGCCACCATCGCCGAGCGCGAAGGCAAGGCCAACATCGTCAAGCAGCACGAGTTCCTGTGCAACGCCGAGGGCGTCGCCATGATCCAGAACGACATCGACAACGAGGGCGTCAACCGGGTCATGATCGCGGCCTGCTCGCGCCGTTCCAAGACCGAGGCCTTCAATTTCGAGAACGTCGCCATCGGCCGCGCCAACCTGCGCGAAGGCGTCATCTGGGTGCGCCCGGACACCGACGAGGCGCGCGAGACCACCCAGGAAATGGCG
>CAMYMI010000063.1 GCA_947259415.1 uncultured Ectothiorhodospiraceae bacterium | reverse complement strand
CCATTACGGACTGGGCAATGGCCCATACCTGGTGCTGCCGATACTGGGGCCCTCCAACCTGCGTGATTTCACGGGTAACGTGGTCGACTCGGTGGCCTTTACCGAACTCGATCCGCTCGATTTTGATGACCATCACGACGACCGCGAGATCGCCTTTAATCTACTCAATGCCATCGACCGCCGCCACCGGACCACCTTCCGTTACTATGACTCCGGCTCGCCTTTCGAGTACGAACTGGTGCGTATGCTCTACACCAAGAAGCGGGAACTGGATATATCGCGCTAGCAGGCTTGATTTACCCTGGCACCCAGAGGATCAAATGCACAGGGGTCAGGTCTAGCACTACGACATTCATCTAAAAGCTGTGCACTTGATGAATGCCGGTCGTGCCATGCGATCGCTGACGGGAATGTTGGAATGTTAGACCTGACCCCGGCTTTTATTTCCTGATAACACCCTGATCCAATATAGGAGAGAATAGAATGCCTTCTTATTTAATGAAAACCTTTATCCCGCTAACTTTAGGTCTGTTATTTACCTTCAACTCTAGCGCCGAACAGGCTGGCAAGCCACTTGCTGAAAAATTGCAGGGAGCCAATCTGGTTATCGTTTCCTCAGTCAATGGCTGTGATGTGGATATAAAAGAGCACTGCGATGGTTTTGGCAACAATACGGAAAAGGTCTTCTTGTGCCTTGCTGCCTATGAAGAACACCTCAGCACAGAATGCAAAAACGGTATCCTGGAGGCAGCACTGTCAATCAGGATGGGTGCTGCAGCCATTGATTATTCCATCAGTGCATGCGAAGCAGACGCTGACAAGTATTGTCTTGATGTGCAACCAGGTGAGGGCCGTATGGTGAGTTGTATCAAAACCAATGAGTCAAAGGTCAGCAAGGAATGCATCTCTGCCCTGAAGGAAACCGGTCTGTGGGAGCTCGGCAAGTAGCAAGGTAACGATTTGTCTCTATCGCTAATGCAAATTAACAGGGATCAGGACTAGGGAAGCTCTGATTAATAAACAAAGCCAGGTCATTGCGAGCGCGATGTACATGGATGTACAAGTGCCGTAGGAGGCAGGAAGCCGGGAACGGCCAGCGTGGCAATCTCACCCTTTGGAATCAGTCGTTTGGAGATTGCTTCGTCACTTTGTTCCTCGCAATGACGACACATCAGAGCTTCCATAGACCTGGCCCCGGCGTCTCACGACTGGCCAATTAGCTCGACTGCCCATGGATACGAACCAGCACAGTCAATCTAAAACGCCATCGATCCACCGGGCGCTTGTCAGGCGCCTTATCTATACCGCGCTGGCCGTGGCCCTGATAGTGGCTATCGTGGTCACCCTGCTCGAGCGGCAGCGTATAGTCGATACCGTGGTTGACCGTGCCCTGCTGCGCACGGCCCAGTTCAATCAGCAGCACCAGGCCCTGCTCGATGCCTACGACGGATCGGACCGGGCAGGCCTGCAGCATGCCCTCGCACAACTGGCCAACAACCGGCTCATGGAACGTGCGGGGTTTTTCGTCCTGGCCGAGCTCTACGATCGCACTCAAACTCCCATCGGGGAATTCACGGACCAGGGCTTCGACCGAATCGATGCAGTAGTGAACTGGATCGAACGGGAGCAACGACCCATACCGGCCGCCGGCGAGTATTTCAAGGATGGCTTCTGGATCGATTCACGCCCCTATATCCATGTCGCGACGCCAATGACCAGCAGCAAAGGCGACGTCGTGGCATACCTGCAAGGCATCTATGCCGTCTCGAGAGCCGCCGGTAGTGACCTCAATCAGCGGGTCCTGCGGGCCATCGTCATGGTCATCGGCATCGTGCTGGCCACGACGGCGGTACTCTACCCGGTGATACTCAACCTGATGCGCAAGTTGACCAGATCCTCCGCCAATCTGCTGGATTCCAACCTGGAGATGCTGCAGGTGCTGGGCAGTGCCATTGCCAAGCGCGACAGCGATACCAGCGATCACAACTTCCGGGTCACCATCATCGCCGTGCGACTGGCCGAGGCGGCCGGACTGGATGCAGGGAAGATCAAGAGCCTCATCAAGGGCGCCTTCCTGCACGACGTCGGCAAGATCGCCATCACCGACACCATCCTGCACAAGGCGGGCGACCTGGACGATGATGAATTCAGGATCATGAAGACCCATGTCGGGCATGGGCTGGACATTGTCGAACGCGCGGCCTGGCTGAAGGATGCCGCGCCGGTGGTCGGCAATCATCATGAAAAATGCGATGGCAGCGGTTACCCCGGCGGCCTCGACCAGCAGTCCATACCGGTCAGTGCCCGTATATTCGCCATCGCCGACGTGTTCGACGCCCTCACTTCCAGGCGCCCCTACAAGGAGCCCTTCAGCTTCGAGGAATCCATGCAGATCCTGCAGGAGGGCCGCGGCACCCATTTCGATCCTCAGTTGATCGATATGTTCGCGACTATCGCGCATGGTCTGTATGAGCACCTCGCCGGTCGTGGCACCGACGACCTGCGCACGGAACTCGAGACCATCACCCGTAGCTATTTCTCGGTCGACAGTGAGGCGCTGAGCATTTGATATGCCGCAGGGTGCGCCCGCTAAGCGGCTTGCGTAAGCCCGGCGTGAATAACGATCTCGTCGTAAGGAACCCTTAGCAGACCCGTATCACTCTTCTCAATTAATCCGAGTTCTTCCAG
>CAMYMI010000062.1:0-2500 GCA_947259415.1 uncultured Ectothiorhodospiraceae bacterium | reverse complement strand
GGTTTTGCCTGGTTGTGTTCGGAGGGGCTCTGGTCTTGATGAACGAGTCTAACTTTGAGCGCCGGTTCCTAAGGTCAGGGATCAGGGGCCAGGGATCAGGGATCAGAGAACCAACTGATACCTGATACCTGACATCTGTCGTCTGATATCTGGAGCCGGATCAAGCGTCTTAAGGGCATTTGGTGGATGCCTTGGCACCGAGAGGCGATGAAGGACGTGGCACGCTGCGATAAGCCGTGGGGAGTTGTGAGCAAGCTTTGATCCGCGGATTTCCGAATGGGGCAACCCGGCCCAATAGGGTCATCGCAGGCTGAATCGATAGGTCTGCGAGGCGAACCCGGCGAACTGAAACATCTCATTAGCCGGAGGAAAGGACATCAACAGAGACTCCCCTAGTAGTGGCGAGCGAACGGGGACCAGGCCAGTGGCCATCGATCTTTGAACCGGAAGCGTCTGGAAAGGCGTGCCAGAGCGGGTGACAGCCCCGTACGGGTAGGAAGGTCGGTGGTCCTCGAGTAGGGCGGGGCACGTGAAACCCTGTCTGAACGTGGGGGGACCACCCTCCAAGCCTAAGTACTCCTCGGTGACCGATAGTGAAGCAGTACCGTGAGGGAAAGGTGAAAAGCACCCCGATGAGGGGAGTGAAAGAGACCCTGAAACCGAATGCCTACAAGCAGTGGGAGCGGGGTTCACCGGAGGTGAACCCCTTCAGAGGACAGATGACAGGTATCAGGGATCAGAAGGAGTTTGCGGCGGTGGTCCGTATTTTTTCCTTCTGATCCCTGATCCCTGATCCCTGTCATCTGGAGGGGTTCGCCTGCGGCGAACCCCGTGACCGCGTACCTTTTGTATAATGGGTCAGCGAGTTAGTTTCGGCAGCGAGCTTAAGCCGTTAGGCGTAGGCCGAGCGAAAGCGAGTCTGAAGAGGGCGATTTAGTTGCCGGGATTAGACCCGAAACCGAGTGATCTAGCCATGGGCAGGTTGAAGGTGGGGTAACACCCACTGGAGGACCGAACCCGGGAACGTTGAAAAGTTCTGGGATGACCTGTGGCTAGGGGTGAAAGGCCAATCAAACTCGGAGATAGCTGGTTCTCCGCGAAAACTATTTAGGTAGTGCGTCGTGTGTTCACCGCCGGGGGTAGAGCACTGGATGGGCTAGGGGGGCGCGAGCCTTACCAAACCTAACCAAACTCCGAATACCGGTGAGTGTAGCACGGCAGACAGACGGCGGGTGCTAAGGTCCGTCGTCGAGAGGGAAACAGCCCAGACCGCCAGCTAAGGTCCCCAAGTGGTGGCTAAGTGGGAAAGGATGTGGGAAGGCCAAGACAACCAGGAGGTTGGCTTAGAAGCAGCCATCCTTTAAAGAAAGCGTAATAGCTCACTGGTCTAGTTAAGCCGTCCTGCGCCGAAGATGTACCGGGGCTTAAGCCACCCACCGAAGCTGCGGATTCCAGGTATCAGTTGTCAGGTATCAGGCATCAGAAAGACGATGGCCGTGATCAAGTCGTTTGAGGACTTGGCGGCCTTCCAGCGGGCCTATCGGCTGTCGCTGGAGGTCCATCGTGCAAGCCTGACTTGGCCGAGAGACGAGCAACGAGGCCTCGGCGATCAGGTGCGCCGGTCGAGCAAGTCGATCTGCGCCAATATCGCCGAAGGTTTCGGTAAGCAGGCATTATCGGCAAAGGAGTTCAACCGCTTTCTCTTTATGGCGGTCGGCTCCTGCGAAGAGATGCGGGTGTGGTCACGCTATTGTCTCGATCTCGGCCATGTTGACGAGGCGACTTGGCGGCGTTGGAGCGATGAATACAAACAGATCGCGAAGATGCTGCAGGGTTTGTCGCGGCAGGTGATGACGCAGGAGATCTGATCCCTGATTCCTGTCATCTGATACCTGGAGTGGTAGCGGAGCGTTCCGTATGCCTGCGAAGAGAAACACTCCCGCCGCAAGTCCAAGGGTTCCTGCGCAAGGCTAATCCGCGCAGGGTGAGCCGGCCCCTAAGGCGAGGGCGAAAGCCGTAGCCGATGGGAACGGGGTTAATAGTCCCCGGCCTGTGGGAAGGTGACGAATGCCGTAAGTTGTTTCCGCCTTGTGGATTGGCGGGGGCTGCGAAGGCGTTCCAGGAAACAGCCCCCACGTATAGACCGTACCCTAAACCGACACAGGTGGACTGGTAGAGCATACCGAGGCGCTTGAGAGAACTGCGTTGAAGGAACTCGGCAAAATGCCCCCGTAACTTCGGGAGAAGGGGGCCCCGCTTTTGGGCAACCAGGGGCGGGGGGCACAGACCAGGGGGTGGCGACTGTTTATTAAAAACACAGGGCTCTGCGAAGCCGCAAGGCGACGTATAGGGTCTGACGCCTGCCCGGTGCCGGAAGGTTAAGGGGAGGGGTGCAAGCTCCGAACCGAAGCCCCGGTAAACGGCGGCCGTAACTATAACGGTCCTAAGGTAGCGAAATTCCTTGTCGGGTAAGTTCCGACCTGCACGAATGGCGTAACGA
>CAMYMI010000061.1 GCA_947259415.1 uncultured Ectothiorhodospiraceae bacterium | reverse complement strand
TGCTTGCGAGTGGCGTGGGGCCATACGCGGTGTGGGCAATGCTGGTGGTGGCCTTTGTCGCATTCCATACTGGCACCATCGTGCGCCACAACATTCTCTACGCCGAACCGGTGTTGGAGGAGCAGGGTCGGTATCGTCTGGAAAATGGTTCACTGGCGATCCTGCTCAGTGGCTAGATGTGTAACGGTGATGAGTAACTCGTGATGGTTGAACAGGACAAGCACCAGCATTCAGCTGCGCCCGGTTGTGTACCGGAGCAGTGCCTCTGTGCACCCGAGTTGGCACCGTCCGACAACAACTTTGAGCTGTTCACTGAAGGCGACGACCTGTATCGGGCAATGCTGGCTGACATAGTCTCGGCACAAGCGTCGGTCGATCTGGAAAGTTATATTTTCGCGGATGACGAAGTCGGCCGACAGTTCGCCGAGGCGCTGGGCGAACGGGCACGCGCCGGTATCCGGGTGCGGGTGCACCTCGATGCGGCGGGTTCCCTGTTCTGGGTGTCCCGGCGCCTCAAAAGCTATCTACGACATCAGGGTGTGGAACTGCGCTGGTTCCATCGTTGGAGCTGGCGCCGGCCGTGGCGTTACAACCGGCGTGACCATCGCAAGCTGCTGGTGATCGATCGACATCAGGCTTACCTGGGCGGTTTCAATATCCACCGCGAAAACTCCTACGCGCTCTTTGGGGAAGGACGCTGGCGAGACACCCACGTTGCGATGCAGGCTACTCTTGCGGAACAGGCGGGGCAAATGTTCGATGCTTTCTGGCGCGGGCATCGGCGTTGGCTGCCGGAGCATACCATGAGCGACAGCATTCTGATCCACAATCACACCCGAAGCTGTCGCCATCGGCTGCGTTGTATCTACGCCGATGCGTTCACTTCCGTACGACACCGCATCTATCTGACCACGCCCTATTTTGTGCCGGACCACCACACCCAGTTGGGGCTGAAAGCCGCCGCACGGCGTGGTGTGGATGTGCGCCTGCTGGTGCCAGGCAAAAGCGATGTGCGGATAACGCAATGGGCGGCACGTGCCGCCTACGCTGACTTGCTGGGCGCCGGGGTCCGTATCTATGAGTATCAGCCGCGGGTGTTGCACGCGAAGACCGTCGTGGCGGATGGCGAATGGGTAATGCTCGGCACGGCGAACCTGGATTATCGTAGCCTGTTCGTCAACTATGAACTCAACATGGTTACGCGCGACCCGGACCTGGCAGAGAAACTGGAGCAGCAGTTTCTGGAAGATTTGGAAGAGTCGGAGCGTATTCAACCGGCACCTTGGGACAGGCGCGGCTGGCTGGCGCGCTTATCAGAAGCAGTAGGCTGGCTGGGGCGGCGCTGGCTTTAGGGTCGCGAGCAACTGGAGTGTTCAGATGAAGTCAATCTATTGGAGCGGGGTATTGATAGCGGCAGCTGTCATCGTGACTGTCCTGTTGGCGGCGAATCCTGTCCGTGCGGAGACCACGCAATTCGAACGTCTGTATGGCGAATTACTGGCGAGGTATTGGCATCCGGCGGTCAGGATCAACGGCGTTGAAACTACGGTGTTTGACTATGCACGGATGAAGCAGGACACGCAACGACCGGACTCGCTATTCAACCGAACGTTGCAAGCCATCGAGTTCGTCGACCCTGGACAATTTAAAGAGGAGAACCACGTCAAGGCATTCTGGATCAATGCCTACAACTTTGCAGCGATGCGCCTGGTTGCCGATCACTATCCCGTGGATTCGATCCGCAGCCTGAGCATCAGCCTGATCAAGTATCCCTGGTCGAAGCAGGCCATCCGAATCGGGGACAAGCCTTATTCACTGAAGCAGATCGAAAAAGACATGCTACTCAAGCCGTTCAAAGATCCGCGCATCGTGTTCGCTGTTAGTTGTGCCGCCGTCAGTTGCCCGGACCGCACGGCGGAACCATTCGTGGCGAAGCGGCTGGACGAGCAACTCGATACGATGATTCGGCGCTTTTTCAAAAATCCCGGTAAAGGCCTGCGGTTGGATCGCGAGACCCGTACGCTGACGCTGTCGTGGATCTTGAAAAAGGATCGTCATCTGTTCCAGGAAAACGGACAAAATGTACTTGGCTTCGTGCTGCCATATCTGGAACCGGATGTCCGGAGTTGGTTAAAGGTTCACACGGTCACGATAGATTATTTTGACCACGACTGGACGCTCAATGACCTGGCACAGGCTGATTGAAAGCGGGGATGGGTGCTCCCCATGCCCGTAGAACGTGATGTTATTTTCCTTCACGATGAAAGTGTTTCGCAAACAGCTGGCATGAATAGGGTCGGCTAATGGTTTTGGGCAGGCCGCCTCCAGGTGAAGTGCTCATAGACACCCGACCAGTACATCCCGAAGGCGACGGCAAACAAGAGTTCTTCCAGGGGCATGAACGAGACATTGATACCCGACAAGTTTTCCAGGTTCCATACCCGGTCAATATACCCTGGCGCCGACCATTCCAGTCCAACCAGAAAGATGATGTAGTAAACGAGGAATAACAGACCGCCGATCCAGGTCTTATTTTTCAGGTCGGGTCGGCACAGGACATTGGCGACCGCCCCTGCGAGCATTGCAACAATGCCGGGATAAATTGGGTTCCACGGGAAAAAATACAGCACGGGAAACAATACGAACGGCGTGGCGAGCGCCTTGTAATGATGCCGATGTAACGGCATACGTTTTTCCACTTCGCTAACCGGCTGTACGGATTTTCCGGTCAGCAGGTTGTAGAGCACGGCACCGATGCCGCCGATACCAAAACAGAAGATAAGGCTTTCGATATCGAATCCCGTGGTCATAGCAAGATCAAACAGGCTCGGCGGACTCCAATATTCCGGTACGAACAGCGGTTCGGTCAACCCGAACGGGGCGGTGAACAGGCTCGCCCACCACATCGCTTTGCGGTACGTGGGAGCGACGGCGAATATGACAATCCACGGTATCAGAAAGGCGCTGGACCAGGTTA
>CAMYMI010000060.1 GCA_947259415.1 uncultured Ectothiorhodospiraceae bacterium | reverse complement strand
AGTATCCAGATCGACAGCGATGACGGTACCGAGACCGACAGCGACTCCTTCGACATCACCGTCAATCCGGTCAACGACGCACCGGCCAACAGCATTCCCGGTCCACAGACCGCTGTGGAAGCCACGCCATTAATCTTTTCCACGGGTAACGGCAACGCGATCAGCATTTTCGATGATGCGGGTACCAATCCCGTCGATGTCACACTGACCGCCACCCAGGGCACCATAAGCCTGAGTGGCGTCACCGGCCTCACCTTCACCACGGGTGATGGTGTTGCCGATACGTCAATGGTCTTCACCGGTACACTCGCCGACATCAATACCGCATTGGAGGGTTTGACCTTCACATCGGTGACTGGTTTTGCCGGCAATGCCTACCTGCGCATCACCACCAACGACCAGGGCAACAACGGTGGCGGGGTGCTCACCGATACCGATACCATCGCCATCGCGGTCACTCCCGATGCGACCAACGACGCACCGGTCACCACCGTGCCCGGCGTCCAGGCCACGCCGCAGGATACGGCCCTGGTGTTCTCCGATGCCAACGGGAACCCCATAACCACCAGCGACGATGCCGACGACAACCCGGTCCAGCTGACACTGACCGCCACCAACGGCACCCTGACCCTCAGTACGCTGATCGACACCGAGACCCTTGTCAACACGAATACCCTTGATCATCAGCTCAATTCGCAGGTCGCCACGGCGGCGGACGGCAGCTACATCGTGGTATGGGAGGGCAAGGTCCAGGACGACCCGGACGGCAAGGCCGGCATCTTTGCCCAACACTACAACGCAATGGGTCAGCCCGAGGGATCCGAGTTCCAGGTCAATACCTTTACCCTGGGTGACCAGAAGGAGGCCGCCGTCGCCATGAACGCCAGCGGCTCCTTCGTCATCACCTGGCAGAGCGCCAACCAGGACGGTTCCGGCACCGGCATCTACGGCCAGCTGTTCGACACCGGCGGCAACCGCGTCGGTGGCGAGTTCGAGATCAATACCACCATCGCCAATAACCAGAGCACGCCGGACGTGGCCATGGACGACGCCGGCAACTTCGTCGTGACCTGGGCGAGCAAGGGCCAGGACAACCTCGACCTCAAGACCGGCATCTACGCCCAGCGCTATGACGCCAGCGGCCTCGCCCTGGGTGATGAGTTCCTGGTCAATACCGAGACGCTGGAGGACCAGCTGGCCCCGGCCATCGCGATGGACAGCAATGGCGACTTCGTCATCGTCTGGCAGAGCAAGGCACAGGACAACGCGGACGGCAAGACCGGCATCTACGGCCAGCGCTTTGACGCCAATGGTGTCGCCCAGGGCGGTGAGTTCCTGGTAAACACGGAGACGCTCGCGGACCAGATGGCCCCGGACGTGGCCATGGACGATGCGGGCGACTTCGTCATCGTCTGGCAGAGCAAGGCCCAGGACGACCCGGATGGCAAGATCGGCATCTACGCCCAACGCTACGCCGCCAACGGTGCGATCCAGGGGATCGAGTTCCTGGTCAACACCACCACACCGGGTGACCAAACCATGCCTGGCGTTGCCATGCAGGGCAGCGGTGAGTTCATCGTCGTCTGGCAAAGCAAGCCACAGGACAACCCGGACAGCAAACTCGGCATCTATGCCCAGCGTTTCGACGCCACCGGCATGGCCCAGGGTGGCGAGACCCTGGTCAACACCACGACACTGGACGACCAGAAGCTGCCTTCGGTTGCACTGGGCGCCAACGGCAATGCCATCGTCACCTGGACCAGTACCGGACAGGACAATGCCGATGGCCGCGATGGTGTCTATTTACAGCGCCTGCCGGACGAGGATGCCATCACCTACATCACCGGTGACGGTGTCGACGATCCCACCATCGTACTGACCGGCACGGTCAGCCAGATCAATCAGGCGCTCGACGGCATGATCTTCACCCCAACCGCGGCCTTCAACGGCACGGCCAGTGTGCAGGTTGACATGGATGACCTGGGCAACACCGGAGTCGGTGGTGCGCTCACCGACAGCAATACTGTCTATATCTCGGTGGGCACAAATAATGCGCCCGTTATCACCTCCGATGGCGGTGGTGTCACAGCCGCTGTCAATAGCGCCGAAAACGCCACAGCCGTCACCACCGTCACCGCAACCGACGCCAACAGCGATCCCATCACCTACAGCATCTCGGGCGGGGCCGATGCCGCGCTATTCAGCATCGATGCCAACAGCGGTGCATTGACCTTCATCGCGGCACCGGACTTCGAGACACCGACCGACGCCGATACCGACAACGTCTACGAGGTCACCGTACAGGCCAGCGACGGGGCCAATACCGACACCCAGGCGATCAGTATCACGGTGACGGATGCCAACGATGCACCGGTTGCCAACGACGACAGCGCCAACACCGACGAGGAGACCGTGCTGAATGTCGCCGCGCCGGGCGTGCTGGCCAATGACACCGATGATGGCGGTGCCGGTGGTACGGTGACGACCGGGCACACCCTCAACTTCGATGCCGGCATCGAGACGGATACCAGCAACGGGGTTTGGGAAAACGAGGATCCTACCAATACCCATGACTGGACTATTTCCAACTTTGGTACCGATGTTACCTACACCTCTTCGCCTACCACCACGCTGGCCGGCATCACCGGTGCCTACCAGTTCAGCGGTACAAACAGCGGCGCGACGGCACCGACCTACGGGAGTATGACGAGCCAGCCGGACAAGGCATCAGCGACCTTCGAGCTCTGGTTCCGGCCCAACGTGACAACCGGGCAGCAGATGCTGTTCGAGACCGGTGGCAATGGCGGTACCGGTACCGCGCTCTACCTGGACGGCTCCAATCTCCACTTTTATACCGAAAATCAGAGCAATATCAGCGAAGTCATCGTGGATTTAAACGCGCTTGGACTAGGCGACCCGACGAGCGAGTTCATCCAGGTAGTCGGCACCATCGACATGACCGGCGACCAGATCGGGTTGTTCGTCAATGGCACATCGGTAGGGACAGACGTCTACACGGAG
>CAMYMI010000059.1 GCA_947259415.1 uncultured Ectothiorhodospiraceae bacterium | reverse complement strand
GGAAATCGATCACGAGTTTGCGCCCGGCAGTGTGGCGAAGTGCTGGGGCTATAACGGTTCCACGCCGGGACCCACCATTGAAGCAGTGGAGGGTGACCGGGTCAGGATCTTAGTGACCAATTGTTTAAAAGAGCACACCACAATCCACTGGCACGGTATCCTGTTGCCGAGTGGCATGGACGGCGTCGGCGGCCTGTCACAGCCACAGATCGGTCCGGGTGAGACCTATGCCTATGAATATACATTGCGGCAGCATGGTACGCACATGTATCACCCGCATGCTGATGAAATGACGCAAATGGCGGTGGGTATGATGGGCATGTTTATTATCCATCCGCGCGAGGGTGAGTCTGTACCCATAGATCGGGACTATTGCTTGCTGACCCATAACTGGGCGTTACATCCGGGTACCTATCGACCCGATCCGTCGGTCATGGTCGATTTTGATCTCTGGACTTTCAACAGTAAGGTTTTCCCGGCAATTGACCCCGTTGTCGCACGCACAGGTGAACGTGTCCGCGTTCGGATGGGGAATCTGTCGATGTGGAATCACCCGCTACACATGCACGGTGTGCAGTTCCAGGTGACCGGATCGGACGGTGGCCGCTGGCCCCGTTCACAATGGAGGTCGGAAACAACCGAAATCATCGGCGTGGGCCAAACCCGGGACATTGAGTTCATTGCGGAACCTGGTGACTGGGCATTTCACTGTCACATGGCGCATCACACCATGAATGCGATGGGGCATGAAATTCCAAACCCCCTGGGTGTGGATCAGACGGGGATTGAACAGGAAATCCGGAAGATGCTGCCCGATTTCCTGGCCATGGGCCGCTACGGTATGGCCGAACATCAGGAACACGTGGATAGCGGACACCACACCGGACCCGAAAACACCCTGGCTATGATGACGGGAAAGGGGCCGTATGGAAACATCGAGATGGGCGGCATGTTCACCACTGTAAAGGTTCGGGATAACCTGAAGCGGGGCGATTACAGCGACCCGGGCTGGTACCGTCCACCGCCTGGTAGCATAGCCTCCCGGGTCAGTAGCGATCCGGGTTTTGGCAATCCGCCTCGCCGTAAGCCCGGAGGAGATATATAGGGTAGGGGTGACTTGCTACAGCACTGGCCGTTAGTATTGATCAGCCATTGTTTACGGCACCATATTTTTCGCATGGCGCGATCAACACATAACAAGCCCTTCGAGTCTCGACGGCCTCCTTCGTTGGCCGCGACTCAAGGGCAGCGTTAAGAATGACCGAGATTACTGAGACCTTCCAGGGTACACAGGGAAAGTCTTTTTCTGGCCTATTCTGTTGAAAAACTCCTCACATTAATGCTGGCGTGAGATAATTCCGGGCAGTGATTACTGGCGAGGACCTATGCCAATCATGGGGCAACAGCCACCGGATCAAGATGCACTGTTTTATGATTTTTGCCTGGAAAATTACGTACCCCAGGACCATCTTCTCCGCCAGATTGATGCCCTGCTTGATCTGAGCGAACTGCGCAATCACCTTTCCGCTTATTACAGCCACACCGGCCGTCCCTCGATTGATCCCGAGGTGCTGCTGCGCATGCTGATCATCGGTTATTGCTACGGCATCCGCTCGAAACGGCGACTGTGCGAGGAAGTGCATCTCAACCTGGCCTATCGGTGGTTCTGCCGGCTGGGCCTGGAAGGCAAAGTACCGGATCACTCTACCTTTTCGGAGAACCGCCACGGCCGGTTCCGGGACAACGACACCTTGCGGCGGCTGTTTGAGACGGTATTGCAGCGCTGCATTGCCGAAGGTCTGGTCGGTGGTGAGGGTTTTGCAGTGGATGCCAGCGTGGTGAAGGCTGACGCCAGCCGTCAGCGCCACCGGGAGGACGATGATGACTGGGGCGGTGGTCGCGCGGTACGCGAGTACCTGGAGGCACTTGACGAGGATGGTTCACAGGCCAGGCCATCGCGGAAGCTCTCGCCCACCGACCCGGCCGCCAGCTACACGGCGGCACCGGGCGGCCCGGCATTCTATGCCTACTCGACCAATTATCTGGCCGATACCCGGCACGGCATCATCATGGATGTCGAGAGCACCACGGCCAATCGGCGGGACGAGGTTGAATCGACCAAGACGATGGTCGATCGAGTCGAGCAGCACTTTGGCATCACACCGCAGCGCCTGATCGGCGATACCGCCTACGGTACGGCGCCGATGCTGCACTGGATCGTCGACATCAAGCAGATCGAGCCGCATACGCCCGTGTGGGAAAAATATGATAATAAAGCAGGCCTGTTTGGTCGGGCTGACTTCACCTGGCAACTAGAAGCCGACCGTTATATCTGTCCGGCAGGTAAATCATTGCAGCGTTATCGACGCCACTTCAAAAAACCGCGCACAGGAATCACAAAGGATAACACCATTATCTATCGTGCCAGGCAGGCAGATTGTGGCAACTGCGAATACAAACCGCGCTGTTGTCCGAAAGTGCCACGGCGCAAAATAACTCGCAGTCTTTATGAGTCATCACGTGACGTAGCACGCGCCATTGCAAAGACGGATGCTTATAAGCAATCACGCAAGGACAGGAAGAAAGTCAAGATGCTGTTTGCCCATCTCAAGCGCATCCTGAAACTGGATCGATTGCGACTGCGCGGGATGAATGGTGCCCGGGATGAGTTCCTGCTGGCGGCCACTGCACAGAACCTGCGCCGGATGGCGAAATTGCTGGGTCAGCCACCGCCAATGAAAGGGTTAACTGCGCCTGGTTAATGGCAAACCACCCTGATCAACCACTTCAGACCATCATCCAGGCAAGATGATGGAGAAAACAGGAAAATACCTGCTGCTCAGTAGCTCAACGTAGCGACCTGCCGCGCTCTACCACTGAGTTTTTCAACAGAATAGGCCGGAAAGCGACCTAGGGAATGATTCTAAATAAGAAATCTCTAAACAGCGGGAGACGACCCAATGTATGGACTCCTCCCACCTAGAGACCTAGGTTGAGTGTTGACCAAAATGCTCATAGGAGGAGTCCACACATGAACAAGTTAAACGTAAT
>CAMYMI010000058.1 GCA_947259415.1 uncultured Ectothiorhodospiraceae bacterium | reverse complement strand
TCCGTTAATTGGTGGGACTTGTTCCAGGTCATTCACGTGGCAGATTGCGGTTTTGTGCCGGGTGTTGTCCGGGAGCCGCGTGCTCACTCCATCCGTTTATAGCTTTGTTGTTGAATTTACACATAAAACATTAGTTTTTGTGTAGTTATGGATTGAGCATAACGGATTTGTAGGTGGTTGTCTTTCCTACATTTGTATTAGGGGTGGGCTGACAGCTACAGGCCCTGCACATCATTAACCTGTCATCGAATCCCCCAGGACTTGATTGACGTGGTGTGTATCGTGTGTATTAATGAATCGTCGAGAAATTATTAAACGGCTTAAAGCTGACGGCTGGGTGCTGGTGCATGCAAAGGGCTCGCACTATCAATACCGGCATCCTGACAAGGCTGGCCGGGTGACGGTGCCGCACCCGAAGAAGGATTTACCGACAGGCACTTTGCGTAATATTTATCGCCAGGCGTTCGGCAGTTAGGGTTCATGATATGCATTTCCCGGTTGTGATTCATAAAGAGAAGTCGTCAACTTACGGCGTAACCGTACCGGACCTGCCGGGCTGCTTCTCGGCCGGTTCAACTATGGAAGCGGCGTTGACGAATGCCGTTGAGGCGATTGAATGTCATCTCGAGGGGATGCTGTTTGATGGCGAATCTATCCCGGAGGCAAAATCGGTTGAGGTGCATCAACGTGACTCGCAATTCAATGGGGGTACGTGGGCGCTGGTTAATGTTGATTTATCCAAACTGGCCAGCAAGGCGAAGCGGATTAATATCACGTTGCCGGAGCGGGTGTTGGCGTTGGTGGATGAACAGGCGAAGCGTTGGCTAGCCTGGGTGCGAGATCTTTCGCGGATCACGATCCGCTCCTACACGGTGATAGACGCACCTGTAGGAGCGCCTTGCAGGCGCGAATTGTTTATTTATTGTTCGCGGGCAAGCCCGCTCCCACGGGAGGGGTGCGGGGATATAATTGGGTGGATTGTTTGTAATAATGGTGTCAGAGCACATTTGGCTCTAATCCAGGTGGAAAATGTGCTCTGACAACAGGTAGCGCAAAAAACGACTGATACGCATCTCATATCAGGGCAGGTACTGTGTGGCGGAGGTATCTATCAGGTACGATACAGGTCGATGAATAGCCGCAGCAATGAGAAACCCAGGAACGGCCTGGCCGGAATCAAACACTGGCGTTATGACCTGAGCGCCGGCCTGCAGGTCGCGCTGGTATCCATGCCGCTCTCGCTGGGCATCGCGGTTGCCTCAGGTGCGCCACCCATCACCGGTATTATCTCTGCCATCATTGCCGGCCTCATCTTTCCCTTTCTCGGTGGTGCGTATGTCACCATCAGCGGGCCGGCCGCGGGCCTTGCGCCGGCACTCCTTGCCGGCATGCTGACGCTGGGTAACGGCGACCTTGCCGCCGGTTATCCGCTGCTGCTGGTCGCCATATGCCTCACCGGCCTGGTGCAAATCGTCCTGAGCCTGGTCAATGCCGGCCGCTTTGCCATCTTTCTGCCGGTGACCGTGGTGGAGGCCATGCTCGCGGCCATCGGTATCATGATCATCGTCAAGCAGATCCCGCCCCTGCTCGGTGACCTTGCGCCGTTGAGCAAAGACATGTTCACCGCCATTATTACACTGCCCGAAAGCCTGACACGGATCGAGTGGCCGGTGCTTCTGATCGGCGCATTCTGCCTGTTCCTGATGTTCTATCTGAACAAAACGCGTTTGCCGTGGTTGAAGCGGCTGCCAGCCGCACTGTTCGTGGCCCTGGTCGGCATCCTGCTCGGTTACGTCTTCGATCTGGACGCCCGGCACCTGATCAGCATGCCGGACGACATTCTCACAGGCGGCATAACCCCGCCGGCCTTCGACGACGTCTGGCAACGGACGGAGCTCTGGGGCAGCCTCATCATCGTCATCATCACGCTCACCCTGATTGACGGTATCGAGTCGCTCGCGACCATTGCCGCCGTCGACAAGATCGACCCGTTCCAGCGCAAGTCGCACGCCAACACCACGTTACGTGCCATGGGTGTGTCGAATATGCTGTCCAGCATCTTCGGCGGCCTGACGATCATCCCCGGCGGCGTGAAGAGCCGCGCCAACATCGATGCCGGTGGCCGCACCCTGTGGGCGAATTTCTATAACGCTGTCTTTCTGATTATCTTCCTGTTCCTGGCCAAAGACCTGATCACCCGTATACCGCTGGCCGCTATCGGCGCCATCCTGGTGTATGTCGGCTGGCGGCTGTGCGAATACCGCGTGTTCCAGAAGACCTACGCCATTGGCCGCGACCAGATCGTCATCTTCCTGATCACCATTGTCGCGATCCTCGCGACGGATCTTTTATTCGGCATCATGATAGGCATCGCCGCAGAGATCATCATGCTGGCTTATTTGTTGAGCCCCTCGTTCCGCATCGTGCTCACCGGGCGGCTCACCTACAGCCAGGCCGTCACGCTGGTGCTGCGCAACCTGGTCGGCCTGTTCCGCAGCCCCGTGATCAAGGTCAAACAGGACGAACACAGTGGCCGGCCGAATTACGAGATCACCCTGGGATCGGTAGTGTGCTTCAACCTGCTGCCGCTCGACAAGCTGCTGCAGTCATTGCCGCAGGATGCATCGATCACCCTGGCGGCGAGTGAATCCGGACATATCATCGATCACACCGCCATGGAGTACCTGCACAACTTTCAGGAAGAATGTCTGCGCGAGGGCCGGGGCTTCCGGCTCATGGGTATGGAAAACTATTACCAGTTTACCCCGCACTCGCTGTCAGCGCGCATGCACGACGCCAAGCTGGTGCGGGAACGCGAGCGCCTGTCTGACCGTTCACAGGCACTGGCGGAAATCGCCGCCCGCCATAGCCTCAAGTTTCGCGCCGAAGCTGGCGGCATCCTGAACCGGCACGATTTTATCTACCTGCGCCGCGGCGACATGCGCCAGGAATGCAACGTCATGACCGGCCAGTATGCCGGTTGTCATGTGAAGCTGTTCGATTACAGTCACACGGCCGCGCCCGACTATTACGCCGCGCACCGGCATACGCTGATAACCCTGAGGCCACAGGACGAAGGGGTGGAGTTGCATGACCTGGTGGTGACCCCCGGGCATTACCTGCAACGCTACCTGGTCGAGTTCGAAGAGATCGATACACCTGCGCTCGCCGCTGCCAGTCGCGAACACCGCTGGTACCGGCGCCCACAGGGTGTCGTTCCGGAGGGCTTGATCAAGCAGCTGCTGGCCGTACTGGAGAACTATCCAGGCATCTACATCGAGATTTGCGACAATGCACTGCTTGCCTTTCATCCCGATCGCGAATTACTGGATGAGGATGGCATCGTCTCGTTGCTTGGCATCGCCAATCTGTTGTGCATGACTGACAGCGGTATTGTACAGGCTTGATTTTCTGCCCACGCCCAAGCGTGAGGGCGAGAGTCGGTCGGGGTTATTGGCGCGAGCGGTATTGGATTATATTGGGCGGGTTGATTGGTTTTTCTCAGCAAGCCTGGTTGCGAGATCTTTCGCGGATGCGATCCGCTCCTACAGGAATATTTCGCGGTGTGCTCCGTTAGCTGGCGAGCTGGACTATAGTGTTTTTATCAGCATTTATTAACCTGTTTTACTGGCTATTGTGGAGATAATGCGATAGGTTCCACCTAGCTACAGATTCTGTGATTAGCGGTTTTGGTTGTTCCCTTCGAGTGACCACCTGAATGCCACGTTCCATTACCTGTATGCGACACACTCGTTGTTTAATTATTCAAGGTAAAAGTGATATGGCTACAGGTACAGTAAAGTGGTTCAACGAAGCCAAGGGCTTTGGTTTTATTTCCCCGTCTGAAGGCGGTGAAGATGTATTCGTGCATTTCAACGCGATCAAGGGTGATGGTTTCAAGACCCTGGCAGAAGGCCAGTCGGTCACCTTTGATGTAGAAAAAGGTCCCAAGGGCCTGCAGGCGGCTAACGTTACGTAGTACGGCCTGGTTGGATTAT
>CAMYMI010000057.1 GCA_947259415.1 uncultured Ectothiorhodospiraceae bacterium | reverse complement strand
TGACCGGTTGGTGCCGGGCCATCCTCGAATACATGCCCAAGGTGGGCGTCGCACTTCGCACACATGACCTCTATGCGCGTCATTCCGTGGCTGTTGTCGGTTACGGTTTTGATGTTTTTACTATTGCCGGCACGCACAAAGCTGGGCCAGCCGCTGCCGGAATCGAATTTGTCATTCGAGTTGAACAGTTCGGCGCCGCAGCAAACACAACTGTAGGTGCCGTCGTCCTTGCAGTCGAGATATTCACCCGTGAAGGGCCGTTCCGTACCCTTGCGTCGCGTTACCTCGAATTGCGCATCTGTCAGGCGTGCACGCCACTCGTCCTCGGATTTTACATCGGAGTCAGTCATAGATTGTCTCCCTGCGGTTGCCGGTAAAGATAACCGGTGTAATTTTTTCCAGGAATTCCTGTGCGGTCGCGATGCCGATTTCAGTCTCGGCGCGAGCCAGCAAATTCAGGTGCTCACCGGGACGCGTGTGAATCCGCTTGCCTTCGACTGCCTCCAGGTTGAACAGCAGTTTCATGGGCTGCTCCCGGTGTCTTCGGCAGCATCGCGTTGCAGGCGCGGGTGGATGCGAACGGTTTTAACCATGTTTTCCTTTACCTGCAGGATATCAACCGGGTGTTCATCGATGAGCAGGCTGGTGTTGTTCTCGGGAATCATTTCCAGCGATTCAGTGATATAGCCGTTCAGGGTTTTCGGACCCTCGATCGACAGGTCCATGCCCAGTGCGCTGTTGAGATTGCGAATATTGACGCTGCCATCAACCAGCCAGGTGCCATCTTCCTCCGCCTGGATATCCTCGAACCGGTCCCATGGGTCCGAGGTAAATTCGCCGACAATCTCTTCAAGTAGATCTTCCAGCGTTACCAGTCCCTGTATATCGCCATATTCGTCAACCGCAAATCCAAGCCGCCTGTGCTTGCGCTGGAAATTCAGTAACTGCCGGTTCAGTGATGTGTTGACCGGGATGAAGTAGGCGTCCCGTGCAATACGTTGCAGGGAGTCATGATCAAGCTCGCCGTGATACAGGTGCGGCAGTACATCGCGCATGTGCAGGACACCGATAACATCGTCAATGCTTTCCCGGTACAGCGGCATACGCGTGTACTGGCTGTCCGTCAATGTGCGCGTAATGGTGTCCCAGTCATCGTTGATGTCGATGCCGGTCACATCGTTGCGCGGAACCATGATGTCTTCCACGGTCACCTTCTCAAGATCGATAAGATTCAACAGCATGGATGCATGGCGTTCCGGGATCAGGGCGCCGGCTTCAGTGACAACGGTGCGCAGTTCTTCCTGCGTCAGCGCATGTCCGCGGCTTTCTTCCGCAGATACGCCCAGTATCCTCAACAGGCCGTTGGCGAAGGCATTAACGACCCAGACGATCGGGTAGAGCAGCTTGAGCAATGGCGTATAAACATAGGCCGCCGGATAGGCAATGCGTTCCGGGTGCAGGGCAGCGAGTGTTTTCGGTGTGACCTCGGCGAACAGCAGGATGATGATGGTCAGCACGATGCCGGCAGCAAAAATAAAGCCGGCGTCATTGTAGATGCGCAGGGCGATCAGCGTCATCAGGATGGAGGCAAACACATTAACGACGTTATTTCCGAGCAGGATAAGCCCGATCAGCCGGTCCTGTCGCTGCAGGAGTTTTTGCGCGCGCATGGCGCCCGGGTGTTTGTTATCGGCCTTGTGACGCAATCGATATCGATTGATCGTCATCAGGCCGGTTTCCGAACCGGAGAAGAAAGCGGATAGCACTATGAGAAAGAACAGTGCTGCCAGCAGCACGCTCAACGGGGTGTCGTCCAAGCGGGGACAGCCTCCAGTGTGTTGATGAGGCCCTAGTGTACGAAAATCTGCTGCCTGTGTCAGGAAGCGACGGGTTTAGCCGTTCAGTACGAGCTCCAGGACGAATTTGCTGCCGAAATAGGCAAGCATCAGGAATATAAAGCCGCCGATAGTCCAGCGCAGTGCGGTTTGTCCGCGCCAGCCGAATCGCCAGCGCCCCCAGAGCAGGATGCCGAACACGAACCAGGCAATGATAGACAGGGTGGTCTTGTGAACGAGGTGCTGGGCAAAGATATCTTCGAGGAACAGGAAGCCGGTGACCAGTGCCAGGCTCAGGAGTGCGAAGCCGGTGGCGATCATCTGGAACAGCAGCGATTCCATGACCGCCAGCGGGGGCAGGGCACGAATAAAACCGCCCGGTTGCCGATTGCGCAGGTGATGGTCCTGGATAGACAGCAATATGGACTGGAATACCGCGAGCGCGAGAATGCTGTAGGCGAGCAGGGATGCAAGTATGTGCGTTTCCAGTTGCCAGGAAGCATCGGCCACCAGGCGCTCACCAGGCCAGGCCAGCAACAGGCCTATGGTGGCAGCGGCTACGGGAAATACCACGATCCCCAGGTTGCCGACCGGCTGGAAAAACGTCGAGACAGCGAGCAGGCAGGCACTGGTCAGTGCGACCAGCGAAGCGGCATAAACGAAGCCGAGGTTCAGTCCCCCTGGCGTGATGATGACCGGATAAAGCAAAACCGCGTGGGCCGCGATTGCCACCAGTGCCGGCAGTGCGGCCGAATCAGGCGCGTACTGTCCGCCCGTATTGCCCCGGGACAGGCGCTTGACCAGCAGGCCGCTGGCCAGCAGGTAAAACAGGATCGAGAGTAGTCCCGGCAGGATCGGATTCATGGGTGAATCATCGCATAACTGCCAGGAGCAGAGAAGTATCCGGATCATGATGCCGGTGAAGGCCTTATTACAGTTATAATATTCAACCAGTAACTATCAATTACAGCGGGAAACAGACAGACCATGTTCGACAACCTGAGTGACCGACTCTCAAAAACGATTCGCAATCTGCGTGGCCAGGGACGCCTGACAGAGGAAAACATCAAGGATGCCCTGCGTGATGTGCGCATGGCGTTGCTCGAGGCGGATGTTGCCCTGCCGGTCGTCAAGGCATTCATAGAAAATGTGCGGGAACGGGCAATGGGGCAGGAAGTCCTGAAGAGCCTGACTCCCGGCCAGACGCTGGTGAAGGTCGTCAATGAAGAGCTGGTGCACGTCATGGGTGATGCCAATGATGCACTGGACCTGAGTGTGCAGCCACCGGCAGTCATCCTCATGGCGGGCCTGCAGGGGTCGGGTAAAACCACCAGTAGCGCGAAACTCGCGCGCATGCTGGCCGAGCGCGAAAAGAAATCGGTATTACTGACCAGTTGCGATATCTATCGGCCGGCTGCCATCGAACAGCTAAAGACGCTGGCAGGGGAGGTCAATGCGGGGTTTTTTCCGAGCAGCCCCGA
>CAMYMI010000056.1 GCA_947259415.1 uncultured Ectothiorhodospiraceae bacterium | reverse complement strand
CACGAATCATCGGCTCATCAGCAGCACCCACCACGAGCCTGGCCTCCCTGAACTGCCACCCGGACTTCATTGATTCCAGTCGCCCTGTGATCCGGGTCTTGCCGAGTTCAGGGAGTGTGTGGCCGAAGGGTTCAGCGAGCCGCGCCAGTTCCGCTGCCTGGATGTCGACGTCCATGGCAACCTGGAAACGGGCGGGATCATGCAACGGCGTCGATACTGTGCCGAGTGCCTTCATAGTTGTCTGACCCGGCGTACCGATATCCAGGCGGGCATCCTGTAATCGCAGTCCGGAGTCCCGTGACACTAGTTTACTGCGTAACCGCGCGGGACCGAGTGCGGGCAGTGTAGTATCGAATTGTTTCCCCAGCCGCGCCAGATCGTTGGTCCGCATGTCAACATCCATTGCAACTCTGAACTGTACGGGATCATCCTGTCGTGTCACCAGCATACCGGTTGCCTCCAGGATGCTTTGCCCCGCTGTGCCGATATTCAGACGGGCGCCCTGCAACACCAGTTCGGTGCCACGGGAAAGAAGCGTACCGCGCAACCGTGCCGGACCCAGGGCGGGCAGGGGATAATTCAGTTGGTCACCCAGTCGTGCAAGTTCTGCAGACTGGATGTCGGTCTCCAGTCTGAGCCCGGAGAACTCCGGTACGTCTCTGAACGGCACATGACCGACATCGCCCTTGAGCTGGATCAGGCCGTCCTTGCGGTTACCGATCGTGACATCGGCCTGGTAAATTCCCACGGCATCCCGGGCCAGAGCCAGCATCGCCTTTCCGGAGACGGGACCCGATAGCGGGATATCCTTCAGTCCGGGCAGCTTGCTTGCTGTGAGGTCCAGTGCGTTGAGCTGTACGGTCAGCTCGGCATGGTCGGGTCTAAGACGCACACCTTCAGGGTGAAGATCGACGTTGCCCTGGAGGTCGAGTTTCAGTCCATCGGCGGTTTCCGCGGAGGCAACCAGCTCCTGCAGGGCAGGCCGCTCGATATCACCCTGCAGCCTGCCGCTGATCTCGAACATCTGCATGCGATCCAGTTTTTTGAACAATAGCCAGGAAAGGACCTCCGGGTTACCGGAGTGTCCGTCGAACCGCAGGTCCAGACCGTTACCCGTGAGTGCATCGGCCACCGAACCCGTCACGGTCAGTTCAACCTCCTGCCCGCGCTGCAGGTGCAGGTCGATGGCTTCGAGACGGGGTGCCGTATAATCACCGCGTACAGTCATCGAGCCCTGCAGGCTGCCGAGTACCGGAATCTCATCCCAGAGGATTTCGATCAGATTGCTGATCTGTGGCACATCGACCCGAACCTGCAGGTCCAGGCCGCTGCCGCTGATCGGGTCGGCGATCGTCCCTGCTGCCAGCAGCTTGCCTTGCGCACCGCTGAGTGACAGTTGTACGTTTTTGGGCTCGGTGGTCTCGAGCAGCTCGGCAAGGGAATCGGCTGTCCCCTCCAGGACAAAGGGTTGCCCCTCGAACAGACCGGTCGCATGCAGCGACATCGGCTGGCCCCGGCCAGCCTCCTCGATCACGAGTTCCTCCAGCGAGAACCGGTGCAGCGTACCCGGCGGCTGCTCACGGTAGCGCAATGCGAAATTGCTGAAGTAAGCCCGGGCGATGACGACGTCCTGCAGCTCCAGGCTGTTGAACCAGAATGTTCCGGTTCGCAGGTAGGAGCCGAGGCGGAAGCTGGTTCTGAGCTTGCCGATCACCAGTCTGTAGCTGCCATCGCCGGCCTCGAGCCGGACATCCCCGCTGGCGAGCGACAGGTCCCTGCCGATGTCGAGCTCGAGCGGTCCCTCGATGACCAGTTCGCTGTCCAGGAACTGCTCCGCTCCCCAGACCAGCAAACGCTTGTGATCGGATTCGTCGAAAAACAGCGCCACAGCAGCGACTATCAGGATGCAACCCAGTAGCAGCCCGGTGAGTGTTAACGAAAGGCGCTTGACCCATTTCATAGAGGATAACAAACGAGTAGTTGCCGTTTCATTCACTCCCTCTCCCCTCGGGAGAGGGATGGGGAGAGGGGCTAATAGATTATTACAGCATTCCTAAGTCAGGTTAACTTCGCCGATGTTACCATTCCGTGGTCGGTGACCGCATGTATGAATATGGGTCCATCTCCCTTCGGGAGAAGTACAGACCCTGCTCCGCCGAGAGGGGATGAGGGGGTAATATATTTCGGATTTACCTCCCAACCATTCTCTTTTTGAATGTTGGTCGTGTCATCCGTTGGTTCAGGGAGATGCCGGTATATCGGAGCTGATCCCATCTCCTGTCCAGGGAATCAGAAGTGGTGAATCCAGAATAACATCAGAGGTTCTGTGCCGGGGTTGCGCTCATCCAGACCCGCGTTGGAAATATGACCCAGCTCCAGGCGCAGATCATTCTTCTTGTTGAGCAGATGGCTCAGGAAGATCCGGGAATAGAATTCCATATCATATTTTAGCGCTTTGGTTTCGCTCGATTCATGGGCAGCCCCCGCACTGAATGCTATACCCCATGACCAGTCTTGCTTGATAGTGAACTCCTTCAGCAGTCCGAGGCCAAGATAGTAGCCATCCTCATCAATGGCCAGCAGCTGGGCGGTGGGTCGCATCTCCCACCATGTCGGAATGGGCCTGCCCTCGATGGTGAGTGAGATTGTCAGGGTGTCCGCATCATCGAAGGCATCAATAACACCGATACCAGGGCCGGCCCGGTAGCCGGCCGCCAGGGTTTGGAAAGAGATCAGAAGCATCAATAGACCATAAACGCGACATGTAATTCTCATCCGTGTCTTTAGGCTGCTTGGTTGCCTCATAATAATTCCAGGCTATTCAACGCTAAGTAATATAGTGAAAACAAATGTAGTTTAAATATGAATTACCAGCCCCGCTCAGCCAATATGAAAAAATCACAGGCATTTATTGTGTTACGTGATTGCCCCCGCCAGGCCATTCGGGAATGTGGCATCATAAGTAAATACTAAACTGGATGATCGAATCACGTTATTGGACTTTGGTCCAACGTCACGGTGCAGGGGCTGGTCTTGCTTTCCAGCGCCATTCCTGCCTCACGGTAACAAACGGCAATAAAACATAAAAGGATTGTGCAATGAGTGATAGCACTGAAAGCAGCATGTTACGCAATGGCCTGGTAACTGCCGCCGCCTTCGTTATCGTAGTTGCGGGCCTGCGTGCGGCGACGCCGGTGGTGGTGCCGTTCCTGTTCGCATTGTTCGTCGCCATCATTGCCGCGCCCTCGCTGTTCTGGCTGCGGGGCAGGGGACTGCCTGAGTGGCGGGGCGATGCCTGTGGTGATGGAGCTCGACCGCAACTGGGAAAATACCTGGTATGCCGGCATTGCCCTGAGGCGCCAGCTGGGCGATTACCATGGTTTCAGTGTCGGCTTCTCATATGACAGTTCGCCGGTCGAGGATGTGGATCGGACGCTCGACCTGCCGGTAGACGAGATCTTCAAACTCTCCGCGGCCTATGTCTGGCAGGGCAAACGGAAATTCGATTTTGCTGTCGGTGGGACGCTGCTGCTGGTGGGGGATGCCCGGATCAATCAGCCCATGCCGGGTGGTGGACAGGTGGTCGGTGAATTCGACACCAATGCAATCCTGTTGCTGGGCGCGACCCTGCGGTATCTCTTCTGATTAAACGGATAATCCGTTCACGTATCTACGGTCGCATCCGCGACTGTCTCCGTGCCTTCATTCATCCAGAGCATGAATAGTTCATAGCCCACCGCCAGTACGACTGCACCAACGAACAGGCCGATGATGCCCGACATCAGCAATCCGCCAATCGCGCCAAGCAGTATGACGGGCATTGGCACTTCCAGTCCGCGCCCGAGTAGCAGGGGTTTGAGGAATGAATCACTCACACCGACCAGCAGCATCCAGATTGTGAAAATGACAGCAGGTAACATGGTCGTGACGGTAAAGACATAGACAATAATCGGGCCCAGGATAATGATGGTGGGCAGCTGTACGATTGCCAGTAACATGACCAGCAGCGTCCAGATGCCGGCATAGGGTACACCGATCAGCAGCAGGGCAATGCCCGCCAGTACGGCCTGGATGAGTGCGACGCCCAGCACGCCCTGGGCCACACTGCGTATCGTGGCGCTGGCCATCTCGGTAAATTTCTTTCCATCCTGCGCCCCCATAAGCCGGGTGGCAAACCGCAAGACTGCGTCCGTGCCACTGCGTGCATAAACCAAAAGCACCCCCGCGATGATGATGGAGACGATGAACTGCAGCAGGACTGCACCGGCCCCGGCAGCCTTTGCCAGCATCCATTTTGCGACAACCGTCAGCTGCTCCTTGTGGGTGCTGAGAGTTTCGCTCAGGTTGTCCGATGCCTGGCTCCATGTAGCATGCAGCTGCTTGCCGATTAGCGGCCAGGTCTGCACCGTCTCCGCGGGTGGCGGGATGCGCAGCGTGCCTTCCTTGATGTGACTCGCGAGTACCTGCGCGTTCCCGATGGCGGACTCCGATAACATCACGCTGGGGATGACCAGCAGGGCAAGGACAGTGAGTGTGATCAGGGTGGCAGCCAGTTTCCTGCGCCCACCCAGCAGCGCCTGTAGCCTCGCAAACAGGGGATAGATGGCCACTGCAAGAATGGCTCCCCACAGGGCCAGCAGGACAAACGGCTTGACGATGTTGAAACACCACAGAACCAGCAGAAAGACGAGGCCGATGCGGATCGCTGCCTCGATAGCCCTGCGATTGATGAGCTTATCGTCCATGGAAGTCAATGTGTCACTAATGATCAATTCTCCCTTGTTACTGGCAGACCCACCCAGGTATTGATGTGCGTGGCGTAATAACCGGAGAAGGATTTATCCAGTTATCGATTACCCGTGGTCCGGTCAGAACGGATTACCCAGGAACAGGAAGCCGGCATGGTTGCCGCCCTCGGTGTAGCCATAACCGACATAGACCGGGCCGATGAAGGTGTCCACGC
>CAMYMI010000055.1 GCA_947259415.1 uncultured Ectothiorhodospiraceae bacterium | reverse complement strand
GGTATCGAGGTGCCGTTGATCTGCGGGGCCATGTATCCGTGTTCGAACCCCGAACTGGTTGCAGCGGTGTCGGAGGCAGGCGGTATCGGAATTGTGCAGCCGTTGAGCCTGACTTACGTGCATGGCCATGAATACCGGGCCGGTCTGCGTTACATCCGCTCGTTGACGGATAAACCGATCGGTGTAAATCTGATTATCGAACGCAGTTCGAAAAAATACCTGCAGCACGTGCAGGAGTGGCTGGATATCTCACTCGAAGAACAGGTGCCGTTTCTGGTCACGGCATTGGGTAACCCGGATTGGGTGGTGCGGCGCGCTCAGCCGGCCGGCGTTACGGTCTACCATGATGTTACCAACCGGCGTTTTGCACATAAGGCGCTGGATGGCGGGGTAGATGGCTTTATCTGCGTGAACAACCGGGCGGGCGGCCATGCGGGCAAGCTTTCGCAACAGCAGTTGCTGGATGAGATCGGACCACTGGGAAAGCCAATGGTATGTGCCGGTGGCATCGGTACGCCGGCGCAGTTCATCGAGGCAATAGATTCAGGTTATGCCGCGGCACAGCTGGGAACGCGCTTCATTGCGACCAGCGAGTGCAAGGCCCATGCTGATTACAAGCATGCCATTGTCGATGCACATGCACAGGATATTGTGTTGTCGGAAAAGATCACCGGGGTGCCGGTGTCGATCATTCGTACACCCTTTATCGAAAAGATGGGTGTGCATGCGGGCCCGCTGGCGAAATGGCTGTTACGGGGTCGTCGCACCAAACACTGGATGCGCACTATCTATTCACTGCAATCGCTGTGGAAGCTGAAACGCGCATCGTTGCGGAGAATGAGTTACCGGGACATCTACCAGGCCGGCAAGAGTGTCGAGGGTATTGATGCGATAGAGTCGGCGGCTGATATCGTAAGACAATATGCGGGTGCGCTGGATCGACACCTGTAAGGTGGGCGGCGTTGCTTCGGTTGGCATGGCTCAACAATCTCGCCTGCGAGGCGCTCCTACAGGTGTAACGATTGTTGCAGGGTTGTTTTGCAAACGCGATGGTTTTGTCACAATAATGATCGCGCCTGCAAGGCGCACATACGGGTGCGTGACCAATCCCTGTGGGAGCGGTCCCATGACCGCGATGTTATGATCCAGCAATCGCGCCTGCGAGGCGCTCCTACTAGTAGTTCGGGTTAGTGTGGGAGAGGTCGCCCGGTCGCGATGGGGTTGAGTTGTAGGTGCGGGTTAGGCGCGAAGCGCCGTAACCCGACAACGACATCGTCGGATTATGCTGTCGCTAATCCGGCCTACGGACTGATTGCGATGGTATGACCTGATAATCACGCTTGCGAGGCGCTCCTGCAAAATCATTCGGCTCTGAAACTTTTTATCTTGCAGCATTGCTACCTGATGGGGGCGAGGGGATTGCGACGACCCGGAAACCAATGACCGAGTAGCGGGTGTCAGGTGTATTCGCCGCCCGGTATCCAGGCCGGGTCTGGAACAAGGGACAGTGGTAGGAGCCGCCACGCCGCACCCGAGAGCGGCCATCAGTGGGACCTTTTGGATCAACACGCGTCACGCCATCACCGTAGCTGTCGGGGGCATACCAGTCGGCCACCCATTCCCAGGCGTTACCGAACATATCGTAGACGCCAAAGGCATTGGGTCGGCGGGTGGCCACCGGATGCGGGTGATCCCCCGAATTAACGAAAGACCACGCATGCTCCGGCAGTTCGTCGCTGGGCATTGGTCGTAATCCGGATGAGCCTGCCCGGGCCGCGTATTCCCACTCCGCTTCGGTTGGAAGCCGGTAGTCGTAATCCGGATCCAGTTTACCGAGTTCTTCTGCAAATCGCCGGGCCATGTACCAGTTTACGCTCACCACGGGCAGGTCCCGCCAGTCGTCCCGGTCCCAGTACTCCTTCGGTCCGGGTTTGTTCTCCATGACGTTTAACCATTGGGCCTGGGTGACCTCCGTCTGGCCGAGCAGGAAGGAGTGACTGATCCTGACCTCGTGTACCGGCTGTTCATCGCGGAAGGCGTCCGGGTCCGGATCGTCCATTTCCCCGATCGCTGCCTGGCGGTCGCTGGTGCCCATCTGGAAACTTCCGGCAGGGATGGACACGAACGGCATCCCTATCCGATTGGTAAGCACTTTGGGCTGTCCTGCGGCCGCGATCCCGATCGGTAAACTCAGTAGTATGCTTGCCAGCAAACCTGACCAGGTAACGCCTGCGTTTTGGCGCGCGTAGCCGCATCGGTGTTCTGTGGCGCTTGATTTCATGGCGTCTCCTGTTTAACCGAGAAAAGGGTGTCTGAGCACATTTGATAGTAATACTAGTTCAATAATCGCGCCTGTGAGGCGCTCCCGCAGATATATCGATTATTGTAGGAGCGCTTCGCAAGCGCGATGGTTTTATCGCAATGAAACATCGTCGGATTACGCTGTCGCTAATCCGACCTACGGGTCGATCATAATTGCATGCCTCGACAATCGTGCCTGTACCCGATAAAGCACCGGGGATAAACGAGGAACTCCTGTGGTGAGCGTGAAAGCCGACTCAGAGAGCAGTTGTTTCTAATATCAGGGAAGGTCTGATCAATTCATCATTGCGAGGACCGCGAGGCCGCAGGCCGTGGCGGGACGCAGCAATCCGCCGCAGGCGTCCCGAGCGCAGCGAAGGGGTCTCTATGAGATCACCACGGTTGCCTGGCATCCTCGTGACAAGAATGGCTTCGCTGGCCGCTCCCGGCATGGCCCAGGCCAGCTTCTCGACCGGTTCCCGGTCTCACCTTCTCCTGCCTCTCGCGGCACTTGTTCATCGATGTAAATCGCGCTCGCAATGACGTGATGCATCAATAAATCAGAGGTTCCTTAGCAGAAATCGCTCTGTTTCCCGTTTGTACATCCGTCGTGGTGAGGTATTAATACCATGGATCGAGAGCGTGCAGTGATGTGTTCCCGGTCAGGCCAGTCGAATACTATAATATTACCAACCACAGCCCCACCCGCTAAGGAGACCCATGCGATGGTAATGCAACCTGCACATTGGCTACTGCTTGTCCTTATGATTACTGCGTCGGCCGGGACGCTGCTGATTGCACAAGAGGCCGAAGAAGTGGTGATCAAACGCGGCACCATCGAAGATGATATTTACGTTGCCGGTCGCAGTGTGGATGTACAGGCGCAGGTACAGGGCGATGTGACCGCAGCAGGTAAGCGCGTCAGCATCGATGAATTGGTAACCGGCGACGTAATGGTTGCTGGAGAGACCGTTACGGTCCGGGCACAAGTGCAGGACGATGTACGCGCTGCCGGGCGCTCCGTCACCATCGCCGG
>CAMYMI010000054.1 GCA_947259415.1 uncultured Ectothiorhodospiraceae bacterium | reverse complement strand
CTCGGTACGCCGCTGATCGTGGTTATGTTGCTCAGCATGATGGTCCTGCCACTGCCGCCGCTGGTGCTCGACCTGTTATTTACCTTCAATATTGCCCTGGGGCTGGTCGTGTTGCTGGTGGCTGTCTATACCGTCAAGCCGCTTGAATTCGCGATATTCCCTACTGTGTTGCTGGTGGCGACCCTGTTGCGACTGGCACTGAATGTCGCGTCGACACGCGTCATTATGCTGGATGGACATGAAGGCACCGGTGCGGCAGGCCGTGTGATCGAGGCATTCGGTGATTTCGTTGTCGGTGGCAACTATGCCGTCGGCCTGATTGTATTTGCCATCCTGATGATCATTAACTTCGTCGTGGTGACCAAGGGCGCAGGGCGCATCTCGGAAGTGAGTGCCAGGTTCACCCTGGACGCTATGCCCGGCAAGCAGATGGCAGTCGATGCCGACCTGAACGCCGGCCTGATCACGCAGGATGAGGCGCGTGCGCGGCGCGAAGAAGTCGCACAGGAAGCGGATTTCTACGGTGCGATGGATGGCGCCAGCAAGTTCGTGCGCGGTGATGCCGTTGCCGGCATGCTGATCCTGTTTATCAACATAATCGGCGGGTTCACAGTCGGTATCCTGCAGCATGGGCTGTCAGTCAACGATGCGGCGCAGAACTATATCCTGCTGACCATCGGCGATGGCCTGGTTGCACAGATTCCGTCACTGGTGCTGTCGACGGCCGCTGCCATTATCGTCACGCGCGTATCCGTTTCACAGGACATGGGGGAGCAGTTCTTCAAACAGCTGTTTACCAATTCGCGCGCGCTGACGGTGACGGCTGTAATCGTCGGCTCGCTCGGACTGGTTCCGGGTATGCCGAACATCGTATTTATCACCATCGCGCTGCTGCTTGCGGCAACGGCCTTTTATATCCGTAAATTCGAGCGGGCCGAGACTGCAGGCGAGGCGGTCGAACAGGAAAAACCGGCCGAGGTGGAAGAGAATCCCGACCTTGGCTGGGACGATGTACAGCCGGTCGACATCATCGGCCTCGAAGTCGGTTACCGGTTGATCCCGCTGGTCGACAAGAAGCAGGGCGGTCAGCTGATGTCGCGTATCAAGGGTGTGCGCAAGAAACTTTCACAGGAGCTGGGTTTCCTGATCGACCCGGTCCATATTCGTGACAATCTCGACCTGCAACCGGGTGCATACCGGATCAACCTGCTGGGTGTCCCGGTGGGTGAGTCGGAGATTCATATCGACAAGGAAATGGCCATCAACCCGGGCCAGGTATTCGGTGACATCAAGGGTATTGAGACCACTGACCCGGCGTTCGGCCTGGCGGCTGTCTGGATCGATCCCGGTCAACGTGATGACGCACAGACCAAGGGTTATACCGTGGTCGATGCGAGTACCGTGGTAGCAACCCACCTCAGTCACCTGTTGCAACAACATGCGCACGAGTTGCTCGGCCATGAAAGCGTGCAGCAGTTACTCGATATGCTGGCAAAGTCTTCTCCAAACCTGGTTGAGACGCTGGTACCCAAGACGCTGGCGCTGGGCGTGGTCGTCAAGGTGTTGCAGAACCTGCTGGAAGAAGGGGTGCCGATACGTGACCTGCGCAGTATCGCCGAGACTCTGGCGGAGCAGGGGGTGCGCAGTCAGGATCCTGACATGCTGACGGCCGCCGTACGCTCCACGCTTTCCCGAATGATTTACCAGAAAATCAACGGGATGGAAGAGATATTACCGGCCATGACGCTGGAGCCGAGTCTGGAACAGTTGTTGCAACAGTCTGTACAGGGCGCACAGGATGGCGCGCCCGGCATTGAGCCGGGACTGGCGGAGAATATGCTGGTTTCGTTGCAGGAACAGACGCGAAGTCAGGAATTAAGCGGCGAGCCGGCCGTGTTGCTGGTGTCACCCGTGTTGCGTCGCTGGCTGGCGCAGTTTGTGCGCGGTTCGGTGCCCGGTCTGAGCGTGCTGTCCTATAACGAGGTGCCGCGGGCGAAACAGATCAAGGTTATTGCCACGATTGGTGGCGAGTCGTGGAAGAAAGCAGGTTAATGGAAAACGGAATTTCCGGCTGACACAACGTTACCTCAGCGTAACGTCTGAAAAGCCTGGTACACGGAGGTGCTGGTAATGAAGATGAAACGGTTTATCGCTGCCGAGATGCGCGATGCAATGCAACAGGTCAGCGATGCGCTGGGCCCTGATGCACTGATTCTTTCCAGTCGCAAGACGGATGACGGTGCCGAAATCATTGCCGCGGTCGACTACGAGGAAGACCTGCGTGATGCCGGTAGTGCCACCCTGGCCGAGCCGGTTGAAACACACACCGAACCCCCGCAGTCCGCGATACCACCGGCTGCCGAATCGATCGTGTCCACTGCCCCGGAATTGCCGCCGATACCGGCTGCAAGCGAATCGTCACTGCATGAAGTCCGCGCCGAGATTCGTGCGCTGCGCAGTATGCTTGAAGTGCCCCTGTCGCAACTGGGCTGGGACGAGGTCAGGCGGCGCGAGCCGGTGCGAGCCGGGATTATCAATCGCCTGGGCGCCATGCAGGTGCACCCGGTAATCGCCAACCTGGTCGCGGATGGCGTTTCTGCAATAGATGATGACACGCAGGCCTGGCAACAGGCGATGTCGATCCTGGAAGGGTTGCTTCCAGCTGAACAGGATGACCTGCTGCAAAATGGTGGCACGGTGGCACTGGTCGGCCCGACCGGTGTCGGTAAAACCACAACCATTGCAAAACTTGCCGCACGTTTTGCCATGCAACATGGCCGCCGCCACGTGGCGCTGGTCAGCATGGACCACTACCGGATCGGGGCGCATGAGCAACTGCGTACCTACGGCCGCCTGCTCGGTGTGCCGGTGCATATCGCCGGGGATGAGCTGGAGCTGCAAGCCATTCTCAACCAGATGCATGACCGTAAACTTGTATTGATCGATACCGCGGGTACCAGCCAGCGCGATATGGACCTGCCGGAAAAATATACCGCGCTTGGCAATGGCGATACCGATATCCGTCGCTACCTGGTGCTGTCAGCGACGGGTGCTGCTGACCTGACGGATGACATCGTGGAATCATTCAGCCGCATTGGCCCGGAAAAATGCATTCTGACCAAGCTGGACGAAGCAACGGCCATCGGCGGTGTGCTCTCGGTGCTGATCAAGCATCACCTGCCGCTGGCCTGGACAGGTAACGGCCAGCAGGTGCCTGACGATTTCCACCCGGCCCGCGCACGTCAACTGGTCATGCTGGCGGACGAACTGGCCGGACCGGAAGACGGGGAGCAAAACGAATCTTCATGGCTGCATGCAATGCGACCGGTCGGAGGTGATGCACATGCACAGCTGCACGTCTGAAGCGACTGACCAGGCGGCCGGGCTGCGCCGAATGTCAGGG
>CAMYMI010000053.1 GCA_947259415.1 uncultured Ectothiorhodospiraceae bacterium | reverse complement strand
CGTGGCCGACAACCCGGGCATTGCCGATTATCCCGGCGAGATCGCCTGACCGGCCCCCTCCTGAACCAACTCAAGGCCCCGCTTGCGGGGCCTTTTTTAATGTTTGCTCTATGCTGCAGGTAGAACTGTAATCATCAACAGAATGAAAAATCAGTGGAACTGCAATGATGCCCTCAGGTAATAGCGGGTATCGAAGATGTAGTCCCTGTCAAAGACTTCGAACTCCTCGCCAATATTATGCACCAGGATTTCTATGGCTCCGGAATGACGCTCACCCTTGAAGCGCTTTGCCAGGCGCAGGTCGACACGGGTGTGCTCGTCCATGTCATCGCCGTCACCGTACCAGGCCATCTCGTCGACATAGGAGGCCAGCACACTGGCCTCGAACCCGCGGGGGAAGCGCTGTGACAGCAGCAAGCTGGCGGTGTGCTGTGGGGTGCCGTCCAGGTTATAGACTTGGGTCTTGACGGAACGCGAGTCACGGAACTCATCCACGTCGGCATAGGCATACTGCAGGGAGGCCAGGGTGCTGGCCGTGGGCTGGTACTTGAGCTGCGCCTCGAAACCATCGATATTGATGCGCGAACCATTGAAGCCTATCCATGCACCGCGCGCACCATCAAAGCCGGCAGTGGAGCCATCATCAAGCGCGGACAAGGGGTCCGGATATGATGTATCCTGGATTTCGTCAATCTCATCGCGGATGATCTCGCGGTACAGTTTCAGGTCAAGGCTGGCCCCGGTATCCGGCCAGCGACCCAGGTAGCCGAGTTCATAGGCGGTGATGCTCTCGGCATCCACGCCACCCTGAGTAATATGCAGGGCATCCAGCACGGTGCCATCGTTGGCCCGAATCGCGAGGTCGAAATGCTCTTCCAGCAGGGACGGGGCGCGCATCGACCGGGCTATGCTGATCCTGGCCGCATGATTGGGAGACAGGCTGTAATTGAGACCCAGCCGGGGCGATACCTCGGTTTCGGCCAGGTCACCGCGTTCAACCATCAGGCCGGCATTCAGGATTACATCGGCAACGGGTTGGTATTCGACATTCAGAAAACCGCGCAATAAGTGCTCCTCGACAGAGCTGTCGGGTGGGCCGACCAGGTAATCACTTTCGTACCGGTCAATGCGCCCGCCCAGTCCGGCCACGTAGCGCACAGGTCCATGCCAGGGTGAGTTGTATTGCCACTCGGCGTCATAGCGACTGCTTTTGTAATTGAATATGCCGAAATCAATCAGCTCATCACTGGTTACCGGAAACACGACGGTTACGAGTGAAGGATCAATCCCAAACAGTCCAAGCAAATCGGAGAGCCTGCCTATTGTGTACTGATCATCCTCTGCGAAGTAACTGTGGTAAGCCTGGAAGCGGGATTCGCCACCATCCGGATTCGACCTGATCCAGCGCAGCAGCTGGTAATTCCGCTCGATATCGCGCGACTGTTCTGGATGCACAGGGCTTCCATCGCCACCCCGCCCCATGGGCCCGTTACTCACTCCTGCGTGCACCTCCACCTGGTCACGCGCGGTGGGGGTATAAAGCAGGCGCAGGTCGGCCGAGCGCACGATCTTGTCGGTGTTGGTGTCCTCGAAGGCCAGCGCCCGGTCGAAACTGAAACTGGCACGGTAATCCAGGTCCTGGTAATTATCACCATAGCGCAGGAATCCCTTGCGGGTGTCCTGCGACCCGCCGGTGGCCTTCACAAACCAGCCACGGGTCTCGAAGGGCTGTTTGGTGACGATATTGATGGCGCCCGAAAAGGCGTTCTCGCCAAAGGCCGATGCACTGGGCCCGCGCACCACCTCGATGTGGTCGATGTCAGCCAGGTCCACCCCCAGGGCATGCCAGTCCACGCTGGAAAAAACGGGACCGTACACCGGCCGGCCGTCCACCATCACCTGGATGCGGCGTGAAAAGCTGTCGGTCTGGCCGTGCAGGGTCACCGAGTAGGTCGGGGTATCCCCCTGGCCGATCTGCATCCCCGGTACCAGCCGGAACAAATCTGCGATCTCGATGGCACCTGAGGCCTCGATCATTTCCCGGTCGATGATGGTGATGGTCGCCGGCGCCTCGGTCTGCTTCTGCCGCAGGCGCGTGGCGGAGACGATCACGGGGATTTCGCCCAGGTAGGATTCCGTTTCATCCAACAGCGACTGATCTGCAACCAGGGAGGACGAGAAACCGGCCAGCAGCAACAGGCAATAACCCATGCCGGAGGGCAGTATGAAGCGCATGGCATTGATCGATGTTGTCGTTAACATGGTTTTTTATTGAGATCTTATTCAGTCAACCAGGAGGTTGCAGGAGCATGTGCCCTTCTCCATGCCTGCAAGGCTCTGAATCTCATCATGTATGTGCACTGACTGACAGTATCTGTCTGCATCCCCTGACAGACCGGCAAACTCCCTGTCAATAGACTACCTATGCCGCTGAAGCAGTCAGGCGAAACTGAATCTGTTGTTTATTATCTAGAAAACCACGACAAAACACTGTACGTAGATATACGTATACCCGGGAAGGCGGATGATCGGGACTTTTAAATCAACATTCGCACTCCCGCCTTTGTAATGGCGCGTGGTGGCCAGTTCGCTACCTGGAAATGTTTAACCTGCCCTGGAGAAAGAAAATCTGTTTTATCTCAACGGGATGCCATATGAAAACCACGTTATCGATACTGCTGCTGATCATGCTCTCACCGTCACATGGCGGCGACATCAAGCGATGGGTCGATATAGACGGGGCGCTGACCTTCGGCGATGCCCCGCCGCCAAAAGCCACCGACATAGAAATCGTCACATACCCTGCACACGACACGGGGATTGAAACCGGTGACTACTATGCCCCTCGAAACCAGTTGTATCGCCTGCAGAGTGAAAGAAGGCAAAAGGCTAGCCAACGCCGGGAAGCCGCCCTCGAGGACGAGCGCCTGAGACAACAAAGCCAGGATCAACGGCGCACCGAGTCCAGGCAACGGGCGGTCCGCGCGCAAAAGTGCAACCACACCCGGACCAGGCTCAGGGAATATGAACACAGAATCATCCAGGCCTACCGGAACGAGGCCGATCGGCTGCGTGATGAATCACAGCTGGCACGGTTAAGGAAACTGGAAACGGAACACTGCGACAGATAAACCGGGTCTCATTCCGGGCCAAGCTGAACATCAATCAGGATTCAAGTCATCGCCAGCCGGTCCGCCACTGGATTCCGGTTTGCACCGGAATGACAGAACAATCACGTGGCGCATGCTAACCAGAGGCTGGATTGTTTAAAACCGGCATCTCCCGCCTGCCATCACAGCAGCACCCGTTCCACGCCCCCCTGCTGGATACAGCTGACGAAGTCCTGTTCCCAGTCCTCGCCCAGCAGCCGGCCGGCCAGTTCCACCACGATGTAGTCGGTCTCCAGCCCGGTGTCGTCGGCGTAGCGAGCCAGTCCCTGCTGGCAGGACGGGCAGGCGGTCAGCAGCTTCACA
>CAMYMI010000052.1 GCA_947259415.1 uncultured Ectothiorhodospiraceae bacterium | reverse complement strand
GGCGGGGATGTCCACCACGAAGGCCATCATACCGATCATCAGCAAGGGTGCGGTTTCACCCAGTGCCCGGCCCATGCCGATGATGGTGCCGGTCAGCATCCCGGGCAGGGCCAGTGGTACCACGTGGCTGAACACCATCTGTACCTTGGACGCACCGACGCCCAGTGCCGCTTCGCGGATGGATGGCGGTACCGCCTTGAGGACCGCGCGGCTGGAAATGATGATCACGGGCAGGGTCATCAGGGTCAGCACGAAGCCGCCGGCGATCGGCGCCGAACGCGGCACCCCGAAGAAGTTGATGAAGACCGCCAGACCGAGCAGGCCGAAGACGATGGACGGCACGGCCGCGAGGTTGTTGACATTGACCTCGATCAGGTCCGTCCACTTGTTCTTGGGGGCAAATTCTTCCAGGTAGATGGCGGCGCCCACGCCGATCGGGAAAGACAGGCAGAGGGTGACCAGCAAGGTAAAGAAGGAGCCCGCCAGGGCGCCCCAGATGCCGGCCAGCTCGGGCTCGCGCGAGTCCCCGGCTGTGAAGAAGGTGGTGTTGAAATGTTTCTCCAGCCGGTCCTCACTGCGCAGCTGCTCCAACCAGGCGCGTTGCTTCTCGGAGAGCCGCTGACCGGTCGGCTTCTCGCCGGGTTTGTCCCGGGGTGGGTGTTTGACATACATGTCGACATCGTCGTCCGCCGTCAGCCAGACTTCGACGGTCTGTCCGATGAGCGCGGGATCCGCGATCACCCGGTCACGCAGCTTGTAACCCGCGCCGGGACTGACCAGCTGGTAGAGGGCGCGCTTGTCACGTCGATTGGTGACATCCGGGAACTGTTTGCGCAGCGCCTTTTTTATCAGGCCGCTGTAATCGGCGGTGTAGAGTGCGTCACTGTCGCCGGTCTGCTCCGAAAAGGCGTCTGACTCCAGGTCAATGGCCAGCTGGATATGGGTTTGCAGGAATGCGCTGTAGCCCTTGCCGACGATGTTGATGAACATCAGCGTTAGAAAGGCCAGCGCGATCAGGATGGAGATCCTCCCATACCACTGGAAACGCCGCTCGGCCGCATAACGGCGCTTGAGCTTCTTTTGCATCAGGTCGACGGTACGTTGTTTCATTTGGGCTGGCAGACTCCGGTGACCGGGATCTCAGTCATACTGTTCGCGATAGCGACGCACGATCTGAAGGGCGATTATATTAAGTATCAGCGTGACGATGAACAGGGTCAGCCCGAGGGCGAAGGCCGCCAGCGTCTTGGGACTGTCGAATTCCTGATCACCGACCAGCAGGGTCACGATCTGCACCGTGACCGTGGTCACCGCCTCCAGCGGGTTGGCGGTCAGGTTGGCGGCCAGTCCAGCCGCCATCACCACGATCATGGTCTCTCCGATGGCGCGTGATACCGCCAGCAGTATGCCACCCACGATACCCGGCAGCGCCGCCGGTATGATCACCCGGCGAATGGTCTCCGATTGGGTCGCCCCCAGCCCGTAGGAGCCCTCGCGCATGGCACGGGGCACCGCAGAAATCACGTCGTCGGATATCGATGACACGAACGGGATGATCATGATGCCCATGACCAGGCCCGCGGCCAGCGCACTCTCCGAGGCGACCTCCAGCCCCAGCCAGTTGCCGGCATCACGCACCAGCGGGGCCACGGTGAGTGCTGCAAAGAAACCGTAAACCACGGTCGGGATGCCGGCGAGGATTTCCAGCACCGGTTTCAGAATCGTGCGGACGCGCCGGCTGGCATATTCCGCCAGGTAGATCGACGACATCAGTCCGACGGGAACGGCGACCAGCATGGCTATGGCCGAGATCAACAGCGTACCGGTAAACAGCGGCACGGCACCAAAGGCCCCCGAGGAACCTACCTGGTCGGCACGAATGGCCATCTGCGGACTCCAGTCCAGACCGAACAGGAACTCGGTGACCGGGACATGCTGGAAAAACCTCAATGATTCAAATAGTACCGACAGGATGATGCCGATGGTGGTCAGCAGGGCGATCAGTGAACAGGCGATCAGGCCGGAGACCGCGACGGCCTCTACCCGATGACGGGCCGGGTGGTCCACGTGGATGCTGCGCCAGGCCCAGGCCAGCCCCCCGGCACACAGACTCAGCGCCGTGACCCACAGCAACCAGTTGCTGGTGTTCGCCATGGCCAGGTAACGCTCGCCGAGTTGCGCAATCAACTCGGGCTTGTCACTGGCGACGCTGTACCCCTTGAGGCTGTTGCGTACATCGTTGAGCAGCAGGCCCAGTTGTTCCTGTGACCAGTCCTGCACCCCGGCAGGCAAGTCGGTCAGCAGGAGCGCCTCGATCACCCGGGGTGCCAGCATGGACCAGAACATCAGCATCGCCACGGCGGGCAGGGTGGTCAGGATGAGGGCGTAAAGCCCGTAGTGCCCCGGCAGTGAGTGCAGGTTCCGAATCGACTTGCCGCTGGTGGCATAGGCGCGCTGGCGGCCGAAGACATAGGCGGCGGCAGCCAGCAGGCAGATGACGATAAAAAGGTTGGTCGTGTCCAATTGTTCGCTTTCTTGTTAAAAAAACAGGTGGGTGCACCGGCAAGCACACCCACCTGTTTGACAGGCTCCATGCAGCCCGGTTGTTTACATCGGGTTCAGGTTCCTGACGTCATCCGTCACCTTCTGGCGTTCCTCGTCCGGCATGGGTATCAGGCCCTTGTCGGACAGGTAGCCGTCCTCGCCCCAGGCCTTATCGCTGGTGAACTCTGCCAGGTATTCGCGAATGCCCGGTATCGAGCCCACATGCGCCTTCTTTGCATAGAAGTAGAGGGGGCGTGAGATAGGGTACTCGCCGTCGGCAATGGATTCAAACTCCGGTGCCACGCCATTGATGACCGCGCCCTGGACACGGTCTATGTTCTGGTCCAGGAAGCTGAAGCCGAAGATCCCCAGGGCCTTGGGATTGGCCTCCAGCTTCTGCACGATCAGATTGTCGTTTTCGCCGGCCTCCACGTAGGCACCGTCCTCACGGATGGTGTGGCAGACTCGCTTGTATTCCTTTTTGTCCTGCTTTTTCATGGCCTTGACCCAGTCGAAGGTCTTGCAGCCGCCTTCCATGGCCAGTTCCACGAAGGCATCACGGGTGCCGGAGGTCGGGGGTGGGCCCAGCACCTCGATGGCGTTAGCCGGCAATTCCGGGTTCACCTCCTGCCAGGTCTTGTAGGGGTTCTCTACCAGCTTTTCAGAACCTTCCGGGTCCGGGACCTCCTTGGCGAGGGCCAGGTAGACGTCGCGCAGTGACAGTTCCATTAGCGGAACGGTATTGGACTGGGCCAGGGCGATGCCGTCATAGCCGATCTTGACCTCGATGATGTCCTTGACCCCGTTGCCCTTGCACTGCTCGATCTCGGATTCCTTTATCTTGCGGGATGAATTGGTGATGTCCGGATGTTTCACGCCGAGACCTGCGCAGAACAGCTTGAGACCGCCGCCAGAGCCGGTGGACTCGACCTTGGGGGTTTTGAATCGGGTGCTCTTGCCAAAGCGCTCGGCCACCACCGTCGAGAAGGGGTAGACAGTACTGGATCCGACGATGACGATATTGTCGCGTGCGACACTGGTCTGGCTGAAACCAAGACCGATCAGGCCGGCCATCAGCAGGGGGCTAAGTTTGGTATTCATGTAATTAATCTCCTGGCTTAGTGGTAGTAAGCTTTTACGATCTGACTGAAACAATACGGCCGGAATATGACAGCAGTATTACAATCACAATTGAATATTCAGGATTTAACCGGCTGGTCAGGCAGGGATTTATGTCATATCTATGTCATAATCCCTGTATAGAATCAGTCAGGTCGTTATGACACAATAACTTAGCTACTGCAGGCGAGAGTTATGGACCCAACAAATCTTGGCGAGCATATCCATCATAGGTTCGACCGCGAGCTGGAAAGCCTGCGTAATAGGGTCGTGTCCATGGGCGGG
>CAMYMI010000051.1 GCA_947259415.1 uncultured Ectothiorhodospiraceae bacterium | reverse complement strand
CGATGGCGTTGTTACCAAAATCCAGATCCGCGCCACGACCATTCGCGGCTGGGACCGGAAAGAACTGCTGGTGCCGAACAAGGAATTCATTACCCAGCGGTTGCTCAACTGGTCACTGTCCGATCAGACGGTCCGTTTGCTGGTCCCGGTCGGTGTGGCCTACGGCAGTGATGTGGACAAGGCGATGGAGCTGATGCTGGAGGTGGCCAGGGAGAATACGCATGTTATTGAGGATCCGGAACCCTTCGTTACCTTCGAGAGCTTCGGTGACAATGCACTGGTGCTGAACCTAAGGTGTTACATCGACAACCTGGATTACCGTGTAATCACCATCAGTGAGCTGCATGTTGAGATCAACAGGAAGTTCAATACAGCGGGAATCGTTATCGCCTTCCCGCAGCGGGATGTGCATCTGGACACCAGCCGGCCGCTGGACATCCGGATACAGCAGAATAATCCGCTGGCTGACAAGGGATGAACGCTCCAGCAACTGGATGAGTGATATAAACACCATGAACCAGAGACCAATGCCTATTCATTTGGGCGCAGCATGAACGAGACGACACAACTAGCCGGTAATGCCTACCTGCTGGGTCCAGCGGCACGCGCGTTGGGCTGGGAGGAGGTGCCTGACTGGAAGCCCGAACAAGGCGTCCTGTGGGTGCACCTGGACTATTCACAGGCGGAAGCGGCCGACTGGGTACGGCGCGAAAGCGGTATAGGCGCCATCGAGGCCGGCGCCATCCTGGCTGAGGAGACGCGCCCGCGCAGCCTGGTGCTGGAGCAGGGGCTGCTGGTGATATTGCGTGGCGTGAATCAGAACCCCGGCGCCGACCCGGAGGACATGGTCTCGGTGCGCATCTGGATGGACGACAAACGCATCATATCGACAGGTCAGCGCAAGCTTCTGACCATCGATGACCTGCGCCAGCGCATCGTCCAGGGACGCGGTCCGGGCACTCCCGGCGAGTTCCTGGTCCACCTGGGTGAACTGCTCACAGAGCGTATCGGTGACGTGGTAAACGATGTCGAGGATGTGGTCGACAGCCTCGAAGAAGAGGTCGTCACCGGCAACTACCAGGAACTGCGCTTCGCCTTGTCCAGTGTCCGTCGCCAGGCGGTCGCGCTGCGCCGCTACCTTGCCCCCCAGCGTGAGGCCCTCGGTCGCCTGTTCAGCGAACGCAGCACCTTGCTGGATGATCAGGTGCGCATGCGCATTCGGGAGCTGACCGACCGTATGACCCGTTTCATCGAGGACCTCGACGAAGCGCGCGACCGGGCATCGGTCACCCACGAGGAATTGCAGAACCGGCTGGCTGAGCTGACCAACCGGCGCATGTATTTACTCACCATGATTGCCGCCATCTTCCTGCCGCTCAGCTTTCTGACCGGTCTGCTGGGCATCAATGTCGGCGGCATCCCCGGCGCGGATTACTCCGCGGCCTTTATCATCGTCGTGGTGCTGATGGTCCTGGTCGGTGCCGGGCAGTGGCTGTTCTTTCGATGGCGCAAATGGTTCTGAGAAAGGCAATCACGGAATAGCGGGGACAGTCCCACTGCTGCCCCATGCAATCTAGAAGCACACTTGCTTTATCGGTTTGTGGAATATGAATTCAACCTGGGAGATCTTAAATACATATTCCCTCTCCCCATTCCGGGAGCACCCTAAAAGGGCATAAAAGGATTAGGGTGAGGGTCAAGATCCCTGTGAAATAAACACTGCTTTATACAGCTGCGTTGTAATCCCCTCATCCTGACCTTCTCCCCAAAGGGGAGAAGTCGTCAAGTCATACAGCATAGGGAAAGTCCAGATTTTCCTCCATTCCCGCTGAGTTGCTTGCTGATGGGACGACCGGCGCTCATCTCAAATCGAATCTTTCCAGTACTGCTCGGTTGTGATCTGGCCGGGGTCGCGGCGCTTGTTCTTTTTCAGGCCGCGCGCCTCGAGCACCCGGGTGGTGTCACGCACCATGGCGGGGTTGCCGCAGATCATGACCTGCGAGTTCTCGGCGTTCAGCGGGATACCGGACCGCGCCTCCAGGCGACCGTCCTCGATCGCGGCCGGCACGCGCCCCTTAATGGCGAAGTCCGTGTCCTCGCGGCTCACGAAGGGGATCATCTGCAACTGCTCCGGGTGTTGTTCCAGCAGGGCATTGATCTCGTCCTGGTAGGTCAGTTCGGCCACCGTCCTGACCGCGTGCACCAGCACGATCTTCCTGAAGCGCTCCCACACCACATCGTCTCCGAGGATGGACAGGAACGGGCCGATGGCGGTGCCGGTGGATAGCATCCACAGCACCTCGGCATCCGGCAACTCGCTGAGAATGAAGAAACCCGCGGGTCGTGTCGCAATGTACACGCTATCGCCGGGTTGCAGCCGAATCAGCTCATGGGTCAGCGGTCCGTGCGGCACGATAATGAAATAGAACTCCAGCAGCGGGTTGCCCGGGCTGTTGACGAAGGAGTAGGGGCGTGCGACCCGCTCGCCGTCGATGTCCAGCGCGAGGCGGGTGAACTGGCCGGCGGTAAAGGGCGGGATATCCGCCTTCACCTGCAATGAATAGAGTTCGTCGGTCCAGCGCCGCAGCTTGACGACGGTCCCTTCGACCCAGGCACTCACGTAGCAATCCGCCGGGTCTTCCCGACCGCGATCTTGTCAGCACGCACTATGGCATTATTGTGATCCGTTATGGTCCTGTCTCCGCTGTGATTCCCGGCATTTCCTGTCACTGTCGATCCTCAGGCAGCTGTATAATGGAAATTTAAGCAGCAATAATACATCAGCGCACACCTTGATATACCTGCAGTACACTCTGGTTTACAAACGCCCCGCTATGAAAAACCACACGCCGATTATCGTCTACCTCTGCATCGCCCTGCTGCTAGCCCCGGCAACGGCCGCTGCTGCAGAGAACACCCCGGACTTCAAGGTAACCGTGGAATCACTGGGGGACGCGGTCGAGGCCATGGTGGCGGCTACCCGGCCCCTGGAGTGGCCACCACTCCATGCCTGCCTGTACTACGCCCTGGCCGGGCAGCACCTGGGAACGGTGGTCTATGGCCCCTACATAACGGGCCAGCATGGAATCAATCCCCATATATGGCTGGAGACGGCGACGCACCTTATCGACTACGCTACATTGCCACGCTGGGGGGAGGTCTCGGTCATTCCCCTGGACTGGGTGGCACACAGCGCCAGGGAGGTCACGCCGGGCCTCACCCGTATAGCGGTATTGCCCCGGCCCGGCTCGCTGCAGGAGCGGCGCTTTATCATGATGCACCGGGCGCGCTTCGAACGCGCCCTGACGAGGAGACGTTGACATGGAGAAGATGGCCGGCTGGGAGATGTTACTGCTGGGGGCGATCGCGCTGCTGGTGCTGCTGTGGGTCGGGCCCGGGATCAAGCCGCTCATGGAACAGAGCCGTCAGGCCGAAAACCGGGACTGGGCCGGATTGCTGATACCGATCGCGCTGGTTGTCCTGTTTGTTTTGTTCCTCATCAAGCTGGTCTGATACACATGACGCCTGCATTATCCCTGCGTAACCTGAACAAGACCTACAAGGACGGTCACGTGGCACTCAAGGGCATCAGCCTCGATGTCGCCCAGGGTGATTTCTTTGCCCTGCTTGGCCCCAACGGGGCCGGCAAGTCAACGACCATCGGCATTATCGCCACGCTGGTCAACAAGACCAGTGGCCAGGTCGAAATCTTCGGTCATGACATCGAGACCGACCCGGCCGCCGCCAAGTCCTGCCTGGGCCTGGTGCCGCAGGAGATCAATTTCAACCAGTTCGAGCCGGTCGTGGAGATCGTCGCCAACCAGGCCGGTTACTACGGGATCGCGCGTGCCGAGGCCTTTGCCCGGGCGGAGCGTTTCCTCAAGCAGCTGGGTCTGTGGGAAAAACGGCGCACCATGGCACGGACATTGTCCGGCGGCATGAAACGGCGCCTGATGATCGCCCGCGCCCTGGTCCACGAGCCGCGCCTGCTGATCCTCGACGAGCCGACCGCAGGCGTGGACATCGAGATCCGCCGTTCCATGTGGCAGTTCCTGCGCGACATCAACGCGGCCGGCACCACCATCATCCTCACCACGCATTACCTGGAAGAAGCGGAGAGCCTGTGCCGTAATGTGGCCATCATCGACGAGGGGGAACTGATCGAGAACACCAGCACCCGGCAACTGCTGAATACCCTGCACATGGAGACCTTCATCCTGGATATCGAGGACCCGCTCGAGCGGCTGCCGCAACTGCCCGGACACAGCGTCCGCCTGATCGACGAGTGCACCCTGGAGGCGGATATCTCCAAGGACCAGCCGATGAACCAGTTATTCCAGGAGCTGAGCACACATGACATCAAGGTACTCAGCATGCGCAACAAGACCAACCGCCTCGAGCAGCTGTTCATGCGTCTGGTCGAGGGCAACGACAACACGGAAGTTGTAGCATGACACCGGAGCAGAAATTCACGGCGTTCCGGGCGATCCTTACCAAGGAGGTGCTGCGTTTCGGGCGCATCTGGATCCAGACGGTGCTGCCGCCGATGATCACCACGGCGCTGTACTTCATTGTCTTCGGCAACCTGATCGGGCCGCGGATCGGTGAAATGGACGGGTTTGTCTACATGGACTTCATCGTGCCCGGACTGATTATGATGTCGGTGATCACCCATTCCTATGCCAACGTGGTCTCGTCGTTCTATGGCTCGAAGTTCCAGCGTCACATCGAAGAGATGCTGGTCACGCCGGTCCCGAATTACGTTATCCTGGCCGGCTTCATCGGCGGCGGTGTGGCTCGCGGCCTGACCTGTGGCATTGCCGTGACCCTGATCTCGCTGTTTTTTACCTCACTCAACGTCCACAATCTCTGGGTGATGTTCAGCATGATCGTGCTGACAGCGATCCTGTTTTCCCTGGCCGGCTTCATTAACGGGGTTTACGCGAAGAGCTTCGACGATATTTCGATCATACCGACCTTCGTGCTGACCCCGCTGACCTACCTCGGCGGGATCTTCTACTCGATCAATATGCTCCCGGAGTTCTGGCAGAACGTCTCCCTGGCCAATCCCATCCTCTACATGATCAACGCCTTCCGCTACGGATTCCTGGGGATCTCGGATATCCGGCTGGCGGCGTCCTACGCCATCAGTATCGCCTTCATCGTGCTGTTGTACGGTTTCAGCATTCTGTTGCTGAGAAGGGGTTACGGCATCAGGACCTGAAGCGGGGCAGGGCCTGACAGGTCCTCAGGATTCAGTCCTGAAGCGGCCGTCGACAACCGAGACACTCAGGCTGCCGTCCAGCAGGGACTGCAGGCGCTCGCCTACCAGCTGCCTGCACCAGCCGTGCAGGGTATCGATATCGGCATCCCCTGTGGCCAGTTTCTCCTTCGCAGGGAAGCGGGCGTGCGGGTGATCCGACTGACTACCTATGTGGAACGCACCCCGGAAGGACACCGGCAGGTGTTTTTGGGCGACCTGGATAATGCACTGGCTGAAACAGCAGAGCCGGGCGTGTAGCCCGGCTCCCTGTCGTACTGTTGTGTAATTGACTACAGCTGATCGTCAGTCATCAGCTCCAGGGGTCGTGATCTCTGTTGACAGAGACAGCTTGACCGTCCTCCGGTTCAGGCGGCCTGCCGGAGTGCACCAACGCGCCGCCGCAGGTAGCCAATCCCCGGCGCTACCAGCAGGAACAGCCAGATCGGGTCCATGCTGTTCGTGGCCCTGGTGCCGAGGCTACAGCCATTGAACGAGTCCTTGCTACCCACAGCGATGGGATCATCGATCATCCCATCCACCATACCGTCCAGGTCGGTCAGTGAATCACCGTCGGTCAGGGTGACATCCACCGTCCTGGCATCGACCTGGGTCCAGAGCTCGGTCGGGAGCTCGGTGTAGACACCGCCTGCGTCCACCTTGTAAAGCGCCAGGTTTCTGGGCAGGTCATCCGAGAATTCCATCCGGATGGCCACGCTGTCACCCGGATCAGGCACGCTGGCCGTATAGCTGATGACGCCAAGCGGGAAGCTGACACCTCTCGGTCCGCCCGTCGCATCCCCTACGCTCAGGCCAGAGATCCCCTCGCCGTCGAGCGTGGTGAGGGTCACGCTGCCGCCATCCGGCAGTTCATCCGTCACTGTTTCGGCCTCGCAGGTGGCCGTACAGCCGTCACCGTCAAGGGTGTTGCCGTCATCGCAGGACTCGTTCACGTGGAGGATCCCGTCGCCACAGACCGGAACCGCCGGTAGGGTCGTGGTGGTGGTCGACGGCGCGGCCGTTGTCGTGGTGGTGGTCGCCGGCGCCGCCGTCGTGGTGGTGGTTGCCGGCGCCGCCGTCGTGGTGGTCGTCGGTGCCACCGTCGTCGTGGTCGTCACCGGGGCCGCCGTGGTGGTGGTTGTCACCGGGGCCGCCGTGGTGGTGGTCGTCGTCGGGGCCGCCGTGGTGGTGGTCGTGGTCGGGGCCGCCGTCGTGGTGGTCGTCGTCGGTGCCGCCGTGGTGGTGGTCGTGGTCGGTGCCGCCGTGGTGGTGGTCGTGGTCGGGGCCGCCGTCGTGGTGGTCGTGGTCGGGGCCGCCGTCGTGGTGGTCGTTGTCGGTGCCGCCGTCGTCGTGGTCGTCGTCGGGGCCGCCGTCGTCGTGGTCGTCGTCGGTGCCGCCGTCGTCGTGGTCGTCGTCGGCGCCGCCGTGGTGGTGGTCGTGGTCGGCGCCGTCGTGGTGGTGGTCGTGGGTGCCAACACGACATCGAAGGAGAAGGTCACGATTTCGTCACCGTGGTTACCATTGCCCGGATCCAGGAGCCACAGCGGGCCGAAGGTCGTGCTTCCCCCTATCTCGGTTAAGTCAAATTGATTGCCATACCAGGACGCGGACCAGGTCACGTTACCCGGACTTGCCGGCGCGGGAAAGGTCAGTACGACCGGACCCGGAAACTCGCTGGTGACGCCATCGTTGCTGGCAACGGCCACGGGTCCAGGACTCGGGCCGTCTGACAAGCAGCCAACGACACTGCAGTCCTGATCCCAAAGCTTGGCACGCACCCAGCCAGCACGGTAGCTGCCGGTGATGCTGACGGTCACGGTCTCCCCGGGTGTATAGGTCGTCTTATCGGTGGTCGCGGCCACATTGATGTCGTTCTTTGCATTGCCTGAGTGTGTACCGTGGGCGTGACAACCGGCACAGGTCTGCGTAGCACCATGGCAGGCCGCACAATTATCGTCAAAAAAACCTGGAAACGCATTGGCGCTGGGCATCCACGCAGCCGCCAGCAAGATAGTGATACAAAAAGCAAGCATCGTATTGACCTTGTGGACCTTCATGATCTCTCCCCTTTGAGCAGTTGATTCATTCCTGCGGATCGGTACACAGGCCGTTGCCTGCCTGGAAACAGGTATTCCCCATTCCGCCTTCATCGGCCTGGGCGAATATTACTGGAGTGTGGGTGGTCTAACAAGGCGACGAAAAGAAGATTTTGACATAGTCAATTAGCTTCCTGCGGCGCAGATGAAAACCCCACCGCAGGTCGCTCAAAGTTACGGTGACGAATCGGCCTGTTCGAGGCATGTGCGTTTTCAAAAACAGTACCGGTCAGTTCATTGTCCATCCCACCCTGGAACTTCAGGTCGATACCTCACAACCTCGTGTGGTGAAAATATCTCCCTTCAGGCCCGCCACCGAACCGTCACTGACGGTTGGCCGTGGGGTAGGGCATATGGTCAGCAGCAGACAGTCCTTTGGCGGACAAGTGGAAGAATCCCGGGATTAAGGATGATGAGGCCATAGCAATAATCGATGAGATCCAAAAACAACAGATGTTAATAACGGACATCCGGTATGGGCTGCGGGCGGCGGCGCGCATGATTTACTCCCACAAGAGGCAGCGGCAGCGAATGATTGAAATTAGTATTTAAGGAACCTCTGATTTATTCGTCATTGCGAGGAACAACGTGACGAAGCAATCTCCAAACTATTGATCTGACTGTTAGGAGATTGCTTCGCTACGCTCGCAATGACA
>CAMYMI010000050.1 GCA_947259415.1 uncultured Ectothiorhodospiraceae bacterium | reverse complement strand
CGCCGGTGGCATCACCCAGCGCCGCCTTGTCATGCCCACGCGCAGTTATCTCTCCCAGGTCGAATTGCCACTGACCTTCGGTCTGGGTCGCATCGAACACGTGGACAAGCTGATCATTATCTGGCCAGGTGGGCAGGTGCAGGAGGTCCCGGTCGGAGAGATCGACCGCGTCATCAGCGTGGACCGGGCCGCTGCCGGATAGGGATGCCGTGCATTCCATGACTGGCCCGCGTATCGCGCTGCTGCTCCTGTGTCTGTTTATTCAGCTGCAGGTGAATGCCGACGATGCCGTGGCCAATCCGCCGGCAGACTGGGCCACACACGACCTGCAGGCCGTGCCTCTGCCAATAACAGACAACCTGGATGAAGATACCCGTGCGCGTCTTGATGAAGCCCGTGCACAGGTCAACACCGCCTTGCAATCACAGGGCTCCGATCGCGACCTTGCCGCCGCCTATGGCGAGCTGGGTGCTCTCTATCAGGTGCACGCCCTGCATGTTGCAGCGGGTCAGTGCTACGAGAATGCCATCGCGCTTGATCCCGATAATTTCCGCTGGGCCTATTACTCCGCTTATCATGCCGCGACGACCGGACGCATGCCGCTTGCCGTGCAGCGCTACCAGAAGGCACGCACATTGGAACCCGCCTACAAGGCCCTGGTCGTGCGGCTCGCGGATGCCTTGCTCGACCTCAACGAACTTGACAAGGCCCGTGCGGCCTATGAAGAAGTCGTCAACGAGACCGGGCTGGAAGCCGCATCCCTTTACGGGCTGGGACAGATTGCCCTGTTGCAACGGGACTACGAAGCTGCCATCGCCTCCTTCAATCGCTCACTCGAGGCAGACCCCGGTGCAACCCGGGTTCATTATTCACTGGCGCAGGCCCTGCGTGCCGTAAAACGCAACACCGAGGCCAGAACACACCTGGCATTGCGTGGCGATGTGCTGCCCGAAATCAGGGACCCCTATATCGAGAGTCTCATGGCAATGAAGAGCGGCGCCCATGTTCACTATATCCAGGCCATTAAGGCAATTAACCGGAATGATCATAATGCTGCTCGGGAACACTTTGCCAACGGGCTGGTAAAGGATCCGGAAAATGCCATCGCACTGGTCAGTTACGCACGCACCCTCTACCTGACGGGGGAAGTGACCGAGGCATTGACGACCCTCGAGCGCGCCATCACCCTGCAGCCGGACAATGCACTCGGGCTGTTCCTGCTCGGGATCCTGGAAGAGGAGGGGGGTGATATCTCAAGAGCGCTGGATTATTACCAGCGGGTACTGGAGCACGAACCGGAGCATGCCGGGGCGCATTATTACTTGGGCAACCATTATTTCCGCCAGCAAGACCCCCGGCAGGCCACGACGCATTATCAACAGGCCCTGGCGGCCGATGCGCGCTATTCGGCGGCCTATATCCCTTACCTCGGCGCACTACTTGGTGCCGGCGCCTCCGACAGTACGCTGATGCAGACCCTCGAGGACGCGGTGGATTATTTTCCCGAGCAGCCGATCTTCCGCAGCCTGCTGGTCCGTCTGCAGGCAACCAGCAGTGACCCGCAGTTAAACGATCCGCAAGAGGCGTTGCGCCTGGCAAAGCAACTGGTCAAGGAGCAACGCATACCGCCGCACCTGGAAGTGCTGGCACTGGCCCATGCGGCCAATGGCCAGTTCAAACAGGCGGCTGCCATCCTGGAAGAGGTCCTGATACAGATTGTCTGGTCGATGCCCGGTGAGGCGGCCCGGCTGGGAGATGTCCAGGTGGCCTACCAGGCGGGGAAACTGCCGGCCACCGAAGAACGCCAGGGCTGGCCCATGATCCCGCCACCGGTATTCGATGCCCAGGGCCCCTTCCACAACTACCCGGTCACAAAACCGTATTAGTGTTGCAGTTAACGTGGTGGCGGTGATGTGTCATTAACCACGCTGGAAACAAAAAAGGCACACCCGAGGGTGCGCCTTTTTATTGCCTGCAGGAATGCAGGTACAACCGTTTACTTGGCCGTGGTGGTCGCCGGTGCGACTGGTGCTGTATAGGCAGGATAGCCATAGCCATAGCCAGGATAACCACCCCAGCCGCCGTAACCGGGATACCCACCCCAGCCGCCATAACCAGGATACCCACCCCAGCCGCCATAACCAGGATACCCACCCCAGCCGCCATAACCAGGATACCCACCCCAGCCGTAGCCGGGATAACCATAACCCCAGGGACCGCCCCAGCGATCATAGTAATCGTTACCCCACCAGGCACTCGCCGTACTGGCGCCCAGTGCAGCTGCTCCGGCCACGATGATGGCAGCAACAAGCTTTGTAATTTTATTCATTAGTCTTCCCTCCGTTATTGTTTCTAACCTAAATTACCGCTGCCTGGCAGATCGTAGCCGGCAAAGGCAATCCAAAGTATAGCCATAATAATGACGCTGTTCCTAGCCCCAATTAAGCGATTGATGTCGCCTATCCGATAAATAGTTGATCCAGGTCAAACCGGTCACTGGTACGCGCAGTGGATACCGGCGAACAGTGCAGCGCTAATGAGTGCGCCTGGACATATCTTCAGAAATAACCGGAGATTTAATCTGTAGTTATATGTTTTGTAATTTTATTTTCTTATCAGATCAAGCTGGCAACCAAACGCGCCGATACACCTGTAGCAGTCATTACAGAGGGGCGGTGCACCATGGCCAGGTATGTAAAACAAGTTCGAGTTACAGGGCTTTTGTGGCTTGCCCTGGGATTGAGCAGCCTATTGGCTGCCTGCAGCACCAATCCGCCGGCAGGCTACGACACGACCCCCGGGGGTGCGCCAGCGGCAACCGGCCAACACCCGGCTGTTGCCGTTGCCAGCAGCCTGTTGGGGACGCCGTACCATTACGGCGGCTCCAGCCCGAACGGGTTCGATTGCAGCGGCCTGGTGTATTACGCCTACCGCGAGGCAGGCGTACCGGTACCACGCACAACAATGGCACAGCGGCGTCACGCCACGCCCGTCACCCTGACACATATCCGGCCCGGAGACCTGGTGTTTTTCAAACACGGTAGTCGCAGGGTCTCCCACGTGGGTATCTATACCGGTAACGGACAGTTCATACATGCGCCCTCGAGTGGCAAACGCGTGTCCTACGCCAGCCTCGATAATCCCTACTGGCAGCAGCGCCTGATTGCCGCAGGACGCTATTCACATTAATCCACAGCCGGCATCCTGTTTACACATCACGCATGCGCTCGTTATAGTGGTTCGCGCATGTCCACCACCCGATCAATCACCGCCATCCTGACAGTCGCGAGCCTGATGACCAGTGCCACTACAACCGGGGCAGCCCGACAGTTAGCCGCCTGTCCGCAGACGCCGAACTGCGTCTCCAGCCAGGCAGGGGACGGGCAACATGCCATTGCGCCTTTTTCATATGATGGCAACGCGCCAACGGTCTGGGACCGGCTCAGGTCGGCCGTCCTGTCACAGGCGCGCACCGTCATCGTGGAAGAGGACGGGAACTACCTGCATGTCGAGGCACGCAGCCGGCTATTCGGCTTTATCGATGACGTGGAATTCCTGCTGCTCCCGCAAGAGAACATCATTCACGTGCGCTCGGCCTCGCGTACGGGATACAGCGACTTCGGTGTGAACAGGCGCCGCGTTGAACGCATACGTCGGGCATTTACCGGGCAATAACGGGAACGGGAGTGGCGGTGCAGGAAGAGGGTGTCATCAAGTTTAACCTGGAATTCAGCAACGCGGCGCCGGCGCCCATGGAAGAGCTGCGCGAACTCAACGCCTGGCGGAGAATACTCTGGCAACTCTCGCTGATCGGACAGGACCCACAACGCTACGGCGCTTATGGCTTCGGCAATATCAGCCAGCGGCTGGCACCGTTCGATGCTGTGCCACAGCGGCGCGCATTCGTGATCAGCGGCACCCAAACCGGCGGCCTCGCAACACTGGACGCATCCGATTATTGCACCGTCACGCAACATGATCCGCAGCGCAACCGGGTCGTCGCTGAAGGGCCGGTCAGGCCCTCATCGGAATCCCTGACCCATGCCATGATCTATGTGCTCGACACCGACATCCGGGTGATCCTGCACGTACATTCACCAAATATCTGGCAGCATGCCGAGGCCCTGCAAATACCGCAAACGGA
>CAMYMI010000049.1 GCA_947259415.1 uncultured Ectothiorhodospiraceae bacterium | reverse complement strand
GTCGTCGCCATACTGGCAGCCCATGAACATCACGCCATCGAAACCCCTCGAGAGCGCGTCGGAAACCCACACCAGGTTGACGCCTCCGAGGCAGCGCAGGGGGATAATCCGCACATACGGACTGTACTTGATTCGCTCCAGCGCCATCATGTCGATGGCCGGCACCGTGTCATTCTCGCAGGCGAAGACCAGGATCCGGGGTTTCTCTTCGAATTCATCGGGAATCTCGATGCTCTTGATCATGTCCCCGATAATGTCGACGCTGTAATCCTTGAAAGAGATGATCCGCACCGGGCAGGCGCCCATACAGACCCCGCAGCCGCGGCAGCGAGCCTCATCGATAGACGGCGTGCCGCGCTCGTCTTCCTCCAGCACGCCGAAGGGACATTCTTCCGTGCAACGCTTGCACTGGGTACATTGATCCAGCCGGAAGACCGGGAAGGTCTCGTCACCCACCCTTGGATGCACTGTCTTGCCCTGTTTCGTCAACTCGATGGTCTGGATGGCCTTTAACGCGGCCCCCACGGCATCCTTGCGGGAGAAATTCATGTCCATCGGCTGATGGACGGCCCCGGCGGTGAAAATGCCCGTGCGCCGGGTCTCGTAAGGGAAGCAGATGAAGTGGGAATCCGGGAAGCCGTAGTTCTGATCCGGCAGACCGGGTCCCTGGTGGTATTGCAGGTTCAGAATGGGATCGTCCCTGGTCGAAGCCTCGATGCCGATCGCCAGCACCACCAGGTCCGCAGCAATCGCCACCTTCTCTCCCAACAGCGAGTTGTCCACATCCACGGTCACAGTCTTGTCAGGATTCTCATGGACGCCCGACACGTCCCCCCTGGTCAGGAAAATGCCCGGATCGTTCTGCCGGGCGCGGTAGAAATTCTCGTATTGTCCCGGGGTAATCATGTCCCGGTAGATCACGTAGGCTTTCTTCTCCGCGCCGGACTCGCGTACGTATCCGGCCTGCTTGAGGCTGACCGTGCAACAGAAGGAAGAGCAATAAGGTAGATGATCGGGGTCCCGGGAACCGGCGCACTGGATGAAGACCACGCTGTTGGCCTCCTGCCCGTCCTTGCGCACGATCTTGCCCGAGGCCGCCATTCGTTCGAATTCGACACTGCTGATCACGTTGTCATGGGCGATGCCCAGGTGAGTCAGCCGGGAGGCGTCGTAGGGCTTTCCGCCCGAAGCCAGCACCACGGCCCCTGCCCGGAGGGATTTTCCGGCGCCGTTATTGCCGTTCAATCTGACGGAAAAATCCCCCGGCGCGCCCGCAATCGAAGCGATGATGGAGGACAGGTACAGCGTGATTCCGGGATGTGATTCCACCTCACGGATCAGCTCGTCCAGGTCCGCAGACTCACTGAGTTCGAACGGCGACCGGGAGGGTGTGCGCCGGTGCAATTTCCTGGCGAAGCCGCCGAGACGATCTTCTTTTTCAACCAGGTGTACCGCGTACCCGGCCCTGGCCGATTCCAGCGCAGCCGTCATACCCGTCACGCCACCCCCCACCACGAGCAGGGCTTCTTCCGTATTTTGCTCGAACGGCGTGGCCGGCTGTTTCATCTGCGCGGCCGTGATGTGCATGCGGATGTAATCCGCCGCCAGCATTTGTGTATCTTCTTCCTGGTGGGGCTGGGTCCAGGAGACGTACTCCCGCAGGGGCGCTCGCTCGACCACCACTTCCTTGCCGAAATCGAAGGTGTCCTCATGGTATCGGCGGGAGCAGGCTGCCAGCACTAACCGGTCCAGGCCCTCGTCTTTCAGATCACCCTTCAGAAGGTTGACCCCCTCCTCGCTGCACAGGATGGGGTGCATCTTGCAAACGGCAACCCTGAACTCCTCGAGGGCGACCTGTTGGAGTTCTGTCACATTGGTGGCCTCTCCGATCTCACATCCGGAGCAAATATAAACGCCAGTCTTGTTTGCCACCGTCCTATTCTCCACCTGCGGCCTGGATTGCCCGCAATGCCACACCGGTGGCTTCCTGGATCGAAGAGTTGACGTCCACCGGTCCCTGCGCAACCCCGGTTGCGAAGATACCGGGTGGTTGCAGGTGCGCCGAGGCAAAACCGTCTTCATCCAGATGAACGATGGCGCCGTCGAATCCGTCCGTTTTCAGGTTGGATTCCATGCCGGTTGCCAGCACTACCAGATCCGCTTCCACCCGGACTTTCCCGGCATGGAGAACGTCCTCGGCCTCCACGATCACCCTGCCGTCCTGACCCGGGTCGACCCGCGCCACCTTGCCCTTGATGAACTCGATGTTCTTGTCTTCCCGGGTGCGGGTGTAGAACGCTTCGAATTTTCCCGGGGTACGGATATCGATGTAGAAGATATAGACCTTCGCATCGGGATTGGCAGAACGCACATAGTTGGCCTGCTTGAGGGAAGCAAGGCAGCAGACAGAGGAACAGTAGGGCAGATTTTCCTGGTCGCGGGAACCGGCGCATTGGACGAAGACCACGGTCTCCGCCTTCTCGCCATCGGAGGGCCGGCTGATTTCTCCGGCGGTAGGGCCATCCGTTGCTGCCAGCCGTTCCATCATCACGTTTGTTATCACATTCGGCAGAACGCCAAACTGCATCCGCTCGAGCCTGGCGGCATCGTAAGGCCGCCACCCGGTTGCCATGACAATCGATGCCGGGTTGACCTCGAACTCGCGGGATTCCATGTTCAGGTCGATGGCGCCGTAAGGACAGGCCGAGACACACCTGTCGCATCCCGGCGGGCAATGCGCTCGCTCCACCACGAAACGCGGCGGGTAGGCCATCCGGTGGGGCAAGTGAATGGCCTTGGTGTTCCGCATCCCGTAGTCATGGTCGCTGGGCACCTCCACGGGGCAGGTCGGAGTGCATTTGTCGCAGATCACGCATTTGTTGTTGACGTAGGAAGGGGACTTGACCAATTTCACCGTGAAATTGCCGGCCTCGCCCGACATCGCAGCCACCCGGGTGTTGGTGTGCACCTGGATGCGCCGGTTTCGCCGCAGCCGCTGATAATTGATCTCTACCCCGCAAGTCGGGGGGCACAGTTTCGGGAAATACTGATGAAAGCCGGCGACTCGGCCCCCGAGGGAAGGCCGTTTCTCGATCAGAATGACCTCGTATCCGGTCTCCGCCGCCTCCAGGGCCGCGGTGATCCCGGAGATGCCGCCACCCACGACAAGAATTGGGCCTTTGTTTTCAGCCATGTTTAGTACTTCGAAAAGGACATGCCATTCCCTTCGGACTGAGCCTTGTCTTGGATCATCTCGGTAGCTCTGAACCCACAAATATCACCCTGACGGAGTACCAGGTTCTTATCCGGCCGGTCGAATCAGGATACTAGCTGGTGATAAGTCCTCTTGGTGAAATCCCAGGAATTCGTTTCCTTGTCATACCTGGAATTGACGAAGCACTTCCAGTTTTCGTCGTCGATGGCGAGATGGTCGCCCCGGTAGTAATACCCCGGATAGCGGCTTTCCTCCCGGAAATGGATGTGCCGTGCATGGGCTTCGCCAGCCAGGATGCGATGATAGTTTTCCCACGCCCGCAGCAGTTCGTGCAGGTTCTCCGCACACATATGTTGCGAATCCTCCTTGATCATCTCCAGGTACTTGAAGCCTTCATCCAGCATGGTGCCGCTGGTTACGTACCAGGTGGAGACCCCGCCCACGTAATCGTCCATGCACTTCTGCAAGCGCTGCTGCAGCATCCTCGGGCGGATGTAGTGCGGATTGACGTCGGTGTCGGTGGTGTATTCGCGGTATTTCCCCCAGGTTTCCATGGGCATGAAGACTTCCTTGGCGAGTGCTTCATGATCCTCGGAAAACTGCGGATCATCGTCCTTGTGGTCCAGCACAAACGCCACCACGCTTTTACCGGCAATGCGGCCTTCGGCATGGGAGCCGGAAGAGAATTTATGGCCCGAAGCACCGACGCCGTCACCGGCGGTGAAAAGCCCCTTGACGGTGGTCATCCGGTTGTATCCCCAGTGGTACTCATCGGGACCAATATCGTCCGGACCGCTGACCCAGATTCCGGCACAACCGGCGTGAGAACCCAGCAGGTAAGGCTCGGAAGGCATCAGCTCGGAGGGCGTTTTTTCCGGCTCCACGTTGTTGGCGGCCCAAACCCCGGCCTGCGCGACCGTCATGTCCAGGAAGTCTTCCCAGGCTTCCGCCTCCAGGTGTTTGATCTCCCTGGGCGTCATGGTCTCGGCCAGTTTCTGCATGGCCTTGTCGGTGTGGATCTTGATGGGACCCTTGCCGTCCTTCATGTCCATGATCATCAGGTGATTGCGC
>CAMYMI010000048.1 GCA_947259415.1 uncultured Ectothiorhodospiraceae bacterium | reverse complement strand
GCAAGGCTGCGAAGCAGCCTTGTACATTAAGTGTCGCGAGAGGGCAGGAGCCCGAAGCGACCGCCGGGAGCGGCCAGCGAAGCAATCTCTGGACAGTACGATCAATCGATTACAGATTGCTTCGTCCCGCCACGGCCTGCGGCCTCGCGGTCCTCGCAATGGCGAATTGATCAGACCTTTCCTGATTATTTCTAGAACTTGCTGTGGTCAGATCCCGTCTGTTTCCAGTGATTCAGCTATATGAAAAGATCAATCCCTTGCAGTCGTTCGGCCGCTACCGGTCGTAACGTTTATCAGGCATTATAGGATTTGTACTCGATGATCACGTATTACAGATTGCACTGTTTGATTTCTTTTATTTAACACAAACTGATCAGGAGCCGGGCGACTGGTTACAAAACAATGCCGAATAAGATGAACTGTCCAGTTTGCGGTAGCGACATGCGAGGCGGGAGCTTGTTATCCCCGCCCGCCCTCAAGTCGTACCGCGTCTGTCCCGATTGCCAGTCGAAATACACAACGGATGCTTGCACGAAGAAGCGAGGTCTGCTGATAGCGCTATTCGCACTTATAACCCTGGCTCTGTCAGCGGCGGGGCATTTTGTCGATTTTCCCTGGGGGCTACTGGCGTTTATAGCCGGCACTGGACTACTGGTCTACGTTGGCTATGCGCTGTCGAAGATGACGTATATCGAATATCGTGATTAGGGGAGAAAAGGTGCCAGGAACCTTTTTTAATGTGGCCGCGATGGGTTTCCCCAAGAATCGCGCCGAAGGGCGGCGCTCCTACAGGGGGTATACACACATCTTGTAGGAGCGGCCTCCTGGCCGCGATAAACATCACAGCCACGCCGCATCCCACACGGATAATCACCAATCTGTTTTACCAGCCCTGCACGCAACGGATTAGCCACCACATAACGGGCCGATGCCACCAGGGGAGAAAAGGTGTCAGGAACCTTTTTTAATGTGGCGGTGATGGGTTTCCCCAAGAATCGCGCCGAAGGGCGGCGCTCCTACAAGGGGATATTCACACATCTTGTAGGAGCGGCCTCCTGGCCGCGATGGGTTTTCCCAAGAATCGCGCCGAAGGCCGGCGCTCCTACAGGGGGATGTTCACACATCTTGTAGGAGCGGCCTCCTGGCCGCGATGGGTTTTCCCAAGAATCGCGCCGAAGGCCGGCGCTCATACGGGGGGATAGAGAATAGGTGTCAGGAACCTTTTTCCCGATTAGCTAATCGGTTATCGCGAGTATTTACTAAAGGTTCCTGACACCTTTTTTGGCCCCACGCGTAGAGTGCGCCGTGCGCACCAGCCTTGCAGGTCCTAAACGGGTCCGGATTCAATTTTTCTTACGCCGGCGATCAGGCAATACGCTTAAGGCCATGTTTTGTAGGGTTATATCAGTCACCTACAGTGTAGGCATCATACTTTTGGCCTATTGGCAGTTTTCCTGATTTACCCTACGCTTTGAGATAAAGACAATCATCCAGCCGCAATAAATCAGGCTGGAATATAAAAAGATACGGAGGACGTCATGAAAAAATCACCCCTGTTCGGTGTACTCCTGGCCTGTTCGATACCAGGCTTGATGGCAATTTCACCAGCAGCCTTTGCCGAAGTACCTGTCCACATGACAGACGACACGACCTGCTGGCGTCGTCACGCAGGCGTCATTGTCAGCTGCTCCGGTACAGGGCGGGCCAGCGACGGAATTGACCGCGCCCCCGGTGAGCGGCTCTATCGGTACCCGGGTAATCAGGGCGACATCGATACAGGAACCGGGCCATGGATCAGTACTCCCGGAAAAAAAATGTGGACAATCCCCGCGATCAGCAAGCGCTGGAACAAGCCTTCGAAACGTCAGAACTGGACGATCCCTTCGATCAGCAAGCGCTGGAATAACCCCCGTTGAGGGGGAAAAGGTGTCAGGAACCTTTATTAAGGTGGCCGCTGAAGTGGCCGCGATGGGTTTCCCCAAGAATCGCGCCGAAGGTCGGCGCTCCTACAGGGGGATATGCACACATCCTGTAGGAGCGGCCTCCTGGCCGCGATGTGTTTCCAAGAATCGCGCCGAAGGGCGGCGCTCCTACATGGGTGTATTCACACTTCTTGTAGGAGCGGCCTCCTGGCCGCGATGTGTTTCCAGGCAATCGCGCCGAAGGGCGGCGCTCCTACAAGGGGATATTCACACATCTTGTAGGAGCGGCCTCCTGGCCGCGATAAACATCACAGCCACACCGCATCCCACAACGGATAATCACCAATCTGTTTTACCAGCCCTGCACGCAACGGATTGGCCACCACATAACGGGCCGATGCCACCAGGTTATCCGACGTGCGCAATGCACGATCGTGGTAACCGGTCTGCCATAACCGTCCGGATCTGTTCAACAGCTTGTTGATTCGATGGCTGCTGATGCATTTAATGTCACGCATCACCTTGTCCAGCGTCGTATCCTCTTTGAGTTGCAGCAGCCAATGCAGATGATCGGGCATGACGACGTAGGCAAACGTCTCGGCGCGTTGCTGTTCTTTCATCAATACCTGCACCAGTAAACGCCCGCATTGTATGTCAGAAAAGACAGGCCGGCGCTGATCGGTCACGCAAGTGACAAGGTAGATACGCCCGGGTTCTGATATACGCCCAGTGCGCAGATTACGGCCGTGAGGGGTTGTGTTGTTCATGTCACCTCCCTGTGACAGTTATTCAATCCTGACGTAATTACATTGTAGGAGCGGCCTCCTGGCCGCGATGGGTTCCCAGGCAATCACGCCGAAGGGCGGCGTTCCTACAGGGGTATATGCACACATCCTGTAGGAGCGGCCACCTGGCCGCGATGGGTTTCCAAGCAATCGCGCCGAAGGGCGGCGCTCCTACAAGGGTATATGCACACATCCTGTAGGAGCGGCCACCTGGCCGCGATGGATTTCCAGGCAATCGCGCCGAAGGGCGGCGCTCCTACAAGGGTATATGCACACATCTGTAGGAGCGGCCTCCTGGCCGCGATTGTGATCTAATCCATCCAGATCAAGCCACCTCGCGCCGCTTCATCGCCTGATCCAGATCATAGGTCGCCTGCAGATTCATCCACAGCTTCGCCGTGGTCCCCAACACCTCGGCCAGGTCCAGTGCAGACTCGGCGGTGATTCCGCGTTTACCCCGGATCAGCTCGTTGAGTCGGGCGCGCGTCCAGCCCAGTTCTTCGGCGAAGGCCGTCTGGGTGATACCCGCCGGCAGGAGAAACTCCTCCAGCAATAACTCGCCCGGATGAAATGGATTACGCGGTTGTTTCATGTCTTCGCACCTCTCAATGGTAATCCGTCACTTCGACATCAAGTGCATTGCCGCCTTGCCAGCGGAACACAATGCGCCATTGCTCGTTGATTCGGAGTGAATGCATACCTTTGTATTTCCCCTTGAGCGCCTGGAGCCGGTTACCCGGAGGCACCCTGAGGTCCTTCAACTCCGCCGCGTCGTGCAGGTAGAGCAACTTGCGCCGTGCGGCCCGGTGCAGTGCCGGGGGAAAAGCACGCGTCGTCCGGGACTCCCGGTCATGGTAAAGGTCTTCGGCCAGCCGGTTCCCGAATGATTCAATCATTTGTTATCAGGTTATCGTATATCGATAACATTGGCAAGGGGTGAGAGGATTGTTGGTTCTATTGAAATCGTCTTTGACGTTACTGCGTGTGGGTTGGCGTGTGTATCCGCCGTTTCCTTTTGTGGTGTTTGCAATGTCTGATTCGCCGGTCAGCCAATTGACGCGCCTGAATGATAGACGTGGTTACCTCAACCAGGTTGAATATATCCCCCTGTAGGAGCGGCCTCCTGGCCGCGATGGGTTTTCCCAAGAATCGCGCCGAAGGGCGGCGCTCCTACAGGGGGATATTCACACATCCTGTAGGAGCGGCCTCCTGGCCGCGATGGATTTCCAGGGGAGAAAAAGGTGTCAGGAACCTTTTTCCCGGACTAGATAATCGGTTTTCGCGATCATTTTAAAAAAAGGTTCCTGACACCTTTTATGCTCAGGCGCTGCGCAGGCGCGTCATCTTCACTACCCCGATCGCGGCCAGGGGCAGGAGGAAGGTGAGCGCCGCCACCGTGATCATCAGCCAGCCGAGTTCCGAGTAATCCGCCGGTACCGTGATCGCGGCGGTCTCGCGGTCCTGCACCTCGCGGGTGATGGTATAGAGCTTGTTGACGTACTTGGTCCCCAGCGTGCTCGCCGAGAGTGCCAGGTTGGTGAACGAGGCCATGACCGCGAAGAAGGTCGCCTTGAGCTGCGCCGGGGCCGAGTTGGCGATCCAGGCGAGCATCGGGATCATGGCCACCNNNGATGATCGTGAGGAACACGACGATATAGGCGATGGACTTCTCCGCCATGAAGCGGCGGAAGATGAACATGCCGAACAGCGCCAGGGCGCTGCTGATCAGCGACAGCACCGACAGGAACTGCTGGTCGAAACCGAGCTGGTCGATCATCCACCAGGTCTGGCCCGCACCCGGGGTGGGCATGGCGCGGTAGATGAAGATAATGATGGCCGTACCCACCAACACGTTGCGGGCCGCGGGCTCGAGCACCTTCACCAGGCGGTTGATCAGAAACAGCACAATCAGCAGCGAGCCGACGAAGATGATCTCCTGGTTGAAGGGCACCTCGCCCAGGCCCATGCTGACGGTGAAGATCACGAACACCAGGCTGCCCCCCAGTATCCACCAGTTGGGCGGGACGCGCTCGGGGCGCCCGTGCACCATCTCCTCGGCCTTCGCGCGGTCGATGCCGTGACGACGCAGCCGCCGCAGTTCACGGCGCTTGAGGATTCCGCCGAGCAGCACACCGGCCACCGAGATCACGGGGATGATCAGCGCCAGCTCGTAGATGCGGATGTAGATCGCCAGCTTCTGCGCCTCATCCAGGGCCTCGACCCCCGCGAACATGTAGACGTTGAGCAGGGCGACGAA
>CAMYMI010000047.1 GCA_947259415.1 uncultured Ectothiorhodospiraceae bacterium | reverse complement strand
CCCAAACCACACGTGGGGTCCGGTGAAGTCCATCAGGTGATCGTGGTACCAGAGCGTGGCAGGGAGCTGGTTATTGGGGTAGGTATACGTCCGGCTCGTGCCCGGTTGGACGGTGTCTGTCGGGAATCCGTCCTCGGACGCCGGCACGTGTCCACCGTGAAGGTGGATGACCAACTCTCCCGGAGTATCCCCTAAGGTTGTCTGGGGAAGTTCGTTCAAGAGTGACACCGTGACCGGGCGCCCTGCCCGCGCCCGGATGGTGGGTCCGGGCATCATGCCATCGAATCCGAGTATACGGGTCGACTTGCCTGGGAGAATCTCGATTTCCGACTCGGCAACGGAAAGGACATAGAAATCCTCCGTTGCTGTTGCCGAAGAAGGGTTGAGAACGGGAGGGATACGGAGCGGTGAACCCATAGGATTGACGTCCGGATCAGATACAGGAACATCGCTGCTTCCTCCACCGCACCCGCCGAGCATCTGCGCAGCTCCCACGGCGAGCCCGGGACGAAGGCGCGCTGCTGCCACCGCTCCCATGACCTTCAACACCTGTCTTCGTGTCGTACTCAATATCCCTTCCCCAACCTTACGATGGATCATTACCGCCAAGTGGATTCAACATCTCATTTCCGAATTCACCCTAATTTGTGCCCTAGATTAGACAACCGCTAATATAGTTTCAAACATAATAATGGACCAACCTCTGCATAACATTCCTCCTCTTAAGAGGGTGGCCCTTCATATCGAGACCTCCCTGCGGTTAATTTAACGGGAAATCTCTCTAGTGGGGGAGAAGTCAACCATTCTACAATAATATCAGCAACAGATGACCGACTGGTGACGCCTGTTCATTCTATACATGAATGTGTGTTGCTGGCGTCGATGATCTGGGCAAGAGGATATGAAATCTGGTACGGCCTGCAGTGGAAATCACGTCAATGGTTCCGCCATGAGCTTCGACAATCGATTTAACGATGGCCAGCCCGAGGCCGGCACCACTACCATTACGATGCCTTGACGGATCGACGCGATAGAAGCGGTCGAACAATTTCGGCAGGTGTTCGGGTGGTATACCGGTACCGGGATTCTCGACCACAATACTGACTTCACCCTCATTCAATGTGAGGAGCTCCACCCTGACGGTTTCACCGCTCGCTGTATGTCGGATGGCGTTGGACAGGAGGTTGCCCAGCGCACGCTGCAGCATTAGCCGGTCAGCGGTGGCCATGGCGGTGCCCTCCAATGCCAGCGTGACGCCACGCTCTTCCGCCCAGCCTTCATAATAGTCGAACAGCTTGCGCACTTCCCTTGCCATTTCCAGATCAATGGCGTCTATCTTTCGAGGATGATTGTCAGACTGCGCCAGAAAGAGCATATCGCCGACCATTTGCGCCATGCGTTCGTATTCCTCCATGTTCGAGTAGAGTATTTCCCGGTACTCGTCGATAGTGCGTACCCGCGAGAGGGCGACTTGAGTCTGGGTCATGAGGTTCGTTATAGGCGTGCGCAGCTCATGGGCGATGTCGACGTTGAAATCCGAGAGCCGGTGAAACGCCTCATCTACCCGCTGGAGCATCTCATTGAATGAGACCGCAAGATCCGTGAGTTCGCCGGGTACGGTTTCGGGGGCCAGGCGGGTGCTCAACTCGTCGGCACTGATGCGGCGGATTTTGGCGACAATGTCACGGAGAGGCGCATGGCCCTGCCGGACTGCGATCCACCCCATGACAGTCATGATGGCGACGCTGCTGGCGATCATTAACCACAAGGTCCGGCGGAATCGTTCGAGAAACCGCAGGTGGAAATCGATCTGAACGGCGATGATCATGGTATAGGGCGTGCTCGCTGTGATCCCGTGTTCGCCTACGTGCCGGATCAGTACGCGGTAATTGTGCTGTGCATCTCTCCACCGACGCACGGAGTCACCGCCAGCGTATCCGTTGAGCGATTGCGCAAAAGTTGAAAGATCAGTTTCCGGGCTCGTATAGATCAGTCGCTTGTCATCACCGAGGATATACAGAGACGCCCGGTGGTGACTCGTGAGGATATCCTCGAACCTGCGTTCAAGAGAGACTAAGTCGGCTCCGGTGCGGACGCCGGACAGTCCTTCCTCTATGGTGCTGGCAATGATCCTGAGTTCAGCGATATCACCCTCTTCAAAATGGTTTTCTATCGAACGGCTTATGACCCAGCCAAACACGAGGAAGATCGTGGCTGCCGCAATACCAAACAGCACTGTCAGGCGCAGCGTGAGAGAAGGGGGTCGGCGCATGAGTCGCTTAGGCCTCGCCTGAAGTATCGAGCATGTAGCCCATACCCCGCACGGTGTGGATGAGCTTGGGTTCGAAATCATCGTCGATCTTGGCGCGCAAGCGCCGGATGGCGACGTCAATGACGTTGGAATCGCTGTCGAAGTTCATGTCCCAGACCTGTGAGGCGATCAGGGAGCGGGGCAGCACTTCGTCCCGATGGCGTATCAGGAGTTCCAGCAGCGCAAATTCCTTGGCGGTAAGGGCAATCCGCTGTCCCGAGCGCGTGACACGCCGTCGTAACAGATCCAGCTCGAGATCGGCGACTGCCAGGGTTGTTTCAGTGGCCGGGCTGGTGCCGCGCCGCAGTAGCGTACGAACTCGCGCCAGCAATTCGGCGAACGCGAACGGCTTGACCAGATAGTCGTCGGCGCCGAGTTCCAGCCCCTTGACGCGATCATCCACGCTCTTGCGCGCCGTAAGAAACAGCACCGGGACCTGCTTGCCCGCCTCGCGTACCGATTCGAGGATGCGCCAGCCGTCGACGTCCGGCAGCATGACGTCAAGGATGAGCAGATCATAGTGCTCCGTCATGGCGAGGTGATACCCGTCCAGGCCATTGCGGGCATGATCGACCACAAAGCCTGCCTCGCTGAGTCCCTGCCGGAGATAATCACTGATTTTCGCTTCGTCTTCGACGATCAGGATCTTCATGTGTGGTCCCTGACACCTCTGGCTGCTAAATCAACGATGCGGAGACTGCCACCCTGTAGCGCTCGGTGAAGCGGGGCGCGCGAGCCTGTAGCTAGACTACCCGCGCCCCGCTGGCAGCAAGATGACAGACAGATTACAAAATTGTAATGGTTGTGTCATGCCAGCGACAGAGGCCTGTCGATACCATGCACTCCAGTAGAGCCGTCGAATGGCATCGAACTGTCCTGGACACAAGCGGGCCGGGGCGACGTGCGACTGCAGGACAACCCAGGATGACACGCAAATACTCATCTTCCCTGATAGTGCCCGATCAGCCGCGCCGGCGTTTCCTGCAGGGCTTGGCCGCCGGCGGTGTATTGCTGGGCCTGTCGTCCTGGCTCGGACCGGTCCGGGCGGGGGTGGCACCTGGCGCCGTCACCGGGGCCGCCCCGGTTCTCTCCGGCACCGAGTTCGACCTCACCATTGCGGAGACACCGGTCAACTTTACCGGTGCGCCGCGCCTGGCGACGACCATCAACGGCTCCATACCGGCGCCCATCCTGCGCTGGCCCCGGGGCAGCGCGGCGAGCTGGTCTGGTAGTTCGACAGGTCGGGCACCTTCGATTTTGCCTGCCTCGTACCCGGTCACCTCGAGGCCGGCATGACCGGCAGGGTCGAGGTTAAATGATGCGCGTCAATGAATCCAGCCAATGTCGGCTGGCCGAGCGCGAGGCAGTGTAATCACTGAAAGGGAGGAGTCATGAAATACGCACGCAATCAAATCACATTTGGAACAGTCGCAGCCGCTGTTTTATTCGCTTTGCCACTGAGCGTATCAGCCGATGCGGCCTATGACGCGCTCAAGTCACAGGTCGAGGCATTGCAGAAACAGCTACAGCAGGTCGAGGAAACACTGAAACAGTACGAAGCGAAAAGCGCCAGCAAACAGGAAGTCGCGACGATCAAGGATGAAGTCGCGGAGGTCTCGGCAAAGGCATCGGAATGGACAAATACCGACTCCGTCGTTCATCTCGCCGGTTACGGTGCCGTTACCTATTCGGACAGTGACGATGAAAACGGCGCCTTCAGTGGCGTCCAATTCAATCCGATCTTCCACTACCAGTACAAAGACCTGTTAATGCTGGAGGCCGAGCTCGAACTAGAGGTCGATGAGCATGGTGAAACCGAACTAGCGCTGGAATACCTGACCGGAGTCCCATCGGTCAGTTCCGGCAGAATATCCACCCCGCCTGGATCAATAAGTTACCTTCCGCGCCACCCGGGTTTGGTCACGATGGAGCCGCTCCGGTATCGGAGTTGGGCCTGCAGGCCCGTGGCGGCTTCCCGGTTGGGAATAATTCCAGGTTTGCCAACTACGCCGTGTATGTTGGGAACGGGCCGGTTCTGGAAATCGAGGAAGAAGATGGCGAGTTTGAAATCCATGAAGTACATGCGGAAGGTCGAGCATCAAACGACGACGATGAACTGGTGATCGGGGGGCGGCTGGGGTTCCTGCCGATTCCAATGCTGGAGATCGGGGTTTCCGTCGCAACGGGTGAGGTGGCTGGCGAAGACGAGCCGGATGCAACCCGCGACTATGATGTCTTCGGCGCGGACTTTGCCTGGAAATGGAACAATCTTCGTCTGAGGGGCGAGTACGTTAAACAGGAAGTCGGATCCTCGTCGGTCAGTGTGGCACCCGATTCATCGGAATGGGAAGCATGGTATGCACAGGCCGCCTACCGTTTCCTGCCGACGAACTGGGAAGGTGTGCTGCGTTATACGGACTTTGACTCGCCACATGACAGCCAGGACCAGGAGCAAACGGCACTGGGAATCAATTACCTGCTCGCGCCCAACGCGATGGCGAAATTAGCCTATAACATCAATGACGGCGTCAGCGGATCTCATGCCGATGATGATGTTTTCCAGGTCCAATTCGCCTACGGATTCTGAGGAGGATATGACATGAATCGCAAAATACTATCAAAGCTGCGTGACCTTCGACTTCCCGGGCTCATCATCTTGTCGGCCACTGTGTACATACCGTCAGTTGCCAGTGCAGGAGACGGCGCTGAGGGTGATATCTCGCGTGGCGCGACAAGCTGGAACCAGAACTGTGCCCGTTGCCATGAGATGCGCAATCCGAATGAGTTCCGTGATGACCTGTGGAAACCCATCGTGACCCATATGCGGGTGCGCGCAGGTCTGACGGGGCAGCAGCAACGGGACATACTGGCCTTTCTGCAGGCATCCAATAACCCGTTGCCGGTGAAGGTTTCGGCAAGGACGGTAGCCAAAGAGACGACTCACACGACCTTGTCCGGTAGCGAAATCTACAACCAGACCTGTGTTGCCTGCCACGGCGCGGACGGTGCCGGCGGCATGCCGGGGGTGCCGGACTTCACGGCGCCGGACGGACCGCTGGCAAAACCCGATGACACCCTCATCCAGCACATCACAGAGGGTTTCCAGAGTCCGGGCTCGCCGATGGCCATGCCCGCAAAAGGTGGCAATCCTGGCCTGAACGAGGCGGGTGTCCGTGCGGTACTGGGCTATCTGCGCGAGAACTTTGGTCAATAGTTGTAGCGCTCCCATCGGGGCATCAATGTCCCGATGGGAGCAGTCATTGAACGAGAGTAAACAAGAGGTGTGACGGCATGCGTAAACACGTTTTCTGGCGATACTTGGCAGCAGGTGTGATGCTTGCCGGACTGATCCCCCAGGCGGCCTGTTCCGACTCGGACAAGCCGGCTGATCTAGAACCCATCACCGTGTACAAGTCACCCACCTGCGGTTGTTGCAGTCAATGGGTGCGTCACTTGCAGGACAATGGGTTCGAGGTCGAAGCTATCGACCAGCAGAACATGAACAGTATCAAATCCGAAGCCGGCATCACTCGTCAACTGGCTTCCTGTCATACCGCGATCATCAGCGGCTATGTGATAGAAGGGCACGTTCCTGCTGTCGATATCAAACGTCTGTTGAAAGAACGACCAAATGTCGCCGGTCTGACGGTGCCGGGGATGCCAATGGGTTCGCCCGGTATGGAAGGTTCCCGTCAAGACAGCTATGACGTACTGACATTCTCCAGGAAAGGAGAGACCACGGTGTTCAGTCGTTACTGAATGTGTGTCAATCCGGGAGATGCAGGTAAAGCGAATGCTATGACCAGGAAAAATAATGATATATGGCTATTCAATCAATCTGAATGATAGTTTCGAGGACGCTATTAGACGGATTATCGATGCCCTGAAGGATCAGGGTTTCGGCATCCTCACGGAAATCGATGCAAAGACGACCTTCAAGGCCAAACTCGATGTGGGCCGGTTGCCCTATACCACCCAGGGTGCCTGTAATACCCGTTGGCGTACCAAGCCCTGGAGGCGAACCCGGATATCGGCCTGTTGCTGCCGTGTAACGTCGTGGTATGGCAGGAGGATAAGGGCTCGGTCGCGGCCGCCTTCGTGTACCCGGCGGCGGTGCTTGGGCTGGTGGATAAACCCGGTGTCGAGGCACTGGCCATCGAGGTGCGCGGCAAACTGGAACGGGTACGTGATGCGCTCCGGGAAACCCGGCCCGCGTAGGCCTGCACCACCCGATAACTATTTTTCAATAAAACCTTGACCTGTGTCCAAGGTACAGGTTGTAGAGTTATTAGCGAAGGTGTTAACAACATACCGGTTGTATTGGCTGCAACATAAACCTTGTACAACGCAACAGGAGAATCGCATGAATAGCAAGCCTATTACCCGTTTACTGACTGTTTTGGTTATCCCAGCCGTGATTGCCGGCTTTTCATTGAATGTGTACGCCGGGTCTTCATTGCTGGATGAAAAGCTCAACCAGTGCCAGATGGCCTTCGACAAGGCACACAGCGGAGAACTGTCCCAGGCCGAGGCCGGTAAGGCCCGGCTCAAACACATGGAACTGATGCGTGAAATTCTGGCGGACCTGAACAAGCGCAATGCCGCCGTTGACACGGCCAGCGGTGAAGTCCTTTCCCAGCAGGAAATTCTCGATAACCTGCGGTTAATGGGGCGCTTGCTCGAGATGCTGGCAATTAATCACCATGGGACAACCACCGAGTGGTCCTATTTGTATTGATGACAGGTGGAAAGTCCTATAGATGCTGAACATGCCCGGGGCTCTGGCAGACACCGCCTATAAAAAAGCAAGCAGGAGCTCCGGGGTCGGAGGTAACCATGAATATCCATCGACTGATATTCGTTTACATCACGGGAATGATCATCGGCATGGGCAGTGCCCAGGCCGAGCCGACAGTTTATATCCCGCTCGGATCGGGGAACCAGGTCATCGCCGTGGATGCCGCCACCGACAGGATCACCGCGACTATCACGGGTATCGACAATCCGCATGGGCTGGTAGCAACACCGGATGGCGAATACTTGGTGGCCGGCAGCCTGAATGAAACGCCATTGGCTACCGGGCAACAGGCCGATACCCCGAACAGCAAGCTGTTCCTGATTCATCCAGGGCACGGACATGTAATGCTCACCATCCCGGTATCCGGCTGGACCCACCATCAGGCCATTACCCCGGATGGGCGTTTTGTACTTTCAACACATGCGACGCGAGGTTATGTGAGCGTCGTTGATCTGCAGAGCAACCAGGTTGTGAAAACCGTCAATACCGGTACGGCGCCGAACTACTCCGTGGTGACTCCCGACGGCAAGCGAGCGTTCGTCACTAACAGTGGTAACGGTACTGTCAGTGAGATCGATGTGGCAACCTGGACCGTCATACGGACACTCGAGGGCGGTCCTGGGCCGGAACACATGGTGCTGTCCGGGGACGGGAGCAGGCTGTTCATAACCAACCCGAAGGCGGGCAAGGTCTCTGCGGTTTCGATCAGGACCGGCAAGGTCGTCGCTGCCTGGCAGATCGGCGACAACGTCCACGGCCTGGATATTGCTGATGACGGCAAGACGTTGTTCGTCAGCAGCAAACAGGGTGACAAGCTCTTGGCGCTCGATACGGACACCGGGAAAGTGGTCCATGAGATCAGTCTGGCGCCAGCACCCTATCACCTGAACACCATCCATGGCACCGGCAAGGTCTATGTCTCCAGCCGCAAGGCCCCGAAAATCTGGGTGATCGATCAGAATACCCTGACGGTACTGGGCGAGATCAACCTGCCTGCCGGTGAAGGGCATCAGATGGCCATAGTCCAGTGAGCCGGCGGGGTTTTAGTGGAGATCGCAATGAATGAAATTGCCCTGACAACCGCAAATGTTGATCTCAAGCGTCGCCGGTTCCTGGTGGCTGCCACCACCGTGGTCGCTGGCACCGGGATCATCACAGCGGCTGTGCCCTTCATCTCCGCCATGAACCCCAGCGCAAAGGCGCGCTCGGCGGGCGCGCCGGTTAATATCGATGTCAGTAAGCTCGAACCCGGCCAGCAGATCACCGTGAAGTGGCGCGGCAAGCCGCTGTGGATTCTGCGGCGCACGCCCGAAATGCTGGAAGACCTCAACTCGGCGTCACTTCGTGAACGTTTGCGTGACCCGGATTCTTTCGTGGAAACCCAGCAGCCGGTCTATGCGCAGAATATATTCCGTTCAATCAAAGCGGAATACCTTGTCGTCATTGGTATCTGCACCCACCTCGGTTGTGCCCCGACGTTTCGGTCAGACCGTGCACCACGTGATCTC
>CAMYMI010000046.1 GCA_947259415.1 uncultured Ectothiorhodospiraceae bacterium | reverse complement strand
TACCGAAGAACCCCTGTTTCAAGCTAATCAGTAAGTTATTGATTTTACTGGCCCTGAAAATCCCCGTGTCGGCAGTTCGATTCTGTCCCTGGCCACCATCATTATTTCAAATAAAAACAATGAGTAAGAAACCCGAGCAAGCATCATTCCAACCACCGAAAATCCGACACGGGGATTATTGGTCCATGTGTCGGTTTAAAAATCGTTGAAAGACACCGGAGATTGTTGCCGTAAACGACGCGAGTTCTTCTTCGCGCAGCACAGACAGTCTTTGTTGTCCAAGAATGCATCGCTGGTCTTATCTCAGTTCCCGCCAGCCTGGCACGACTTTGGTAAATTCCTCCTGGAACGCAGGGCGCTTGATGTTGTCCTGTTTGACTTTGGTGGCAAACGTGTGCCACCGATCCTTGTCACAAAGCACCTCGACGAGCAGGCGCCGGACCTTGGCCATCACCTGTGCCTTGCGGGCGTATTCCTTGCGCACGGCATTGCTCTTCAGGTTGCCCAGCCCGGACAGGTAGTACTTCAGGATCTCTTCGGGAAAACGGTGTTCGAGCCTTTTCGCTATCTGGAGTTGGTAATCGCTATCCCAGGCTGTAAGTGGATAGCGTCCTCTACTTAGAACCGCCACCGCCTTGTCATACTCCTTTCGGTGCATATGGATCCTGAGTTGTTCCGATTCCCACGCATCCTTCACCCGTGCAAGGATCTTCGCTTCATAGGCTTTCCATTCAGCAGCCGTGCAGAGTTTACGGAAGGTCTTGTATTTATCGCATGTCAGGTGGTCAACCGCCTGTGCGTACTGCAATTCCAGATAGCGTTCACGATTACCGGTATCCTTGGCTCGTTGGGCGACAAACTGCCGCAGTTCATCCATGCGACCCTGGCCATTGCGTAACCCATCCTCGGCAACCTGCATGGCCTGCTTCTTTTCGCCGGCTTTCCAGTAGAAACTCGCCAGATCATGGTAATCCCCGCCATAGATCATTTTCCGGTTGCGCAATTCGAGGTATTTGTCCCGATCACCAATCTTGCGGTAAATGCGGCGGGCATGGTCGATCTTCCATTCTCCCTGCATGGCCTCGAACGCCTCTGCCAGCAAGCGCAGATCGTGATCGTCATAGCAGGCAGCATAGGCTACCGCGTACAGGTCATCGTCAAGGCCCGCATTGCCACTGTCGATGTAAGGCAGGACGTTATTCAGCAGTTCGCGCCGGTACCCGGCGTCAATCTTTTCCCGGGACAGCATTTGTTCGATTTCGTAAAGCAGGCTTGCGACATGGTCCGCCTGCTCATAATCGCCACCACCGTAGTCATCCAGCTCACTCAGATCCGGGACCAGCTCGGACCAGAACGCCAGTAGTACCTCGCCATCAGACTGTTTATGCTGACTGTTTGACAGGGGAACATGTTTCTTTAAAAAATCGAAGCATTCGCGGCGGACATCAGACCGTGCGGCGGCCAGTCGGATGAGGAGGTCAGCCAGCACCCGGGGCGGTGCTGTCGCCAGCAAGGCTACCAGAGGATCGTCCGGTTTGCGTTTTCTTGCCATAGACCGTCACCCGGAAAGCTGAAACTGTACAGCTTCATGCAGCAGTGGCAGGGCTTTCACCCGATATTCACGGCACAGGAGCTCGTCGGTTACGGGTTCTACTGCTGCCAGGCCCAGAAAGCCAGCAAAATGCACCAGCGTGCGCCATGTATAACAGTTGCGTACTTCCTCCTCCGGTGTAAAGACCGGCCTTGGCGGCACCTCATCCAGCACTGCAGGGAAGGCGCGCAGAAAACTGTCTTCGTAAAATTCGTGGGGCCGCCAGGTGTCGCCATACTGCATCAGCAGGTAGAGCGTGAACAGGAACGCTGTCTGGATAAAGCGGAGTTCCGGGTAGCCATCCTGATAGGCCCAATTGAACTGCTCGATAAAGGTTCTGAACAGGGTGGGATATATGGCTGCGAGGCCATTCACGGCCAGCAACTTCCGGCAGTCACGACTGAGAATGAACCGGCCCTTGTACTTGCGGACCAGACCCGCCAGTTCGGCCACCAGGCGGGTGTTGTGCAGGTCGGAAAAATCATCCTCTTTGTTAATGCCGCCATAGCGCGTGAGCTCGTGGTAGGTCTCCTCGGCCCAGTAGACCTGCGCGGCCTCGCGGCAGAACTTTTGCGGCAGATTTCCCTTGGTAGTCGGTTTCAGTCCCTGCTCGCCAATGGCCTCCGCCAGCAGATTGAACAGGGTCAGTATTGGTGCTGCCGGGGCTGTGTCGAGTACCTCGGGAAAGCAGACCAGTTCCGGTGATGTAAACGGGAAGTTCAACATCTGATACATCTGCTCCGGCGACAAGCCGTGAAACTCGTCCACTGGTCTTTGGTTTTGCCGTTGCACATGGTGATCCAGAAATGTCTGAACCTCTTTCAATGACCTGAATTGCCTGTCCCCAAGCACTTTGCGTAATTCATCAGATACCACTGCAGCCCCAAGGCCAGAGGTACCCGATTCCTCCTTTCCCAGGCAGCACTTTTTGTATTTTTTCCCGCTACCGCAGGGGCAGGGATCGTTGCGGCTGACAGCCGGCATTTTCAGGGAACCTCCGGGGCTGGCTTGCCTTTAAGTCCCGCATCGACAAGGTGAGCGATGAACCTGGTGAACGGTGTAATATTCTGTCGCACGCTGGCCTCTTCAAGTGCGGCCATATAGGTATTGCGTTCGTCCACCGGTATGACCGTCCATGGATAGCCGCCGCTGGCGAGCATGACATTCATCAGAAATCGCCCCATCCGTCCATTGCCGTCCAAATAGGGATGGATATACACGAACACGAAATGTCCCAGTACGGCTCGCACGCCGGCATCGGTTTCTTCCTGTAGCAGCTCGAATAAAGCGGGCATGAGGTCGCGTACCGCCTCGCGGCCGGGCGGAACATGCATGGATCTGCGGATAAAGACCGGACCATTGCGATAACCGGCGAGATCAGCCGGTTTGACGACGCCCGCTACGGTACTGGGGGCAAACATTTCCCGATACCATGTGCCGTGATCCTTGTCGGCTATTGTGCCAGGGTTCTCACCCTGCAGAACCTTGCCCAGGCTGTGCTTGACAGCCTGGAAAGCCTGATAGTAGCCGCGTGCCGCCAATGCATCAGCCTGTTCACGATCTGCCTTGTCATCATCGGGATTCCAGTTTCCACTGCGCACCCGTTCGATCAGTTCCGGGCTGACACGGTAACCTTCAATCGACAGGGAGTGGTACGCGTCGGTGACATAGACATCCTCAACATGTTGCATGTAAGCCTGGGTATCGGTTGGAAGGCCGGGTGCTGGCGGGAATTGATCGATGACTACCGGACGCATTTGCGCCCACATCAGGCGCAGGCGATTGACGTAGGGTGATCTCTCGCGGGGCGGAAGGGTGATGGTTGATCGGGTCACGAACGGATCGGTTTCCCTGACCGTATAACCGCCCGCACGCATAGTTTCCAGAATATCATCGGCGGTACGATCGCGTCCGATATTTCGAAATGCACCTGACAGGCGGCCCGCAATGGTACTATGTCCACCTTCCAGCAGTTTGGACAGAAGCTCGGATGCATCGGGGACCATGGATAACGCGGTGCGTACATCCGTTGGCTTTTGTGTGAAAAAACCTGGGGTGCAGGCAACCAATGCAGATGCTAGGGAAAACACGCGTAGGCCCTCTTTATCTTCGGTGTTCCCAGGCGTGGGCAAATTGGATCGCACTTCCAGTATAGATGTGTCGAACGCCAGGCGCGTCACATTGTTGCGTGCCTTTGGAGAGCGGACGAGCAATTGACCAGGAACTGCCCGGTCACCGGCATGGAGGGACAAAGACTGCTCGGGTGAAAGGCACCATTCGGTGCCGAAACGCTCACTTAAATAGGCGGCGCAGAAATCCCAGAAGGAGGCATACCATGCCGTGCTGTCACCACGGCCTTCATCAGGCCGGGAGGCTATGTACCAGCCTTTCATGATTTCCTGCAGGAAACCGTTTTCGAGCAGGCGCTCCCGGTGCGTGCGAGTCAGGTCCCGGGAGCGGATAGCAATGACGCCGCGAGCCTGGAGCGCGTGCAGGACTTCCAGAGACCCAGCCAGTTTTTCCGAAGGCGTTGCCATGGGCAGGCTATATTCCTTAGCTTATTCTGCAGTGTGAAATTTAGCTTTCAGCGTTGTATCATAATTAGCCTATCACGTCTAACGTAAATTAGCTTATTCAGCTGCGTAGAAAATTTTATCCTTCAGTAAAAGGCTTTCCCATGCGTGAATTTTGCGTGAATCAGTCCAGCTCGGTTGTGCATTATTATGCAAATCATGCAACGGGCGTCCCGGCAAGTCATTGAAAAATATAGTCACTGGTTGGCCTAGTCAGGACTGAAAATCCCCGTGGTTCGATTCTGTCCCTGGCCACCATTCAACTTCTTTGTAACAACTCGTTGGGGTTTAAGCCTTTTTCATTTCATGTTTATGGGACAGCAGTGGGTGTGATCCTATTGATTGCCAGCCGGTGCGCCAATGTATATTGAGTTTGCCATATCCATTACGGTTCCTGTTCGCGAGCCGCCCGGTACTGATGGATAGCTGCGTTTTCGGTGGGTGAAGGCACAGGCAAGTGCTGAACTCACCCGCCTGGCCCATACCGTCGCGCGGCGTTTCGGCCGTTTCCCCGAACGGCAGGGATTGCTCGAACGGGACGCCGAGAACAGCTATCTGTCCAGGGAAGCGGTCGAAGCGGGGCCGATGGATCAGCTATAGGGGCATTCGATTACCTATCGCATCGCGGTCGGATCTCAAGCAGGTCGCAAGGTGGAGTCATTCACTCAGTAAAGCGACGTCCTTGTCACGACGGGTTTCGGTAACTCGCTACCAGTATGTCGTGAACTGCCTCGCCATACATCACTGCGCCGTCACACCGCTCGACGCCGAATATTGCTACGGGTTCAAAGGCCCGGGTGTCGAGAGCGAAATCGAGAAAATCTTCTGCTGAAAGGACCTTGCGGCCGGCACGGTCATTCAGAGGAATCCGCAGGTCGGCCAAACCGTCGTAACAACGGTAGACCAGTTCGGTGCAAACAACCCGGTCAGAATTGAAAAAGTCGAAGTCGAAGTTGTACATCTTGCCCTCGTGCATAATCGCTCGCTCGATCGCTTTGCCGATACTCTCCGAGTCGAGATTCGGGCGTAGCACGACAAACGCATCGACGGACAGCGTGTCTTGCAGGGGGCGCAGGCGCACACCGTCTTTGCGTGCTTCCAGTACACAATGCTCGGCCTCTCGTTGTCCGGACCTGCCAACGTAAAGCGCGGCGTGTGGCCAGAAGCCGGGAATGAAGAGGTTCGTCAGTGCCTTGGCGTGTCGCGTAATGATGACGTCACCGGGCTGCAAAAAACCCGCAATGGAAACAAGTACCTCCCCGCTGACTCGTTTGTTGTTCTTCTCGACAAACTCCGATGCTGTTCGTCCGACGCCTTCCATGATTTTCGCCAGAATGTTATTCGCACTCACAACACCGCGACGTCGCCACTTGTGGCTCACGTAACTCCAGGCATGCTTGAGGTAGCTGAGTTTGCTGGGATTCAAAGAGGATTCGAGTTCCTCAAGTTGC
>CAMYMI010000045.1:6044-6780 GCA_947259415.1 uncultured Ectothiorhodospiraceae bacterium | reverse complement strand
GGCCGCCTTGGACAGACCCTGGTGCGCCAGCCCCAGGGCAGCTGCCACCAGGCGCAGCACATCATCGGAGTCCAGCATCGTGGTGACCAGCTCAACGGCAAGTACCTTGGCCTTGTTGACCCGCGCAAGAATCAGGCGGGCCAGGGTTGTCTTGCCCGCACCAATGTGGCCGGTTACGACAATAAAGCCCTCCCCCAACTGCAGACCGTATTGAAGATAGGCCAGGGCCTTTCCATGCCCGGTGCTGCGATACAAATAACGCGGATCCGGACTCAGTCGAAACGGCTTCGCACTCAGATTGTAGAATTTCTCATACATAACTAGAAATAGGCCGTCACGCGGGCCATTATCCGATTCTCGTCATAATTATTCCGGTCATCATCATCTTCCTGCCGGGAAAAGCGGTATTCGACAGAACCGTCCAGTTTTGGCCTGATCTGGCGTTTTAGCTGTGCCTGCAGGTACCAGAAGTCGCGGTCGATGTCATCCTCGTCCGTGCGCCGCTGCCACGATGCCGCCAGCAGTGAATTGGTACGCGGGGCAAATCGCCAGTTCCACGAACTGCTCACCCCCCTGATCCGCTCTTCGGTCAAGGTAGACAGAAAATCACGGCGCTCATCAAAGACTGTGAACAGCAGATCGCTCCGGCCGGTTTTCATGCCAATCGAGCCCGAGGCACGTTTACGCTCGATGACTTCGTCCCTGAGCGAGAAGACGGGATCAATCGGCACCTCTA
>CAMYMI010000045.1:0-6035 GCA_947259415.1 uncultured Ectothiorhodospiraceae bacterium | reverse complement strand
CAGCACATCGGTTACAAACAGTGACTGCCGCTCTGTCGTGGTGTCCTCGAGATAATTTGCTTGCCAGTTGGTACGCCGCGTGCGGTGTTGAAAGGAGCCACTCCAGACCTCTCCTGGATTCAGGCCAACATCGCGGTCGCGGAAGTTGATGACAAGCGAGGTTCGCCGCGTGGGATAGAGACTAAGGGTGGCGGTCTTAGATCTGTCACCCTGGGTAGCCTCAATCGAGTAGTAGCGGCTGGGCCGCCAGAAGGCACCGAGGGCCCAATAAGAGCCATTTTCAATGACCTCGATGGTCCGGAAATCATTGTTGGCATAGCCCGCCTGGCCGACCAGACTGAATTGGTCAGTGATACGGTAGCGCGCCGATGCGTCGGCATTTTCATAGCGTTCGTCGGTATCGTCGTCCCGCTCGACATCCGCGAAATCGTAGTTGGCCGACCAGGACAGCGGCCCGAACTTGCGCCCGCTGACAATGCCTGCGTTGAATCGGTTCTCCAGGGTATCGGAGATGCTCCCGTCATAGACTGCCTGGCTATTGGTGTAGCGTAGCGTCGCATCCGCGTAGTTGCCGAAATGGGGCCGGATATAAGGGCTCAGGCTATAGGTGAAGAAATCGGTCCGGTTGCCTTGTCACTTCGGCCGTTGCGTCCGCGGACAGCTTGTGGAAACTGCCGTTGGCGTCGCTGTTGTCCAGAAATACAGTGTTCTCTAACTCGTAGTCCAGGTCGACCACAAGCCGGCCACCCTGGCCATGGACACTGAGCCCGGGTGTCACCACCGTGACCAGGTCGCTTTCCTTGTTATCGTCGTCGAGATTGATGTTGTCGCTATAGACCTCTGCCACCGACAGGCGCGGGGTGATGTCCCACTTCCCCGCCTCGACCACGCTCACGGACACCATAAGACACCCCAGCGCCACAGTGCGCCCACATACTCTTGAGGGGCGGCCAGGCGGGTAACGTGTTTGATGGCTTATGCAGGCATTACCGGCCATAGCCATAACCATACCCATAGCCATAGCCGTATGACCCCGGCCCCTGCGCATGCCCTTGTTCAACACCACGCCGACGATCTCATTGGCATCAAGCAAGGCCACCGCTTCCTTGACCACATCCTGGGGGGTTCTCCCCTCCTCGACAACGACGACAATCTGCCCCATCAAGCCCGCCAGCACGCGGGCCTCATTGGTCAGCAGCAGTGGCGGGGAGTCAACAATCACGATGCGGTCGGGGTAGCGTGTCGACAGCTCCAGCGTCAGTTGACGCATGCGCTCACTGGCCAGCAGTTCCGTCGCATGCACATGACGCCGGCCGGATGGCAACAGGGTCAATTTGGGGATATCGGTTTTAAGAAGCACGTCCTGCAATGCGGACCCCTCGTCCAGCAGTACATCGATCAGGCCCGCTTCGGCCTGCACACCCAGCCTGGAGGTCACATCGGGCTTGGCCACATCGGCATCCACCAGTAGGACGGTTTTATCCATTTCAATGGCGATGCTCATGGCCAGATTGATCGCGGTGAAGGTCTTGCCCTCTCCGGCAAGGGCGCTGGTGACCATGATCAGATTGGCATTCTCGACCTGACTGGCGCCCTTCCCCCCGGCATGCATCAACAAGGGGCGCTTGATGCGCCGGAATTCTTCCGCTGTCCGGTTGGTCTTGTCTGCGCGGGGATCGACCAGCCCCGCTGCTTTAAGGCCAGTGAGATCCAGCTTGATCTGCCTTCCGGGACCGTCATCCTGATTGGCATCTTCGTCCCATGGTCCCGTGTCGGCGGGTAGTGCCGCACCGACATTGCCCTCCTGCTGACCGGCAATAAGCGAATCGCCTGATTCCGTGATGTCCGGGAAATCATCCAGGGGCCGTAACAGTTCATCCCCCTCGTCGGGACCGGACTTGTCCCCCCGCTTCTCAAATGCCTTCTCGAAAATGCTCATTAGCCACGCCCCATCAGTGCCTTGGGTATTCCCGCCATATTGATTTCCATCTCACCGACTGCCATCACACCCACATACACGACCAACAACATCAGGCAGGCCACGGTATAGGACAACACGGCATTGCGGCGTTGCCTGTTCCATTGCATGTCATGAACCATCGAGATCGCACCCAGCACGGGTTTCCCTATGATGTCCATGACGGTGCCTGGACTATCCAGCGTGGGCCGGAGCAGATACAGGAAGAGTGCCAGCGCGGCCCCGACGATAAAACTGAAAAGGAGTACGCCCGTCATCAGCAACGGCCGGTTGGGTGCGGAGGGACTAAGCGGCACCCGGGGCGGGTCAACAACCCGGAATTTTATCTGGTCGCCGCTGATTTCCGCCTGTTCCGAGATATTGGCTGCCTCGCGGCGCGCAAGCAGTGTCTGGAAATTATTTTGATTAACCTCATAGTCCCGGTTGAGCTGCTTGAATTCGCTCTCGATCTTGGGAATGGTATCAACCAGTTCCTTGAGCTGGTTCACACGATGCTGGTATTCACCAACCCGCGCACGAATCGAGGATAGCTGGGCATCAGCTTGCACCAGTTGCATTTTCATTTGCTGGTAGACAGGATTATCCGCAGGCCCCATGTCCATTTCATCCATAAGCTCACGTTCTTCCTCCCTTTGTTGTTCCAGAGTTGCCATGAGCTGTTTTATTTCGACCACGTCCGGGTGTTTTTCAGTGTATTTGAGCAGCAGATCATCCATACGCTCACTGAGGCCTTGTATCCGCATATCCAGTGCCGAACCGGCACCTGGTTGCAACTCGCTGAACATGAGATAGGAATCTTCATCGTCTTCCATTTGCTGCTTGAGCTGATTACGCCGGTTTTGCGCCTCCCGCAATGTCAGTCGCGCCTGCCGAAGATCAGCCATTGCTGCCTTTAACTGGCCATAGTAATCCTCACCAGATCCCGGCATCAGGCCGACATTGGCTCGCTTGAAGTCAGCGAGCCTGAGTTCCGCCTCTCTCAGTTTGGCCTCGTACTCTTTTATCTGGCCTTCGACAAATTCCTGCGCATTATCGGTTTCTTGACGACTCTCACCCAGGGTGCTCTCGACGAATATCGTCAGCAGTGACTGCACCACCCGCTTGGCCAGCTGCGGGTCACTGTCCGAATAGGAGATCGTATAAAGGTCCTGCTCGCGGGTAGTGGAGATGTCGATGTCATCGGCAAGATCATCCAGCAATTCCTCCATTTCCTGGGGTGTTGTCGCCACGAGGTCGAGATCCGTCATGCGCGTCAGCTTTTCGAGATTGGGACGGCTTAACAGGGTGCGTGTCACCAGTACAACCCGCTGGCGCGAGTTCGTACCGATGGTCAATCCTCTGAGTAGCGGCTGAAGAATGGACTGAGTATCGACGTTAACCCGCGCACTCGCCTCGTATTGATCGGGAAGCTGGTAGACGTACCCCCAACCCACAATTGACACGAGCCAGGCTGCCAGCATCATGTACCAGCGATTGCGCCAGATGCCGCTTAGATAGGTCAGAATCAGATCGTATAGTTCACGCATTTCAAAATCATCCCTAGTCCCGCAAAATTGTTGCTATCAGCATTTGCGGGACCATGTAGCCTCCTGCCTGATCACCCAGACCGGTATCCAGAACCTCAATACCGATCCACCACTTTAATGCTTGAATGCTTGATTATTAATATTGACTATCGACTACCAGATGCGTCCCCTGTGTCCCGTCAACACACACTAGAACCACGACTCTGGAATGATGAGGATATCACCGGGCAGCATGTAGACACTCGCACTGATATCCGCCCTGTTGATGAGATCATCGATACGCACACCGAACTGTTTCCATTCGCCATCGACGACACGTATGATGCTGGATTTGTTGCCGTCAGCGAACTCAGTCAAACCACCCACTGCAATTATCAGATCAAGCAAGGTCATCTGATCACGATAAGCGAGGGCCTGCGGATTGGCTGCCTGCCCGACCACGCGGATCTGTTCACTGTAGGGGCCGATAAAACCACCGACCATCACCGTGACCACCGGGTTCTTCACATACACCGAGAGTTCCTTTTCCATGTCCCGGGCCAGCTGGGTCGGGGTCTTGCCGCTGGCAGGCACATCCTCGATCAACGGGGTCGTGATTTTCCCGTCCGGACGTACCGTGACGGACGATGAGAGCTCGGGGTTGCGCCAGACGAAGATATTGACGTTATCACCGGCCCCGATCAGATAGTCAGGCGTGGACTGGACCGGGGGCGCGCCCCCATCGAGTACCGGGTACTTGCTTGCGCATCCTGATAAAAACAGCAACAGCAGCAATGAAAAAACCGCATTGACAACGTGCGGCGAAGAATTGAGCGTCTTCATGTTCGATCCCCTGATGAATAGTGGTCCATGGATTATTCCTGAATTCCTATAAATATCCTATAGTTGGACAACACTCCGTCAAATTTAAGGCGCTTTAATATCTAACTATATTCTTTTCTGTGCAAGATGTCACATTAAATTGGTCTGCCAACAGACAGCATTTCCACGGTATTTCCAGCCTTAATCATCAATCTGACGGAGCCAGGCACCAAGCTGGTTGTCTGGCCATGTCTGCCCATCGTGCAGCGCTTCAATTCTATTGATTTAGTTAAACAATTAATAGCTTTAATTACCTCTATTTGAAGCAATTACTCGATCAGGATCCCAGCAGCCGTGTGCTTGCCAAATGACCTGAAGGCGACGGGCTAAAGAATATTCGGTCTCGGTGCAATTCAGGCACACATAAACCCGACAGTCCACCCATAATATGGTCAAAATATGACCAATGCCAGTCTACATAATCCTCAGGTAAAGGAAACCACAACGTCGGCATAAAACCGGCCTCTGGAATCAGGACATAGGGGTGCCCGAATGGTGTGTGCGGGATACCGCCTCCAAGGTTCTCCAGCCCATTACAGGTCGGGCCGTGCCGGGCATGGATGCGGTCAAGGACATCCTGCCAGGAGCCCCACCGCCGCAGCAGGTCACCCCAACCGATCAGGTACTGCACAGGATCTACGCGTCCATCCTCGGCATGACGGAACTCCTTGTCAGCACTCGCGGCATTAGCCAGCATCGGTTACAGATCACCCGGGACAGCTTGCGACTTGAGACACACGGATTAGACTGCAGCCTATTCTTGAGCTCGATCACCGCCCCATCAGTCTTTCCCTGCTCCCGCCAAGCGGTCGTCGCTACAAGACCTGGTGCTGTTGATGTAAGATAGTGATCGACATCAACAATCCTGCCGGTTATCTCGTGTTCAATCATCCCATGACACGCGCCATCGTAATTTCACTGATTCTGCTTTCCTGGCTGCCTGCACCGGTACTGGGCGACGCCGATGGCGATGTCCTGGCAAAAAAGGTCTATGAACGCCCGGATGGTAGGGATGCCGCCGCACGCACACTCATGATTCTTGAAGACAAGGGACGCAAACCACGCCAGCGAACTCTCTATTCCTATCGGGTGGATAATGATGATGGCAGCACCTGGTCGCTGATCCGCTTCATCGAACCCGCCGATATCGATGGGACCGGATTACTGACCCAGGACCAACCCGACGACAAAAGCAATCAATGGATCTACCTGCCCGCACTCGATCGTGCCCGCCGCATTTCCTCATCGCGCAAGGGCGGACGTTTTGTCGGCTCGGATATCTTCTATGAGGACCTGAGCAAACGCGCCGTTGAGAAGGACCAGCACCGCATCCTCGGCGACGGTAAGGTCGGCAAACTACCAACGACCATCCTGGAAAGTATACCGGTCGATCCCGAAGATTCGGTCTACAGCAAACGCGTCAGCTGGGTCCACACCGCTACCTTGATACCACTGCAGGTCGATTTATACACCGCAGATGACGAACAACCGTCCAAGCGTCTGAAGGTCAACAAACTAAAGAAGATACAGGGTTACTGGACGGTCCTCGACAGCACCATGTCTGACCTGGACAGCGGCCACCAGACCCGGATGGTCACCCGGAGCATCAGTTACGACCAGAATCTACCCGACAACCTGTTCAGCCGCCAGACACTATCCGATACCCGACT
>CAMYMI010000044.1 GCA_947259415.1 uncultured Ectothiorhodospiraceae bacterium | reverse complement strand
CGATATCCGTCCCTTCCGCGACGTGTTGCTGGGCTTGTTCTTCATCACTATCGGGATGATGTTTGACGTTCATGTATTGCCTGACATGACACACTGGATTCTGTTGCTGGTTATTGCACTCGTCCTGGGCAAGATAATAGTCATCTCGGGGCTCTGTATTTTATTCGGCGCATCCGCGCATAGCGCGCTGCGTAGCAGCATCGTGCTGGCGCAGGGAGGTGAATTCGGGCTGGTGCTGCTCGCCATCGCGTTCAATTATGGCCTGTTGGAAACAAACGCTGTTCAGTTAGTACTCGCTGCGAGCATCATCAGTATGGCGTTAACACCGTTCTTGATTAAATACAACGCTGCAATCGGACGCCGCTTGTGTCCGGAAGATTTATCCCGCAGTACGGCACTACCGTCAAAACAGGAGACCGCGTCGGAAACGGCTCTTGCCGGGCATGTGATTATCTGTGGCTACGGCACGACGGGGCGCGGTCTGGCGCAGACACTGCGGGAACAGGAATTTGAATACCTGGGGCTGGATCTTGACGTTGCCGTGGTCAGGGATGCGGCAAGGAAGGGCGAAAATGTTGTTTATGGTGACGCGAGCCATCCCGGTATCCTCGATGCGGCCGGCTTGCGCCAGGCACGGGCGCTTGTCATCACTTTTGCAGATGAACAGGCGGCCGAAACGGCGATCAAACATGCCAGGCGCGTATATCCGGAACTGCCAATACTGGTATCTGCTCACAACCACGCCACTGCGAAACATTTGCGCATCAGCGGTGCAACAGAGGTTATTACGCGGGACAGGGCGGCAAGTTTGATGCTTGAGGTTACTCTGTTACACCTCCTTGAGGTACCGCCTGACGACATCTCCGAGCGAATTCGCAAGTCCCATACCGAAAATTATCCGGTAATGGACAATCTGTTTAAAAAATGAGTGTAATCGGCACGAATCGTCGCGCCCCAAGTACAAATTACCCGGCTAATCGCATGGTGCGGATAGATGGATCGTCCGTAAGAAACTTGACCTGTGTGCAGGGTACAGGTTGTATGTTCAATCCTGAAGGATTTTGTACTGAGAAAGCAGGATTCCAAGTGAGCATGAATTACCTCAAAAAACGACGGCAGAGCTTGCCACACGTTGCCCTGATATTGATGCTTGGATTAATTGCGTCGTCCGCGATGGCCGAGGATACTGAACTGCACCAGGTCGTCGATGGAATAGCGGTCTATTTCGGGGTTTTACCTGCAGAAATGATTCGTGGACATCCGCGGGCACATCCTGAAAGCCAGATGCACGGAGGTATACCGACCGATCATCGCTACCATCTTACAGTTGCCATTTTCGACGATGCGAGCAGCGAACGCATTACCAGTGCGGACGTGACAGTGAAGATAACAGGCAGTGACAGAAGGGCTATACGCAAAGCACTGGAACCGATGGCGATCGCCGGCAAAAGAAGCTATGGAAATTACTTCAGGATGCCGGGCGCCGGTCCATACCGAATCGAGATACAGATTCGCAGACCGGACTTGCCGGGAACAACCCGGGCGGTCTTTGAGTGGGGCCGATCCTGACTCCGTGCGACAAACTGTAGCCCGCCTGTACAGACACCAACGATTAAAGGGCAGCTGGCCGGTCGCTTTCTTGCAGGCCCTGTATTCAGGGACAGTCAAGAATGGCCCTACCCGTATGCAGAAGCATGATTTTTCCACGACCTGCCTCACGAACCAGACAAATAAGTGTAGAACTTGATTAGAAAAAGCACGGCAATTGGGTTAACCGGAATTCTACTGTCAGCCGGCATGTTGTTTGTGTGGTTTGGCGTTTACAATGTAGCCGCCACCGAAAAACACTGGCCGCTGACTACATTACTGCTGAAGGTGGTAAAGGAACGCTCCATACAGGTGCGATCGAAGGCTATCGTCATGCCGGATACGCTGCCACCGGAATATCTGGCCAAAGGTGCCGAAGATTATGCAGCGATGTGTGCACAGTGTCACCTCGCGCCCGGGAACTCAGCGTCAGAGCTACAACGCGGCCTGTATCCGCAGCCCCCGGTTTTTCACGAGCTGGAACACAAAACTCATAAACCGGGTGAAAATTTCTGGGTCATTAAGCACGGCATCAAACTCACCGGCATGCCTGCCTGGGGTTCGGCTCACAGCGATGAAGAAATATGGGGCCTGGTTGCCTTTATCGAGCAGTTGCCTGATATGACCGCAGACGAGTACCGGAAGGCCACTGTGGCGGGCGCGGAAATGCCGGTCGATCAACATAATACATCCAGTGACCAGCATGGCCACTGACAGTACGCCGGGGTAGTCCTGATAGCACAACATCAGGTTTGGGATGTGGCGCTTGCCGTGTCAGGTAATATGATACGAAACTGCGTGGAATCCCCGCTGGAGGAAACCTCGATCCTGCCGCCGTGAGCATCGATAATGGATTTGACAATTGCCAGTCCCAGTCCGGTACCGCCTTCCTGTCGGGATGGATCGACGCGATAGAACCGGTCGAACAGATTAGGGAGGTGCGTGGACGGAATCTCTACACCAGGATTTTCAATCACAATGTAAATTTCACCGTTATTCAATGTTCCGATCGAGACCAGTACGGCTTTGCCGGACAGTGTATGGCGTATGGCGTTGCTAAGGAGATTACCCAGCGCGCGTCGCAACATTAGCCGGTCACCCGATACCATTGCAGTACCTTCGAGTGTCAGTGTAATAGCGCGATCTTCCGCCAATGCTTCGTAATAGTCGAAGAGGACTTGCACTTCATCGGCCAGGTCCACGTCAGTAACGTCCGGCGTACACAGCCCCTCATCCGCCTGTGCAAGGAACAACATGTCACCGATCATCTGGCTCATACGTTCATATTCCTCGATATTCGAGTAGAGAATTTCACGGTACTCATCGATAGTGCGTTTCTGAGACAGTGCCACCTGGGTCTGGGTCATCAGGCTTGTCACGGGTGTGCGCAACTCGTGTGCTATATCGGCGGAAAAATTCGATAGCCGCTGAAATGCCTCCTCCATACGACTAAGCATCTCGTTGAATGAAACGGCGAGATCAGTGAGTTCGCCAGGTACCGATTCCGGCGGCAGGCGTGTGTCCAGCTTATCCGCGCTGATCAGCCGGATTTTAGCGATTATGTTATGCAGTGGCGCATGTCCCTGGCGAACCGCTACCCAGCCGATGATGCTGGTTATTGCGATACCACTGATTATCATGAGCCACAAGGTATGACGAAAACTGCTTAGAAAACGCAGGTGATAGTCTATGGGCACCGCAACGATAATAGTGTAGAAGCGGTGATTGCGCAGTGTTTCGCTTACTTTCCGGATGATCACGCGATAACGCTCCATGTCATCACTCCAGTCCAGTACTGACCTGTCTAATGCGCTGCTGGCTGTCTCATTTACGAGCGCCGACAGGTCCGGACCTGCGCTGGTGAATTGCACACGACCATCCGGACCGGTGATCAACATTGATGCGCCATGATGTCCCACCAGGATATCACCGAATCTTCTTTCCAGCGGCCTTCCAGTTTCCACGGCAAGGTTGCTGAGTAGCACTGCTTCAGTGGCCATGACAATGCTTTCAAGCTCACTGGTATCTTGCTCGGCGAAGTGCCGCTTGATCGAGTCCTCGATAAGCCAGCCGAATCCGGAAAACACGATGCCAGCGACAATACCGAACAGCAGGGTGAGCCGCAGCGTAAGCGATACAGGGCGCCGCATGGACTGTCTATCCTTCTTCCGGCAGATCTAGCATATAGCCCATACCACGCAGGGTATGTATCAGCTTGGGCTGGAAGTTCTCATCGACCTTGGCGCGCAGCCGACGTATGGCAACATCGATGACGTTGGTGTCGCTGTCGAAGTTCATATCCCAGACCTGGGAGGCGATCAGGGAGCGGGGCAGTACCTCACCCTTGTGGCGCATCATTAGTTCCAGCAACGCGAACTCCTTGGCGGTGAGCTGGATGCGTTGCCCGGCACGTGTTACGCGCCGGCGCATCAGGTCGAGTTCGAGATCTGCGATTGCCAACGTTGTTTCGCCCGCCGGGGCTGCGCCGCGGCGCAGGAGGGTACGTACTCGTGCCAGCAATTCGGCGAAGGCGAAGGGCTTGACCAGATAATCATCGGCACCGAGCTCCAGTCCCTTGACCCGGTCATCTATATTGTCGCGCGCGGTTAGAAACAGCACCGGAACATTCCGGTCCGCCTCACGTAACGACTTCAGAATTTCCCAGCCGTCGATGTCTGGCAGCATCACATCAAGGATAAGCAGGTTGTAATCTTCGGTCATGGCCAGGTGGTGGCCGTCCAGTCCTTTGCGGGCGAGGTCAACTACGAATCCTGCCTCTGCGAGACCCTGACGGAGATAGTCTCCAATCTTGCTTTCGTCTTCGACAATCAGAAGTTTCATCTGTAATACACGTCAATTATCCCGACATTGGGCAGGGGATATCGGGCCACCACCGGTATGTAGCCGGTCGATCAATGGCTGAAAATCGACTGCCATAGTACCCGGGGATGGCTGGCGCAAAGATGACGGGGTCATTACAAAATTGTAATGGTTCAGTCATGCAAGAGAAAGCGGCTTATTGCTAACGTGTGCTCAATCCAGACATTGCAGGAGAACAGGGCGGACAAATCCGCCGGTGAAAGCGAATTAATGAAACCTATTACCCGACAATCGCTCGTTGCGCCCGATCCTTCGCGCCGGAGATTCATTCAGGGCCTTGCCGCCGGCGGTGTGGTGCTGGGCATGTCGCCATTCCTGCATCCGGCACTGGCACGGGAGGCAGCCGGGACAGTCACCGGCATGGCGCCGGTGCTCACCGGCACGGAATTCGACCTCACCATTGCCGAGACGGCGGTCAACTTCACCGGCGCGCCGCGCATGGCCACTACCATCAACGGCTCGATCCCGGGGCCGATCCTGCGCTGGCGCGAGGGCGACACCGTCACCCTGCGCGTAACGAACCGCCTCGCCGTGTCCACCTCGATCCACTGGCACGGGATTATCCTGCCGTACCAGATGGATGGTGTGCCGGGCGTCAGTTTCGAGGGTATCGCGCCGGGAGAGACATTCGTCTACCGCTTCAAGGTGGAGCAATCGGGCACCTACTGGTACCACTCGCAC
>CAMYMI010000043.1 GCA_947259415.1 uncultured Ectothiorhodospiraceae bacterium | reverse complement strand
TTTCGATCCGGAACAGGAGGTATTTACCAATGACGACCTTTTCATCGGAAACATGGCAGACGATCTGCAGTTGCCGGCCGATCGTCCCGGTTCGCTGAATCTGTTCAGCATCTGGACCGATTACTGGCAACACCAGCGGCGTTACATGGCAACCAAGCAGGACTTGCTCAGTAAGATCAACACCCACGACATCAACCATGCAATGGGTTATATATGGGATGGTAACGGCAGCAATCCCAATGCGGCGCTGACGGTGTTCCGTCATTTCGACAGCGGCTCGGTGGCCTACGGGCTGGTGGGCGAAGAACCGGAGACGGCCTGGGTTATCGATTACCCGTTGTTCGAGCGGATCCATTATCTACTGGTCGCCGGGTTTAATGTATACGGTAATTTCGTTCACCAGGTGAACACCCGGATCTATATGGACTTCCTGCGCATGGAGGGCGAGGATCATTTCCTCGTATTTCTTCCGGCGTATGCCGGCCTGCGCGCCGGCGTGGAAGAAATCTTTACCGCGCCGCAGGCGTGGATGGAGGTCGAGTCCGTGAACGGCTACCGGAGCGATGATCCGCAGCACGAACTTTACCGGTACATCAGGGAACGGGTCGCCGGCGTGGCACAACTGGCGGACGCACTGAACCGCTGCGGTAAAAATGATTGCACAGGGCTGCCGATTGATGCCGAGCGCGCCGCCGTGGACCGTGCCATGCAGGCGATTGCCCGGATGCAGGGTAACAGTCTGCACGTTCTGCCTGATGTCGCCTTCGTCAGGGTGACAACGGAAAATCCGGGTCGAGATATGGCCTATACACTGATTCGCAACAAGGCGTATAAAAACGTCACCTCGTTTCTTGCCGACGCGCGCGAGCGCGACCGCTCGGATACAGTGCAGGACACAATGACCGTGGTGAAGTGGCTGGAAGGTTCCTATCCCAATTTCTTTTTCTCGGTACCATTGTCGGAGGTTGAGACCTTCATCGCGCGCTGTGCCGCGATCCGGAATCAGGAAGATTATGAGAAGTTTGCCAGCCGGTACGGCGTACGGCGAACCAACCCCGCATTCTGGGACATGGCGGACTGGTTCCAGGATGAGTACACGAGAAGCCGCCCCGTCACGTCCGGACTGTTTGATCTGAATCGTTACCAGAACCGCTGAAATAGCGCTTGACTAGAACGATCATTCATTCTAGTATGCAACCATGTCTGTGAACGCCCTTTCCGCCAGTCCCGCTACACCAGCAAGAGACCAGGTCCTGGCCACGGCCCTTCGACTGTTCACGGAGAAGGGCTACTTCAACACATCGGTACAGGACGTGGTGCGCGAATCCGGTGTCAGCACGGGTTCCATCTACCACCACTTCAAGGACAAGGAGGGAATCGCCAAGGCTCTGTATGATGGCCTTGTGTTACGCATGGGGTCGGCATTTGAGGCGATCGTAAGTCAGTACCGGACACCCGGTGACCGCTGTCGGGCGGTCATTGAGTACCTGTTTGAAATGACTGAATCAGAACCGGAAATCATGGCGTTTATGCTTTATGCGAAACATCGCGAGTTCATGCCCGAGGAAGCACCGATCTGTTCTTCCAGGCCTTTCGAACTGATGCGTAACATGGTCAGCGACGCTATGGATTCGGGTGAATTGCTGCCGCTGGACCCACTGGTCGCTGCGACTGCCGTATTCGGCGGGGCGCTGCGCATGATCAACCTGCGTCTTGACGGCATCCTGGATAAACCGCTACCGACCTATCTCGACGAGGTGTGGCAGTGTGCGTGGCGGTCGGTCGCGGCATAGCGTCCGGCTTTTTTTAAAAATTTGCTATTAGAACGATTATTCGTTCTAGGAGATAATCAGATGAAATCCATGGCCATCGTTGTACGGGATGACTCCTACGACAAGATCCTCACCCCGCTTGCCTTTGCCTATCTGCAAGCTGCGGAAGGAGTCGAAATCAACATGCTGTTTGTGAACTGGGCGGTGCGCGCACTCACCGAGACGGGTGCCGGTGAAATGAAAATCCAGGGCGATCACGCGGACCAGGATGCCTGGGTCCGGGAGCAGGTTGCCAGGGCCGGTCTGCCCGTTGAGATCTACGACATCATCAAGGCGCTCAAGTCCACGGGTAATGTCAATCTTTATGCCTGTAGCCTGGCAGCCGCGATTTTTGAAGTTGACGAGGACAATCTTATCCCGGAAGCAGAAGGGATCATTGGTGCATCCTGGTTTCTGAATGAAAAGGCCGCACATGCGGATCACTACCAGTATTTCTGAGGGCGGGAAGATGACTGAATTGAAAGTAACGAGCACACTTGATACGTCCGGCAAGTGCTGCCCGATGCCGATGGTTGAAACCAACAAGGCCATGAGGGTACTGGCTGCCGGCGACATCCTGGAAATAATCGCCACGGATCCCGGAACCCGGAATGACATCCCGTCATGGTGCGAACGTACGGGAAACCATCTGCTCGAAACGCGCGAAGACGACAAGGTGTACCGGTACTATGTCAGCAAGAACTGATGCCCCGGAACCGTGCCAGGTTTGTGTTTACTACCCACCCAACCTGCCCAGGGAGGCCTATTCCGAAGAGGACTGGGCCATGTTGCAATCCCGGCACTGTTCTTTCAGTCATATACCTGGCAGCGATGACTGCCATGCATCCCGCAAGACCAGTTGCTCACTGGTTGACATGGAGCGTCTGAAAAACAATTTACCCTGAGGATTCGACTATGCAATGCATGCGCCTGTTCATGGTCGCACTGGTCCTGCTGGTGCCGGCATTTTCACCCGTGACAGCCTTCAGTGCGAACGACATCAATGACAGTCGTGCACTGGCAGATCTGAAAACTGCGAAAGGGGTGTTTCTAGTTGATATCGCCGACCCCGTAAAACTGGCCTTCTATCTTGAGGTCATTGAAGGCACACACGCAGGCATGATCAGGCAAAAAGTTACGCCGGATCTTGTAGTAGTCTTTATCGGGCCAAGTGTGCCATATTTGACCATGGCGCCAGACGACGAAATCGCAATGGAACATGAAGATACCCTGGAGAAGATTGCCATCGCGGTGGCGAAGCTGGACCGCCTGGGAATACGCCAGGAGATCTGTGCGGTGGCAACAAGGGTATTCAAGATTGACAACAGAACTGTATTACCTGCGTTGAATGTCGTCGGCGACGGATTTATTTCACTGATAGGTTACCAGGCACAAGGGTACGGACTGGTGCCGGTGTACTGACCCGGGTCCTGTGTTCTGTCACTCTCGGTCGTATCCGGCGTTACTCCAGTGACCGCGCCAGGCGCGCCATGAGCAGCGGCCCCAGCAAGGCAGCGCCGATGGTCATCAGGATTAGCGCCACCAGCACATGATGGCTGATGTGTCCCTGGGCAAACCCCAGGCCGGCGATGACCAAGGCCACCTCGCCGCGCGGCGCCATACTGACCCCGATAAGCAGGGGTGTCCTGAACCCTCCGGTCCGCCACGCACCGACGAGACCGCCGGCAATCTTGCCCAGTATGGCGATCAGCAGCAGACCAATGACCAGGACCGGCATACCCCGGTCCGTCAGTGCGCCCCACTCCGCACGGCTGCCGACGATGACAAAGAAAAACGGGACAAGCAATAGCACCAGTACATCCATTTGTTTGACCAGCCGGTTACGGTGCGCTTTCTCCAGTCCGTCGCCGAGACCGAGGCCGGCGAAAAATCCGCCGACGACCAGTGAATAACCCATTGTTTCCGTGAGCCAGCCGAAAGCGACAATCGTCAAAACCACTGCAAGCAGGCTGACGGGATACTGAAAGCTGAACAGCCTGGCATCCGACCGCTGTACCAGCCACCGGCAAGTAACAAAGATCAGTGCCAGTATTACCGCCGCCAGGACTATGGACCCGGCCAGCCTGGCAGGTGCAAGTTCTTCACTTAAAACGCCGTGTGCAATTGCCAGCAAATAGAGTGCGAGAACGTCATCGATCACGGCTGCGGCAATAACAATTCTGCCAATCCTGTGATCGATTAGCCGGAGCTGGTGCAATACCTGCACGCTGATGCCGATACTGGTGGCCGTCAGGGTGGCGCCGATATAAACAGCCTCTTCAAGCGGTGAGCCCCACCAGAGAGCAAAGACGTAGCCGCCTGCCAGGCAGAAGATTACGCCAAGCAGCGCCACCCGGAATCCCGTCCAGCCCTCGCGCGCCAGTTGACCCAGGCCCAGCTGCATGCCTGCCATGCCGAGCAGCAGCAGTACACCCAGTTGACCGAGAAGCTGCAGTTCCTCTCCAGGCTCAATCCACCCCAGCAGCGGTGGTCCGATAATCAGTCCCACGAGAACCTGGGCGACTGCTGTGGGTTGCCCAAACCGTTCTGCAAGCCAGGCGGCACTTACGCCGAACAGCAGAATCAGAATGAAGTCCTGCACAATTACGCGCCTCCCGTTACAGCCATCGGTGTGCCAGCCACCCGATCAGCTCAAACAGGCGACCTCCCCAGAAGCGACGGCTCCATTGTCTGACATTTATTTCCTCTGCAGCTTCCAGATCTGAATAAAACTGTGCCTGCAGCTTACTACAGAGTGCAGGATCACGGGTAAACAGGTTCAACTCGTAATTCACGAAGAAACTGCGGTAGTCGAGGTTTGCTGTTCCCACCGTTGCATAGTTACTGTCAACCACAGCGGTTTTTGCGTGCAGCATCCGCTGCAGGTATTCATAAATCCTGACACCACTATCCAGAAGTCCTGAATAGGCGGCCTGTGCCGCCCAGCGTGCAAGCCTGATATCACTCTTGCGCGGCACCCTCAATGAACAGTTTCAGATTATCGGGTGCTTCCTGCAACTCTGGTGGACAGACACACATCACATCCATTGTTTGAGACCCGGTTCCAGAACTGCTGTTAACGGGATATGATTTTTTTCCAGACTGCATGACTGGTCACGAGCATGTGAAGTCCCTGCCGCCCCGACAAGTTGCTATACGTTCCACTGGTGTACTGACTGCCGCCATCCGAATGACAGACCTGCCCCGCAGCTATCCCGAGATGATGGCCATTAGTAATGTCCGACTCACACGCAACTTGACCGTGCGTAGCACACCGATTGTCGACCGACACGGTATGCAACCCATGTCCGGCAGACACCAACATTGAGTAGACCTGTGCACCGTGCTCAACCGGCCGGGGGTTCGTTTTCGTCGGGAGTTATACTGGATCGTTTGAGCAATTGCCGCCATTGGCCTACTCGCGGAAAGAACATCGGCACCTGTCGTTGATAGGCGCGGTATTCATCCCCGAACTGCTCGATCACCCGTTTTTCCTCGCTGCGGGCCAGCAGTGCATAGGCCAGAACAATGACAGGAAGCAAGGCCACCGAGAACAAGGTTGGCCAATGTACGACGCCTTCGCCAAAGAGACCGATAAACAACCCCGTGTACTGGGGATGTCTTACCAGGCTGTACAGGCCCGTCGTCACCAGCCTGTTCTGTTGGCGTGCACGGTACAGTTCACGCCAGCCCTGTATGAAAATACCGATGCCGACAATCAGCAATCCATAACCAAGCAGCATAGAGATCATCATGCCCGTCTCACCCATTCCAACCAGCGACGACCATAGATTGGCGTTAAGATTGAGCCGGTCCAGTCCGAAAAACCGCGCAAGCAGGTAAATAGTGAGCGGGAAACCATACATCTCGGCATACAGCGCAATGATAAATGCCTGCACGACACCCGCGCTCGCCCACTCGCGCCATGTTTTCGGGGCGAGGTATTTATATAGTAGCCAGGACGCCACCACTATCATGATCAAGGCGATACCCCAGGCGCCGGAATGTGCAATATCTTCTTTCATGGTTAAATTTCCCCTACTAATGTCGCGTCAGATAGACCGGTTAAGGAACACCACTCCAGCTGTCAACCGGACCCGGTTCACACTGATTTCGGCACGCTGGAACTGTCACGTACAGGCCGCCGCATACAGGCAACAGCCACGACTGGTCGACCATGATATTCATCTCCTGTCTCATGCGTTTTGCACGACAAACAACCAGATTTGAACACAGTGTCAATGCTGTTTGTCGGCTTGCCCGCTGTCACACTCGGCGAATGACTCGATCAGATGGCAAACAGAATGTTTGTCCGGGGCACAATCAGGCATGCCGGACCACTGTTCCAGTGCATGCTCCATACGATCTTGCAGGGCACTGAGCTCGTCCAGCTGTTGTCGGTTTTCATCTATACGACGCTGGAGGATATCG
>CAMYMI010000042.1 GCA_947259415.1 uncultured Ectothiorhodospiraceae bacterium | reverse complement strand
CGATCCAAGAAACGCGGGAGGCGTACCGTCGAAGACAGTGAGAAAGTTGCGATTGCCCTGCAGACCGTCGTCTACGATGTCCTGGCCACCAGCGAGTTAGGCAAAACGAATCGTCGCACCGCCCACTTGTTGGGCATGTACGGATTCATCTTGTTCGTCATCAGCACCGTGGTGATGATCTTCTCCTATCCCACCGCTGAGGATTCGACTCCTGCGATATGGCCACTGCTATGGCACCTTGGCGCACTGATGGTCTGCGTGGGCGGCTACTGGTTCTGGTTTGTCCTGCGCGTGGACGTTGCAGCGGAAGGTGCCTCGCCGTTTAAACTGATGAAGGCGGATTTATTTGTCCTCTCGCTGCTTGCGACGACCACGTTCGCACTGCTGTGGTCGTTCTTTCAGGCCGTCGGCGCCTCGGGACTGAGCATGTTTTTTTTCGTGCTCTTCGTAGTCGCCGCCACGATACTGTTTGGCGGTGTTCCCTGGTCCAAGTTTGCCCACATGTTCTTCAAGCCTGCTGCAGCATTCGAAAAACGATTGTCCGAAGCGGATGGTTCCATGAACAATCTGCCCCCGCCGGCAGATGCCCCCGCGAAATTTGGTTTGGGAATCAATCGGGAGCCGGCCAAACACTACTGATCCTTGCAAGGCGCACAGAGGTGCAAGTTAGTGTCACCTAGAGAGACTTCGAAACAATTTATCGACTAACCGGTGCTAGTGTACCGCCAGTTCATTCACCAAGTGCCAAAGTAAAGGTTAACCATGCCCACATTCGTTTACATGACCCGCTGCGATGGTTGCGGATACTGCGTGGACATCTGCCCCTCCGACATCATGCATATCGACGAGACCTATCGGCGGGCGATGAACATCGAACCTAACATGTGCTGGGAGTGCTATTCCTGCGTAAAGGCCTGCCCGACGAACGCCATCGATGTCCGGGGTTACGCCGACTTCGCACCGCTGGGCCACAGCGTAAGGGTCCGTCGCGAGGAGGAAAAGGGAACGATCTCCTGGAAAATCAAATTCCGTGACGGGCGTGAGAAAGACTTCGTCTCGCCGATCACCACTCAACCCTGGGGCGAGAAAATCCCGAGGCTCGCGGAAACCGAAGTGCCGGACACTGAGGCCTTGAATTCCGAGCTTCTCTACGATGAGCCGCAAGGGCTGGAAATTGATGGCGGGCTGCCCACGGTGTCCAAAGACAAGTTCAAGCAGGGAGTCTACTACTGATGCCTAAATTCAAAACCGTATTCGAGGACTGCGACATTCTCGTCGTCGGCGGCGGCATGGGCGGCACAGGGGCCGCCTACGAAGCGCGCTACTGGGGCCGTGACATGAGGATTGTCGTGGCCGAAAAAGCCAATATCGACCGAAGCGGCGCGGTAGCTCAAGGCCTGTACGCCATCAACTGCTACATGGGCATGCGCTGGGACGAAAACCAGCCCGAGGATCACGTTCGCTATGCGCGCAACGACCTGATGGGGATGGTACGCGAGGATCTGGCTTACGACATGGCACGCCATGTGGACTCCACCGTACATCAGTTCGACGAATGGGGCCTGCCCTTTATGAAGGATCCGGAAACAGGGCGCTACCAGCGTGAGGGCAAATGGCAGGTCATGATCCACGGCGAGAGCTACAAGCCCATCGTGGCAGAAGCCGCCAAGAATTCCGCTGATAAGGTCTACAACCGGATTATGGTGACCCATCTGCTGGTAGACGAAAGTAAACCCAATCGGGTAGGTGGGGCCGTAGGTTTCAACGTCCGTACGGGGGACTACCACGTCTTCCGGGCCAAAGCGGTGATCGTTGGCGCCGGCGGCGCGTCGCACATCTTCAAGCCGCGTTCTGTGGGTGAGGGTATGGGCCGTACTTGGTACGCCCCGTGGAGCAGTGCATCCGCCTATGCGCTGCCCATCGAGGTCGGCGCCAAGATGACACAGATGGAAAACCGCATCGTGCTTTGCCGGTTCAAGGATGGCTACGGCCCGGTAGGTGCGTACTTCTTGCATCTCAAGACCTACACCCAGAACGCCTACGGCGAGGAGTACGAATCCAAGTGGTATGACCACACTAAGGAACTGGTGGGTGAGTACATCGACCATCACCCGACCCCGACCTGCCTGCGTAACCACGCCTTCCTCGAGGAAGTGAAAGCCGGCCGTGGTCCTATCCACATGGTCACAAAGGAGGCGTTCCAGGACCCCCACAAGGAAGTCGTTGGCTGGGAAAACTTCCTCGGCATGACCGTGGGACAGGCCGTGGTCTGGGCCGCACAGGACATCGACCCCAAGTACACCAATCCCGAACTCACCACGTCAGAGCCGTATGTCATGGGTTCCCATGCCACCTGTTCCGGCGCCTGGGCGAGCGGACCCGAGGATATCTCGCCCGACGAGTATCAGTGGGGCTACAACCGGATGATGACTGTGGACGGTCTGTTCGGCGCTGGTGACGCCCTGGGCGGAACGGCCCACGCGTTCTCTTCGGGTTCCTTTACCGAAGGCCGGCTGGCGGCGAAGGCCGCAGTGAAATACGTTCGCGATCTGAAGAACGATCAGATCAAGGTCACCGAGCAGCAATTCGAGGTTTTGCGGGAGACCATCTACAAACCGCTGGAAACTTACAAGGTGGGGCGGAACGAAATCGTGGGAGGAACGGTGTCCCCCAGCTATATCCTGCCGATTCAGGGTCTGCATCGGCTCGAGAAGTTGATGGATGAATACTGCGGGGGCATCACGGTCAACTACATGACCAATGAACCACTGCTCCTGCGTGGCCTTGATCTCATGAAGACCCTGCATGAGGATCTGGAGTACCTGGGGGCAGAAGACCTGCACCAGCTTCAGAGGGCCTGGGAACTCAAGCACCGCGCCATTGCGTCGGAGTGCGTCCTTCAGCACACGCTGTTCCGGCAGGAAACCCGATGGCCCGGGTACTACTACCGCGGCGACCACATGAAGCTGGACGATGAAAACTGGCATGTGCTGACCCTGTCCCATCGAGATCCGGAAAGCGGCGAGTGGACCATGGAGAAGGCGCCGGTGTATCACCTCGTCGACTGAACCCAGCCCTTCAGGTCACTACGAAAAGCGCCTGCGGTAAACCGCAGGCGCTTTATGCGTTGTATTACTCGATGACATTGGAGGATCAACACGTTGACCGAACCGGCACCTGCACACAAGCCATCATCACGCCGGACTCTTTCCGTTGCCGACATCCAGGCCGAGATCGAAGCGGCGATTGCTAACCTGGGCGCTGAGCGGCTCGATCTTGAGGCGCTGCTGATCCCTATTAAAGATAAAGCGGTCTCGCGGCTGCACTTCAAGGGGTTGCTGAAACAGGCGCGGGATCGGCTCCACGATCTGCGGCGTGCCCTGGGACGATTGTTACTGCAGAGGCCGGTGGCCCCTTCTGTCGTCGACCCTTTGAAGGAAGCCGATGTGGCGCTTGCCACCGGTCGTTCGTTCTCGATTGCCGATGCATCGAAGGCCCTCGACGACGCTTGCAAACGGAGTATCGAGCGGCGGCAGGCACCGCATGTTGTGGCTGCGATTCTGGGAATGCAGGCGATGGTGGCAATGCTCAGGCAGGATTACCGCGGCGCGAGCGCACGTTATAACGAAGCGGCGGGGACGACCGGACTGGATATCGCCCTGCAATGGCAGTATCACCATGAAAGTGCTCTGGCGCTAATTGATCTGGGCAGGGAATTCGACGATGACGTGGCGCTCGAGGAGGCCATTGCACTGCTGGAAAACAGAGTCATAACGCTCGCCCGCGGAACGGGTCGCGCCAGTCATCTGGCCGCGACCCGGTACTCGCTCGGTAACGCCTGCGGCATTCTAGGCCAGCGTCAGCGGGGCACTCGGAACCTGGAAAATGCCATCGCAGCCTTCGAGGCCTCCCTCGAAAACCGGGTTCGCCAACAGGAGCCTTTGGAATGGGCGGCCACTCAGAATAATCTTGGTAACGCTCTTGGCATACTCGCACACAGACATAATGACGAGGAAATGCTTGGTAAGTCGGTAGAGGTCTTCAACCTGGCGCTGGAGGAGCGAACGCGGGATCTGGCGCCACAGGATTGGGCGACCACAAAGAACAACCTGGCGGCGGTTCTTCAGGCTCTGGGGCAGCGCAACAAGGATGCCAAGATGTTGAAGCAGGCGGTGGAAGCCTACAAAGCGGTTCTGCAGGTCTGGACTCGTGAACGCGTGCCCCTGGACTGGGCCGCGACCATGAACAACCTGGGGACGGCGTTGAGGCTGCTCGGTGAACATCGCAAAGGACCCAGGACGCTCGAACAGTCCGTGGCCGCCTACAACAGCGCCCTGTCGGTGAGAACTCGCAACCATCTGCCCCTGGATTGGGCCATGACGCAAAACAATCTGGGAGCCGCGCTGCATAAACTAGCCGAAAGAGATGAAAACCCCGAGACACTGATCCGGGCTATCGAAGCTTACGAAAATGCGTTAACGGAGTGGAATCGGGAGCGCGTGCCAATGACCTGGGCCATGACGATGGGGAACCTGGCCGTTGCCCGCAAGACGCTGGCGGAAGTTACCGAAGACCGCGAATCCGCTGTTCAGGCAGTTGCGGAACTCGAGGCCGTATGCGACGTATTCCGCGAACTGAGTCACGCCCAGTATTCTGAACTCAGCATCGATCAGCTCGCCAAGGCCCGCAAGTTGGTCAATGCGCTGACCTCGAACGGGGATAGTAATAGGTAGTAATAGGGGACAGACCCTAATTTAACACCGCTTAACGTGAAGTTTACTGAAAGACCCCGCTCCGCGCGGCTTTTGCACCCCCGTGACCTTTGACATGGACACAACGTTGAGACACCGGCAGCCGATGGCGCAACACCGCAGTGAGTGCTTTCAAAATCAATACGTCCCGTGCTGACCACAGATGGAGCACCTCGCCATTGCCGTTGGTCACTTGCGACAGCGGCTCAAAGCGGTAGTCGCTGGATAACAGGCCACGCTGGATACGGGATTTCTCGTTCGCCCAATCAAATCGAAACGACCAAATATCGGCATTGGCGGGATAATCGCGCCTACGTTTACAGAGCCACAGGTACGCCGCACCGATCACTGTGTCGCAGCCAAGCTCTTCGATGATTGTCATGCAGATGAATCTATCTGATGTGATAACAATTTGCACCGGCTGTTCCGTCCGCACCACCTCCGGCACCGGACGTTTGAAATCATGTCTATTAGGGTGCTCGAAGGGCCGGAGTTGGCCGGGAACCGCCGAATGAAGGTGGGGTTAGAAGGCGGGAGCATCGATTCGCAATATTGAGAAACTAACGCTCAGATTCGACGCCAACTTTGCTCATAAGGAGCTCATTTGAACAGATTGGAACTAATATCGTTTGAGGTCATGTGAGCGGAACAATCGACGCCCGATACCGATCCCGGGCCGCGCGTTCGACAATGAAGACAGTATGGTCATTGAACTGATGTCCGATCACTTGGAGGTGATCACCACATTGACGGAGTGGTACCAGTCCGAGTGGAAACCTTACTACGGGAAGGGTGGTCCTGGTAATGCTCGAGCTGATCTGGAGTCGCGCTGTAACCGCGACGAGTTACCAATCGGTTTGCTGGCCATGGAGGACAACCAGGTGTTGGGAACCGCTGCCCTTGATCGCGACGTCACGACAAGTCTGACGCCGTCGGTGGTTGGGTTGTTGGTGGAACCAACCTATCGACACCGAGGAATAGCAACCGCGCTGCTCAATTCCGCCGAAGATCTTACACGCCGGCTTGGTTACCAACGACTATACATTAGCACGACTGTCCTGGGTGAGAAGCTAATCCAACTAGGCTGGGAGGCGACGGGCGAAGTCCGGTTCCTGAATGCTGAACGCGGTTCAGTTTATGTGCGCGACCTTTAACTGATCGCTTCCGGAAAAACAGGGACAGAGAACAATTAACGCTAATATTAGAAAGAATTGATCTCTGACCCAGATTTTCCGAAGACAGAATCTCGGCTTACGACCCGTTGCGGCCTATTGGGTCTTGTCGGTTGAACGGC
>CAMYMI010000041.1 GCA_947259415.1 uncultured Ectothiorhodospiraceae bacterium | reverse complement strand
GAGGAAAGAAGCACGCACATACACGAGGTCGACAAAAGCCTGGTGCTCTGGGCCCAGTATCTGCAACAGTACCTGGTCAACTGGCAGCGCTGGTCCCGCTTCCGCTTGTGGCGCTGGTACATGCGTCGTGTCTGGCAGCCGATGAAGCCTGCCGGACGCCGTATTACCTATATGCTTCTCTGGATTAGCGTGGTGGAAATCGCCTTGATAGCCCTGGGTACCGCCATCTATTTTGTCGAATACGCCTGATTTCTCCCCGCACAGCCAGAGGATGCGGGTGAAGATCCAGTCACGCCCGGCGTGCTGTCTGTGTGCCGATGCCGCAGGAACAAGCGCTCAGTAATGCGCATGCCTGACATGCCGCAGGCCATCGAAATTTCCGTCCCTGGCGAGGTGATAACCCGCGATAGCGTCACGGGAAGCGACTACATGGTCTTCATACCAGAGCGGGACATACGGCAAAACCTCCAGCAGATGTGCCTGTAACGCGCGGTAGGAGGCTGCCTGAGCATCGAGGGTCACAGCCCGCTCAGCGGCTTCGAGCAGGCGATCGGTCTGCGGATCGGCCAGGCGTCCGCGGTTGGCACCTTGCGGCGGCAGTGATTCGCTGTGGAAGGCATAGCGAAAGATATCGGGGGTCTTGATGCCGACCCAGGCCAGGCTGTAGAGCTGGAAACGCCCGGCCTTGATATCGCCATAGAAGGTACCCCAGTCGTAACTCAGTAGTTTTACCTGGATTCCGACCTCCGCCAAGTGTTGCTGGATGATCGTCGCGATGCGCAGCCGCACCGGGTCAGTCGAGGTCTTGTATTCGAGTATCAGCGGGTTTTGATCGGAATAGCCGGACGCCGCCAGCAACCGGCGCGATTGCTGCGGTGCATAGGGAATAGGTTCCAGTTCCGGGTTGCCGGCCCAGTGGTCCGGAGTCAGGAGTGCTGTAGCCGGTTTTGCGGCGCTGCCCAATACATGTTTGATAATCGCAACGCGGTCGATGGCATGGGCGATGGCCCACCGAATGCGCCCGTCGCGGGTTACCGGGTCCTCGAGATTGAAGCCGATATAGGCGAAGTTATCGCCCGGTCCGTGGGTTACCGTGATGCCATCCTGTCTGTCCAGATAACCAAGCAATTCGGCCGGCAGGTCGTTCTGCAGCAGGTCCACTTCAGCACGCAGCAGCTTGAGCACCCTCACTGTCGGGTCGCCGATGCGCAGCAATTCGACCAGCTGTCCGTCCGCGACGCGTTCCAGGCGCAGGCGTCCAGGCTCCGACCAATCCTGGAATCGGAACGGTCCGCTACCCAACGGGCGCTCATGCAGGGGATGTTTGTCACGGATCGCGCTGGCCGGCACAATACCGGTCACCAGATAACCGGGAAACAGTGGATCGGGCCGCTTCAGAAAGAAGTCCAATGTCGTGTCGTCGAGCACCTCGATACGCCTGATCAATGCCAGTGCACTGCGGTGCGGTGAGGCATTGTCCGGATCCAGAATAAAACGGTAGGTCGCGGCCACGTCTGCGGCCGTAACCGGCTGACCATCATGAAAAACAGCGCGATCCGGTGCCAGGCTGAAGCGGTAATGGTCCGGTGCCAGCACCTGCCATGAGGCCAGCGATGCTACCGGTCGGATTTGTGCATCGAAATCAACCAGTCGCCGGTACAGCAGGCGGTTGATGCGCACCGAGGTCGCATCTGTGGCAAAGCGGGGGTCGAGGTTGGCCGGTGCGCTGGCTATCCCAAGGCGAATGACCTCGTCCGGCGGCGGCGCACAGGCCAGCAAGGCGATGGCCAGACAGACCAGCAGGCCAGTCCTCATTGCCGTTTCCAGCCCGCAGCCTGCTTCATCTCGAGCAGCAGCCGCACCCGCAGGCGGCGAAAGCTTTCGGTGTCAAGCATATCGGGTAACACGATGAGATGGCGGCTGCGGTTCATGTTCTGGTTGAGATGAAGGATAACAAGCCAGTGCTGGACAAACACCTGGGGCAGCAGTGACGCGGTTTCCCGGCGACCGCATGCCAGGGTCAGCTGTAGCCGGTCAGCGGGACCCCACACCAGTGTCCTGACCGAATCCGGATTGTCAGTCAAGCTGTAGAGCCGGCGGTAGCGCAGGTAGCTGAGCAGCAGCACCAGCGCCACCAGGAGGGTTGGCATGGAGGGTAGTTGCATAAACGGGAGCATCACCAGTGGCGCCCCATGCAGCAGCGTCAGACAGAGCCACACTCGGCGTGATCTGCCGAGTTCAAGGCGCAGTGGTGTGGCGTATTGCCCGGACAATGTGTGCGACATCCTTGTCAGCAGGGACCATGCGCCCTATCAGACATTCCAGCAGAACGCTGTCAGGATACTCCAGAAGCCGCACGAAGGCCTCCCGCTCCCCTTCCCCGAGTCCTGCATAGCCTCGTGCCATGAATCCGTTCAACAGCTCATCCAGCTCGCGCATACCACGCCGGCACTGCCAGGCCAGGCGGTTACGAATTGCCGCTGAATCGTCCGTCATATCCGGGTGCCTACTCATATCGAGCGCTTCACCATCAGTTCCTTGATGCGGCCGATGGCACGTGTGGGGTTGAGACCCTTGGGGCAGACCTCGACACAGTTCATGATGGTGTGGCAGCGAAACAGCCTGAAGGGCCCCTCCAGCTCGGCCAGCCGTTCATCGGTCGCCTGGTCGCGGCTGTCGGCCATGAAACGGGCGGACTGCAGTAGTGCGGCCGGGCCGAGGAACTTGTCCGGGTTCCACCAGAAGGACGGGCAGGCGGTGGAACAGCATGCGCACAGGATGCATTCGTACAGCCCGTCCAGCTGCTCGCGCTGCTGCGGGGACTGGCGGCGTTCGACCTCCGGCACCGGATCGTTGTTGATCAGGTAGGGGCTCACCGCACGGTACTGCCGGTAGAAGGGTTCGAAGTCGACAATCAGGTCACGGATGACCGGCATACCCGGCAGGGGTCGCACCGTGACCGGTGTCCCGAGTGAGGCCAGCGGGGTAATGCAGGCCAGTCCGTTGCGGCCGTTGATGTTCATGCCATCCGAGCCGCACACCCCTTCACCGCAGGAGCGCCGGAAGCTCAGGGTTTCATCCTGCGCCTTGAGCAGCAACAGCGCGTCCAGCAGCATCATGTCGGGCCTGATCCGGCTGTCATCCAGGACCAGGTCCTGCATCCAGGGGGCCGTGTCCTGTTCCGGGTTGTAACGGTAGATGGAGAATTTCATGTGACCGTGCCCCTGTTCTAGTAAACCCGTTCTTTCGGCGGAAAGCTGTTAACGGTAATCGGCTTGGTCCTGACCGGTTTGTAGTCAACCGTACGTGTGGTGCGGTCATACAGGCTGTGTTTCAGCCAGTGTACGTCGTCGCGTTCCGGGTAGTCGATGCGCGAGTGGGCCCCACGACTTTCCTGACGCTGCAGTGCCGATGCCACCGTGGCCAGCGCCACATCCATCAGATTCTCGAGTTCCAGGGCCTCGATGCGCGCGGTATTGAACACCGCGCTGTGGTCACGCAGGCGCACATCGGCCAGGCGTCCGGCCAGGGCAGTGACTTTATCGAGCCCAGCACTCAGTACCTCCTCGGTTCTGAACACCCCGCAGTTCTCTTCCATCACGAGCGCAAGTTCAGTGCGCAGTGTGTCCACTGACTCACCCTCGCCCTTCTGTTCCCAGCGTGCCAGCCGCGCCATGCCCTGCTCGACGGCATCATCCGGAAGCGGCCGGTGATAACGGTTTTCCTTCAGGAAGTCGACAATGTGGTTGGCGGCCGCGCGTCCAAAGACCAGGATATCCAGCAGCGAATTGCCGCCCAGGCGGTTGGCGCCGTGGACCGAGACACAGGCACATTCCCCGGCCGCATACAGACCCGGCACCGGCTCCTCCGGCCCCTGCTGTTCCGGAATGATCACCTGTGCGAAACGGTTGGTGGGGATACCGCCCATGGTGTAATGCGCGGTCGGCGCCACCGGGATCGGGGTCTCGGCCGGGTCTGTACCCAGAAAGGTCCCGACCATGTCGCAGACAGCCGGCAGGCGCTTGTGCACAGTCTCGGTGCCGAGGTGGTCCAGCTTGAGGAGCACATGGTCCCGGTGTTCGCCGCAGCCGCGGCCCTCGCGGATCTCGGTGGCGATGGCGCGGCTCACGACGTCGCGGCTGGCCAGGTCTTTTGCATGGGCTGCATAGCGTTCCATGAAGCGCGCGCCCTCGGCATTGACCAGGTAACCGCCCTCGCCGCGCGCGCCTTCGGTGATCAGCATACCCTTGCCGGCGATACCCGTCGGGTGGAACTGGAAGAATTCCATGTCCTGCAGCGGGATACCGGCGCGCAAGGCCATGGCCATACCGTCACCGGTATTGATCAGGGCATTGGTATTGGTGCGAAACAACTGACCGGCGCCGCCGGTGGCCAGCAGGGTGGTCTTGGCCTGAATGAGCAGCAGTTCGCCGCTGGCGATCTCCATGACCAGCGCACCCAGCAGGCAGCCCTCGGCATCGCGAATCAGGTCAATGGCAAAGAATTCATCGAAGAAATGGGTCTTGGCGCGAATATTCTGCTGGTAGAGGGAGTGCAGAATGGCGTGCCCGGTGCGGTCGGCTGCAGCGCAGGTCCGTGCCGCCTGTTCGCCACCAAAATTCATGCTTTGGCCGCCGAACTGGCGCTGGTAGATGCGACCGTCATCGAGGCGCGAGAACGGCACTCCGAAGTGTTCCAGTTCGTAGACGGCCTGCGGTGCCGCCCGGCACATATACTCGATCGCATCCTGGTCACCCAGGTAATCGCTGCCCTTCACGGTGTCGAACATGTGCCAGTGCCAGTTGTCCGGGCGCACGTTCGCAAGTGCGGCATTGACACCGCCCTGGGCCGCCACTGTGTGGGAACGGGTCGGAAACACCTTGGACACCACGGCCACGTGGGCATCGGCACTGGAAAGTTGCAGGGCCGCTCGCAGGCCACCGCCGCCGGCGCCGATGATCAGGGTGTCAAATCTGCGGTTGGGGATATGCATGTGCGCCTAACCGGCTGCCAGCAACAGTACACGCACGGCCCACAGCCCGCAGGCGACAAGCATCAGTCCCACCAGTGTGAGCAGCATCAGCCGCACACCCAGGTGGTGGACATAATCCAGAATGACATCGCGCATACCGACCCAGCCGTGCGCCAGCATGGCGAGGATGAATCCGGCCGTGGCGATGCTCATGACCGGCTGCACCAGCCAGGCATGCCACTCCGTGTAGGAATAGCTGCCGTGCTGCAGGACACTGGCGATGGCATAGACCAGGTAGATGGCCAGATAAACACCGCTGAGGCGTTGCAGCAGCCAGCTACGCAATCCGTGGGTATGCCCGCTCACAACAACCACCACAGGCAGGCCAGGCCCAGCAACAGACCGGTGAGATTGACGATCCAGGCCGTGCGCCGCGCCACGCGCAGGGAGACGCCGGCGCCTATATCGATCAACAGGAAGCGGATGCCGGACAGCAGGTGGTGCAGCAGGGACCAGGCGATCAGCGCCAGTCCCATGCGCACCCACAGCGGCTGCAACAACGCGATCGCCCGTGCATAACCATCCGGACCTTGCAGTGACAAGTCCAGCAGCCAGACCAGAAACGGGAAGAACAGGAACAGCAGAACACCTGATATACGGTGGGCAATTGAAGTGACCGCAGCCACCGGAAAGCGGATCCGGAAAAGATTCAGAAATACAGGTGCAGGTTGCTGACTAGACATGGGGCATGTTCATGACTGCATGCTTTATACCATTGCACTGAATCGAAGGCCAGTCACCTCCGCGGCACCTGGATGATTGCTGACAGGACCGGACGGTTGGACTAGAATTTAACTATTTTACATGCTGGACATTGACAGATGAAAACCGACTGGAGAAACGTTCTCAGCGATACGGGAGCCGAGTTCGAGGGTGAACTGGTGATGCACTACGGTAACCCGGAGCGCGAGTGCGAAGTCGCGCTGAGCGGCCTGGTTTTCAGCGACCTGAGCCACCTTGGTGTCATCGCGGTGTACGGCAAGGATGCAGCCAGCTTCCTGCAATCTCAGCTGAGCAATGATATCAGCCGTATTGATGCCGGCACTCACCAGCTGGCTGCCTACTGCACAGCCAAGGGCCGGGTGATTGGACTGCTCCGGCTGTTCCGGCAGGATGACACCTTCTACATGCGGCTCCCGATCGAGATACTCGAAACCGTGCTGCAGCGACTGCGATTATTTGTGCTGCGTGCCGACGTTAGCCTCGAGGATGTCAGCGAAAACTTTGTGAATATTGGCGTCTCCGGCGAGGCTGCGAGTGATGAAATCAATACCGCTGCCGGAATGCTGCCGCAACAACCCGATCAGGTCGTACACACCGATGACCTGACCATCCTGCATACGCCTGGTATCGAGCCTTGCTACGAGGTCTATGCCGGTTCAATAGAATCGGCCCGTGAGTTCTGGGAGGCACTCAATGTACGCGGCGCCCCGGTGGGGATGGCAGCCTGGCGCCTGCTGCAGATTCAGGCCGGCATGCCCGACATCTATGCAGCAACAATGGACCTGTTCGTACCGCAGATGCTCAACCTCCAACTCATCCATGGCCTGGATTTCAAGAAAGGCTGCTACCCCGGGCAGGAGATCGTGGCGCGCACCCAGTACCTTGGCAAGCTCAAGCGGCGGATGTATCTTGGTCATATCGATTCCGACCTGCCGCTGCAGCCGGGCACTGCGCTGTATCTCGCCAGTGACAGCGAGCAACCCGCCGGACACATTGTCGACGCCCAGCCGCATCCTGATGGTGGCCTTAGTGCCCTGGCCGTGATCCAGATCAATGCGGCCGAATCGGGCTCGCTCCACTCAGGCGCCAGTGACGGTCCGATGTTTTCCCTGCGCTCCCTGCCCTACCCATTGGAGCCGGACGCATAGACTGCTGTTACAGGTAATTTCCTCCGAAAACTGCCAGCGTAGCTGTACCCTTGCCTGCGCAAGGGGAAAGGTCACGCATCAATACCGCAATTTTTTCCGATGGCGGGGATAAACTTCCTGGCATCCGCGTGGTCAATACCTGCATTCGGACACTTCTGAAAGGTCAAAACGATGAAATGGTCAAGTTATCTCCTGGCGGCATCGGCTGTCGCTGGCAGTCTGTTCCTGCTGTCCCCGGGCACTGCGGATAATCCCGCTGGCGCGACCGCACAGGAGACCGTTAAGTTACCAGCGGGTCCGGGTGGTTTTCAGAAGCCCGATGAGGCGACCCTGCGGTCGCGCCTGAGCCCGCTGCAATACGAGGTCACCCAGCAGGAAGGCACCGAGCCTCCGTTTCGCAACGCATATTGGGATAACAAGCGCGCCGGCATCTACGTCGATATCGTTTCCGGTGAACCCCTGTTCAGCTCCACCGACAAGTTCGAGTCCGGGACCGGCTGGCCCAGCTTTACCCGGCCGATACAGGAAGACGTGCTGACGACCCATGAAGACCGGAAATTCTTCATGAAGCGCACCGAGCTGCGCAGCCGTCAGGCCGACTCGCATCTTGGCCATGTCTTCGATGACGGGCCCGAGCCCACCGGGCTGCGCTACTGCATCAACTCCGCTTCACTGCGATTTATCCCCAGGGAAGACCTGGAGAAGGAAGGCTACGGGCAATATCTC
>CAMYMI010000040.1 GCA_947259415.1 uncultured Ectothiorhodospiraceae bacterium | reverse complement strand
TTTACACAGTCTGGGCCGCAATAAGACGTTCACCTACAGAAAATCGACGGCCAGCGAATAAGCGAAGGCCACCGCTCGGGGACTTGTTATCGTCTCCGATGTGGCCTCCGAAAAAGCCACGCGATCAGCATAGGTGATACTAGGGATATTGTTATGCGGGGAACTACTTACAGCATTATCAGAATTCCCTACATAGCCAAGGTATTAAGTCGTTCTCTTCCTTCTAGACATATCTATCAGCCCAAGCAAGCTCATTTTGACGAGTTGGTTATTAGCTGGTGTCAGAATATTAATCTATCAATAATAAGAATAGCTGGTGGTAATAAGGCCGCAAGGAGTATTAGGGCGCCACATATAGAAGCATAGATTGTTCGCATCATAGAAGCCCCCCCCACACAGCCTTACAGGGAAATAGAACTGAAAAGAGAGAATACGAACAGGGCGCACACTCTGATCACGGCAATTCTGTGACCTGACCTGTACTCAATCAATTGTTTCATTTTGGCGCTCAGTCAGTATAAATAACAGTGCATCCCATTGTGTTTCTGTAAAGGTATCGAGAATATTTTGCCTGCATGCTAGTTTGTATGAAAGCACTTCTTCCTGGAGTCTGAAGAGCTGTTGCTGTTTTTGGACAAGCTCATCTTTGGAGGTTACCGGTTTCAAAGACAAATCGATAAATTCGATTCTGTCTTGCGCCACCTCTCTCATTTTATCCAGCATTTTAGGTGCATTAATTTCTCGCCATTCACGGAGGCGTTGCTGCTGCACTGGCGTCAATTCGAGATAATCAGTGTTCTGCATAATCAGTGGTAAAAGGCTAGGATGGTAGGAAATCTTGTCGAGCAGTAATAACTGCTCCTCAAGCTCACTGGTATCTGACTGACTACTTAATGTAGCATTACTTGATAACAACAAGGTGAAAAACAAAGTAGTGAAAAACCGTTTACTCATTGCTGGTACCCCTTCATACAAAAACTGCAGGACATATCACACCATCACAGATGAGCAAATAACATGCCAAATTCATGTGATTTATAAGTCATTAATTAACATGCATTAAGATGAAATGGTTATTACAGAACAGAATAAAAAGATGCCTTTCTTGTGCAATCTGCACTTCAAACGCACCAAATACAGGCATTACCTGATATCAACATACGAAGATTCAGTAGAATATGAGAATCATTCTGGGGTGTAAAAATGATTCGTTTAACGTCAGATACGTCTATGGTTGCCGATCTGCTTCAGCCCCTAAACGTCTTAAAACAGTACGTTTCTGACCTTAAAGTCAAAATCCTGTACTTCCGGCCTCGGTCGTCTCCGGCCTATTTCGCACCGCGAATACAAGAAACGGCTAACCGTCTGGGTTGGGGCGGAATCTGGACTTACAACCTGACACTGCCGTCGGATAAATCAGAACTCCTACAGATAACCGTCAATTTATCTTCTCCCTGATCCCGGTTTCAGCACCGCATTTTCCCCTCTGTTCTCCTTCCCCTTGCGAAGATCACATCTTTGCAGAGAATCGCTGCAATCACTGCAGCCCCGGGTCAGTCGCCTTCCGCCAACTCGGCTGGAACCACGTCGATGATTTCCACATCGAAGATGACGGTTTGTCCGGCCAGCGGGTGGTTGAAGTCGATTTCCACGGATTCATCGCCGACTGCGCGTACCGTGCCGGGGACCTCCTCGCCGTCAGCCGTTTCGAACCCGATAATGACACCCGGTTCCAGCACCATCTCGTCATCGAAGTCGGTACGCGGCATCCGGTGGACCTTTTCGGGATCGCGTAGGCCGAAGGCCTGCTCCGGGTACAGCTCCAGTCGCTGGGTATCGCCGGGCCGCAGGCCGTAGAGCCCCAGTTCCAGGCCACGCACCAGGGTGCCGTCACCCATGACAAAGCCCAGCGGCTCCTCGCCGAAGGTGCTCTCTGCCACGGTGCCGTCTTTAAGGGTGAGTGACAGGTGCAGGGTGACGCGGCTGTCGATATCGATCGGTAGTTTCATCGCATCGTCGCCACGCTCAGGTGGATCGCTGCTGCTTCCAGGTCAGGTAGATATCCAGTAGCAGCACACAGGCACCCACGGTAATGGCGGAATCCGCGATATTGAAGGTCGGATAGTGCCAGCTGCCGTAGTAAACGTCGATGAAATCGATCACGTGCCCGTAGACCACCCGGTCGATCAGATTGCCTGCCGCACCGCCGATTATCAATGCCAGCGCCAGGGCGGTGCGCCACTGGCTGGCGGCGATCTGGCGCAGCCAGACCACCATCACCCCGATGACCAGCACGGCCAGCGCGATGAAAAACCAGCGCTGCCAGCCGGAACCATCGTGGAACAAACTGAACGCGGCACCGGTGTTATAGGCCTTGCGCATAGCCAGGTACGGCATCACGTGGACCGGGTTGTGGAGGGACAGCATCGCATCGGCGAACAACTTGCTGCACTGGTCCAGGACGAGCACCACGCCGGAAAGCCAGAACCACTTCATCTGAATTTTCTCCAGCGCCTCCGGCTCAGGCATAGCGGCGCACCTCACCTTCGCCCGTAATATTTTCGACGCAGCGGCCACAGATCTCGGGATGCGCCGGCTCACTGCCCACGTCCTCGCGGTGATGCCAGCAGCGAATGCACTTGGCATGCGAGGAGGGTGTGGCACTGATCCACAGTTGCATATCGGGAATACCGGCATCGACGGCGTCATCGGGACGTTCGTCCAGTGGATGCACGCGCGCATAGGAGGTAATCAGAATGAAGCGCAGCTCGTCCTCGACGGCCCCCAGCATGACCGCGGTTTCCTCGTCGGCATACAGGTCCACCTCGGCATCCAGCGATGAGCCGATCCTGCCGTCCACGCGCAGCTTCTCCAGTTCCTTGCTGACGGCATCGCGGACGCCGATGACCCGCTCCCAGAAATTGACTCCCATGCACTGCAGGATTTCACCTTCCGAGTAATAGGCCGCCGGCAGTTCATACCAGGTCGAAAGAAACACCGACCTTTCACGCTGCCCCGGCATGTGCTGCCAGATTTCCTCGGCGCTAAAACTGGTGATCGGCGCCAGCCAGCGCACCAGCGACTCGACCACGTGGTACATCGCCGTTTGCGCCGAACGCCGCGGGATACTGTCGGTGCGGGTGGTGTACTGGCGGTCCTTGATGATGTCGAGGTAGAAACTGCCCATATCCACTGCGCAGAAGTTGTGCACCAGCTGGTAAATGCGGTGGAATTCATAATCCTCGTAGGCCTGCCGGACCTGCTCCTGCAGCTGCCGGGTGCGCTCCAGAGTCCAGCGGTCCAGGCACAGCATCTGTTCCGGATCCAGCAGGTGCTGTTCGGGATCGAAGCCGTTCAGGTTGGCGAGCAGGAAACGTGAGGTATTGCGCAGGCGGCGGTAGGCCTCCGCCGTGCGCTTCAGGATCTCGTCCGAGACGCTCATCTCGCCGCGGTAGTCGGTTGCCGCGACCCACAGGCGCAGGATATCGGCGCCCAGGGAATTCACCACCTTCTGCGGGGCCACCACGTTGCCCTTCGACTTGGACATCTTCTGGCCCTTTGCGTCGACCGTGAAACCGTGGGTCAGCACCGCCTTGTACGGCGCCGTGCCGCGCATCGCCACCGCGGTCAGCAGCGACGACTGAAACCAGCCGCGGTGCTGGTCGGAACCCTCCAGATAGAGGTCGGCCGGGTAGGCCAGTTCGCCGCGCTGCTCCAGCACGGCAAAGTGCGAGACACCGGAATCGAACCAGACATCCAGCGTATCACTCGCCTTTTCATAGTCGTCGGCCTCGCTGCCGAGCAGTTCGGCCGGTTCCAGCCCGAGCCAGCCCTGGATACCATGTGCCTCGACGCGTTGGGCAACCGCCTCGATCAGCTTGACGCTGTCCTTGTGGGGTTCGCCGCTGTGCTTGTGCACGAACAGGGCAATGGGGACGCCCCAGGTGCGCTGCCGGGAGATGCACCAGTCGGGACGGTTCTCCACCATCCCCTCGATGCGGGCCAGACCCCAGTCCGGCATCCACTTGACCTGCTTGATCTCGGACAGCGCGGCGGAGCGCAGTCCCTGCTGATCCATACTGACGAACCACTGCGGCGTGGCACGAAAGATGATCGGTGTCTTGTGGCGCCAGCAATGCGGATAACTGTGGCGCAGCATCTCCATGTGCACCAGCGCACCGCGGCTCTTCAACACCTCGATGACATTGGCATTGGCCGCGAACACATGCTGGCCGGCGAAGAGTTCGGTGTCCGGCAGGAAGCACCCGTTATTGCCGACCGGGTTGTCGACGTGCAGGTTATAGCGGCTGCCGACCACGTAGTCGTCCTGCCCGTGCCCGGGTGCCGTGTGCACCGCACCGGTACCGGCCTCCGTGGTGACATGCTCCCCGAGAATCAGCGGGACCTCGCGATCGTAAAACGGGTGCGCCAAGTGTTCGCCTTCCAGGTCACTCCCCTTGCAATAGGCCAACACCCGGTAGTTCTCCGCGTTGTAGCGCAGCATGGTGTCTTTCAGCAGCGCCTCGGCCAGCAGCAGGCGCTCATGGTCCTGGCCGGTGTCGCATTGCACCACGGCATAGTCGAGCTCGGGATTCAGCGCAACTGCACGGTTGGCCGGCAGGGTCCAGGGCGTGGTTGTCCAGATAACCACCGACAACGGCCCTTCTCCGACATGCCCATCGACATGATGACAGCGGGCCATCACACCTGCTTCATTCAGCACCCGGAAACGCACATCGATCGCGGGCGAGTCCTTGTCCTCGTATTCGACCTCGGCCTCGGCCAGTGCCGAGCCGCAGTCCGTGCACCAGTGGACGGGCTTGAAACCCTTGTCCAAATGGCCGTTCTCGACGATCTTGCCGAGCGCACGGATGATGTCGGCCTCGAACTTATGCTGCATGGTCAGGTAAGGGTTCTGCCAGTCGCCCAGCACGCCCAGGCGGATGAAATCCCGTCGCTGGCCATCGACCTGCTTGTTGGCATAGTTACGACAGGCGTCCCTGAACGTCTCGGTGTCCACCTTGACGCCCGCCTTGCCGACCTTCTTCTCGACATTCAGCTCGATGGGCAACCCGTGGCAGTCCCAGCCCGGGGCATAGGGTGCATTGAAGCCCTCCAGGGTCTTGCTCTTGACGATGATGTCCTTGAGGACCTTGTTGACGGCATGACCGATGTGAATGTCACCGTTGGCGTACGGTGGTCCGTCATGCAGGACAAACAACGGCCGATCCCGGCCGTGCTCGCGCAGTTTGCCGTACAGGTCCATGTCCTCCCAGCGCTTGAGGATCTCCGGCTCGCGATTGGGCAGGTTGCCTTTCATAGGAAAGGCCGTCATGGGCAGATTGAGCGTATCTTTATAGTCAGTCATTTGTAATTTTTACCGCAGAGACGCCAGGGACACTGTGTAATCCACTGACGAAACATAATTTTTCACCGCAGAGGTGCCGAGGACGCAGAGTTATAACCTATTGACAAGGCGTTTCACACCATTTTTCAACAGCACAACATTAAAATTCAACAATAGCCCGAGTTTCATCCTTGTAAGTCTCAAATAGGTCAATAGCTGTGCTTCGTGGATATTTTCCAATTGGTGATCAGCTTTCAACTCAATAATAACCTTGTTCTCAACCAGCAGATCAAGGCGATAACCGCAATCAAGCAGACAACCCTTGTAGTTTATTGGTAACTTAACCTGCCTCTCAAAACCAAGCCCCGAATCCGTCAACTCCTTGCAAAGACATTGCTCATAAGCCGACTCGAGCAATCCCGGCCCCAAATTGCGGTGCACTTCTATGGCAGACCCAATGATCTTGTGCGTCAGAAAGTCATATCTGTTCATCAATACCCTCCCTGGTATCAGACACCTAATGAATTCTCACATAATATTCCTTTCTTTGCGTTCTTTGCGTCTCTGCGGTGAATTAATTTTTGAAAAATTCCCGCGCCTGCTTCGCATCCACGCTGATCTGCTGCTTCAGTGCTTCAAACGAGTCAAAGCGCTGTTCTGCCCTGAGCCGGTGCAGGAAGTTGACCTGCACATGGCAGCCGTAGATTTCGGCATCGAAGTCGAACAGATGGACCTCCAGCAGGGTGCGGGTACCGTCCACGGTGGGGCGGGTACCGATGTTCGCCACGCCCTGAAGCGGCTCGCCCTTGATCCCGAACATCTCCACGGCGAACACCCCCTGCAGCGGTGTCGCCGAGCGGTGCAGAAAAATATTGGCCGTAGGGAAGCCGATGGTGCGCCCGCGTTTGTCGCCGTGCGCGACCCGGCCGCTCATCCGGTAGGGACGTCCCAGCAGCGACTCGGCCATCGCGAAGTCACCCGCGCTCAGGGCCTCGCGTACGCGCGTGCTGCTGACACGCGCGTGATCGATATCGAAGGTGTGCATGTTGACCACCTGGAAGTCATGGGTCTCGCCGGCGTCTACCAGCATCTGGAAGGTCCCTTCCCGCTCCCTGCCGAAATGGAAATCATCGCCAACCACAAGGTACTTCACTCCCAGCCCGTCCAGCAGGATGCGGCGGATAAATCCATCCGGCGGCAACCCGGCCAGGCGGTCATCGAAGCGCAGGCAAAGAATCTGGTTTACACCGAAGCGGCTCAGTGCCTCGACCTTCTCCCGAAAACGCGTCAGCCGGGGCGGCGCCAGGTCCGGCGTGAAGTATTCACGCGGCTGCGGTTCGAAGGTGATCACCGCGACCGGCAGGTTCAGTACCGCGGCGCGTTCCGACAGCTGCCCCAGCACCGCCTGGTGACCCAGATGCACGCCATCGAAGTTGCCGATGGTGGCGGCACAGCCACGGTGCCGCGGGCGCAGGTTGTGTAAACCACGAATCAGTTCCATGGGGTTAGCGGCTCAACGGACCGGCGGCGCCGGGAAACCCGGCGATTATAATGCACCCGGACAGGATTCACGCCTGCCCTCCGCCAGTGCGCCCACTGGGCCTGAAGGCCGACCAGCGCAGCCCGCTGAGGCGCAGGCCGGCAAGGTAGACCAGGGCGCCGATGCCCACCCAGAGCATGAGCGTCAGCCCCCGGCCGGCAACATCCCGGGCGATCCACTCCGACAGGGCCGGCACGCCCCAGACCAGCACCACGACCATCAGCACCGCGGCCAGCAGCAGTTGCAGGGTAAACCGTCGCCAACCCGTCCGGGGCCGGTAGATCCGGTCGCGGTACAGGACCCAGAACAACAGGCCGGCGTTGACATAGGCCGCGATCGAGGTCGCCAGGGCCAGCCCGGCGTGCGGGCCGGGTATCCCCAGCTGCACCATGGGGACCACGAATGCGATATTGAGCACCATGTTGGTCAGCAGGGCGACGATGGCGATGCGCACCGGGGTACGCGGGTCCTTGCGCGAGTAGAAGCCCGGCGCCAGCACCTTGATCAGCATGAAGGCCGGCAACCCGATGGCGTAGGCCATCAGGCTCAGCCCGGCCATGTCCACATCCCCCGCGCCGAAGTCGCGGTACATGAACAGGGTGGTGATCATCGGCCGCGCCAGGATGAACAGGCCCAGCGCCGAGGGGATCCCGATGAGCAGCACCAGGCGCAGGCCCCAGTCAAGGGTTCCCGAGAACTCGTCGGCGGAATCGTTGGCATGGCTGCGCGACAGGCTGGGGAGGATGACCGTCGACAGGGCGATGGCGAACACCCCCAGCGGGAATTCCACCAGGCGATCGGAATAATAGAGCCAGCTCACGCTGCCGGCGACCAGGAAGGAGGCGATCAGGGTGTCGAACAGCAGGTTGATCTGGGCAACCGAGGAACCCAGGATACCCGGCAGCATCAACTTCATGATGCGGCGCACGCCCGCATCGCGAATCCCCCAGCGCGGGGAACAGCAACTGCACCACGCCGGCAACGAACACCCCGCCCGCCAGCGCCAGCACCGGCTGTTCGAGTTGTGGCGCAACCAGCAGTGCCGCAGCGATCAACACCACGTTCAGCCACACGGGCGCAAACGACGCCGCCGCGAACCGCCCGTAGGTATTGAGGATGCCCGCCGCGAAGGCCACCAGCGAGACAAACAGGATGTACGGGAAGGTCAGGCGCAGCATCTGTGCCGTCAGGTCGAACTGGGCACCATCGCGGTACAGGAAGCCCGGGGCGAATAGGGTGACCAGCAGCGGGCTGGCCAGCACACCCACCACGGCCACCAGCGACAGGATCCCCGCCAGGGTGCCGGCGACCTTGTTGACCAGGTCCTGGACCTCGGCGCGCGAACGCTGCTGCTTGTACTCCGAAATGATCGGCACGAAGGCCTGCGAGAACGCCCCCTCGGCAAACAGGCGGCGCAGGAAGTTCGGGATCTTGAAGGCCACGAAGAAGGCGTCCATACCGGCATTGGCGCCGAACCCGGCCAGCACGATATCCCGCGCCAGACCCAGGACCCGGGAGATCAGCGTCATCGCCCCTACAATGGCTGTATTTTTCAGGAGCTTACGGCTCATGCGCGGGCTCGTTCAGGGTCGCGGCCAGCCCGCCAGGACAGTGAATCGCTTGAATGCATTGCCGGAATATAAAGGACACTGAGAAAACAAGAGCTTATCAGCAGCGCCCGGCCCATGCACCCTTGTCGGCTCGCGGTCGCCATCAAGCGCCAGTCGACTGCGGCCGGTGATTGACAAAGACGCCCGGAATCCGCATGATACGCCGTCTTTCGAACGACCCTAGGCAGGAGCAGTCCCTTGGCGAACTCAGCACAAGCAAGCAAACGCGCACGGCAGG
>CAMYMI010000039.1 GCA_947259415.1 uncultured Ectothiorhodospiraceae bacterium | reverse complement strand
GAAAAACATCATCGGTGAGATCTACAGCCGCTTCGAAAAGGGCGGCCTGCGCATCGTGGCGGCGAAAATGCTGCACCTGACCCGGGAGCAGGCGGAGGGATTCTATGCCGTACACAGGGAACGGCCCTTCTACAAGGACCTGGTGGAGTTCATGACCTCGGGTCCGGTAATGGTGCAAGTGCTCGAGGGCGAAAATGCCATCATGAAAAACCGCGAGCTGATGGGTGCCACCAATCCCAAGGACGCCGACCCCGGCACCATCCGTGCGGACTTTGCGACCACGGTCGATGAGAATGCCGTGCACGGTTCCGACGCTCCGGACACTGCCAAGGAGGAAATCGCTTTCTTCTTTGGTGACGGCGGCGTCTGCCCGCGGACCCGCTAGTCGGGCACCAGGTCATCGATCACGGGAACACATCTGAATAGCATGTCCATTGCAAGCACAGCCAACCTGCTAGACCTTGACCGCAAAGGACTGGAGCAGTTCTTTCTGGCCCGTGGCGACAAGACCTTTCGTGCCGCACAGGTAATGAAATGGATCTACGGGCACGGGGTGGTCGACTTTGCCGACATGACCAACCTCAGCAAGGCTCTGCGTGTGACGCTGCAGGACAGCGCCACGATAGGACTTCCAGAGGTCGTTGCAGACCAGCTCTCGGATGATGGCTCCCGCAAATGGTTGCTGCGCCTGGAGGACGGCAACTGTATCGAGACGGTGTTCATCCCCGAGGCGGAGCGTGGCACATTGTGTGTGTCCTCACAGGTGGGCTGCATGCTCAACTGCAGCTTCTGCTCAACGGCAGAGCAGGGCTTCAACCGCAACCTGACGACCGGCGAAATTATTGCCCAGGTCTGGGTGGCTGCGCATGCCCTGGACAGTCGCGCCGACAGCAACCGGGTCATATCCAACGTGGTCATGATGGGCATGGGCGAGCCCCTGCTCAATTACGACAACGTGGTGCGCGCCATGCGGATCATGCAGGATGATTACGGCTTCGGGCTGTCGAAGCGGCGCATAACCCTGAGTACTGCGGGTATCGTCCCGGCGATTTACCAGCTGCGAGAGGACTGCGATGTCAGTCTGGCGGTTTCCCTGCATGCTCCGAATGACGCCCTGCGCGATGAGTTGGTGCCGCTGAACCGCAAATACCCTATCGGTGACCTGCTGGCGGCCTGCAAGGATTATGTCGGTGAGGGTCGCCGCCGTGTGACCTTCGAATACGTCATGCTGGCCGGCGTCAATGACAGCGATGCGCATGCACGCGAATTGATCCGCTGCCTGGAGGGCGTGCCGGCCAAGGTCAACCTCATCCCGTTCAATCCGTTCCCGAATACCAGCTACGCGCGTAGCCCGAAGCCCCGACTTGATCGCTTCTTCGATTTGCTGAACCGGGCAGGGATCGTGACCATTACCCGCAAGACCCGCGGCGACGACATCGATGCCGCCTGTGGGCAGCTGGCCGGTCGCTTCCATGACCGCACCCGGCGGCGTAGCCGCAGGATCTCGGAACACCGTGGGATAGAGGCATGAAAAAAACGTTCACAGCTGCGTTGCAGGCGTTCCTGATCGCCGGCGTGCTGGCCGCATGTACCAGTATGCCTGCACAGGAGCCTTCCAAGAACCGCCGTATGGCCGAGGCCAATGTCCAGCTGGGTGTTGCCTACATGCGCCAGGGGGAATTGGAGACGGCGCTGATGAAATTAAAGAGGGCACTGGAGCAGGACCCGAAGCTGCCCAGCGCGCACCATAGTATCGCGATACTTTACCAGCGTCTTGGTAATGACGCGCTGGCGGAAGAGCACTATCAGGCCACTTTACGCCTGAATCCGGACGAATCAACGGCCCACAATAATTATGGCCGGTTCATGTGTTCCAAGGGTCGCTACGCCGATGCGGAAGAGCACTTCATCAAGGCGGCCAACAACCCGCTGTATAACTCGGTTGCGGGTGCACTGACCAATGCCGGAGTGTGTGCCAGCCGCGTTCCGGACGTGACCAAGGCGGAGAATTTCTTTCGCCAGGCGCTGGAGCATGACCAGCAATACGCACCGGCACTGCTGCAAATGGCCAGGTTGGCCTTTAACTCCGGCAACCACATGAGCGCGCGTGCTTATCTGGAGCGCTTCAAGGGCGTTACCAGTCACAACGCCGAGAGTCTGTGGCTGGGTGTGCGTGTCGAGGACGCGCTGGGCGACAAGGATGCCTCTTCCAGCTATGCACTGCTGCTTAAAAACAAGTTCCCTGATACCCAACAGGCGAAGGACCTGAAGGAGTGGGAGAATGAACACCGGTCCCGGTAGTCACAGTGGCAGTCAGGGTTCCGGTGGCGGTGAAAGCAGCACTACAGGCGCGCAACTGCGTGCGGCGCGCAAGCAGTGCAATCTCGGGATTGAGCAGGTCGCCAGGGAACTGCACCTGGATAGCGCGGTTATCGAGGCGCTCGAGAACGACAATCAGGCGGCCCTGCCTGCACCAATCTTCGTGCAGGGTTACGTGCGCAGCTATGCCCGGCTGGTTGGCCTGCCGGAAGATGAAATGGTGCAGTCGTATGGAATCCAGGGAGTGCAGCCGCCACCCCTGTCGGTCGTCGGGTCGGGTGAAAGATTGCCGCGCTACCGCCTGCTTGCAACCAGGCACCTGCGTAATATTGTCCTGGTTATCCTCGCCGCCATTCTGGTCTGGATGGCCTACCCGCTTGTCGAACGACTCATTGAGGACCGCGTTGACATGGCGGATGACAGTGTTCCGGGGCAGCTGGAGTTGCCGCCGGTATTGGATACAACTCGGCCTTTCGAATAATCCAGACAGAATCTACAGACAAGGATCCTGACTCAGCCGGGGAATGCCCCGGTCAGTTACCCGGCAGCTCGGTGCTAGAAGATCATGGCTAAAAGCATACAGGCCGTTCGCGGCATGAACGATATCCTGCCGGAACAGTCGGCTGCCTGGCAGTACCTGGAAGACACGCTGCGCACAGTGGTTCACAGCTACGGCTACCGGGAAATTCGCCTGCCGCTGCTCGAGATGACCGAATTGTTCAAGCGCTCCATCGGTGAGGTCACCGATATCGTCGAGAAGGAGATGTATACCTTCGAGGACCGCAACGGTGACAGTCTTACCCTGCGTCCCGAAGGGACTGCAGGTTGTGTACGTGCCTGTCTGGAACACGGCCTGCTATACAACCAGGTGCAGCGCCTCTGGTATACCGGGCCGATGTTCCGGCACGAACGCCCGCAAAAGGGCCGTTATCGCCAGTTTCACCAGATCGGTGTCGAGGCCTTCGGCATGGAAGGGCCCGATATCGATGCCGAGATGGTCCTGATGACGGCCCGCATGTGGCATGCGCTGGGCCTCAGGGAGGTCACCCTGCAGCTAAATTCACTGGGTACCGTGGAGTCGCGCATGGCCTATCGGGGGGCATTGGTAGACTACCTGCACGGTTGTGAGTCCGGACTGGATGCGGACAGCCGGCGACGGCTGAGCAGCAATCCGCTGCGCATCCTGGACAGCAAGAACCCCGACATGCAGACCATCATCGAGAATGCGCCGCAGTTACCGGATTACCTGGATGCTGAATCACGCGCAGACTTCGGGGAAATATGCGCCATCCTGGACGATGCCGGTGTTGGCTACGAGGTGAACCCGCGACTGGTGCGCGGACTGGACTACTATACCAAGACGGTTTTCGAATGGGTCACCGACAGGCTGGGTGCACAGGGTACAATCTGCGCTGGCGGCCGATATGACGGTCTGGTGGAATACCTGGGAGGGCGGCCCACACCGGGTACCGGTTTTGCGCTGGGACTCGAACGGATGATCGCACTGCTTGAGGTGCACGCCATTGAACTACCCGACAGTAATCCACATGTGTACCTCGTGTTAAGCGGTGTGCAGGGCATCCGCCGGGGTATGGTCTTTGCCGGTGAATTGCGCGATGCGGTCAGCGGGCTGCGACTGCAGGTCAATTGTGGCGACGGCAGTTTCAAGAGTCAGTTCAAGCGGGCTGACAAAAGCGGTGCGCACTATGCGCTGGTCATCGGCGATGACGAGGCCGGGCAGGGGAGCGTCGCACTCAAGCCATTGCGCAGTGACATGGAACAGGAAATGCTGTCACAACAGATGGCAGCGCCACGCCTGCGTGAATTGCTTGATATTTAGAGTCCCCGATAGGGGATCTGTAAACCCCTCGCCTTTAGGCGATGGATTAGAATGCATGGATTAAGATATTCAGATGTAGATTAACTCGGTACTTAGGAAGGATACCTTCTCCCTCAGGGAGAAGGCCAGGATGAGGGGATATATTTAATGATGGCTGTTTGTTGATTTGATCCCCTCTCCCCAACCCTCCCCCTAATGAGGGAGGGAGTTAATCGGCCGAATGGCAGATCGATCCGGCTATTAGCCGTAACCCGAAGCCACCGGCTTTGGCCGGTGGAGTGTTCACGGTGGATAGATAAAACTACCTGCATAAACCTGGAGTTCAGTTGAGGGAGTTGTCGATGGAAATACATGCGACAGAAGAGCAGCAAATCGAGTCATTCAAGAAATGGTGGAAAGACAACGCCAGTTCGATCATCACCGGCATCCTGCTGGGTCTGGTCATTTTGTTCGGTGTAAGATCCTGGTTCGCCTACCAGGAACGCGCGGCCGAGGCTGCCTCGAATATCTACACAACCATGATGAATGCACTGAACAACGGCCAGGAGAGTCTGGTCAATGAACAGGCGGGAGTCCTCATATCCGATTACAGCTCGACCCCTTACGCGCCGCTGGCCGCGCTGGCACTGGCGAAAGTGAAACTGGAACAGGGGCAACTGCAGGCGGTACATGCCCAGCTGCAATGGGCTCTGGACCATGCCGGTTCCGATGCCATCAGGCACACGGCACGCCTGCGGCTGGCGCGGGTGATGATGGCCGAGGACGACCTCGACGGGGCCGAGGCGCTGGTGAGCAACGCCGGTGGCGAGGAGGGCTTCGCGTCCCTGTATGCAGAGATCAGGGGGGATATCCAGCTGGCGCGCGGCGATGCGGCGAGTGCCCGTGCACAGTATGAGCACGCGCTGGCTACAATGACCGCTGAATCACCGGGGCGCCAGGTGCTGCAACTGAAATATGACAGTACGGCACATGCAGCGGAGCCGGGAGACGCGCAATGAAACGCACGCTGGTCATGCTGCTGTTGTCCTGGCTGCTGTCCGGCTGCTCGGGCATGCCGCTGTTTTCGGGCGGGGATACCACCGATCCACCCGCGGAGCTTGAACAACTCAGCGGGGAGATTCAGCTGAAGCAGCTGTGGAGCCGGGACGTCGGTGTCGGTTTTGATAAACAGTTCGTCAGGCTGGTGCCGAATGTGCATGGCGAGCATCTCCTGGTAGCGGATCGCAAGGGTCGGGTGACTGCGCTGAGCGCCGAGTCCGGCAAACCGCTATGGAAGGTTGATACCGATGCCCTGATTTCGGCCGGCCCGGGGGCCGGTGAGGGACTGGTCGTGGTAGCCACCAGTGATGGCGAGGTCCTGGCGCTGGGTCTGGATGATGGGGCACCGGTCTGGAGTGCGCAGGTCAGCAGTGAAGTACTGGCAGTACCGCAAATCGACCTGGGCGTGGTGGTCGTGCAGACGGCGGACGGCAAGGTCGTTGGGCTCGCTGTGCGTGACGGTGAGCAGCTGTGGATCTACGACCGCACGGTACCGGTGTTGACATTACGTGGTACCAGCACCCCGGCGGTCGAACGCGGCGTGGTAATTGCCGGTTTTGCCAGTGGCAAGGTGGCGGCCCTCGGTACCGAGCGGGGCTTTGTGGCCTGGGAGACCAATGTGACTGTGCCCAAGGGGCGCTCCGAACTGGAACGTATGGTGGATATCGATTCCGACCCGGTTATCGAGGGTGCTTCCGTCTATGTGACCACCTTCCAGGGCCGCATCGCTGTTATCGATGTGCAGAGCGGCGATCCGGGCTGGAGTCGTGATATGTCGTCCTTTGCCGGGCTGGGTGTGGATTTTTCCCAGGTCTATGTAACCGATGAAAACAGCAATGTCTGGGCACTGGCGCGTGACAGCGGGGCCTCCGTTTGGAAGCTGGATAAACTCCGGAACCGGGCCCTCACGGGACCGGAGCCCTACAACGAATACGTGGCGGTCGGTGACTTCGAGGGTTATCTGCACCTGCTTTCGCGCTACGATGGCCACATTGCCGCGCGTACTCGGGTCGACAGCAAGGGCATCAGGGCGACACCACTGGCAGTGGGCGATGTGCTCTACGTGTACGGGAACAGCGGTACGCTGGCTGCCTACACGCTGTCCGGCCGCTGAATTAATCCTCCGCGGTCCCGGAGATTCGAAGCACGGGTTGAACCATGATTCCGGTTATCGCTCTGGTGGGTCGGCCGAATGTCGGTAAATCCACACTGTTCAATCGTCTGACTCGCACACGGGATGCACTGGTCGCAGCCGTGCCGGGGCTGACGCGCGACCGCAAATACGGTGATGGCAAGGTCGATGGCCGGCCGTTTATCGTGATCGACACAGGGGGCCTGTCAGGCGAAAAGGAAGACCTCGACAGCCTCATGGCGCAACAATCCTGGCAGGCGGTGCGGGAAGCAGATCTGGTGTTCTTTCTCGTGGATGGCCGGGATGGCATGACCAGCGGCGATGAGGTGATCGCGGCGGCGTTGCGTCGCACTGGAAAGTCGCAAACGCTGGTAGTCAACAAGACCGACGGGATCGACCCGGATGCGGCGCTGGCCGAGTTTCACGCTCTTGGTCTGGGTGAACCGCAAGCGATCTCCGCTACCCATGGCCGCGGGGTAGAGCAGCTGGTGACCAGGGCGCTGGAGCAGTTGCCACTCGCCGAGACCGATAGTGATGCCGAAAAAACGGCTGCGGACACCCTGCGTGTTGCCGTGGTCGGGCGTCCGAATGTCGGCAAGTCCACCCTGATCAATCGCATGCTGGGTGAGGAACGCGTGCTGACATACGACCGTCCGGGTACCACGCGCGACAGTATCTTCATTCCCTTCGAGCGCGACACTGTGGCCTATACCCTGATTGACACGGCAGGCGTGCGGCGCAAGTCACGGGTCAAGGAGGCCATCGAGAAATTCAGCGTCATCAAGACCCTGCAGGCTATCGATGCGGCCAGTGTGGTGATCCTGGTGCTGGATGCGCAGAGTGGCATCAGCGAACAGGATGCCACCCTGGCCGGCTATATCGCCGAAAAGGGCAGGGCGGTGGTGATCGCCGTCAACAAGTGGGACGGGCTGGATCCACACGCGCGCGAGCAGATCAGGGCACAGCTGGAACTGAAACTCCCGTTTCTCGGGTTTGCCAGCACCCTGTTTATCTCCGCCCTGCACGGTAGCGGTGTCGGTGAACTGTTCCCCCTGGTCAATGCCGCGCATGCCTCGGCCATGCGTGAACTCTCAACGCCGGAGCTGACGCAAATCCTCGAGCGTGCCGTGCATGCTCACCAGCCTCCCCTGGTCAGGGGGCGGCGCATCAAGTTGCGTTATGCCCATCAGGGTGGGCGCAATCCGCCGGTCATTGTCATCCATGGTAACCAGACCGAACGCGTGCCGGAGACCTACCGGCGTTACCTCGAGAATACCTTTCGCACCAACCTGAAACTTTCCGGCACACCGGTGCGGATTGAATTCCGTACCGGCAGGAATCCCTACCAGGGCCGGCGCAACAAGCTCACCGCGCGCCAGGCCGGTCGCAAGCGGCGCCTGATGAAGCACGTCAAGGGGCGGCGTTGAGGCGTCAGTTGGAAAAATATTCACCGCGGAGACGCAGAGAACGCGGAGTAAAAAATCACCTGTAATGATCCGGACTCAATCGGGCAGATTGTGTCAGATTGTAGGTCCGGATTGCGCCCCGAACCGGCCTTTTATCCGCCACTTATATAAGCACGCGCGAATAGGCAACGAACGACCCAATGTATGGACTCCTCCCACCTAGAGACCTAGGTTGAGTGTTGACCAAAATGCTCATAGGAGGAGTCCACACATGAACAAGTTAAACGTAAT
>CAMYMI010000038.1 GCA_947259415.1 uncultured Ectothiorhodospiraceae bacterium | reverse complement strand
GCGAGGAACAACGTGACGAAGCAATCTCCAAACTATTGATCTGACTGTTAGGAGATTGCTTCGCTACGCTCGCAATGACAGGATACTCGAATTTATCAGGGGTTCCTTAGTAATCAACTATCACCCGCAGAATGGATGGTATGGGAAACAAGCTGATCCCTGTCACTTCAAGTAGCGGAGCGGGGATTAACAGGTCTTCTCAAGCATTATCTTCTTACCGGGAAACAGGCAAACGTCCGCGTATCTGACCGATCGGAGAACGGAATACAGCGGAAAGCGGAGCGATCCGAAAGCGGACCTTCATACAATCCCACCGGTACACGACACCGAGGGACTCAAGAGAAAAATGAAATCACACAAGGTGAAGCGGCAGAAAACGCCTGCAGGGATAAGCGGCAGGTATTCCAGATATTCCAGGATGGGATGCGCATACGCCGCATAAAATCCTGGCGGGTCAATAAGGCCGGCCTGTTCACTCTGCCTGTATGAGCAAATCCCTGAGCGGGCGTCGTATGGAGCGTGCCGAGGGCTCCTTGCCCGCGCCGACTCGACCCATGAATACCGCATAGCTCGATGACTCCGGGCTGATGATCCCGTTTAACTGCTCCGACAGTGACCGGGCCAGCCGTTGGCAGGAAGCATTTTGGGTGAAAGTGATGTCTTCTCTTATGTAGGAATCAAATATCAGCGGCGTCATTTCGGGCTGCAGGTAGAGGCCCAGGCTGGATACCGTCAACCAGAATCGCTGTACGGCCTTGCCGGCCTCGATATAGTCGTCTATGGAGTCAGGCTGGGAGTCGGCAAGCATAATAAAGTGTGCGGCACAGCCGATGGCCGGGATGAAGTCGAGTTCCATCCGGGGGATCAGGCTGCCGGCCAGGTATTTATTCAGAAATGAAACGCGCTGCCAGCTCGTCATTGCCCATTTCATCAGTTTTAATGTGAGCGGGTCCAGTCCGACTGCACGATCCGGGATTTTGTCCTCGCTGGTGCGGGTGTTCCACTCAATAATCGATTTATGGGTTTCAAAGGCCTCGGGCAGATGGAGTCGCAATCCACCATTGCGAAACAGTAGCCTTGCCATTTTCAGGCGCTCTTTGAGATCACTGAACCAGATCAGCCGGTAACCAGCGCCCACGGCAGCATCAAGTCTTGCCCGTTCACTTTCGATTAATGGCCGGCTCGACAGGCGGCGGCGATTGACCATCCGCGTTTTGATACAGGGCAGCAGGGGATCGGGACGTATTCCGGGATCCCCGGAGAGTGACACATCGATGGTCGGGTGGGTGTCCGGGGCTTCCGTGCGACGACTGAATTCAGCCCGCAGCTTGCATGAAGTGGCGGCAATCGCCAGGGTCTGTAGTAATGTGCCGATGGCCAGCTGGCTGGCATGTCCGCGCAAGTCGTATACACAATGATCACGGGTATCATGCCCATGGATGACGATGTGGGTGTCATCCATTATTTCAAAACGCCAGGGTTGGGAATTGTCGCCACTCGGGGCCCATCTGGCCAGATTGAGTATATTCTCGAGCGGTGTTTTTACCTCGGAATCATCCATACGTGTCTCGTTTTTTTCTGCAAAATTTTCCAATTGCCGACGGGCCACGGCCAGCCCTATCTGTTGCAAGGGATTCCGGTTTCCGCCAGGGCGCCAGGTTTTAACAAAGCTGTCAGCGTAGGTATCAAATTGCTGACCCCAGGGTGCGCCCAGCACCTTGCCCCTGTTCAAGAGAATTTTCAACGCCTGTGTTGCCGCCATGCCTGCACAGATGTCACAGGCTATGGGTGTTGATGGTCCCTTGTGGTTGGCAAAGTCCACCGCCTCGGGGTGGACCAGGTAGCCACGCTGGAGCATCCGCGGTGACAGGCCCAGGAGAAAACGGATGAGCTGCTCCTGTTCCGAATACCCTTCCAGTTGAAAATACTGTTCAAAGGTCATGCCGCCCGGGAGAAAATTGAGCACGGCTGCACCCATGCCCAGCGGTGCCGCTGTAACGGCAGGAATTCCTTTTTTTGCACAGGCGGAAAACACGGATCGGCGTGCTGAGACCGCGAAATAATCAAGGCCGTCGACATAGATATCTATATCTTCCAGAAACCGGTCAATATTCCGTTCATCAACGCCGCGATTGAATGTGCGGATATCCAGTTCCGGATTGATATCTCTTGCCATCGCCGACAGGACAGCTACCTTCTCATGACCGATATTGCTGAGGCAGGCTCCCGCCTGGCGATTTAAATTGGCCATCTCGAAGGTATCGAGGTCGGCTATATTGAAGCCACCGATACCCAGGCGGGTCAAGGTCAGTAAATGACTTCCTCCTACACCACCCAGGCCCGCAATCGCCACCCTTTTGTCCCGCAGTGTTCCCTGTTCCTCGGGCGTTAACCAGCCGATATTGCGGGAAAAGGCGGTATGGTATTCAAATCCTGACATGATGAGACACTATCAATGAAAGTAAACTACTGAAGTGTAGAGTTTCACACATCCCCGCGGCGGATTAGCGGAACGAGTCGAGCCAGAAGGACAGTGACGAGTTTCTGGTTTCAGGATATTTTTCAGTGCAGCAGGGTGAGCAAGCTGACCGTGCCGCCACAGATTATATCCACAAAATCAGGTGCCTGTCTTCAGAGAGGTGCCAATTTCACTGACGATTGAATCGAGCAGGCCCCTGACGGGTTGTTTCAGGTGCCTGGATAATCCTTCTCGGTCTATATAGAAGGCGGCACGCTGGCCCCGGTGCTCGATGAGATCACCGGCCTGCTGGAAGACGATGCCGAAACGCTGCAGGTGACGCGCAAGGCGCGGCTCCATCATGGCGAACACACTATTCAGACCCAGTTCCAGCCCGGCCGCTGCGGCGGCAAGATAGAGTCCGAGGGGAATGTATGGGAATCTTCGCTGGCCTTGTAGCTCCAATGGCGGGATAGAGGTATCTCCGATGGGTGAACCCGCATCTACCGAGCGTCTCCGGAAATTCGCGGGTACGGCGAGCCGGGAGATTTCGCCAAAACTGCTACGAACCGGTATAACCTCATCGGCATAGGGTCTGTACAGGTGATCCGTACACTTCAATTCGAACGGCAATCGGGACTGCTGATCGTCCGGGTCGTTATAGACCAGGCGGACACAACCGGCAAATTGTTTGCTGGGACGATGCAGGAGCAGGCAGTGGTAGGAGCGGCTGTCGTAGACATCCTTCTCGAGTCCGCCCGTATAGTTTTCCGGGCATTCATACTGCAGTTCATGACAGTACACTTCATAGCGAATCCGGTAGACCTCATCCCGCAATTCCGGGGTGTCGGCCAGGATGATCTTGAAATATTTCTGAAATGAAGTGGTTAGGTTTTCTTTCCCCATGGCCCTGTTTGTCCTGTCATCCAGACATATTGCTTGATTCAATGTTCATGGATCTGTGAGCGGTTCCGTAATACATGAAACCACCGCACTCAAATATTTTTTCTTACGCAGCGACATATCCCATCTATCGACATATTCACGGATTATCTTGAATATGAGTACGCTGCTCGTGGTGGCAGGACCTTGAACTGTTTACCGTGCCCTCAGAATGACGATAACCCACTGTAATGTATGAATATACCGGTCTGATGCAGAATGGCGGGTATTCGATGCGAGGATGCGAGGATCCGTCTGTCGCCAGGGGGAGACAGAACATACCTTATTTAATCAATATGATAAGAAATGAACCCACATAGCTGTCGCCGCATGGTGACAAATGACCCGATCTGAATTGACCATCAGGCCCTGATTATCCCGGTATCTCACGTAGTTGGCGGGATTATTCAATCATGGCACAGGTATTGCTTATCTATACAGTAGAAAGCGGTAGAAAAGCGTGCACCGGATTGAATATAAACCATATGACAATATTTGAATGTAAACATTTGTATATTGACATTTTCAACCCGCACGATACGACCAACCCCTGGCATTGATTAATTAGGAGACGGTGATGTTTGACAAGCGTTACGAAGTAATCCTTGCTGATACGGCCGAGGCGCAAAGGATCCACTATCAGTTGCGCTATCAGGTCTATTGCCTGGAAGAGGGGTTCGAGGCACACGATAACTTTCCTGATCACATGGAGCGCGATGAATGGGATGAAAATGCAGTCCATTTTATCGTGCGCAGCAAGCAATCGATGGAGTGGGTTGCTGCCATGCGCCTGGTACTTCCCCGGCAGGAGGGATTGCCGCTGGAAAACCTGTGCAGTGTCGATTCGAATGTAATGCCCTTCAGTCATAACGAGAACGTCGCAGAAGTCTCGCGAATCTGCATCAAGGATACGTTCCGTCGCAAACGCCAGCCTGTTGCAGATAATGATGACAATCTCGCGCGTCCTGACGCAGACGAGAAGGCAGTTGCCCGCCAGCAGCGATACAAGAAATCCGAGATCATGCTGGGTCTGTTTCGTGCCGCCTCGGTTTACAGTCGTGAACACAATATCAGAAACTGGTTATTCCTGACGACACCGGCCCTGGCGCGCCTGATAAACCAGATGAATATCCAGCTCATAAAAATCGGCTCCGCCTGTCTGCACCGCGGTAAGCGTTTCCCCTTTATGGCGGATCTGAAGGAATCCGAGAACCGTATAAGGCGGGGTTGCTCCGTGGTAGAAGAGATGTTCAGTCGTAGTGAGCTTGCCTACCGCGCTTTCTCTGAATTGCAGCCCGGCTACGACAATCTGGCTGCCTGAACAGGCCTCGCGGTCCTCGCAATGACGAATTGATCAGATCTTTCTTAAGATGTTATTAATCGGTGAGACTGGCCCGACCATTTGAAGGTGAAGGTATACTGATCCGGTGTCGTTTATGAGCCAGTTCTGATGCCCTGGAATGAGGGTATACCCGCGCCGCAGTGCATTTCCTGCACGTTGTAATCCCACCATCACTCCGAACATGAGCCCGTTTGCTCCTGGCCAGGCATGACTGTTGCCTTAACGCTGAAGTCAGGCCGGGTGCTGTCGGGAAAGGCCTGTCCTGAGAGTTGCAGCCAGGATGATTATCGCGGGCAACAGCAGAAGGTCAAATACAAGGGCGGCCCAGAGCCCGATGCTGGTAAGCAGGCCAAAGTGGGTCGTGGGCTGGAACAGGGACGAAATCAGTATCATGAACTGGGCGCTCAGGATAATGGTCGTGGTGACAACCGCCCGACCTGCCTGGCTGAACGTCCTCGCCAGTGCCTGTACCGGTTGAATTCCAGCGTGTATTCGGCGGATATACCCATGATAGACATGGATGGTGTCATCCACCGCAATGCCCACTGCCACACTCGCAATCATGGCCGTGGCCATGTCCAGCCAAAGTCCAAACAAACCCATTACGATGAAGATCAGCAGGATGGGCGAGATATTCGGAATCATGCAGAGCAGCGCGCTGCCGAGTGAACGCCAGAGAAACAGCATCAACAGGAATATCAGTATCAATGCGCCCCAGAGGCTGTAGACCTGGCCCTTGACGAGCAGTTCCTCCATGTCGGCGAACAGGCGGCTGTGACCAGCGATCTCCCACTGCAGTCCGGGCGGGGTGTGGTCACTCATATAGCCGCGTAGCTTCTCCATGAGTGCGGCGATCTCATTGGCCGGGTGAACGTTGATGCTGAGGCTCACATGCGATACCTGGAACTCTGGGTCCACGAAATCGAACAGGTCGTCGCCGTCATAAATGAGGAGATACTGGCTGACCAGTTGCGGGTCATCGGGGATGGTGCGTAACGCGGGATTCTCGGCATTGAAACCCCAGTGCATCTCCTCGATGAAATCAGCGACTGAAACGGTCTTGTCGACTTCCGGCAATCCCTCGGCCCAGGACTGGAAGGAGCGCATGAAGGTCAGGTATTCCGGGTTCTTGAGCCCATCCCTTTCCGCTGTTTCGAAAATCACATCCAGGTTGCCGGTGCCTGCCATAACCGACTCAAAGTGATCGGTGTCCCGGCGTATCGGGTGGTCCGGCGCAAAAAATTCCTGGAGGTTTGTCTCGACCTGGACATTCCAGAGTGCCGGAATACCTGCGCCAAGCACGATGAGCGTGATGCCAAGTACCCAGGCAGGGTAACGCATGCCTGTGCGATAGAGGCGTCGGACCACCAGATCCATCCAGCGCAGCCCTGCGCCTGTACTTGGCCAGGGTGCCGAGTCCCACACAGTGATTATTGGCGGCAGGATGACTACTACCACAAGATAGATGAGCATTACCCCGGTTGCCGAGACCAGGCCGAAGGTGCGTATGGCCGGAATGGGGCTGGTCGCCAGAGACAACAATCCTGCGGCGGTAGTCAGCGCAGTGAACAGGGCCGGCCGATGTATTTCGCGCAGCGCATATTTCACCCGCGCCGCGCCAGTTCTGCCGCGCTGCGCGGCATAGTGCAGTGCGTTGAATAAATGGACCAGCGCGGCGATCGTGAGTGCGGATAGCAGCGGCGGAACAATGCTGGATATCAGGGTGAACGGTTGACCTGCCAGTACATACAGGGCAATCGTCGAACTGACAACAACGCCGATTGTAATGCCGCCCAGGATGACCGCCAGCCAGCGACGAAATAACCACCAGATCAGAAACAGTCCGATCACAACCGTCGTGGGGATGAAGATCATGTTGTCCCGTAACATCGAGCGCAGTTCCGCGGTGTCCAGCGGTATGAAGCCGGCGCGCGCGGCGAGGTGGGCGTCCAGATCGGCTTCTTGCACAGCCGCCAGGACATCGCGTTCGAGTGCCAGCCGCTGCAGGCTGTTGTCCATCACGATAGGCGCCACGATCATGGATATTGCCGAGTCTTCGCTGGCGACCAAGGCGTTTCTGGCGAAGCGGTCGGCCCTCGCAAGCTCGATTCGCTGCGCCGAGCTTGTCTGGTCAAGCTGTTTGACATCCAGCAGGGGTTCGATGAAAAAACCGTCTTCGCTGCCTGCGATGTGGTCCTGTGTGGTTACACCGTAGACCTTGTCGACCAGCGTGTTCTTTTCGAGTGTTCTGGCGAGTTGATGGTAGGCTTTCAGGACATCGTCCGAAAACAGGCCCAGGCCTTCGAACAGGAGAATGTACACCTGGTCACTCGGAAACCGGGCTCTTAGTCTTTCATCAAGGATGACGGCAGGTTCGTCGTCCGCGACGTAGACCTTGGGGGCATTATTGATGTCGAGGCCCGGCAGCAGGGCCGGCGGCAAGAGACCGAACAGGGCGAGAAAGGCCAGGCTGATGAAGTATCGCCTCGGCTTTGCTGGCAGGGTCTTGCGTGGCACGTACTCCAGGTCAGAGCGAAGCCACATTTCAATACAGGGTTCGTCCTCGAACGTACAACCGTGTGATGATGCCGTGACATCAAGGAGTGAACCGTCCCGTTTAATCATCGAGAACCGGACTGAAGGCAGAGAAGGACTGTCCAGGTCAGTTTCAGAGGCCTGCTTGATGAATTCCTTGACAGGGCTGTGACAGTGCTTCTCGATCATGTCGAGAACAGGCATGCCCTCGATATCGGAGAGCTGGTTGTAGCCGAGAAGCTTCAGGTAAGCGGGATTGGCATAGACATAGATACCCGAAAATACAATCGCAACGGGATTCGAACGCCGTTCCAGAGTCTGACAGTGGGCATGAAAATTTTCCATCCTCACATGCAACTGTCGGGTTGGCTAGAACCGGGCGCGCCAGCCGAGGGTCAGCAGGGAGTTGTCTTCCCAGTAGCCGCCGAGAGTCCCATCATCACCGTCGAAGTAATGCCAGCCGGCATAAATCTCATGCGGTTCCCAGCCGATGAAGGCGATCTCCGGATTGATGTAGATGTCTTTTTCGTCCAGGCCGATGAAAAACCGGGTGCCTGACTGCCAGCGGTTGTTGCCGAATTCGCCGAATACGGTGCCGTTGAAATTGTAGATGTTATCGCGATCAAGCACGCTGGGAGAATCAATCAGGTTGATTGCGGCAAGTTGCAGGTTGACGCGTACATCGCTGTCACCGGGGTAGAACTGCACACCGGCAGCCCAGTTGACGCTGTTGACCGTGTCATAGCGCAGGTCCTTGCGGGTGACCGGGGTATCGGAAATCCATGCCGCCTCGAAGCGCCAGGTGGCGCCCCGTGCCTCGAAACCCAGGTCACCGCCCACGACCCAGCTGCGGGGGTAGCGAGCCTGGAAGGTGGCCTCGCTGCTGGCAGCGATCGCGCTGACCGGATCGGCGCCACCGAGGAAGGCCGTGCGCACCTCCGGGTTGAGTTCCCAGTAGGGGGTCGACTGGCGGGCACGCTGCACTGTCACGGCGTAGTCTAAGCGTTCGCCGGTGTTGCTCAGGCGCAACCCAATGCCGCCATCACCCCCGGGCGCGCTTGCGGAGACCGTCCCGTTGCTGACGAACTGCTGCAACACAGGGTCTGGTTCAAATCCGAGAAGGGTGCCTTTGGTCTGGTTGACGGGGTGCCAGACACTGTTCTTTTCGGGCAGGTAGGCCTTGCGGAAATCGGGGAGCCAGACGGCATCGAACTTGTAGCCGCCCTGGAAACCCTCGTAACGCAGCACCGGCATGGCGCGACGGCGATCGGACAAGTCATCCAGTACGCCCCGGGCCAGATCCACCCGGCTCATGCGGTCCGTCGGCGGCAGTTCATCGATACGGCCCCAGATGATCTTCTGGGCGCCGGCGGTGACGCGAAAGCCGTCACCACGATAACGCACGAAACTGTCGCCGTAATCCAGTTCGACCTCATCGAAATCGGAATCGCCGGTCTGGCGATAGCCGTCGATACGCCCGCTGAGGCGGGTCTCCCAGGCGGGGGCGGGTTGCCATTCCGCGGAGAATGCCAGGTGGCCGTAGTTGCTGGTATCGGCCGCCGACCGGGACGGGTAGTGGTGGCCGAACTCGAGCCATGCCTTGTCCAGTCCAACGGAAAAATCACCTTGGGTAAAACGCGTGGAAGGGGTTTGGGTGGCTGGATCGGGTGGTGCTGTTTCCGCACTGTACGTCCCCGTTCCCACGGCAGGTTCCTCCAGGATGACCGGCTCGGGGCTGGACTCTTCGATAATCAGGATCTCGTCTTCCGCCTGTGCGTCTGCAACCGGTGCCTCGACAACCCGTATCTCCGCGCCGCTAACCGGTGCGTCCACGGGGGCTGCGGAGATGTACAGATCTGCATGGGTAGACAAACCGGGGAGTGCCTGCGTGGTCGCACCAGGTGTCCGGGGTATGGATGCCCCGGACCCGGCGGCTGAGGTGGCTGACCTGCTGAAGTCTTCTCCCAAGTCATTGCGTTTGCAGCGAGTTGTTGTTTGGTGGCCCTTGCTTCGGCCTTGTCCGAATAGGGTCCGACCACGACATGCGTGAGCCTGTCAGTATCCTGCACGGGGGGGAGCATGCTGGCAGGGAAGCCCTCCTGGTGTAACTGCCCGGCAAACCGGGCTGCGTTGCCGGGATGGGCAAAGGCGCCCACCTGAACGGCGTAGGCCGCGGTAACGCTGCTTGCAGTCTGTGACAGGCCAATCCCCAGCAGTCCGGCCAGCAGGTAGTGCCGGCACGCGGGGATCCGGATACGAGGTGCAACGGGTGGTATCCAGGGAATTTTCAGCGTGCGGTTGTGGTGGAATGAGTGCATATGGGTGCCTGGAAATGTCGTTGATTAAGAATGGAGCAGACTATCTCATGCTATTGCACGATACGCTATGGCAACGGCATCTATGATATAGCATTTCTGGTCGAAGACAGGATTCTATCGTGATGATTGATGCCAGCGTTCGGGTCGTCGCCACGGTCCTTTCGAATTCAGGCCCGACTCCATGAGGCTTGTACCTGTTGTGCAGATTCAGGCAACTGCATAGCCGGCCCGGGAGGCGTTCTCACCCGGAAATTTGCCTCACGGGCGATAGCCCTCTTCGAGTCGGGTATCGGATAGTGTCTGGCGGCTGAACAGGTTGTCGGGTAGATTCTGGTCGTAACTGATGCTCCGGGTGACCATCCGGGTCTGGTGGCCGCTG
>CAMYMI010000037.1 GCA_947259415.1 uncultured Ectothiorhodospiraceae bacterium | reverse complement strand
ATACAGGAGGTGCGTCATGAAGACCGGTGTTTCGCTGTGGGCGGTTGGCCACGCCAGCAGCCTGTTTCTCGCGATCACGTTTGCCCTGTGCGTGGGTTTTGACCTGCTGTTTCCCGAACATGCCATGTTCCGGGCCTGGCAGGACCTGTTGCCCGGCTTTGTCTGGCTAAGCTGGAAAAGCTTCTTTTTCGGCCTGGTTGAGGCCTGGGGTTACGGCTGGTACTTCGCGCTGGTATGGGTACCCATCTACAATGTCTTTGCAGTACGCAAAAGGATTGCGGACTGACCGGCTGTCATGCAGAGAGAGGTTTCAGGCGAGCACGCCACATCCCGCATTGGCATTGTGCTGAGTTCGGGCGGTGTGCGCGGAGTGTATGCGCACACCGGGTTCATGCAGACGATACAAGGCCTGGGTATCTCGATTACGGCCAGTGCCGGCTGCAGTGCCGGCGCCCTGGTCGGCGGCTTCATCGCAAGCGGAACACCGCTGGAGGATTGGGTATTGACCCTTGCTGGGATCACAAGCCGCGCCTTCTGGACGCCGGATACATTGCAACGGTTTCTCTGGAAAATGACGGCACGCCGTGGACGCGGTTATACCGGTCTGTCAGATACCCGTGCCGCCCTGCAATTCACGCGCAACAACCTCGCCGTAGAAACCTTTGATGAATGCCGGTACCCGTTTCATGTGCTGGCCGTTAATCTGGGCACTGGCAGGAAGACGGTATTCTCGGAAGGTAAACTAGCCACCTGCATGACGGCCAGTGCCGCCATGCCCATCCTTTATGAGCCCGTCAGGATCGATGGCGAGTACTACTGTGATGGTGCGCTGATTGACTTTGCGCCGACCGATGCCATTTGCTGCCGTCACCAGCTTGATGCGGTGATTGTGCATCATGTATCCCAGCATTACAGCGCTCACAGTGACCTGGACACGGCACTCGGGGAACCATGGGCCATGCTGGAGATTATCAATCGCCTGACATTCCGCGAAAGACCCTGGTACCTGACCGATGAACGGTTATCCATGCAGCACTGCCCCTGTGGCTGCGGTGCAATCGTAATCGTGCTACAGCCTTCGCTGCCTCCCATGCGCTGGCCATCCACCCGGGACGGTGACCAGGCACGGCGCCGTGCCAGGGAGCAGGCCGAGGCACTACTACAGCCTTATCTGTACATGTTGAGTGATCCTCGCAAGCTGTTGCCGGCGTCCGGCAAGACCGTCGCGCATCCTGCCAGTGGATGCGGGACAAATGACAGTCACTGAAAATAACCAGACAGGTTAGCAGACTATGAATAGCAGTTATCAGGCAAAAAGCCTCACGCTTACCGGCGCGGTGGCTATGGGAACCGGCGTCATGATCGGGGCGGGCATTTTCGCGCTAACCGGGCAGATTGCGGAACTGGCCGGTCCCGGGTTTCCATGGGTGTTCGTGATTGCGGCAGTGGTGACCGGTTTCAGCGCCTACTCTTATGTGAAGCTGTCAAACGCCTTCCCGTCGGCCGGCGGAATCGCCATGTTTCTTGAAAAAGCCTACGGCCATAGCGCCGTGACGGCCTCCGCCGGGCTGATGATGGCCTTCTCCATGGTCATTAACGAGAGCCTCGTGGCGCGCACCTTCGGAACCTATACCGCACGGTTTTTTAATGGCGCAGAAGCCGGCATCCTGGAACCTGCGCTGGGGGTCGCGCTGATTGTCATTGCCTTTCTCATCAATATTTCCGGGAACCGCCTGGTAGGCAGTGTTTCGCTGTTCATGGCCGTGGCCAAGGTAGTCGGTATTGGCGCACTCGCGCTGGCCGGATTTCTGGCCGCACGGGGGCTGGATATCCTGGCTACAAAGCAGATCACCGAGCCGTCGGTGACGGGCTTCATCGCGGCACTCGCGCTTGGTGTGCTTGCCTTCAAGGGTTTCACGACAATCACAAACAGCGGCTCGGAGATTATCGACCCGCACCGCAATGTCGGTCGTGCAATCATCTACTCGATCGCGATCTGCGTAGTCGTCTATTTACTGGTGGCCCTCGCGGTGAATGCCAGCCTGTCACTACCCGAGATAGTCGCAGCACGCGATTACGCCCTGGCCGAGGCGGCAAGACCGACATTCGGCGATCTCGGCGAGACACTGACAATACTGCTCGCCATTGTCGCGACCGCGTCCGGCCTGATCGCCAGCATCTTCGCCGTATCGCGTATGCTCGCCATGCTGACAGACATGAAGCTTATCCCGCACCGTCATTTCGGCATGCCCGGGGGAGTCCAGACACACACGCTGGTCTACACAGCCTGCATCGCAATTGTACTAACGGTCTTCTTTGATCTGGGCCGGATCGCATCGCTGGGAGCCATGCTCTACCTGGTCATGGATATCGCTGTCCACTGGGGCGTACTCCGGTACCTGCGTGACCGGGTAGCAGCCAACCGCTATGTAGTCGGGACTGCCATCGTAATGGACATTATCGTGCTTGCCGGCCTGCTGGCAGTCAAACTGGAAACCGATGCCTTCATCGTATTGGTAGCCGGTGCACTGATTCTGGCAATCTTTTCGGGAGAGTATGTGTTCCTCAAGCGGGCGAAGCAGGATTTACAGGTAACACACACCGGGCATGAATAACGGGAGCGAGACAGAATCATGGATCACGCGGTCGCACTGGTAGAGGCCTATTTGCAAATCAACGGCTATTTCACTGTTGCGGAATATCCGGTCATAGAGTCTTTTGGGAAACAGCACTACGGTGTTGCAACGGACCTGGACATTCTTGCCTTCCGCTTTCCCGGAGCGGGACGACTCGTCCCCGGGCGCGGTGGCACCGGGCTGTTCGCCCCGGACCCGGCGCTGGGTATCGACGGCGATGCCGCCGACATGCTGATTGGCGAAGTCAAGGAAGGCCGTGCAGAAATGAATCGCAATACACGTAACCCGGAAGTACTGCGCACGGTTCTCGCACGGTTCGGCTGTTGTTCCCTGCATGATGCGGACACGACCGTCCGGCAGTTGCTCAACAAGGGCAAGGCAGATACCCATGCCGGGCACCGGGTGCGCCTGATGGCATTCGGCTCGAGCAGTGATGAATCGCCACACGGCAGATACGCTACGCTGACCCTGGGGCACATCGCCGGGTTCATTGAGAACTATCTTGGCGAACACTGGAAAATGTTGCGTCACGCCCGGTTCGAGCATCCAGCCCTGGGACTGTTCATGGTTCTGGAGAAGGCGCGGCGGGAAACCGCAGGAGGACAGAAGAATGCGTGACCCGGTATGCCTGATGGACGTCGGACTGCGTGATGCGGGAGCCATGGCCGTGCACGAGGGGCGTGCCTACTATTTCTGCAGCAGCGGCTGCCGGAAAAAGTTCGTCGACGAGCCGGGAAAGTATCGCGCCAACGTCCAGGCGGAACGCCTGACCGTCGGCGTCATGGGCTCGGCAGACACAGATACCGATGACCTGGTTATGCAGCAGGCGCGCGCGCTCGGCGAAACGATTGCCGGGCACGGCCTGATCCTGATCACCGGCGCCTGTCCCGGCCTGCCCTGGGAGTGCGCACGTGGCGCCCGTGAATGCAACGGGCTGTCTGTGGGCATTTCACCCGCTTTGAGTCTCGACGAACATATCCACAAATATCACTCGCCGACAGATGCCTTCGATGTATTGATCTATACCGGCAGCGGCCTGATGGGGCGCGAGGTCACCAATATCCGTTCCAGCGATATGGTGATCATACTGGGCGGACGTTCCGGTACCCTGGGTGAATTTGCCATCGCCTATGACGAGGGCAAGCTGATTGGTGTACTGGATGGTAGTGGCGGGATTACCCGTGAATTGCCGAATCTGGTCCGGCAAATCGACAAGAACACTGGTGCATCTCTGGTCTACGAATCCGATCCGGTTACCCTGATCACACAACTGTTGAAAGTCTATACAGAAAGACATTATCACCGTCCTTCCTGTTTCTGCATGGAATCATTGGCAGAGGGTGAATCAGGATGAGCGAAAAGCCGGCAATCGAAATATCCGGGGCCGGGCCGGCGGGACTCGCGGCGGCGCTGACTGTATCGGCAGCCGGTCGGCATGCACTGGTATACGAAAGGCATACGGATGTCGGCGGGCGCTTCCACGGTGACTTCCAGGGACTGGAGAACTGGACCACAAAAGGGGATGTACTCGAAGAGTTTGCCTATCTGGGTATCGAGGCCGGTTTCGAGCACGTACCGGTGGATGAGATAGTCTGCTTTGACCACGAAGGCGCTGGCAGGACCTTGCGTTCCCGGCAACCCCTGTTCTACCTGGTACAGCGTGGCGACCAACCCGGTAATCTTGATTATGCACTGAAACAGCAGGCCATCGCAGCGGGCGTGGAGATCCGTTTCGAAACGCCGGCATCAAACCTGCCGGGAGGCGGTGTGGTCACGGAAGGCCCGCATCGCGCCGATGCCATCGCAGCGGGTTACCTGTTCGATACCGACATGGCGGACGGAATTTACACTGCGGTCTCCGATTACCTGGCGCCAAAGGGTTATGCCTACCTGCTCGTAAACCGGGGACGCGGCACCCTGGCCACCTGCCTGTTCGACGATTTTCACAATGAGCGTGAATACCTGGCACGCTGTGTCGTTTTTTTTGATGACAATATCGGTGTGCGCATGGAAAACCCGCGCCGCTTTGGCGGTAGCGGCAATTTTTCGCTGCCGCGCAAGGCGCGCAAGGGAAATATTCTCTATGCCGGCGAGGCCGCCGGTTTTCAGGATCCCCTGTTCGGCTTCGGTATTCGCTGGGCCATACTCTCGGGTGCCGCCGCGGGACGGGCGCTGGCGACAGGCAACCCGGCGCAGTATGAACAGGTCTGGAAAGAACGATTACGGTCTTACCACCAGGCTGCAGCGACCAATCGCTGGTTTTATGAACGTCTCGGAAATCGCGGCTATAGTCAGACCCTGCGGCGATTTCCGAACGGCGGCGATGTTCGGGACTGGGTGCATCGTGCCTATGCGCCGCGCCGGTGGAAGCGCGCCTGGTACCATTTGGTTGTATCCAGACGGGGGGCGCCACTTCTCAACCTTCATGAAGGGTGTGACTGCACATGGTGCCGTTGCAAGCGACACATACAAGCTGCAGGCGACATGGCCGGTATATGAATATACTGACTGTCAATGCAGGCAGTTCATCGCTGCGCCTTGCGCTCTTCCACACTGAAGGACCGGAACCGGTACCTGTTGCAGAAGCAAATTACCCCCTTGATACTGTCCGGCAAGCCGGGCACCTGCGTGAATTCCTTGTTAAAAACGCCAGCAAGGTCGATATCGTCGCACATCGCCTGGTACACGGAGGCGACCGGATCACGGATCCTGTGATTATTGATGCCCGTGTAGAAAAAGATATTGAGTGGATGGCGTTACTGGCACCCCTGCACAATCCGGCCGCACTGGCACTGATTCGCAGTTGTCGTGATGAACTTGGTAAAGACGTGGTACAGGTAGCAGTGCCTGACACGGGATTCTTCAAAAATCTGCCGGGAGTTGCATCAAGATATGCCTTGCCGGATAACCTGAGTCAGCGGCACCGGATTCGCCGTTACGGTTTTCACGGTATCGCACACCAGGCGATGCTGCAATGCTGGCAGGATTCGAGGCCAGACCTGGTTGATGGTGGCCGGGTGATTTCACTGCAACTGGGAGCAGGCTGTTCAGTTACCGCCATCAACCGGGGCATTCCGGTTGACACCTCAATGGGATTTACACCCCTGGAAGGGCTGGTAATGGCCACCCGTTGCGGAGATATCGATGCCGGCGTCCTGCTCTACCTTCAACAAAAAGCAGGGCTATCCCCCGGCGAGCTGGAGCGTCTGCTGAATCACGATAGCGGCCTGCTCGGTCTTTCCGGCGAGAGCGCGGATATGCGCGTGTTACTGGAAAGCGATCAGGCTGATGCAAAGCTCGCTGTCGACCTCTATTGTTATCGTGCAAAAAAGTATGTTGGCGCCTATCTTGCAATACTGGGCGGAGCCGATGCCATCCTCTTCGGCGGGGGAGTGGGTGAAAACAGCGCGCTGGTGCGGGAGAGAATTCTCACCGGCATGGAATGGATGGGAATTGAAATGGATAGCAATCGCAATAGTGCTATTCCTGAAAATGAAGGGCTAATCAGTACGCCTGGAAGCCGAACCGAAATCCGGGTGATCGCAGTGGATGAAGGCATTGTTGTAGCCACGGAGGCCATCCGCGTGTTCCAGGCGATAGACAGTTAACGCTGCAGAGATGGCGTCGTAAAACAGAGAAACAGGCTCGTATATCCAGAATGTCTGCACTCCAATGGCGTGAAAGCGAATATGCACAAATGACTGAAAACACAAACCCAGGCATATCTGATCAAACCAGTCCTGGTACCGGCAGATCGGCTATTTCGGCGCGGGACATGACTCAGATCCTGGTTGTCATCGTACTCTGGGCAATCTGCTACCCACTGATCACGACAGGGCTTGCTGCATTCCCACCGTTTCATTTTGCCGCACTTCGCAGTTTGCTGGCGGGTGTCTGCCTCCTGGCAGCAGGCATCATGTTGAAAAGGCCACTAGTGCCGGCTCGTGGTACATGGTTAAGCCTGGCCATCGTCTCGCTAACTTTTACCACACTTGGATTTGCCGGAATGTTCCTTGCTGGTGAGCGCGTCACGCCGGGGCTTGCAACGGTTATCGCCAACGCGCAACCCCTGCTCGCAGCTCTGCTGGGTTATTTTGTGCTCACTGAACGATTCACCGGAGTAAAAGGCCTGGCCCTGCTGGTCGGTTTCGTAGGCATTGTGTTGATCGCAGTCCCCGGGCTGTTTGAACAATCGGCAAACAGCACACCTGTTGGCATCGGTCTGGTTTTGACCGGGGCAACTGGTGTGGCGATTGGAAATGTACTGCTTAAACGTATAGCCAGTCAGGTTGACCCCCTGATGGCAATGGCCTGGATACTCTTGCTTGGTGCTATCCCGCTGCTTGCTGCTGCAGCTGGATATGAACAATCGGCGTTGATCGACTGGAATATATCTTCTGTTTTTACCCTCGTCGTACTGTCTGTTTTCGGAACGGCCTTTGCTTTCGTCCTGTGGCTGGATGTTTTGCGCAGGGCAGAGCTGAACCTGTTAAATACATATAGCTTTCTTGCGCCGGTATTTGCCCTGCTGATCGGCATAGCGTTCTACAACGAGCGGTTATTGGAGATTGAGTGGTTCGGTGTTGCTGTTGTCGTGTTGGCCGTATTTCTTGCCAGTCGCACAAACAGTGTTCCGTCATCGGCCCCGGCGCCAGCAGCAACGCCTGAAACGAATGACATCTAAAACTTTAATGCAACACATACCCTGTGTATGGAGGTTACTATGACGGAGAATGCTTTGAGTTCAGCCGCACAGGAAAATCCGCTTTCTCCTGACGTACTGCAAAACATAAATGCCTGGTGGCGAGCCGCCAATTATCTTTCTGTGGGGCAGATTTATTTGCGTGATAATCCGCTGTTGCGTGAACCTCTGACGCTTGAGCATGTTAAATCGAGGCTACTGGGACACTGGGGGACGACGCCGGGGCTGAACTTTGTCTATGTGCACATGAATCGTCTGATCAAGATGCACGACCTGAATATTATCTACATTGCAGGGCCGGGCCACGGCGGCCCGGGCCTGGTTGCAAATACCTGGCTGGAAGGCAGCTACAGCGAGTTCTACCATGCCGTGACACAGACTGCGGAGGGTATGCGCAAGTTATTCAGGCAGTTCTCCTTTCCCGGCGGCATTCCCAGTCATGTTGCCCCCGAGACGCCGGGCTCGATACACGAAGGCGGTGAGTTGGGGTACTCCGTGTCACATGCCTTCGGTGCCGTGTTTGACAATCCGGACCTGATTGCCTGTTGCGTCATCGGCGATGGCGAGGCCGAAACCGGGCCGCTGGCAGCGGCCTGGCATTCCAACAAGTTTCTCGATCCTGTTCGCGACGGTGCAGTGATACCTGTCCTGCATCTCAATGGATACAAGATCGCCAATCCGACACTGCTTGCGCGCATTGGTCACACTGAACTGGAGAGTCTGTTCACCGGCTATGGCTACCAGCCATATTTCGTCGAGGGCTCGGACCCCGCGACAATGCACCAGCAGATGGCGGCCACCCTGGATACGGTCATTGCAAGGATCAAGGCAATCCAGCAGGCCGCGCGAGAAGATGGCGGTACGAAGCGGGCGCAGTGGCCAATGATCGTTCTGCGCACCCCCAAGGGCTGGACAGGGCCAAAAGAAGTGGACGGACTCAAGACCGAGGACTACTGGCGTTCTCACCAGGTTCCGTTTGCGCAACTGGCGGAAAAACCGGAACACCTCAAACTACTGGAAGACTGGATGAAAAGTTACCGGCCGGATGAACTGTTCGACGAGAATGGTGCGCCCATTCCGGAACTGGCCGCACTGGCGCCCGGCGGCGAACGACGCATGGGTTCCAATCCGCACGCCAATGGCGGCCTGTTACTCAAGCCGCTGCACCTGCCTGATTTTCGCGATTATGCCGTGACTGTGCCCAACCCCGGTACTGTAACGGGAGAAGCCACCCGCGTGATGGGAACTTACCTGCGCGATGTCATGAAATGTAATCTTGAGTGTCGCAACTTCCGGGTGTTCGGTCCCGATGAAACCGCCTCCAACCGTCTCGGCGCGTTATTCGAGGTCACGGGGCGTGCCTGGATGGCTGAAACACTACCAGAGGATGAGCACCTGTCGGCGGACGGCAGGGTCATGGAGATTCTGAGTGAACACACCTGTCAGGGCTGGCTGGAGGGGTATCTGCTGACCGGTCGTCACGGCCTGTTCTCCTGCTACGAGGCCTTTATTCATATTATCGATTCCATGTTCAACCAGCATGCCAAGTGGCTCAAGGTGACCAGCCAGGAGATTCCGTGGCGGCGGGACATTGCCTCGCTCAATTACCTGCTGACATCCCATGTCTGGCGTCAGGACCATAATGGGTTCTCGCACCAGGATCCGGGATTCATTGATCATGTGGTGAACAAAAAAGCAGATGTTATCCGTGTCTATCTGCCACCGGATGCAAACTGTCTGCTCTGCGTAACCGACCAGTGTTTGCGCAGCCGTAATCTGGTCAATGTGATTGTTGCGGGCAAGCAACCGGAGCCCCAGTGGCTGGATATGGATGCGGCTGTTAAACATTGTTCTGCCGGCATTGGTATCTGGGATTGGGCGAGTAATGATCAGGGCGGCGAGCCGGATGTGGTAATGGCGGCAGCCGGTGACGTTCCAACTATTGAGACTCTGGCCGCGGTGGACATCCTGCGGCAGCATTTACCCGATCTGAAAATCAGGGTCATTAACGTGGTAGACCTGATGACACTGCAACCACAGAGTGAACACCCACATGGATTGCCGGATGAAGATTTTGACACACTATTCACGAGCAACACGCCGATTATCTTTGCCTACCACGGATATCCCTGGTTGATTCACCGGTTGACCTATCGTCGACTCTGTCACCACCACTTGCACGTGCGTGGCTACAAGGAAGAGGGCACGACCACCACACCCTTTGACATGGCGGTACTCAATGATCTGGATCGATTTCACCTGGTGGCGGACGTGGTCGACCGTGTACCCGGACTGGGCTCTTCGGCAGCGTACATCAAGCAGTGGGTTCGCGACAAACACATCGAACACCGGCAATACATCACCACACACGGGGTGGATATGCCGGAAGTGACGCAATGGGTTTGGGGGAAAACCGTGAGCTGAGGCGTGCATCGGTTGGCTTCGGATGTCTACAGAGAAGGTGACAAGGGATGAAACAGCTTGACATGTTACCAACACACAGCTTTTAAAGTATGGACATCCGGGAGACGGGATATGTGAGATAGAGGATCAGCAAAAAACATACAGGGCAATCGCGGGATCGCGAAAGTGCGTGGAATTTCCCCGGGCAGAACTGGCAAGACCTGTCTGGTCAGGGCCTGCAGCATTAAGAAGGTAATTTCGACTGTCTTGCAAAAGCATACGCCGACAATTTCGACCAGTCCGATTGCCTGTGACGGGAAGATTGTCTTGAGTTGACGGCGCAGCAGGGTAAAGGCAGCTGAACACAGCGGCGATTACCAGATGTTGTCCGGACTCGTCCGACAAGGAGGGCATTATGGACTGGTTGGCAGAAAACTGGCTCTGGGTACTCATCGGCATATTGTTCGTAGGCATGCATATGTTTGGCCATGGAGGCCATGGAGGCCATGGAGGCCACGGAGGTCATGGCGGCCACGGCAGGCAGGATGATCCGGACAGTCACTCGGGCCATCGGCAATAACTGAGGACAGTACATGCTCAATACAAAGCTGGTTGCGTGGGCGCTGGGACTCTTTGGTGCAGTTACGTTCGTGGTATGTGTGATCTACGGGCTGGTAACGCCACAAAGCCTGCACATGCACACGATCCTCGAACAGTTGCTGCCGGCGTTCGAGTGGCTAACCTGGTGGGGCTTCCTGCTCGGTCTCGTCGAGAGCTTCCTGTATGGCGTGTATGCCGGCCTGGTGTTCTGCCCGATATACAACTGGCTCGGTCGCCGCTTCGACACCGGTAGACCAGCAATCAGTTCATAGTAGGTAATAGACAAAATATTCAGGAGTCAACGATGAAACAGCAAAGCAACAAACCCGGCTTCAAGGACCCTGTCTGCGGCATGGAGGTCAGCCGCAAGACTGCGATCAGTGAATTTACTTACCAGGGCAAGACCTACTACTTCTGCGCCGGGACTTGCCGTGATGCTTTCGAGGCAGAGCCTGAAAAATACATCAAGCATCACCGCCAGCACGGCATGAAGCAAGGGTAATCTTCAAGGCAGCATAGCTGCCACTCGGGCGCCGTGCGGCGTGTCTCCCCACTGACTAAACAGACTATTCTCCATCGCTGTCAGGGTATCCAGTAGTACACCACCAGCCTGTGAAATTGAATAAATGTAATGTAATCACATGATGCAAAAGACAGGGCAGATACTATGGATAATTGTGTCACTTTTATCTGTATCCAGACTATCTTATGCTGGATTAGCTGACTTTGATCGCCTTTATGGAGAGATCCTTGAGTCCTATTGGCGTCCTGCGGTAACGATACAGGGTGTCGACAGCACGGTATTCGACTATGCGTTAATGACACGTGATGCACGCAAGCCTGGGTCACTGTTCGAACAGGCGTTGAAGGCGATTGAAGATGTCGATCCCGCACAGTTGCGGACCCCGGACGTGGCCAAGGCGTTCTGGATAAACGCGTACAATTTTGCTGCCATGCGACTGGTTGTCGATCATTATCCGGTGGATTCGATTCGCAGCCTGAGCATAAGCCTGATTAAGTATCCCTGGTCGAAGAAAGCGATTCGCATCGGCAAAATCAGCTATTCGTTAAAGGAGATCGAAAAGGATATCCTGCTCGGGCAGTTTAATGATCCACGTATTATATTCACTGTAAGCTGTGCCGCTGTCAGTTGTCCGGACCGCATCGCAAGACCTTTCTCTGCACAAATGCTGGATGAGCAGATCGATGCAATAATTCGAACCTTTTTTAGAAATCCAGGCAAAGGCTTGAGTCTGGACAGAAGTACGCGAACTCTCACACTCTCATGGATTTTGAACAAGGACAGGCAACTGTTCCAGAGCCGGGAGAA
>CAMYMI010000036.1 GCA_947259415.1 uncultured Ectothiorhodospiraceae bacterium | reverse complement strand
CGGGATAATCTGTTCATGTCATAGCCAGGTGATTGGTTATCGGGATTCGATACAACATGCGGGCCAGAGGCCCGCATGCGACAAACGTTGATTGTACAAAAACAGGGAATGACTACACCCCCACGTCAACCCAAGTCTCGTCGAGCGAGGTCTCGAACACCCCGTCACCGTCTTCATCCACCTCGACCGTCACATTGACCGAGTCGATGGCCGTCAGCCGGCACTGCGAACCTTCCGCGCCGGTGATCAGCAGCACGCCGGTGCCGGGAAATTCATCTCCAAACCCGGTGAAGGTTTCGAGGGTGTCGAACATCACCGAGCCACCCAGCGCCGCACTTTCCAGCTCCCCGCTCATTTCAATCGTGTAGTCAAATGGGGCAAAGATCCTTTCCGACAACGCATACAGATAGTTGGCCAGTGTGATGGCAACACCGGACTCGGTAGTGGTTAACGCCGTCCCGGAAATGTTGGCATCCAGGGTACCGTCGATATTGCCGGCCAGTGTGAGCGTCATGTCACCGTCCCCTTCGAACGTCAACAGATTGTCACTGACGGTGAAGTCTGTCAACAGCACATCCACCGTGACGTTGTAGGGGGGAATGAAGTTAGCGACATCGCCACTGAAGCCAACAATCGTCAGGTCAAATACCCCGTTGGCCACCAGGCCCGCATCCACTTCACAGTTGCTAAACGTCAGCACGAGCGCATCGCCGATCGCGATGGTATTGAGGGTTGGGTCGTCAACATCACCCGTGAAGGTGATGGTGCCGGAACCCACATTGGAGCAATCCTCCGTTACCGGTGGATCGATCACCACGCCCACGGCACTGCTCAACAGCGCCTGTTCCCGCACCACGGCAAACCTGCCCAGCTGCTCCAGGACGAGGCAACCCCGACTATGTTCCCGCTGCCACCCTCCACGAGTCCCTGCACGGCTTCAACAGAAGCCACGACCGCGGCCGTAATGGGCACAGCGTTGGCCTCATTGATATTGATGGCGGCACCCGCTACGGGGAGCTGAACACCTCCGCCGACGCCTCCGCTACCGCCACAGGCAGAAAGCGTGATGGCAACAAACACTGAAAGCAATAATGTCCTTATATATTCCATAACAATCCTCCTATATCCCTGGCCAATACCCGGTATGGGTCACTAGTTCCATTGATCATTGCAAGTATAGTACCCACAGCGAATTTAACCTTGAGTGGAATCAAGTCACCCGTATTCCAGGGACAACTGAGTACATATTTGCTGACGTCAATGGAGTGGTTTTCCAGCATGAATATAATCAGATATAAAACGCATTAATAACCGCAGCGACCACGGTTACAGATACTTGGCACTTTCACTCCGGTTGGAGCTGCTGCTCGCCGGCATCGAGCAGCAGGCGACGGCGACGACGTCGGGAATCTAACGCCGAAAATCTAGGGCTGAATATCAGCGATCACGCTGCAAACAACCCGTCTGTCGTCGCGCGGACCGTCGAACTCACAGAAGAAGATATTTTGCCAGGTGGACAGGCCCAGCTGGCCATTGAGTAACGGGATGGTTTCGGAAGGACCAACCAGCCCCGCCTTGAGATGCGCGTCCCCGTTGCCGTCCTGGGCATCATGCAGCCACACCCCGCGTGGGATCAGCTTGCGCAACAGGTTGACCACGTCCGTTTGCACGCTCTCATCCCAGTTTTCCTGGATCATGATCGCGGCCGTGGCGCCCTGGGCATACAGGGAGACGACCCCGTCGCTCACAGCGCTGCGCTCGACCACGGCCCTGACCTGCCCGGTGATATCGACCAGGGTTTCGCGGCTATCGGTTGCCAGCGTGATGATCTGGTGCATCAGGGACTGAATCCTTCCGTAGAACAGGCCACTCGATCTCTTCGGGTCTCATTGGGTACAACGACGGCAGTTGGACAATTCAGGGCGGGATCAGTCGGCCATGCCGGCATAACCGAAATCGGCCTGCCATTGTCCACCGCGGTAATCCAGCGTCAGCCAACGAGGGAAATAGCGCTCCGGACGGGTAATGGGTAAGTCGTCAACCGGTGGTGGTCCACCCTCGCAGGAACTGATAGAACAGGTCCTGGTCACCACGGGGCGGAACCAGACCTTGAGCTTGTCCGCCACCGGCAACACCTCCCTGTCTCCGGCTGACTCGCGTACATAAACCCGTTTACGGACCAGGCAACTGAAGTAGAGTTCCATTTCCAGCAGCAGCGGATCACTGCGCCGGCACAATTGCTCCTGTGCCGCCCTGCTGATCTGCACCCGGAGGGACCTGCCTTCGATGTCGATGTCCCGGGTCATCGCTCGTCACTACGGATGCACTGCAACAAAATCACAGGCAGGCTGAAACCAGTCGGCATCCGTCAACGGATGGTTACTGGACGCTGCCAAAGCCGCAGTCCCTGCTGCCGGCCGGCGGCTCGATACCGGCTACACGGCAACCCTGGGATATTGGCCCGCCCGGGAACAGGGTGTACAGAAATTTCAAGCCGCCCCTGGAATGGAATTTTTCATCCAGCGCGTCACACAATTCACGTGCATTGACACCGGGACCATCGTGACGCGCGAAATACTCCTGCAGTGACTGAACCACGTACCAGTGATCGGCACTGAGTTCCAGGCCTTCTGCCGAGGCCGCAGTTTCGGCATTCTGACGTGTCCAGCCCGCCGGGGCATTGGGGAAGTCCGGGCTGCCTGCAGTGTCACCGCGCGGGTGCAGGATATCGTTCATCGATTGGGTCACTTTTCTGCTCCTCTCATTTAAGATGTACTAAATTTTTTTATATATCATTCTCATTACAGACTTTAGCCCTCCCCAGCCGGTCTATCAAGTCAGCCACGCAGGCAATGCGGGGGCCACCACCCGACCCCGGGATTCTCACGGCCGGCACCCTCACGCCAGCAGGAAGCGCCCGCCGGAAGCGATGGCGACCGTGATCAGACCCAGCACCAGGTTGATTGCGATCAGCATGCGGATCTGCCCCAGGGCCTTCCCGCCCGTGGGCCAGTCTTCCGCGGCAACCGCACGCTTCAGGCGACTGAAGGGGGCGAAAAACACGTGGAAGAAGAGCAGCACCATGACGATCCCGACACCCAGCATCAGGTCGATATGCAGGCCCGAGGACCCGAAACCGCCAAATACGGCAAACACCATCCAGAAGCCGGTGGCCAGGATCACCACCACGGCCGCCCATACCCAGGGAAAGAACCGGGCAAACACCCCGACCCACAGGCGCAACCGCTGTGGCGGCTCCAGCTGACTGGCCGCCACCGGCCGCAGGGCCATGTAGGCGAAGAACATCCCGCCCACCCAGACTACAACTGACAATACGTGAAGCAATACCGCGATTCCCATCCTGACTCCCCTTGAATGCCTGAATAACGCAGCGGATTTTCTCACAGACCTGCGAGAATTTCTGCGCCTGCCCGTGAACACCGGCAAAATGATTCTGCGATGCAATCAAGGCATGTACAATGAGCCGGATCATTTAACTCTCCCATGAAGGTCAATAACCATGCCACAGGATGCCGGTGTCGACGTCGTCATCAACCAGTCCGTTGCCATCCTGGTCGACGGCAATAACATCGAGCGCAGCATCCATTCGGAGACCAACAAGCTGAACACCATGCTGAACTTCGACACCCTGGTGCCGAAGTTGCTGGGCAACCGCGGTCTCAATCGTCTGGTGTACTTCCGCGAGGGCCGGCAGATCTCGTCCAAACTGAAGGAACGCCTGCACAGCAACTACCACGGCTCGGTCCGTCCCTGTCACAAAAGCGCCGACATCCCCCTGTCCATCAAGGCAACCCAGCTTGCCAGCAAGGTCGACACCATCATTATCATGTCGGGTGATTCCGACTACGTGGAACTGGTCAGCCACCTGAAATCAGAGGGCGTGCGCGTCGAAATCGCAGCCGTTCCCGCCACCACCTCGAAACAGCTGATCGACGAGGCCGATTATTTCCACGAAATCACCCAGGAAGACTGGTTCACCCTGGAACAGAAAAAAAAGCGCCCAGAAAAAGGCCCCCAGAAAACGCTAGGGAACCTCTGATTGATTAAAGCATCACGTCATTGCGAGCGTGCGAAGCAATCTCTGGACAGTACGATCAATCAGTTACAGATTGCTTCGTCTCGCCACGGCCTGCGGCCTCGCGGTCCTCGCAATGACGAATTGATCAGACCTTCCCTAGTTATTCACGCGCCAGCCGCGCCTTGACACGCGCCACCTCCATGCGTTCAACATCGATCACAGCCGGTATCAGCGCATAGATGGCGTCCACGACCTCATACTGCTCCACCGCACTGGCCTCCAGCCGGTCGCGTAGTTCAGTAGCGAGGTGAGGCAGGGTCAACAGGTAGGGCGCCAGGTGTGCGGTGTAATCATCGAACAGCGCCTGTTGCGCCTGCACCGGCCAGTTCGATCGCCACGGCAGCTCTGGCAGTACAGCACCGTCCTGACCCGGATTCCGCCTGAACCACTGCAGCCGACCGGACCTGCCGGCCCGGTTGACCAGTTGCTCCAGTGCCTGCCCGGGTATCAGTCCGTGTTCGGCCGGGTAGCTGGAGATCGAATGAAAACCCTCGGCCATGCCCGGCAGGCTGCGCCAGTCCGCGCCATTGACCGATGACCGCTCCTCGCCCGGCAATGCGGTATCGATCAGCGCCACCGGCTCACCGGCCGCATTGCACGACCAGGCCTCGTAGTCATCCTGCAGGACAAACGGCAATTCGGGCCGCTGTGCCAGCGCGCCCAGCAGCCCCGGCAAGGCAGGGTGCTGTGACGGGTCACCTACCAGTGGATTCACGGGGATGCGTTCGATCGCATCCGTGGATTCGCAACTCCCGTAGATAAACCAGCGGCGCCTGATATCGCGCGGCCCGATATTGCCCCAGACCTGCTCCGCCATGGCCTCCAGGCTGAGCAACTGCAACTGCCAGCGCCGCCCGTCCACCGAGATCGCGCGCGCCTCCTCGACTTCGATAACCTGCACCACACCCAGGAACGGCGAAACCCGGCGGCGCCCGTAGTAACGCGTTACCGGCATGCATTCAGTCCTGTGAACGCAGGCGGTCCTCGAGCAGCGACATCAGCCGTGAACAGGCATCCTGCTGTTCCTCTTCCAGCGCCTCGAAGAGAAATTCCAGCTCGTCCAGGACGCGCATAATCTCCTCGCGCGACTGGTAACCGTCGATCTGCCGGGAAACCTCAACAATAAACGGGTCCATGATCTACCCCCGTGGTCTGCACAGGCCACAGAAATTCTGCGCCCTGGCGGATTAATATCAATCCCCTGTTTGCTAGAGTCAGGGGTAACCCGATCCTAAGTGATATGCCTGAGCGAATCCAGCGAGCCCCATTTGGGCCTGGTATGGGCATATTTCCGCCTGGCGGGGAATTTCAACGAACTGAAAACCGAGACGGTGCGCGGAATGGCACGCCCGGAAGACGACAATTAGGCATGGCAATGCGCCCTGGCCGACCCGGTGTTCGCCGTCCGTGGACGGGCGACGGGTTAATCCTGTTCGGCCAGACCGGCCAGCAGTTCCACGAGCCCGGGCGAAGCCCCCAGGTAGGCAGCCAGGGTGATGCTCACGTCCGGGTACTCGGCCCGTACCAGGTCCACCTCACCCGGGATGTCCGTCACCACGTGCCGGCCGGCCGACAGGAAATACGGTAGTACAATGACCTCCCTGGCCCCGGCATGAATGGCCTGGCGCAGGCCATCCGGTATCGACGGCTCAGCCAGATCGAGAAAGGCGCAGGCCACCTGTCCGTAGGCACCGTTCGTGTGCTTCTCCAGGTGAGTGGCCAGCTCACGCACCTCGTCATTCGATGCCGCGCGCCGGCTGCCGTGCGCCACCAGTAAAAGACTTTTCATGGGCTGGAGTCTAACCGTTAATGAACTCGATTACCCAATTTGCTTCACCCTTATTGGATAGTCGTTAAAACAAAACGAGCGTCAAAATCCGCACGGATAATTTAGTCTTTTCTTATACATTAATCTTGCCGTGCAAACAGTGCTCGCAGATGTGCGATTGCCCATGTCACAGCAGCGCATGGCCGTACATAAAGAGTATTGTTGTTTCCTGCATTTGTGGTTAGAATTCGCCTTGTTGCACATGATTCAGGTTATTACGGAAGTTCCAAGTTGTATCTGATGTAAATTACCTTCGATGATTTGCAATTGAACACATTTCTTCATTGATCAGTTAGAGGTAATTTACATGGCTACAGGTACAGTCAAGTGGTTTAACGAGTCCAAGGGCTTCGGTTTTATTGCACCTTCCGATGGTGGCGAAGATGTATTCGTTCACTTCTCAGCAATTGAAGGTGATGGTTTCAAGACCCTGGTAGAGGGTCAGACGGTCAACTTCGAAGTTCAGAAGGGCCCCAAGGGACTGCAAGCTGCACACGTGACACCGGCCTAGTTCCGTCCTTTTGTAACACGCAATAACAGGAACCCCGCAGCTTGCTGCGGGGTTCTTTTTTTAGCATTGCTGAAAAGCCCTCTGGGCCGATTGATCATCGCTCCTTACTGACATACAACTCACAAGCGCGGGAGATCACTGGTACCGGACAGCCAGGCATCAACCGCACGTGCGCACTGCCGACCTTCACGTATGGCCCACACGACGAGCGATTGTCCACGCCGAGCATCCCCGCAGGCGAACATCCCGGGCACACTTGTCCGGTAGTCATCATCGTTTGCAGCCACATTCCCCGCTTCATCGAGGCCAAGGCCCAGCTGACTGAGCAGGCCGTCATGCGTCGGGTGTGCGTAACCCATCGCCAGTAACACGAGCTGCACAGGCAAATGCCGGACCTGCCCGGGCAGGATGTGTTTGTCCCGGGTCCCGTCTAAACGCGGCTTCCACAGCAGGCGCTGCAGGACCAACCCGGCGACATGATTCTGATGACCTTCAAAGGCCACGGTATCGTACCCCCAGATGTGCCGGCAACCCTCCAGGTCATGGTCACCCTCATGCCACGCCGGTGCAGGCTCCGGCCAGTACCTGAGTACATCGGCCTGTGTGGGCGGGCGTTCGTGGTACTGGATCTGCACCACCTGGCGCGCCCCCTGCCGGATCGCGGTACCCACACAGTCACTCCCGGTATCTCCACCACCGATAACCACCACATCCTTGCCATGTGCGTCGATTGCGTCATCAGGCTGAACGTAATCACCGGCCACACGCCGGTTCTGCCGGGTCAGGTAATCCAACGCGAAGTGGATACCCCGGAGTTCACGTCCCGGCACCCTGAGATCGCGCGGCTGTTCTGAACCGCAGGCCAGCACCACGGCGTGCCCCGTACGCCGCAACTCGTCGATATCCAGGTTCACACCGGCGTGCACACCGCAGCGGAACAGCACGCCCTCGGCCTCGAGCTGTGCAAGCCTGCGATCCAGCGCGCTCTTCTCCAGGCGGAAGTCAGGGATACCGTAACGCAGCAGGCCGCCGACACGATCAGCCTTCTCGAACACCGTGACCCGGTAACCGGTGCGCACCAGTTGCTGGGCACAGGCCAGTCCGGCCGGTCCAGAACCGATGATTGCAATCCGCTTGAACCGATGGCGGTTACTGCGCCGTGGCCTGACCCAGTTCTCCTCCCAGGCCCGCTCGACCACCGCAAGCTCGATCGAGCGGATAGTGACTGCTGTACTGCCGAGGCTCAGCGTGCAGGCCGACTCGCAGGGTGCCGCGCATATACGCCCGGTGAACTCGGGAAAGTTATTTGTCGATTCAAGCTGTTCGAAGGCATGGCGCCAGTCAGCACTGGTGACCAGCGCATTCCACTCGGGAATCAGATTATGGACCGGGCAATAACAGTGACAATAAGGGGTACCGCAGTCCATGCAACGGTCTGCCTGACGGGCCACCTGCCCGTCCGGCATGATCTGCTCGTATTCCCGCCAGTGCCGGATGCGTTGTTTCGGATATTGTTTCTCGGCCTCTTTGCGCGGGTGATGTAAAGAACCAGGAAGATCTTCCATAGGCGACCAGGCGCAGTACTGTCCCCTTAAGTCTAGTTCAGGCGTGCGTTAAATTAAGGAATTCCACTAAATTACCTGATATAAAAATTTCTTATTGCCTGCACGCCCCATCCGATGCCCATTGAGCAGTTTGATGCAATACATGGCAACCCAGGCAGACACGTGCACCTTAGACCGTTTGATTGCCGGATTGAGCTCCGGCAGGTGGTGTTGACATTACAACGGTTGTTCAGCGCATCCCGAGGCTACCTGCACTCATACGGAAACCTCGGCATCGGGCTCCCCTGCGTCGCCCTCAGGGACAGGTTGTTCAAGCGCCTCCGGTTCAACCAGGCTGAGCAGGGTCCAGCCCGGGGCCGGTTTCACCTTGTGCTCGGTTGTCATGATGTGTAAACGCTCCCTGGGATCGATGGCAAACAAGGGGATCGCCTTTTTGTAGTGGCGACGGTGGTAGGCATCGAAGTCGAAATTCTCGGTCAGGGTCGTCTCGCGAATCTCCGCGCCCATGCCAAGGGCATTGGCCAGCCGCTCATAGGTCACGTCCTCACCGAAGGCGACAAAACCGGCCGGCAGCGGGGTTGACTGCTTGCTGTCGACGGCGGCCTCACTGGCACGCAGGGCAAACAGCTGGCTGCCACCGAATTCACGCCGGTAGCGGTGCACGGCAAGCACATTGAGTTCCTGCTGGGGCGACAGCGCCAGCAGGCGCCCCAGGCCTACCAGGTCCAGGCGCCGGTCGGCATACTCCGACACCGCGCTGCCGAAGAAGGTCGTCAGCCCGTGCATGCGTGCGGCACTGACGTTGGCCCAGGTGGTATCGCACAGCACGCTGTCGTAACCGCGCTTCTGCAGGGCCTCGGCGATCACCCGTGCAACCGGGTTGGCGCCGACGATCAGGAAACCGCGCGGCTCGGGTTCCGTCACGCCCAGAACACGCGCCAGTAGCCCGGCAGTGGCACTCTGCAGCACCACGGTACCGATGATGACCATGAAGGTCAGCGGCACCAGCAGCTCCGCCTCCGGATAGCCGGCGGCCTGCAGCTTCAGGGAGAACAGCGCGGCCACGGCGGCCGCGACAATGCCGCGCGGCCCGATCCATGCCAGCAGGGCGCGCTCCTGCCAGCGCAACGACGAACCCCAGGTTGACAGTGCAATCTTGACGGGCCGGGCAACAAACTGAATGACCGCCAGGATACCCAGCGCCCCCCAGCCCAATGCCTGCAACTGGCTGAAATCGATGCGTGCTGCAAGGATGATAAACAGGGCCGAGATCAACACCACCGACAGGCTTTCCTTGAAATCCAGAATGTGTTCGACGGACACAGCGCGCATATTCGCCAGGCGGATACCCATGACGGTGACCGTCAGTAGCCCCGCCTCGTCCGCCACCACGTTCGACAGTGCAAACATCGCAAACACCAGTGCCAGGGTGGCCACGTTATGCAGAAACTCCGGGAGCCAGTGGTTACGCAGTGCCAGTCCCAGGAACTGGCCACTCAGGATGCCGAACACCACCCCGACACCGATAATCCGGGCAAAGCTGGCCAGCGTGTGCCCGAGGGCCTCACCGCCCTGCCCCGAGATAATGAACTCAAACACCAGCACCGCCAGCAGCGCACCGATCGGATCGATGACGATGCCTTCCCAGCGCAGGATATTCGCCACATGCGCCGTTGGCCGCACGGTGCGCAGCAGCGGCACAATCACGGTCGGGCCGGTCACCACGATGAAGGCGCCGAACAGCAGGGCCAACTCCGGCGGGAAGGCCAGCAGCAGGTAGGCGGCCAGTGCCGCTACGGCCCAGGTCACCACCAGCCCGGAGGTCACCATGCGCCGCACAATTCGCTCCAGTCCCGCGATCTCGGAGAATTTCAGGGTCAGGCTGCCTTCAAACAGAATGACCGCGACGGACAATGACACAAACGGGAACAGCAGATCACCGAACAGGGCATCCGGGTGCAGCAGCCCGAGTACCGGTCCCGTGAGGATGCCGGCCAGTAACAGGAACAGGATCGCAGGCAGTTTGACCCACCAGGCAAACCACTGGCAGGCAATGGCCAGCACGCCGATCCCGGCAATGGTCAGGACGTGTTCTTCCATGGGCCCTCCCCCGGTGAGTCAATCGGAACAGTAATGGCAAGGACGCCCACTCAGCGCCCGGTTATTTCGTTACGCTCCGACTCAAGTAAACGAAACTTGTCGGATCGTGTCAGTTGTTTTATCGCAGCCTCGCGCTTGCTGGCCGTGCTGCGGGTATGCCCGCCTTCCAGGTAGACCAGCTGCCGCGGGCTGCGACCCCGGAAGTACTTTGCACCCTGCTGACCGCCATGCTGGGACAGACGCCGCTCGATATTGTTCGTGATGCCCGTGTAGAGCGAGTTATCCGTACAGAGAATGATATAGACCTGCCAGACCATGGCGCCATGATAGCAAATGATACCGTTTGGCATTCAAAGTCATTGACCGGAATGAGGTATTTGCCTGAACCACCACAGCCTTTCCGGTTTGACCGTCTAGTCGGTTGCAGCGTGTTTTATGTTAGGATGTGCTCCCTGTTTTTTCTCGTTGACGCACCCGGTGCCGATCCGGCGTCCGTTCGCATCCAGGAATGCAGGAACCAAACATACATCATCAAGATATCGAAGGAGCCTGCATATGCAGATTGAAAAACATCGCGTGGTGACACTCACCTATACCCTGAAAGACAACGATGACAACATCATCGACAAGTCCGACGATGGCAGCTTCTGCTACCTGCATGGCGCTGGCAACATCATCCCGGGACTGGAAAAAGCGCTGATCGGCATGATCGCCGGCGACGAACTGAACGTGGCCGTGCCGCCGGAAGAAGCCTATGGCGTTCACGATGCCGAGAAGACCCAGAAGGTGCCGCGTGACATGTTTCCGCCCGAGCAGGAGATCGAACCCGGCATGCAATTCCATGCCCAGAGCCCGGATGGCCAGCCGTTTGTGGTTACCATTTCCGGTATCGAGGAAGACGGCATCGTGGTTGACGGCAATCATCCGCTGGCCGGCATGCACCTCAACTTCGAGGTAAAGATCATGGATGTGCGCGATGCCAGCAGCGAGGAAATCGAGCACGGTCATGTGCACGGCCCGGAGGGGCATCACCACTAGCATGACAACCGCGGTTACACACACGACAGCCACACATGATCGCGCTTGTAGCCACTGGAATGAAATGCACACATGAAAGCGAGCGAACTCAGGCGCGGCACGGTACTCGACCTTGACGGTCGCAAGATCATCATCAAGCAGCTGGAGGTGCAAAGCCCGTCATCAAGAAGCGGCAGCACCCTCTACAAGGTCCGTGGCCACGATATTGTCAGCAAGCAAAAGTTCGAGGCCCGCTACAAGGGTGACGAGAACCTGCAGAGCGTCGACTTCGGGCGCCGACCCGTGCAGTACCTGTTCCGGGATGCAGACAGTTGCACCTTCATGGACAAGGAGAGCTACGAACAGCACACCCTGCCTGTCGATGCGCTGGAAGAAGAATTACAGTACCTGGACGAAACCCTGGACGGTATCCTCGCCATGATCGCCGACGATGTCATCCTCGGCATCGAACTGCCCACCACCGTCAGCCTCGAGATCGTCGACACCGCACCCGGGATGAAGGCAGCCTCGTCATCCGCACGCACCAAGCCGGCCACCCTCGCGACAGGCCTGATCGTGCAGGTGCCCGAATACCTCACCCCCGGTGAAGTCATCAAGGTCAACACCGGAACCGGCGAGTTCATTTCGCGCGCCTGATCTCCCTGCGGACCACCGGAAACGACCCGGGCACATAGCCAAATGAATGGCTGAATGTGGCTGCCAGAACAAGACATTCCCGTCTGTTGTTGTGAAGGTCTCAGATGCAGCATAAGTGACCGTTCACGGCCAGCGATCTGTACTCACACTTTCGGCCAAACTCGGACATACAGCAGAGGCTACAAGGTTACTACAAAGGTGTCGTAAGTGCCCGTGACAGTTTATTTGAAGAATATTCTGTAACTATCAGTGCGATATTAAGCCATCCTAAAAAAGAATATAGTATAGGCGCCTACCTCTTAACATTGAAAAGATTATGGCTTTAAAAAATACTCTAATCGCAGTATTGGGCCCCATGATTCTGTCCGCGTGCGCCGCCACCCCCTACCGTTCGATAAATGACACCGATCAAGATCCAATAAATTTGATTCCAATGTATGGATACCCAAATATTGAAAAAACTGAGGCACAGAAGAAAGCTGACGAGCGGTTTATTAACATTGTTTCTGAAAGTGTTGGTTCGCGCAAAAATGCAAGCAGGGAATTCGCTGGTAGAGGTTGGTACTATCTGCAACAAGGTGACAACGCAACTTCAATGCGGCGTTTTAACCAGTCATGGTTATTAGACTCTGGTAATTATATGCCATATTGGGGTTTCGGTTCACTGTTAAACATGCAGGGTAAGTCAGCTGAAGCAATACCCCACTTCGATAGAGCTTTATTGTTAATTCGTGATATGGACAGCGACAAACCACGACTGCTGGCCGATACCGCAAAGGCACATGTTGCATGGGGTCGTGATATCAGAATGATTGATAAAATGAAATCCGAGCAGTTCTTCGAGAAAGCCAAATCTTTGGCAAACGAGGTCTTCAAGCTTGATCCGCATTTTGGCAACGATGCTGTTAAACAGGATTCGCAATTCGCCTTTGCTTATCGCTATGGTGAAGGACTGGTGCAGAGCGGGCTTGAAGCGGCAAATGCTGCCTATGTGCTTACTGGGTCTCCTCCCATCTCCACGCAATACAGACGCCCCATGTCGCTAAGAGAGCAGTTGAATCCATTACTATACGGTGCAGGATTGTTATGCGCGGAAC
>CAMYMI010000035.1 GCA_947259415.1 uncultured Ectothiorhodospiraceae bacterium | reverse complement strand
GGAGCCCTACATGAGCGGGAATCTTTGTGTGAAGGGAAAGGCAGGTTCTGCTGCAAAGTAGACGCCCGTTGTTATTGGGCGAGTGTCTGGTTCTGGCCGTACTCTGAAGTCCAGGGGAGTAATACCTGAGTGTTTTAGTCGGATGATCACTTCCGACCCAACCCAGTCGTTTAACCGATTCTTATATTAGAGGCCAGTATGCGGCGGGAGACGACCCTAACTTGTCGTTCCCGCTGTTTCTAGGGAGGCTTTGAAAGTACTGTAGTCGGACATTCAGCCTTAGACCGCTATCGGCTGCCATCTAGCCAAGACGGATACATTGACAGCCATACATGAACGATATATTTCGGCATATTACTGTTGATTGACACAATAGGCCGCGTCGGTACTATTACCAATAGTGCGGATTCCGCCTATTACACTCTTAGCTAAAATCAAGAATCAAGAATTGTTCGTAGGCCAGTATTGGAAACCAATAACACCGTTCGGAGGAGAAAAATGAAATATATGCTTTGTTGGTCGATCCCACCCGAAAACTACAATGCTGCGGTTGATGCATTTTTAGAGGGAGGAGCGCCTATGCCAGAAGGTCTGACGTCTCTAGGTAGGTGGCATGCACCAGGCTCCACTCGTGGTTGGTTATTGTGCGAAGCTGAAGATCCTGTGACTGTAGCGCACCATGTAGCCCAGTGGGCAGGTTTGTTGAAGATTGATGCATATCCCGTGATTGATGATGCCGGGGCAGGTGAAGCTGCGACACGTGCTCGGGCTTCGTAACGTCAGGCGAATCAGCTAACAGGTTGTTCCGGCTGACCCCGAACAATCCACAGCGTTTTGCTCATGCCTTCGGCATCGTTTTGTGAAAAAGCTGCTCCGTATTCAGTGCCGCTGAACTAGGCGTTACCAATGACCTGAGTTGCTGCGTTCCCGCCGTTCGCTAGTCGTCAGGGAAAAGCAACTCATGGCCGGAAGACACCCAGGGGCTGATTCAAAATATGGTTTTACTTAATGGCGGGAGAAGACCGTCCCAGTCACTCAGGGATATAATCCTGCCGCGCGAGGAAGAAGTAGAGAGTAACGTCATCACCGGCACAATCGTATACATCTATTTCCCGTTCAAGTTCAGCTATCAGGCTGATAAGCGCTTGTGAGTTGTCCTCGCACTTCTTCAATAGGCGGAGACGTTCCCGAAGCGGCTCATAATAATTGGACCAGGCTTTCCGGGTGGACAACACCGGATCAATAGTATTGAAACCCGCGGCAGCCAATTCATCCACTACGCCGGCTGCTGTTGTGATATCTGGGTATTCCCTGACCCAGAATGTGGATGCCATGTCGGAACGTGCCGCCGGTTCGTGTTGCCAGACGATATCACTGAAAACGAGCCAGCCATTGGGATTCAACAGTGGTCGCCACCAAGCGAATGCATTAGCGCGTCCGATGCTGTAGATTGCCGACTCCGACCAAATCAGATCAAATTCACCCTTAACACCGTCCAGTGGCGGTGGGTCCGCCATGTCACCCACTACAGCGCTTATGCGTTCCTCAAGTCCACGAACGCTGGCCGCAGCTTTAAGGCGTGCAATAAACGGTGCGTGGGAATCCAGCGCCAGCACACGCGCCGTTGGCAGGCATTGAGCCAGCACCAGAGCAGATGCACCCACACCACAACCAAAATCTGCAACGCGCGGTCCTGAGGACAAGTCCTGACACAATCGCTCGACTAGCTTCCTGGTGGTCGCGGAATCCCCTGGACCCAGATTAACCAGATGATCGAAAACGATCGTATACGCGCTCATGATTTCATTTTCTGGTTCCATGATTGCTATGATAAATCTGAATCGGATGCATTTCTGCAGTGGCCATTAACGCCGAATGCAGTTGAAACATGATTTTTAGAAAGGGGGCGTCCGCTAATGGCCGTCCTGAGACCCTAATGGCGGTAAATCCAGACATTTCAAGTCAGTGACTGCCTCAGACCCATGGCCGCCACTAACAAGCACTAAAGAAAAAGGCAACCTAAGGTCCCGTTTTTTATTTGCTAACTGACTCAAGTCTGACTGAAAGGTGCGGATGATACCCACAGCAAAGACAGAACGATCTGAACTTTCTACATATTCACCACCATCACCATCGATATTCCAGCCAATATTGTCGGGATCCATATCGGTATCGGGGTACAGGCCATGGATAACTTCAATTTATTGAGGACTACACGAGTTATCTCTTAATTAGCAGTCACGCAATAACCTCACCTTCCCCGGTGAAGAAATACAGTTGCTCGGGCTTGAAGCCAAGCCTGATATTTTGACCTACTGCTTCCGCTTGTGTACATGAGAGACGCGCAACCAGCGTCTTTTGCGCTGTACTGGGCGTCGTTGCTGCCGGTCGAAAATACAGTAGGCGTTCGTGGCCCAATGATTCAATGCTCACGACAATAGCCGGGTATGCCGGCGTCACTTCGGGTGAAAAGGCCTCCGGGCGCAGGCCTACCAGGATCGGATGCTCCAGGTATTCTTCCAGGCCCGGCTTGCTGGCGAGTAGCTGTTCAATTGGAATACGCCACCCATCACTTTCGAGCTGCAGCATCCCGCTGTTGCGGCTCAGCCTCGCGGCAAAGATGTTCATACCTGGATTGCCGAGGAATGCAGCAACAAAGGCATTGGCCGGCTGTTCGTAGAGTTCCTGCGGCGGACCCACCTGCTGCAGCCGCCCGGCGTTGAGCACCGCGATACGATCACCCAGAGTCATGGCCTCGACCTGATCGTGGGTCACGTAGATAGTGGTGATCCTCAGACGTTTCTGCAGGTCGGCAATTTCAGCACGGATCTGTGTACGCAGCTTCGCGTCCAGGTTGGAGAGCGGCTCGTCCATCAGGAACACCTGCGGCTGTCGCACCATGGCGCGTCCCATAGCCACCCGTTGGCGCTGGCCGCCGGAAAGCTGTCGGGGCCGTCGCTCCAGTAGCTCGGCCAATCCGAGCAGCTGTGCGGTTTCCTCAACCCGCTTTGCGATTTCGGCCTTGGTCATTTTCAACATCTGCAGCGGGAACGCCAGATTACGGCGCACGGTCATGTGCGGGTATAGCGCATAGTTCTGAAACACCATGGCGATATCTCGGTGCTGCGGCGGCCGCTCGTTCACGCATTCTCCGTCAATAAGCAGTTCACCGCCGCTCACGGGTTCCAACCCTGCCAGCAAGCGCAAGCTGGTGGACTTGCCACAACCCGATGGCCCCACCAGCACCATCATCTCCCCCTCTGCCACTTTGAGGTTCAGGTCATTCAATGCCCGGGTACCGTCCGGATAGCTCTTGTGGATATGCAGGAATTCTACTGTCGCCATGAACTACCCCTTGATGCCTGTGGCGACCACACCACGTACGAACCAGCGCTGGAACAGCAGGAATACCACGAGGATTGGCGCGACCATCATTACCCCAAAGGCGAAGATATCGCCCCATTGCAGTGGCGGCAGGCTGTGAAAGGTTGCAATCGCCAGCGGCAGAGGACGCACTGCTTCGCTACTGGTGACCATCAGTGGCCAAAGAAAAGCCCCCCACTGGGTGAGGAAGGTGAGAATGGCAACGCTGGCGAACACCGGTTTGGCATTAGGTACGATGATAGTGAAAAAGGTGCGTAGCGGGCCGGCACCATCGATGCGTGCCGCCTCCTCCAGTTCCCGCGGCATGCCAATGAAATAGGTGTAAAAAAGATAAATGGAAAAGGCATTGGCGATGAAAGGAAGGATCTGCACCAAATAGGTGTCGCGCCAGCCAGCAAGTGACACCATGTAAAAAAGGGGTACAGCGATGGCCTCAAGGGGGATGATCATGACCGCCAGTACCAGCCCGAACAACAGCTCACGCCCGCGCCATTGCAGGCGGGCGAAGGCGTAGCCGGCTAGGGAATTCACCAGCAGTCCCACGCCCACGATCATGCCATTGATAAACAGCGAGTTGAGAAGGTAGCGAACAAAATCAACGCGTGCAAACACATCCAGGTAGTTGTCCAGCGACAGCCCTGCTGGCCAAAAGACCCGCCAATCTCCTGCTTCCACCAGTACTCGGGCATCCGGCTTCAGACTGCCGGCCAGCATGAAGCCGATGGGGCTGATAAAGAGCAGCCCTAGCAGTAACAGAGAGAGGTAGAACAGTGGCACGCCAGCAGAGCGGCTCATAGCACCTCCCGCTCCTGGCGCGCGACGCGGCGCTGCAACCAAGAGATCAGTAGTACCACCAGGAACAACACCACGGTCATGGCGGCACCACGTGCCACCTGCTGGCGGGCAAATGCGGCCTGTACTGCCTCGAACATCACAGTGGTGGTGGCGTCATGGGGTCCGCCCTGGGTCATGATTTGCACCTGGTCGAACAGACGGAACGCAAGGATGGTGGTAACTAGCACCACAAAGATCAGAGTATTACGCAGCTGTGGCAGTGTGACATGCCAGAACTGTCGCCAGCGGCGCGCACCATCAATAGCAGCCGCCTCGTAGAGTTCGGCAGGAATGGCCTGCAGGCCGGCAAGTATGATGACCATCTGAAATCCCGTACCCTGCCAGATGGAGGTCAGCATGATGGCCGGCAGCGCCAGCTGGGGATCGTGGAGGAAATCGCGTGGCGTCCAGGCGCCGAAGCTGACCAGCTCCAGAAAGGAATTCATCATGCCGTTGGGCCCCGGGGCAAAGATCAATACCCAGACCACTGCCACTAACGACAGCGGAAACACAACTGGCATGAAAAAGAGGGTGCGGAAGAAGGCGATACCGCCAAGACTCCGGTTGAGTAGCAGCGCCAGCAACAGTGCCAGGACCGTCTGCAATGGCACCACCGTGAACGCGAACAGCAGGTTGTTCAGCAACGCGCGGCTGAAGGAAGGATCGGCAAAGATACGACGATACTGTTCGAAACCCAACCATTCCAGCGGTAGTGGCGAGCCGAGCCGCAGATTGGTGAAACCGAGCGCGACCGCAAGCAGAAAGGGGACGGCGACAAACAGCAGCAGCCCCAGCAACGCCGGAGCGCTCATAAATACGGCCGTCAGGCCGCGTCTTTTCTGGTTCGGTGTGCTCTTGGTTAGCATAGTCATGATAGCTACCAGCGCTCAGTGTGTTGGGGGTAACCCTTATTGTCGCGGATGTCCTGGTCGATGACGGCAACCGCCTTATCCAGCGCGGCCTGTACGTCGCCAGCGTTACGGATATCAGCAAACACCTGCTGGAAGGCGGAGGTGATCACTGGATAAGCTGGCGTCTGCGGCCGCGGCACGGAGAACCCGCTTTGCAACTGCTGGCTGAATAGCCGCAGCGGCCCTTTGGCACCGTATAGTGGCGAGCGTTCGATGGCCCTAGAGGTGGCCGGTACCGCGCCGTTGGCCGCTGCCATGGCGAGAACCTCCTCGGGCTGCAGCAGAAACTCGAGAAATCGCGCAGCCGCCTGTTGATCCTGACAGCGGTCGGTGACGCCCCACACCCAAGAACCCTGGCCGGTGCGTGAGCCTTGGCCAAGATCTGGCAGCGGCAACAGGGCTAAATCATCGACAAGTACCTCGGCGTAACGGGGATACTCCCAGTGCCCGGCCCAGGAAAGCGCAACCCGGCCGCTGACGAAGGCGACGTCGTCCACATTGGGGTCTACGTAGCCACCTGTGAACCAGTGCTGCAGGGCTTGCATGGCAGCCATCGACTGCGGGCCGTTTAGAACGTCCGCAGCAGATTGGTAGTCGCTGCGATCGATTAGATCACCCCCCGCGGATTGCAATAATGGCGAAAAAGCATAGGTAAACCATTCGCCTGTATAGTTTAGTTTCAGATCCAGTACCATGCCGTCGGGATCATGCTGTGCTATGGCCTCAAGTACCGCGACGAATTCACTGCCGCTCCACGCATCTTCAGGACCAGTAGGAATACGCAGGCCAGTGACCTCCAGGGCGCTGCGCCGTGCATACAGGCCGAGTCCGGAATCAAAGGTGCCGACGCCATAGAGATTGCCGAGATAGCGGCCCTGTTTGGTAATCGATGGCAGCAATTCGTCTTGCGTCTGTGCACTCAGCAATTCGCCCATTGGCACCAAATGGCCTTGCCAGACATAGTTGTAGAGAAAGGGCCCGTCGAATTCGAGCACATCTGGCAACTCACCGGCGACCGCCGCTGCCTGCACCTGGGCATTGTACGAACGCTCTGGGATAAAGGTGAGCTCTACCATGATGTCTGGCTGTGCTGCATTGAAGCGCGCCACCTGCTGTTCCAGAACATGCCGCTCGGCTGCCTGTCCGGCATGCGCCCAAACCTTAAGCGGTGACACTGTGGCTTTCTGCTCAGCTGGTTGCTCGCTACAGGCTGCAAGAAACGCTATCAGTCCGCTTAGCAAATATCGCCACATAGCCGGCCCCTTCCCCTTATTAATTTTCGGACACCACGTTGCATCTATTCAGGTTATCAGATACACATCACCGTTGTCGCGCCGCTAACTTGGTTCGCAATAGCAGATCTTGTGAGCAGAGCAGCACGCCTTGTTGCATTGCATTTGCTACACATACCGCACTATGCCTTGCACTTATTGCACCCTACAAGTTGAACGTTCGGTTGTTCTATGATTCGCTATTTGAATGTATTTCTTCACTTACTATCTCCATGATAGAGGCTAAGAACAAGGTCCTCATGTTAGGGCTTTCGTATCTTCACAAATATGGGCAGAGATAGCTGTGGTCCCCTAGCCTCCGGTAAACTGCAAGTTCTGCTGTATCTAAGACCTTCCCAGGGACCGCCGGAAGGACGTGTTCTGGCCGAACCAAGACCTTCCTCGGATAACAGGCTGAAAATTAGCAGTACACGACATACACGCATCACATTGTACTTGCGAAGATCGGAAACGGGTTGTGTTATTCATATCGGAGTTGCCTTTTACTCCAGGTCCGGTTCGCCCAGCTGTTGCAGAACGGCATCTCGGGCGGCATCGCGGAGCTTCACGACCGCCGCCCATTCCCTGCCGGTCGGTGCAATGGGCGCGCCGACGTTGATCTTCACCACAACCCGGCGTGGAAATCGCGATTCACCGCGTAGTAGCGAACGGGTCCCCCGGATGACCACCGGCACAACCGGCACACCGGCCTGGGCTGCGGCTGCGAACGCCCCCATGTGAAATGGCAACAGACCCGGCATGCGCGTGAAGGTCCCTTCCGGGAAAAACACAAGTGAGCGGCCAGCCTGAGCCACCTGGGCCGTATCGCGGGCGTCTGCAACACCGCGCTGCTTGTCAAAACGCTCGACGAACTCGGCCCCGATGCGCCGCAGAAAAACGCGCGGAATAAACTGTCTGGACAGTTCCGCCTTGGCCACGAAGCTGAAACAGAGCGGCAACACCGCCAACAAAACCACACCATCGAGGTAACTGGCGTGATTGCTGATGATCACACAGGCCTGATCCTGGGGCAGTTTCTCGGCCCCGTCGACCTGCAACGGTATGCGACCGAGACGAAAAAGCAGCCGCGCACCCCAATGCACAACCGCCCAGCGCCAGCGCGGGCGGGGTAAAACCGCAATCAGTAACCACACAGGGGGTGCCAGCATCCAGAATATGAAGTGGGCATAAACAGCATAGGCCATATCCGCCAGCCGTCGCCGCAGTCTGCGCAGTCGCGGCCGCAACGAGGTCATCAACAGGCGGGCAAATTGCCACCAAACTGCACGCGGTTTGTGACCGAGCTGGCCACTTTCGTACAGCTCGCGCACAGCATTACGGCGGATCTTACCGCTGGAAGTCTTCATCACGGTATGCGGCATAGCCATCACCACATCATCCGGCGATGTGCCCAACAGGTCCGTGGTCACCGCGTTAACCTGCACCCGCAGCGCGTCCAGTTTTGTTGGCGCTGTCTCGCGAGTTTCAGACAGCACGATGAGCCGTTCTTTTCCCGAACCCGGATCCGTGCTGCCGAAAACAGCGACACAGCCCTTGCGAATGCCGGGGATATCGCCAACGGCCTCTTCCACCTCATATGGATACAGATTGCGCCCCCCGCGGATGATGACGTCCTTGATCCGGCGGGTGGGATAGATGTCACCGCCAACGATATAGGCAAGGTCGCCTGAGTCGAGCCAATCCCCGTCGAACAGGTTCCGGGTCGCATCCGGGTTGCGGAAATAACCGCTGGTGGCCGATGGCCCCTGGAACTCGAGGCGTCCCTCGTGGCGTTCCGGCAGTTCGCGCCCTGACTGATCGACAATGCGGATCTGGTATCCGGGCAGTGGTTGGCCACAAGCGACGAACTCGAGGGGGCGGGTATCTGCGGCATCCGCCGGCACCGCCTTCCCTGATGACTCGAATACATCACGCTGTATGCGGTCGATCGGTGGAATGCGCCCCGGCGGTGGGAATGCCAGGCCGACGGCGGCCTCGGCAAGTCCATACACCGGCGCCATCGCCTCCGGCCGAAAACCATAACGGGCAAACCGCTGGCTGAAGCGCCGTATGGTATGGGGGCTGACCGGTTCGGCGCCGTTGATGGCCATACGCCAGGAATCAAGATCGAGACCTTCGATATCACTGTCGGCCAATTTGCTCAGGCACAGTTCAAAGGCGAAATTGGGCGCTGCCGACAAGGTGCCGCGGTGGTGATGGATAGCCCACAGCCAGCGCTGCGGATGGACCAGGAAGGTCAGCGGTGACATCAATACCAGCGTCACTGCATAGTACAGACTGCCCAGCCATGCGCCGATCAGTCCCATATCGTGATACAGCGGTAACCAGCTGACAAATACATCCGTGGGATCGACATGCACGACATCACCCATGGTACGGATATTTGCAAGCAGATCGGCATGTGTCAGCACCACGCCCTTCGGTGCGCCGGTACTGCCCGAGGTGTACTGGAGCAAGGCAATGTCCCCGGCGTGAACCGCTGGTACGGTGACCGCCGTGCCATGCACCGCTAATTCCCCGGGTGTGATGACATTACGTAATATCTCCACCTGCGCCTTGAGCAGCCGCGCCACCACCTGGGCCTCCGGGACGGTGATGAGAATTACCGTATCGGCGTTGGCGAGTATGCTTGCATGCCGGCGCAGATGTTCCTCGATCTGGGATGCACGCGCTGGCGGATAGATCGGCACGGGTATGCCGCCAGCCAAAAGAATACCAAAAAAGCTAAACAAGTAATCACGGCCAGTTGGTAACATAATGGCCACACTCTGCCCAGGTTGCAGCTCATGCGCATGCAAACCCGCAGCGATCGCCCGCGCGCCATCGAATAAGGCGGCATAGGTGATCGTTTCCGGCTCGACCTCATCGCCATACAGGTAGATGTGCGGACGTTGCGGGTTGCTATGTACATGCCAATCGAGCGCTTCCAGCAGCGTGCCCGCCTCAACAGGCACATCCGCAACCTTACCCGCTGCGACGATGTTAACTGGCGCCACTGCGGCTTGTCGCCCCATGGCATGGCTGGACAATATCGCCCGCAGCAGATCGCGGGGCGTTTCAACCGTTATCATCACCTGCTCCGACAGGCTTACGCCAAAGGCCTGTTCGATACGCAACAGCAATTCAACGCGCGACAGGCTGTCGAAACCCAGATCGCGGTCCAGCACGCTATCTAGTGTTGCCTGTGCGGCAGGTGTTCGGCCGGGGTGCAGTTCCACCGCCAGTTGTTGGACGATGTCCAGCAAGCGTCCGATAGTATCGTCAACTGTCGGGTCGCTTTGTCCGGCCCGTGCATTAGACCCAGGCATCAGATCCTCCCGTCAGTGCCGCCAGTGACAACACGATCGTCTACATCCCGCGTCATACACAGACTATAGCACTCACATGCTGGTCTGATTTGCGGTTGTGGTCTACCTCTCTCCGAGCCACAGGGTGCGGTCGGCGACATCCAAGCAATGGATGCGACTCACCGTCCAGGGAATGTTGCGATATGACATGAAGTGAATAACGAATGCAGCGGGCGCAGAGGTGTGCAGGAGCGGCCCAACTCAAGCGTCCCTACCTCGACAACACCAGGCATGCGATGCTAGAACCACTGGATTACATTGCCCGCCTGGCGGCCCAGATCCCAAACCTTAGTGAATATCACCCGTCACAACGGCCTGTTTCCCCGTCAGGTTTTTGAGTCAGGGCGTTATGGATTAATAGCTGTAATTGAATGACCGCTTACAGTATTAGCCGGGTGTTCATTAGAATATAGCGAATGTCGTGTTCTGGCCGGTATCGGAAGTACCTAGGTGAATACCCGAGTGATTTAGTCGGATGTCTCCCTCCGACCCAACCCAGACCTTCACAAAAATGGAAGGTGATTGAAAACATTATAGATGGTTGAGCAGTTAAGCCGGAAACAGGCTGCATAGGGTTAATTATTTAGTGCTGACAACGATGAACCTCGACAATTGTGTGAACAATGCCAAGGCCCTTGGGGATGAGGCTTTTGTAGTACTCCGGTGGCTTGGGCGTGTCACTCACTACTGCCATTGTGGCTGAATAGATACCAGGCCCAATAGACCAGATATGCAGATCAGCAATCCGGTTGTCATCAACATCCTCAATGGCAACACGAGTTTGCTCCAGCATGGCAGCGGGGGCCTGATGATCCAGCAGTACGCCACTTGTATCTCGAATCAGCCCCATAGACCATCGTGCCACCAAAATAGCGCCGACGATGCCCATTACCGGGTCCATCCAATTTAGACCTAGAAATTTCCCTGCAAGCAGGGCGAAAATTGCCAGCAAGGATGTCAGTGCGTCTGCCAGTACATGAAGGTAGGCTGCACGAAGGTTATGATCATGTGCATGGCTATGGTGATGTTGGTCTGCATGGTGATCATGATGATCACCCAATATGAACATGCTGGCACCATTAACAATCAGGCCCAGAACCGCAACTACAATTGCTTGATTGAATGCAATCTCGACTGGATTAAATAAACGATTGACACTCTCCCAAGCCATCAGGAGTGCGAAGAGCGCGAGTAAAACAGCGCTCGTATAGCCAGCGAAGGCATTGACCTTGCCCGTCCCGAAACAGTAACGCGAGTCTGTAGCGCAGCGGCGGGTGTAGACATAAGCGATGGTTGTGATGCCGAGGGCGGCCGTGTGTGAAGCCATATGTAGCCCATCTGCTAGCAGAGCCATAGAGCCGTAGGCAATACCAGTAGTTATCTCGACGACCATCATTGTCGCAGTGATAAATATCACCCAAAGGGTGCGGCGCTCACCCGGTCTGACCTTATCCTGACCAAAGATATGGTCGTGTTGCCATTTGTGCGTGGTTTTAGTGTGCATTTCGTCTCACGTCAGGCCCGCAAACCAAATAAATCTGATTAATAACCGAAGTAATTCTAACCGTATTCAAGGTGTTTTTGTGCAAACCGCTGAATGGCTAGTTCTGGCCGTTCTCGGAAGTCCACTCTCGCACCGTCTGTGCATTGATCAACGATCTGTATGGTCGGTTTCACCGCCGGATTGGGTCATTCGTAATTCCGTGGCGGGCGCCTCGAAGGAAGCCTGGTAAACATCCGACGCACCCGTCGACCCGACGCCGCCGGGGCCGCCCGAGGTCCCGTGGCGTGTGCGCGGGCGTCCCTCTCCGTCCCGGAGTGGCCCACTCTCGGCCGGTCCCAGGACCGCCATGCCCCCGGCCTCCGAGTCGTCCCCCGCCACCACCCGCCGCGACCGGTTCGGTCCGAGAAAATCGGGACTCGCTGAAACGAATCAGGATTCGGAATCAAAGCGGGCCAAAACAGGCTTCCGATGTTCGGAAACGGGTCGGTATAAGGTCGGTTTCGGTCTGTGATCGGAACGGTCAGAAGAAAAAGCCTTACGCTTCCTTGTCTTTATATATCAATAGGTTGTAATCCGTATGCCTCATAATCCCTTGGTCCGAGGTTCGAGTCCTGACGGGCCCACCACTCCCCAATAGGTCCTTTCCGGTTACATAGGTAACACTTTATTCTGGGGACATGGGTAACACTTTTGGAGCGAATGGGTTGTGACCCACGGGCTCCACCCGGTTCTCTT
>CAMYMI010000034.1 GCA_947259415.1 uncultured Ectothiorhodospiraceae bacterium | reverse complement strand
CTCCACCCAGAACGTGCCGTGGGGCCGTGAAATACTCAGTTAATACAGAATAATCCGCCTTTAGTGATACTTTCGAGTTTTCACACAGCCTCGGTCGGTTCCTGCCTTTAAGCGTTTGTTTATATTAGCGGCTGATGTAGGACCGGAACCGGCCAGGTCCGGTCAATCACCAAAAATCTGCAAAGGGCCACTTACAGCCACATACAAGATACCCAGAAGCTGTGGGTGAAAGGGGATGTTCAGTTCAGCGCACTGCAGGGCAGTTGCATCAGAGTCACCACACAGTTGCGCGTGTTGCAGTGCCTATGTCCGGCCTTCTTCATCTGATGTGTGGCAATGGCGCAATAGACGCTGTCAAACACCATATCCCTGATCGCCGGTAGCTATCCACTCAAGGTGCTGTACCCATCAGAATCGACTTCTGCAATAGCAGGAGGTCAGCCACGTTGATCTGAGTATCGCTGTTGATGTCAGCCAGTATCAACTCCAGTGCTGTCGCTTGAATCTCCCCGAACACCAGCCGGGTTAACACGACGAGGTCAGCGCCATTAATCTGGTTATCCGGATTATTTCTCGGTCCAACATCACCGGTATTGGATAGCGTCGGATCCATCTCGTAGATACCGACTTCGTCACCATCAGAAACACCGTCGCCATCTGTGTCGCTGTTGTTTGGATCAGTACCCAGCATTTGTTCGCCATCAACGAAACCATCGCCGTTTGAATCGGCGCCACCGGGCAATGCGGTCAATGGCACGATGCCGTCATTGCCGTCTACCAGGCCATCATTGTCGCTGTCGACGCTATTTGGATTGGTACCGAGCACAGTGGTTTCGAATACATCGCTGAGACCATCACCATCAGTGTCAACCGGGCTCCAGCCTACATCGAACATTTGCTCGTCGGTAAGATCAAGATCTGATCCCAGATTCGAGTTAATGAAAGGTTCCATGAGCAAATTCGGGCTCGCAACGGTATCGAAGTGCGAAATCGACGAGCCCGGTTCAACCGGGTTTGGGGCATAGAGCCTCACATTGCCGGAAGTATCGGTGCCGCTGACCAGGAAACCTGCCGCGCCCATGACGACCTTCTGACCATCCCATACAACGTTTCCCGTGTTGGTGGCAGAGTTCGCGCGTTGTCCGCTCGTCATCTCGTTCCAGTGCAGACCGGTTGTGTTGTCGAGCGTAAAGTGTGCGAAAACGTCCGGTAAGCCTTGAATGAAGTTCCCTGTGGACTCGTTTGTGAAATTAGAGAACCCGAGGCCGTGCGCAAACTCGTGCAGCAGAACGACCAATAGATCGATATCACCACCACTGTTGTGATCGAAACCAAGGTACCAGTTGGTGCCGGACAGGCAATTATTGTTGTTGTCGATGGAACTATTGAAGGTTGCAACAATATCGTCAGCACCCGTAATGAGATCGGCACCGGCGATCGCATTGGCCAGGGCGATATGGTACCAGGTGCCGGATTTCGGTGAATTGGGGAAATCTCTGATGATCTGTGTGGCTCCGGCCGAGCCCAGTACTGCAGAGCTTGAGTTGCACGTTAATGGATCGAAACTCGCCCGGATAATAATGGGGACATCGCTGTCAATCACTGCGCCCCAGATGTCCGCGGCCTTTTGAAACAGGTTTAAGCGTTGCTGTCCCAGCGTGGTTCCGTTGTTACCGCCCACCGGTGTGGCCGGCGTTGTATCGTTGAATCCTTCACCCGATCCGTCTACGTTGTTAATGACAAAGGTTGTCGCAGTCGCCGGCAGTGCTGCAACAGCGACAACTAAAACCAGTACCCGTATACAGGCGCATACAAAGCGATGCCCCGTTACGTCCGTGTCGCCCCACATCGCTCTATCATCTTGGTTCTGCAGCGCTTTGCAAAACCGCATTGGCTTCCGTTGGTGTGAGTGTACAGTTTACTGCAGGCTTATCCCTGGCATCGGTCGTTGCCACTGCCATGCTCATGAAGCGCCCCTGGAGATCTATCGCGACAGCACCATTTGGCAAACTGCGTGCCCGCAGGCCACGGTCAGAACGATTCAGTCTCGGCTGTTCAGCAATCGACAGTCCAGGTGGTGGAATGCCCACAGGAGGCGGGCCAAGCTGGCCTGATATCGGATCGCGGTATACTCGCAGGCCGCTTGCTTCACTTGGCGTTTCAGCGGCTACCGTGATGGCGGCCGGGTGGTTGTTATCGTTGGCCCACCCTGGAGCGCTTTGTAGTGCCAGGAAAATAAGCATCGCCATGATGGCCCATCCTGACAATCGATTCCTTATGAATTTGTGCATTATTTACCTCACAAAAACTACTGCCTTTCAGGATATAGTGCTGAAATATGTAGCCTTTAATTCACTTGCACGCGCTAATCTGGATCGGGATTGATCCCAGGGCTCCTGCGCAATGCGAGCAAGCAGCTATTGTTCGCAAGCTTGCCTGTTTGTGAGAGCATTGTAGCGCCCGTGTTGAGTATAGGATGAAAATATTCCCTTTCCACTAAAGCCCACGGTGGTTGAAAAGCCGCTCGCCTCACTTATCACTAAGCCTGATGCAAGCAATTACTGGTTTGTTGCCCCTTGCATTAATATTTCCCTGCTGTCCTTCTGCGCAGGTCTCATTAATTTACGACTGAGCGGTTCCAAACAACCCGCGGAAACACCAGGGTTTCGCTGATTTTGCCGTTCAGTGGTCATGCCCGATTGACGGGAAGGTATCGTCTCCCGTCCGCCAGGAAATCTTCATAGTGAATCAGTCTGTACTACAGGATTCGGCTAAAACTCGCTGTTCACACAAAAGAAATTGGCAACCGTAAGGCCGACATGACAAAAGCATCACGCAGTTATTTGCGATGCAATAACCAAAGTATCGCTAATCCAGACAGGCTGACCAGAAAGGAGCCTATCAGCCAGAGCTGATCTGTGCTCGGATATTGGCCAGACGAATACCCGGACATCCGGGTTGTTTGACTCTCGGCAAGAACAGGTTGCTGGTTGTCAGACAGATCGGAATGTCGGTTATTCTCGGGGGTTGCATATGCTGATATAGATAGACAGAGCGCCATGATGCATGCAAACACTGTATTTCGTAGATATATTTCCATTATTTGCTTTCATCCAGTTGTAATATCCTGCTCCTCGACTCGTGCACACATTGATCATGGGCGATGCTACATACCAACGATGAGTTGTGCCTTTAGTTTCTGTCGTTTGACAAGTTCAAGAATTTTCGACGAGTTGATCTGGGCAGGATCGTAGCCAATGATCAGTAGATGTTTTCTAAAGTTGTCAAAGTACGCTCGTTCAATCCCTGATGTATTCAGCATGGTATATTCGACACGCTGTCTGTTCTGCTCATCAAGAACTTCATCGACGTGAACAACGATATCCAGGTCATCATTAATGCTGTGATAGTGCGTGGTGTCCATCCGGCTCTCCTTTTGTAGTATTCAGCAACGTCGTGAAAATGGTGCAATTGAGTGCAGCACCTGGTCTCCATCTCTCACTAAGCAATAGTCAGCGTCCTGTTTCGGCCATCAAGTACTATGGGATATTATTCCCATATTTTCCCATGTCAATATGTCAAAATTTTGCCGATTATCGTCTGGGTAATTCTCCCCATGCCGCCGGGACGCTTAAAAATGAATCGGCCGAATGACGACTTAAGATCAGTGTGAATATATGCACAGAGGCATTCTGGTCTTGGTTGTAATCGTCTGTATTGGGTCGGCAGCACTCCTTCAGCAGGCAGATATATTAGCCATCACTAAACGGGGACTGCCGCCCCAAGGCAGCACTCAACACTCTAGCCGCGCCTGTCCGATTGCAGGATCGTGGTCTATGCTAATGAATCCAAACAACACGAGCCGTCACAGGAGAATAATCATGAGAACCCGACTGCTGTCCTGCCTGCTGCTGTGTCTTTGCCTCTCTGGCCCCGCCACGGCCGATCTGTTCCTGGTTACCACCAACGAGGGCCCGGGTTTCGCCGCGCCGGATGAAGTGGCCGACGTCCTCGAGACGGGCATCCTCCCCACGTTTGACATGCTCATGGAACTCAAGGCGAAAAAGAAGATCGTGGCTGGCGGTTTGCCGGCCGGCTCGCGCACGCTCTACCTGATTGTCGAGGCGGGCTCACATGACGAGATTGACCGCATGCTGCGCCTCCTGCCTGCATGGGGCGTGTTTTCATGGCAAGTGACGCCCTTGCAAAGCCTGGAGGGCCGGGCGGAAATGGAGCGACAGATCCTCAAGTCCCTAAAGTCCGGGAGCTGACGTACAAAAATCAGGGACAGACCACGTTTTACGCTGACTATTCTCTCATTGAGAGAGCCGGTAATGAAAACGGCATCTGTCCCTGAATATTCGAAAGTTAAGAACCAATCATACGCGGAGGTTCCGGATGAAATTCATGATTTCATGGAAAATACCCCCTGGCAGCCACAAGCCTGCTGCCGAAGGTTTTTTACGTTCCGGTGCGCCACTGCCACCCGGGCTCACGTTGCTGGGCCGCTGGCATGCACCTGGATCTATGTATGGCTGGGGCTTGGTGGAAGGAAACGACCACGTCGCACTGGCCCAACACGCTGCCGAGTGGGCCAACTACCTGGAGCTGCAAATTACGCCGGTCATTGACGATGAGGAAGCCGCTGCCGGATTGGCCAAGGTGTATGCATCGTAATTATTGAACACACGCCAAAGTCGACACCGACCTCTTATTCTTGACTATATCGCGCCTGCGAGGCGCTCCTGCATACAACAGACACCCGTAGGAGCGCCGACCTCCGGCGCGATGGTTGGGAAACACATCGCGGTCAGGAGACCGCTCCTACAGGGCTTGGCGATCCACCTGTAGGAGCGCCGACCTCCGGCGCGATCGTCGGGGAAATCCATCGCGGTCAGGAGACCGCTCCTACAGGGCTTGGAGATACACCCGTAGGAGCGCCCCGAAGGCACGATTAAACACTCAGCAATTTATTGATCAACAGCACGGTAAACAATATCAGCGTCGCCATCAGGGCCAGGTTCCCCGGCCCACGGTTACGCAACGGGCCCAGCCAGTCGCGGAAGCCGTTCATGTACAGCAACAGGCCCGCCAGCAGGGGCATGAAGGCGGCGCCGGCGACGGCGTACACCAACACCACCCACACGGGTTTCCCTGCCCATAGCAGGATCATGGGGGGAATGGCCAGGTAACCCAGGTAGGCGCAGTAGGGAATGGAACGGGTATCGATCACCTTTTCGTCACTGCTGCGCCGCCATTCATGCACGAAGTCGGCAAACAGGTAGGGCACGCCCTGCCATACGCCCAGCATCGAACTGAACACCGCGCCCCAGAACCCGATCAGAAAGGCCCATTTGCCGATGTCACCCACCGTCGCGCCCATCTCATCGGCCACGGCCAGCACCATCTTGCTGCCGGATAACACCTCGGGCGACACGCCGGCGGAGATGATCATGATCGCGATGCCGAACACGCCGGTAAGTCCATAGGCCACCAGCAGATCCGTGCGCACCTGGCGCAAACGTTCCGGCCCGCTCCAGCCGCGTTCCCGGATCCAGTACCCGTAACTCAGCAACGTCACACTGCCACCTACGCCGCCCATGACCCCCAGCAGGAAAAACACCGAACCCTCGGGCAGGCGCGGCACAAAGATCCCCGCGGCCACACGGCCCCAGTCCGGTTGCAGGGCCACGGCGCAATACAACACCACCGCGAACATCAAGGCGATGAAAAACTTCATCATGCCTTCCAGCAATCGATAACGCCCCAGCAATACCAGCGCAGCGGCCAGCAGGGATTGCACGGCGCCACCCACTTCGACACTGACCGCGGGCACCAGGGCATGAATCGCCAGGCCGGTAGCGGCCATCAGCGCGCCGGCCACGATAAAGCTCCACAACAACAGGTACACAAAGAAGTAGATCGACCAGAACCGCGGCAAGCGCCGCACCCAGCCTTCGAGCAGGGTGGTGCCCGTGGCCAGCTGCCAGCGGGCCAGCCCCTCGTTGAGGGTGAACTTGAGTATGGCCCCCATGACCGCCGCCCAGAGGATGGCAACGCCGTATTTGGCGCCCGCCACCGAGGCCGCGATCAGGTCACCGGCCCCCAGGCCGGTGGCGGCAATAACGATACCCGGGCCCAGCTCCCGCAGTCGTATCATTTATTATCCCTCGTCTTCCGCCACTGAACAGGTGGCATATGGCAATTCCGGGGACAGTTTACATAATTCCGCTGCACATCAGGGCAATGGTATTGAATATCCTGCACCGGGAATTCCCGTTTCCTCTTCTATATCGCGCCTGCGAGGAGCTCCTACACATAATAGACACCCGTAGGAGCGCCGACCTCCGGCGCGATCGTTGGGGGAAACCCGTCGCGGTCAGGCGACCGCTCCTACAGGGCTTGGAGATCCACCTGTAGGAGCGCCGACCTCCGGCGCGATGATCGGGGAAACCCATCGCGGTCAGTAGACCGCTCCTACAGGGCCTGGCGATACACCCGTAGGAGCGCCGACCTCCGGCGCGATGATCGGGGAAACCCATCGCGGTCAGGCAACCGTTCCTACAGGGCTTGGCGATACACCTGTAGGAGCGCCGTCCTCCGGCGCGATCGTTGGGGAAACCCATCGCGGTCAGGCGACCGCTCCTACAGGGCCTGGCGATACACCTGTAGGAGCGCCGACCTCCGGCGCGATGATCGGGGAAACCCATCGCGGTCAGGAGACCGTTCCTACAGGGCATGGAAATACACCTGTAGGAGCGCCGACCTCCGGCGCGATCGTTGGGGAAACCCGTCGCGGTCAGGCGACCGCTCCTACAGGGCATGGAAATACACCTGTAGGAGCACCGACCTCCGGCGAGATCGTTGGGGAAACCCATCGCGGTCAGGCGACCGCTCCTACAGGGCCTGGCGATACACCTGTAGGAGAGCCGACCTCCGGCGCGATGGTCGGGGAAACCCATCGCGGTCAGGCGACCGCTCCTACAGGGCTTGGCGATACACCTGTAGGAGCGCCGTCCTCCAGCGCGATGATCGGGGAAACCCATCGCGGTCAGGCGACCGTTCCTACAGGGCCTGGCGATACACCTGTAGGAGCGCCTCGTTTATGCCCGGCGCTTAATCGGGTACAGGCGCGATTGGTTTCCCTTTGCTATCATTTGCGCCTTTCCTGCCACATACAGCGCCCTTGATAACGCAACACCCATGACCGACAAACGCATTGAAGACATCAACATCAGCAGCTGCAAGCGGCTGATTACGCCCCTGGATCTCAAAGACAAGCTACCGATTACGCAGCAGGTCGCCGAATCGGTAATCAACAGCCGCCGCGTCGTCCGGGACATTATCGATCGCAAGGATGCCCGCCACATGATCGTGGTAGGCCCCTGCTCCATACACGACCCAAAAGCCGCCATTGAGTATGGCGAGCGACTAAGCAAACTCGCCGACCAGGTCGGTGACACCCTGTTCCTGGTGATGCGGGTTTATTTCGAGAAGCCGCGCAGCACCATAGGCTGGAAGGGACTGATAAACGACCCGCACATGAACGGCTCGTTCGAAATCGAGGAAGGGCTACACATCGCACGACGCCTGCTGCTGGACCTGGCCGGGCTCGGTCTGCCGCTGGCCACCGAGGCACTCGACCCGATTTCACCGCAGTACCTGCAGGACCTGATTTCCTGGTCGGCGATCGGCGCACGCACCACCGAGTCGCAAACCCACCGTATCATGTCCAGTGGACTGTCCTGTGCCGTCGGCTTCAAGAACGGCACCGATGGCAGCCTCGGCATCGCCATCAATGCGTTGAAATCGATCAGCCACCCGCACAGCTTTCTCGGCATCGATGCCGGGGGGCATGTTTCGGTGGTGGAAACCACGGGCAACACCTACGGGCATATCGTACTCCGTGGCGGCAACGGCCAGCCCAACTATGATGCTGAGAATATCGCACGCTGCGAGGCGGAACTCCGTGCCGCGGGGGTCTGCCCCTACATCATGGTCGATTGCAGCCATGACAACTCCCGCAAGGATCCGGAACTGCAACCGGGCGTTGCAGAAGATGTCACCCGCCAGATCCTGGCGGGTAACCTCACCATCATCGGCCTGATGATCGAGAGCAATATCAATGCCGGGAACCAGCCGATCCCTGACGATGTATCAAGACTGAAATACGGCGTTTCCGTAACCGACGGCTGTATCGATTGGGAAACGACCGAAGAATTGATTACCGGAATGCACACACAGCTGTCGTCGATGTAGGAGCGCCTTATAGGCGCAATTGCATTCCCAACCAATCCACCTGTAGGAGCGCCGACCTCCGGCGCGATTGCTGGGGAAACCCATCGCGGTCAGGCGACCGCTACTACAGGGCGCGGAGATCCACCTGTAGGAGCGCCGACCTTCGGCGCGATTGCTGGGAAAATCCATCGCGGTCAGGCGACCGCTCCTACAAGACTTGGAGATCCACCCGTAGGAGCGCCGACCTCCGGCGCGATTGGTGGGGAAACCCATCGCGGTCAGGCGACCGCTCCTACAAGACTTGGAGATCCACCCGTAGGAGCGCCGACCTTCGGCGCGATTGGTGGGGAAACCCATCGCGGTCAGGCGACCGCTCCTACAAGGCTTGGAGATCCACCTGTAGGAGCGCCGACCTCCGGCGCGATGGTTGGGAAAATCCATCGCGGTCAGGAGACCGCTCCTACAAGGCTTGGAGATCCACCGATAGGAGCGCCGACTCCGGCGCGATGGTTGGGAAAATCCATCGCGGTCAGGAGACCGCTCCTACAGGGCTTGGCGATCCACCTGTAGGAGCGCCGACCCCCGGCGCGATGGTTGGGAAAATCCATCGCGGTCAGGAGACCGCTCCTACAGGGCTTGGAGATATACCTGTCGTCTCCAACCCCGGTTTATTCTATTCCCCGATCCCGTCCCGGTGTGCATAATGACAGCAACCGGCTATGCTACCTGCCATGAAATCGAAACACCGCCCGATCCAGATCATTTTTCTACTCTCTGGCCTGTTGCTGATAGCTTCCGCAACCGCACAGGAACAAAGTGTTCGCCCGGGCATCAACCGTCACTTCGAGGATCCGGACTGGCAACGCTGGGTCAACACCTTCGAGCGACCCGGGCGCGAGGTCTACGACAGGCGCCACGCCATCGTCGCCGCCAGCAAGGTTCGCCCGGGCATGGAAGTCGCCGATATCGGCGCCGGCACCGGCCTCTTCACCCGTCTGTTTGCACCCGCCGTCGAGCCGGACGGCACGGTCTATGCCATCGATATCTCCAGGACCTTTATCGACAACATCCTGCGCACCTGCCGCGAACAGGGTCTGTCAAATGTACAGGGTATCGTCAATCCACCCGATGATATCGGGCTGCCAGCCAACTCCATCGACCTGGCTTTTATCACCGACACCTACCACCACTTTGAATATCCGCGGCAGACAATGGCCTCCATCCACCAGGCGCTGAGAAGCGAAGGACGCGTCATTATTATCGACTTTCGTCGCGATCCGCGTATCAGCTCGAAATGGGTGATGGGGCACGTGCGTGGAAACAAGGCCCAGGTCATTCAGGAAATGCAGGCCGCCGGCTTCCGGCTTGTGGATGACAGACCCCTGATGAGAACCAACTACTTCCTGGAATTTGTCAAATCCGTGTAGATATAGTGTCAGAGCACATTTTCTACTTATATTTAGTGTTAAATACTTTTCCCACCGACAGGATTATACAACCTGCCCACGCCATTCAAATCGGCATATAATCGCTATCCGCCGTCTCCACTCTGATGAGAAGCGGACAACCCCTCTAACACGAAAAGAGGCTGTGCAAATGAAAATCCCGACTCTTTCTGTGTTTGCATTGACACTGATTCTCGCCCTGGGTGCCTCCCCGTTCGCCCACGCAGAAAAAACCCCGGCTGATGCACAGGCAACGCCAGATCAATCGGAAGCAATGAAAGCGGACCCGGAAAAGGCCCAGAAGATACTCGATAAAACAGCGGCCAATACAGAGACGCTGGGTGCCCTGCGGGACGATATAACCAGGCTGAGCGCCGACCTGCAGAAGGCGAAAGACGAGGACCTGGTGGTACTGCGCGACCAGCGGCGCCGCAAATATACCGAGCTGCGGGATGAACTCGAGGAACTGGTCAATAACATTATCGAGCTGGAGTCGGCAGGCAGGGAGACAGGCGAGGTCAGAAAGCTGGCTGCAGCATCTGCCGTACAGGTTTCATACTGGCTCAAGGCAGAGATCAATGATTCCCTGAAACTGCTGGAAAGCCTGGATGAAAAGGTCAAGACGGCAGCCGAATCCGACCTCCCCGATCTGAGACAGCAAGTCGCCAGCGAGAGGAAGGCGGTCGACAAGGCGCTCGCCGCGCTGCTCGAAAACACCGACCTTCTGGAACAGCTGGGTCTGGACAGCAAGTCAGACCTCACCTATCTCGATAAGACCCTGGGGCAGCGTGCGGAAAACCTGGCGGCCAGGCTGCAGTATTTTATTGAACAACGAGATGGCTTGCGCAAACAGACCATTGGTGCCAGCGAGGATGACAAAAAGCTGCTGAAGGAGAAAGTGACAGCCCTAAACGGGCGTGTCGCCGCAACCGCGGAAAATCTGAAAATCACCATTGCCCTGATGGGAGAGCGCAAGCTCGATACCGCCGAATACAAACAGATCGTTATCTCGTCGACCGGTGAAATCACAAAAGAGATCTTCGAGACCAAGGTTGCCCTGGGGTTGCTGCAACAAGGGCTGGACAGCGGTAAGAAATGGCTAATCGATAACGGACCGCAATGGGCATTCAAGCTGGTCGTGTTCGTGCTCATACTGATGGTTTTCGCCATGCTGGCCAACATCGTAAAACGGGTTGTCAGCCGTGCACTTGCCTCGTCCAGGGTGCATGCCTCAAAACTCCTGCAGGACCTGCTGGTATCGTTCGCGGGAAAGGCCATCTTCCTGATCGGCATCCTCATTGCCCTGGCACAGCTCGGCATCAAGATCGGCCCGGTACTGGCTGGGCTGGGCATCGTCGGCTTTATCGTCGGCTTCGCCCTGCAGGAAACCCTGTCCAACTTTGCGGCCGGCGTAATGATCCTGATCTATCGGCCCTTCGATGTGGGGGATGCCGTTGAGGCCGGCGGTATCAGTGGAAAGGTAAAGCAGATGAACCTTGTGTCGACCACGATCACCACCTTCGACAACCAGCGGGTCATCGTGCCCAACAGGAAAATCTGGGGTGATGTCATCCGCAATATCAATGCGGAAAACATTCGCCGGGTGGACATGGTGTTCGGCATTGGCTACGACGATGACCCCGATCTCGCCGAGCGGATCCTGCACGAAATCGTGGATCACCACGAACTCGCGCTGGATGATCCACCACCCGTCATCCGGCTACATACCCTGGGAGAATCCTCCGTTGATTTTATTGTCCGGCCATGGGTTAAATCCGCGGACTACTGGGAGGCCTACTGGCATATCACCAGGGCGGTGAAGAAGCGCTTCGACGAAGAAGGCATCTCGATACCGTTCCCCCAGCAGGATATGCATATCTACACGCATGATTCCGAAGCAGCCGAAAAAGGATCGAACAGTCTGGCGCCACGTACCTGACCAGGGGAAAAGGTGGAAAAGGTGTCAGGAACCTTATTGGTACAACCAGACCATTTTCTATTTAATCGAGCACCAATAAGGTTCCTGATACCTTTTCTTTCACGAGGCGCTGTTTCAACTGAAGTTCAGTCAAAAAAGCGGTGTTCTCATCGCCTATCGCAAGCATTTCCTGCAGGAATCGTTGTCGTGCTGTCCTCGGTTTCCATGAGGCTCCTGTTTTATCTGTCTGCATCCAACGACTATGCCAATACAACGGCTGCCAGAATGCCGACGCTATTTATTGGTGCAAGGAAATGCCTCAGTTATTGAGAGAATAATAAAGCCTCTACCTGCGAAATGGCGAATTTCTTGATGCTGTTCCAGGTACTTCCTGGTAATACCTGCAGCTTGCTGTAATGTTACTTCCGCTGGCACACAGAGTATTTCAGTATTTGCATCTAGCACTCCTGACACATAGCCCATGAACAAGGCTTCTTTAACTGGATCGTCAGAAGTCGCGAATGCGTATATATCAGTTCCACTAAAATAGTTACCCCGCGAAAAAGATGCTTTTATCGGCATTGCAAGCAGTATTATCAGGATTAAGGTGCGTATTTCCATCAGTCAGCCTTGATACAAGAATCAAAACACGGGGACATTCCGATTTTGCACCCACCCGATTATCCTGTGAAGTGATAAAAAAACCGGTATGTCCCCTTGTCACGCACTCACCCAGAATCGTCGTCGGACTGGTCAGTACGGACAATCTCGACCTTGACCTGAGTCAGCAGGGCGGCCATGGCGCCCAGTGCCGCCAGCACAGGTGCCATGGCTGTCAGCAGCACTTCATCATTCGGCTTGCGAATGATCAGGCGGCGTACATTACCGGCCGCAATGAGGCTCTTTACATAGTCGACGAGCTGATTGCCCGCCAGGGTAACCTTCTCACTCATCGGCTGTTCCTGTTCGTCGTCATTCAAGGATTCTATTTCCTCCTGTTTAAATAAGAAATAGTGCCAGAACACAATTGTACCTAATATTAACGGTATTTCCGGAAACTGTGCTCTGGCCCCGATTGTATGCCAACTACACCTGCAAGAGGGCCTCATTAATACCCTGCGTTTAACCGGGTGTCCTACAGAGGTTTCTATAACCCTCTGTAGGAGCGGCCCCCTGGCCGCGATTAAACCCCAACCCATCGCCCCGAAGACCGGCATTGACACCCGACGCTTAATTGGGCACTCCTACAGAGGTTTCTATAACCCTCTGTAGGAGCGGCCCCCTGGCCGCGATAGAGTGATAACAGCGATAAAGGAATGAAGTAGGATCGGGCCTGCATAAGACACTGCCTAAAAAGATGAAGCAGCCGGATACATTTTTTAGTTCCGCTTTAACAGTAAATGTATTCGGCCCCGTTACGGTCGCGCCCCCACTTAGGGTTGATCCCCCCTACAGCAGACCGTCGTTTTCATTTGCGCATGAAAATGCGCTGCCAAAATGATGAGGTCGCCATCTTGCGCAAAAATCCCGGTTTTTCAGCCTTATTAGACCTCTGGCTGGCTTGCTCGGGTGTCATGTCGCATTTGCGCCGATCAGCTATCTTCCTGCGACATTCCTTTATTGTCGCTCCGTTGCTGTCCTTGAACGGAAATGCAGGCGTGCCTCCATCAAGCCGCCTGTTACTGGATGGTTTTCTCCTTTCTTTCATAGCGTCCTTCTGTCAATACTAAATCAAGGTTTCATTACAGAAATGAAAAAAGGCGTCTGGTAAGCAGGCAGCCGCCGTAACTTGGTGGGAATCAATAAATCTCTCTACACAGGTCTACCGGGGGATTGAAGACGCACAGGAGTAATACTAGTTAAATAATAATTCGAATTCGATACGGCATAGTGTCGCACAGCAGTAATAACAACGTTTTACAGAAGACCTTAGAATGTATGAGGGAATAAAAATGGAATCAGAATGTGGCACCCCCAGACACTATAGACACCTGTAGGAGCGCCGACCCTCGGCGCGATGGTTGGGGAAACCCATCGCGGTCAGGAGACCGCTCCTACAGGGCTTGGAGATACACCTGTAGGAGCGCCGACCCTCGGCGCGATGGTTGGGGAACACAATCGCGGTCAGGAGACCGCTCCTACAGGGCATGGAAATACACCTGTAGGAGCGCCGACCTTCGGCGCGATGGCTGGGGAAACCCGTCGCGGTCAGGAGAGTAGGAGCGCCGACCTCCGGCGCGATGGCTGGGGAAACCCGTCGCGGTCAGGAGACCGCTCCTACAGGGCGTGGAGATCCACCTGTAGGAGCGCCGACCTTCGGCGCGATGGTTGGGGAAATCCATCGCGGTCAGGAGACCGCTCCTACAGGGCGTTAAAATCACTGTAGGAGCGCCGTCCCCGGCGCGATTGGATTGAGTAACCCGATGTAAGAAATGGTGTCAGAGCACATTTTCTGCTTACATTAGAGTTAAATGTGCTCTGACACCATTTTTATACAAAGTTAAAACTATCGGATTGTTAGAGAACGCCCGGTTCCCTGCAATGGATTCAAATTCGAGCTTGTCTGGTCGTTTGTGAAAATAATGTCTCCATACCAGGCGATGGCGGATTCCCGCGTGTTGTCAGTATCCGTCATGATGGCCACACCTGATATCATTGGAGGCTCTTCGCCGAAGGCCTGTTTATAGTCCTCTTGGATATTGCGCTTCTCGGTCACCCACTGTCGAACCTTTTCATCTCCCCCCTCGACCACAAACATCATCACCCGGTCCGTGTAGGAATTGGCAACCATGGTGCCGGCCGGGCTACTGCTCCCCCAGATATAGGCGATTGCCCTGTACGGAACTTCCTGCCCAAAGATGATCTTGGCGGCCTCGTGTTTCAATCGCTCGAGGTACCCGGCCCTATCTGGATCAAGCGCAAAGGTGATGTAAATCCTGGCGGAATAGTCGTCACCATCCTTGTTTGTTACATCGCCCTTCTGCAGGATGTTATCCACTTTCCATTGCCACTGAATGACAGGATATTTTTCAGGGTCAATGGATACAGCCCGCGCCAGACCGGAAGCAGACTGATTACTGACAGCTTTTACCACAACCGTATCGCCTGCATTTACCAGGGAGTAATCGGTATGCCGATCGATCTTGCTGAAGGTCAGCGGCTCCCAGTTAGCCGGTAGATTCTCGGTTATTCTGGCGGATGAAAACGGACCTACCTCAAGATAGCCGGGTGACTGGGCATGCGTCATTCCTGACGCAGTAAGCACAGAAAACAGCACGAGCGCAAAGAGTCTGCATTTAACCAAGGTACCGTGTAACGCCCACCTTGTGAACAAGCTCTGGTTATGGGAAAGCAAGACCATAACCCTGATAGACAGGCAAACCAGGCGATAGTTCGACCAGGTCTGCACGCTTTGTCTCGTATAAATCGATCAACTGAATCAGCGGGGTCAGACACGTTTGATACATCATGGATCTGACGTTTCAATCGTGTCTGACCCCACTGATTTCGCTATCCCAAACGTCTATTGTGTGTAGGAGCGCCTCGCAGGCGCGAATATTCAGGAACGTAAAAAAAGGTGCCGGGTCATTTCCTAGACCTGCCTTTTGTAAATGTATGCGGCCCCTTTATTGATTCTTTTATTTCGCCTTGAGCACCTTCGCAGCGCGCCGGTAGTCCTTCGGCTTCACCCACAGGATCATTCCGAACCGGCCCTTGCCGGCGGCAATCCCGTCTGCGGCAACGACATTGATTTTTTCATCAGCAAGTTTCTGAAGTGACCGGTGGCAGGCACCCACTGCATCATCACCCTGCACCAGGAAACACTTCTTGTTCTTGCTGACGCGCCAGCCGTTGTTCCGCGCCACCCGCTGAATGGGTGCCATTTTGTCGGCAATCAGATCGAGCTGCGCCTTGCCTCCGCCAGATGGAAAACCCGAGAACGCCAGCAAGTTGATATCAGCCTCCTTCAAGGCGTTCAGCACCTTCGCCCCCTGTGCGGCCCGGGCGGCAACTGTGACGTAGCAGTAATTAGCTTTGCGGACTCTTTGTGCCATGGTTCGTCTCCTCATTTAGATAAAAGTGTTTTTAAAACCTCCAGGACTATCACCCCCCTACGCCCCAAAGGGTCTGGCCGTCATTTCCTTATGGTGTTGCATGAACTCAAGCTTACTTGTTTATTATCCAACATTTACAAGCTGTGATTAAATCAGTCGTTAGGAGAAGAAAGGGTGTCAACCACACTTAATTCTAATATAAGCAGAAAAAGTGCTCTGACACATTATTAGTTTTATCCACCGGAACGTCAGACATCTCGAACTGATCCAGAAGGTGGCGCGCAAGCTTCCCACCAGTTCCCAGGACTCTTGCGAGTACATCGGCATAGCGATGGAAAGTGAGGATCAAATACTCTGACTCCTTGAAACTACATTTACCCAATGATCAGCAGAGCCACATAGGGAACAAGGTTGAATACCAGAAAGAAGATCTTGAAGAGCCCAAGGAACGAATAAATCACGACATCGAATGTTTCCCGGGGAATGGGAAACCATTTACTCTGCGTGCGGTACACCAAATCCGGAGCCAATATACACACAGTCGTCCAGAGAACCAGCAAGGCGCCGTTCATGATCGTGCACCACATGAAAAATCTTGTCAGTGTCTGAATATCCATGAGGCTCCTTTCTTATCTGTCTGCATCCAACGACTATGCCAATAAAACGGTAGCCGGGCAAAAAGGGGTCGGATACATTTTTCTTTTAATGTATCCGACCCCTTTAGGCACGAAGGCGAACGAGCATAACGGATGCAGGTTAAATGATTGCTGCGCGACGCTATTGCTGCTGTCGCTACACGCAGACGCTGCTGTCGTCGGATGTACCGAGCCAGAACTCCAGGTTCTTGTCGAGGAATTCCTCCCAGGGCATGTAATGCGACCCGTCACAAGAGAAGGTCAGTCCGATGAGTCCGTTGAAGATGTTCAGCATACCCGAGCGCAGGTAAATGGTTTCATCCATGAACCTGAGGTCACGGAAACAGCGCAGGATCCGGACGACGGCATCTGCCGGGATGGCGGCATCGACAGGATAGTCCCGACGGGGATAGGCCAGGCAGAGATCGGGATTACCGAGCTCATCGATGCCATGGATGCGGAAACGATACGGATCATCCACCGTCCAGAGGGTGGCGCGGGAACTCGAGAAGTGCAGTTTGGCATGGAAAATTCCGTTGACCGTAATGAGCTCCGCCAGCAGGTCCAGCACCACGTCGATACGCTCGTCCATCGGGCTGGTCACCCGCGCCTGGTGGAAGAGACCGGAGCGGATGGACGGATCGCCCTTGAGCTGCATCCAGTGACCGGGTTGCTGGTACAGGGCCTGCGTGGCGGGTAATTCACGCAGGTCGAAGTCCGCCCCGAGGTAACCGAGCAAGCGGCCGTCCTCTGCGCGGATGATCTGCACGGCGGTCAATGTGGGGCGCCGGGCATTGCGACTGATGTAGGCCTCGGAGAGGGAAAACGGCTCTCCGGCCAGCGCCCCGGCAAGATACGGGCGCTCGCTGCGGTCGCGGCCGTACTGTGCTTCCAGCAATCCGGCGCGGGATGCATTGGAGGTGATCTGGTGCGCCCGCTCATCGAGCAGGTACAGGTACTTGCAGTACGGCAGCTCGGCCAGCCCCTCCAGCAGGCGGTCCTCCAGGGCCTGCCGATCCGGCCAGCGCTGCCGGCAGTCGTCCGCGATGCGGATCAGCGAGGCTGACAGCCAGGCGTGCAGGATGTCGCGCTGGCGGTCAATGGATTCTTGCAGCGTGGTATTCATTTTGGCCGGCATAATTGGCTAGCGAACCATAACACAGAACGTTGACAAAGGGGCCTGTGTTCATTGTGGACAGATGCGATAGATTAGGTGATTATTTGACAGATCAATGGAATCCGGCCCCACTGCTGTCCCACAAAAGGAATAGAAAAAAGGCTTAAATCCCAACAAGTTGTTACAATGGATGTGCGACCAAACACTGTAATAACAGGGAGATTTA
>CAMYMI010000033.1 GCA_947259415.1 uncultured Ectothiorhodospiraceae bacterium | reverse complement strand
CAAACGTCTGCGCGACAAGCATCCGGAAAAACGCATCAACGAGGTGGCCAACAGCTTGCTGGGGCAGCTGGAACATTCCTACGAGACCCGCAAGGGCTACTGGAAAGGCGGCACCGTCAGTGTCTACGGCTATGGCGGCGGCATCATCCCGCGCTTCTCCGAGGTCGGCGACGCCTTCCCCGAGTCCAGGGAATTCCACACCCTGCGGGTGCAGCCGCCGGCGGGTAACTTTTACACCACCGACATGCTGCGCCAGCTCGGCGACAGCTGGGAAAAGCACGGCTCCGGCCTGGTGACCTTCCACGGTCAGACCGGTAACATCATGTTCATCGGTGCCGACACCGAATCCACCCAGCACTTCTTCGATGAAATCAACGAGTACGGCTGGGACCTCGGCGGCGCCGGCCCCTGCGTGCGTACCGCCATGTCCTGCGTCGGCGGCGCCCGCTGCGAGATGTCCAACTGCAATGAACAGGCGATCCACCGCCACCTGGTGAACAATTTCACTGACGACGTCCATCGTCCGGCCCTGCCCTACAAGTTCAAGTTCAAGGTCTCCGGTTGCCCGAACGATTGCCAGAACGCCATCGAGCGTTCCGACTTCGCGGTCATCGGTACCTGGCGTGACGACATGAAAGTCAACCAGGAAGAGATCAAAAACTACGTTAAGAAGAAAGGCCGCCAGTACCTCATCGACAACGTCATAACACGTTGCCCGACCCAGGCCATCTCACTGGACGACAACGACAATTTTATCGTCGACAATCACAACTGCGTACGCTGCATGCACTGCCTGAACGTGATGCCCAAGGCGCTGCATCCTGGTGACGACAAGGGCGTCACCATTCTGATCGGCGGTAAGCGCACCCTGAAGATCGGTGACCTGATGGGTACGGTCGTTGTGCCGTTCAAGAAGCTCGAGACCGAGGAAGACTATGAGTCCCTGGTCGAGATGGCTGAAGAGATCATCGACTTCTGGGCTGAGAACGGCCTGGAACACGAGCGTTGCGGTGAAATGATCGAGCGCATCGGTCTGGTGAACTTCCTTGAAGGCATCGGTGTGGATGTTGACCCGAACATGGTCAAGCACCCGCGTCTGTCCTCCTACGTCCGCATGGACGGCTGGGACGAGGAAGCCGAGAAGTGGTTCGCGCGCAAGCGTGAGGAGAAGCAGGCCGCTTCTGCCTGATCACAGAGCAGGTTTCAGACAGTCCCGGCGCCCTGCGCCGGGGCTTGTTCAATAAATTCAGATTTTTCAGGAGAGTCACATGGCACAAGAAATGCGTTCGCCGATTGAATCCGGATGCCCTGACGCGTTCCAGTATATGCATCCCGTGATGCGCAAGAATTACGGCCAGTGGGCCTACCACGAGGATCCCCAGCCCGGCGTCCTGGTGCACGTAGCCAACAGCGGCGACAAGATCTGGACCGTCCGCGCCGGCACCCAGCGTATCCTTGACCTGTACACACTGCGCAAACTGTGTGATATCGGTGACAAATACGGCGATGGCTACATCCACTTCACCATCCGCAGCAACATCGAATACCAGGTTGCCGATGAAGCCAAGGTTCAGCCGCTGATCGACAAGCTGCGCGAGGAAGGTTTCATTGTCGGTGGCACCCGCAACTCGGTGACCATGATTTCCCATACCCAGGGCTGGCTGCACTGCGACATCCCGGGTACAGACGCCTCCGGTGTGGTGAAGTCCATGATGGACGAACTGATCGACGAGTTCACCAGCTGGGAGATGCCCAATCGCGTCCATATGACAACATCCTGCTGCCAGATCAACTGCGGCGGCCAGGGTGACATCGCCATTAACGTCCAGCACACCAAGCCGCCGAAGATCAACCACGATCTGGTCTCCAACGTCTGCGAGCGGCCCTCGGTCGTGGCACGTTGCCCGGTCGCGGCGATTCGCCCGGCTCTGGTCAATGGCAAGCCGTCACTGGAAGTCGACGAGAAGAAGTGTATCTGCTGCGGCGCCTGCTTCCCGCCCTGCCCACCGATGCAGATCAACGATGCCGAACACTCCAAGCTGGCTATCTGGGTCGGTGGCAACCACTCCAATGCGCGTGGTGTACCCACGTTCCAGAAGCTGGTGGCCTCCGGTATCCCGAACAACCCGCCGCGCTGGCCCGAAGCCACCGCCGTGGTCAAGAAGATCCTCAAGGCCTACAAGGAAAACGCCAAGGACTGGGAACGCATTAACGACTGGATCGAACGCATCGGCTGGCCGCGTTTTTTCGAGGTCACCGGTCTGCCGTTCACCAAGTACCACATCGACGACTGGCGTGGTGCCCGTAACACTCTGAACGCTTCTACGCATATCCGTTTCTGAGGAATTAGTAGCATGAAGCTGACAATCCAGGTCAATGAAGGTCCCTATCAGCACCAGTCTGCTGATTCGGCCTATTTCTTTACCAAGGCGGCCCTTGAGAAAGGTCATAAAATCTATCGTGTCTTTTTCTATCACGATGGTGTCAACAACGGCACCCGCCTGACCACCCCGCCCCAGGATGACCGCAACATCGTCAACCGGTGGAGCGAGCTGGCCAAGGAACACGACCTGGACATGGTCGTCTGTGTTGCCGCCGCCCAGCGACGTGGCATCGTCGATGATGGTGAGGCACAGCGTAATGGGAAGGACGCCACCAATATCGCAGACGGCTTCCGGATTTCCGGGCTGGGCCAGCTGGTTGAAGGCGCCATTCAAAGCGACAGGCTGGTCGTTTTCGGCGACTGATAGGGAGAGCAGCAGAGATGTCAGAAATAAAAAAATTTATGTATGTCAACCGCAAGGCGCCATACGGGACCATCTACGCCTGGGAGGCGCTGGAAGTCATACTGATCGGCGCAGCCTTCGAACAGGACGTAAGCCTCGCATTCATGGATGACGGTGTTTACCAGCTGACCAAGGGGCAGGACACGACCGGCATCGGCATGAAGAACTTTTCACCGACCTACAGTGCGCTCGGTGATTACGAAATCACCAAAATCTACGTGGACAAGGAATCGCTGGAAGAACGTGGCCTGAGCCTGGACGATCTTCAGCACCTCGTCTGGGAAGACGAAGACGAGGACTGGGCAGAGAAGGATTCCATTCGCCTTGTCAGCCGTACAGAACTCGCCGATGTCCTCGCAGAGCAGGACGTACTGTTTAATTTCTAGTTAAGGAAGCCCAGACAATGGCAATGTTACACCTGGTAAACAAGTCACCTTACGACGCAAGCAGTCTGGAAACCGCATCGTCAATAATGAAAGGTGACGACGCAATGCTGCTGATCGAGGATGGCGTGTATGCCGCCGTCAGGAACGGCAAGGCAGCTGCCAGTCTGGAGGGCCTGAAAGTCTCGGTCCTCGGCCCGGACCTGGCAGCACGCGGTATCGGTGAAGACAAACTGATCGATGGCGTAACCGTCGTCGACTACGCCGGCTTTGTAGATATGGTAGAGGCCAACGACAAGGTACAGTCCTGGCTGTAACTTTCAAATCATTTACTCGTTAGAGAGGAGACGCACCAATGGGTAGTATTGAAGCAAACGGCAAGAACTATGAGACCGATGAAGAAGGTTACCTGGCTGACCTGAATACGTGGGACAAGGACGTGGCAGAAGTCATGGCCAAGCTGGACGACTGCGAGCTGACCGATAATCACTGGGAAGTAATAAACTTCCTGCGTGAGTACTATGAGGAATACCAGATTGCCCCGGCGGTTCGTGTACTGACCAAGGCGATTGGCAAAAAGCTCGGCAAGGACAAGGGCAACAGCAAGTACCTCTATGAACTGTTCCCTTACGGCCCGGCCAAGCAGGCCTGTAAGTATGCCGGCCTGCCGAAACCAACCGGTTGCGTTTAGTCGGACACTAGACGGTTGCAGGGGACTTGTCCCTGCGACCGTTATGTCTTCCACCAACCACTATCGTAAGGGAGTTCAGAAACATGCCGTTTCTGACTATTGTTTTTGCGCTGCTGTTCTATGTAGCCACTGCCCTGCTCGTCGGCGGTCTGGCCTACAAGATACGTCAGTACGCTAAAACACCTGCGCCGCTGAAGATACCGACCACGCCTGCGCCGGTAACACGCTCAGGCGTCGTGTTGCGCATGTTCAGGGAACTGGCGTTCTTTGAAAGCCTGTTCAAGTCGAACAAGTGGATCTGGCTGTTTGGCTACCTGTTTCACTTTGGCATGCTCCTGGTCCTGGCACGGCACCTGCGCTATTTCACCGATCCGGTATGGACCTGGGTGGAACTGATTCAGCCGTTTGGCCTGTATGCCGCGTTCGCCATGGCGGCCGGGCTGGCCGGTCTGTGGGCGCGCCGCTTCGTGGTTGACCGGGTGCGCTACATTTCCGCCCTGTCGGACCATCTGATGCTGGCCCTGCTGATGGCTATCGCGCTTACCGGTCTGGCGATGGACTACCTGTCGCACACCGATATCGTGGCACTGAAGGCCTTCTTCCTGGGCCTGATGTATTTCAACTGGCAACCCATCCCCGAGGATCCGGTGTTGCTGCTGCATCTGGCGCTGGTAGCCACACTGATGATCATCTTCCCGATCAGCAAGCTGCTGCATGCCCCCGGCGTTTTCTTCAGCCCGACCCGCAACCAGGTTGACAACCCGCGTGAACAACGCCATCTCGCGCCGTGGGCCGCCAGGCTGGAAAACAAATAACCAGTGGATGACAGGATCAGGAGCTGAACGTGGCTGATTTCGAAACACCGGAACTCAAAGAGTACCCCGTCATTCCGCACCTTCAGGAAGGCGTAATGGCGCATAGCCGGCCGTTTGTTGCCAAGGAAGAGTTCCAGGAACAGCTGGGCTTTCCGGGTGAACTGGTTGACAACTGGGAGCAGGTCGCCCTGGACAAGATGAAGGAGCTGACCGGCAAATACCGGGGGTTCCAGGTGTTTCTCGATTCCTGTGTCAAGTGCGGCGCCTGCACGGACAAGTGCCACTACTACCTGGGCACAAGCGACCCGAAAAACATGCCGGTCGCGCGCCAGGACCTGCTGCGCAAGGTCTACCGCCGTAATTTCACCTTTGCCGGTAAATACTTTCCCAAGCTGGTCGGTGCCGTCGACCTGACAAAGGAAGTCCTGGACGACTGGTACAGCTACTTCCACCAGTGCTCGCAGTGCCGGCGCTGCTCGGTTTTCTGCCCCTATGGCATCGACACTGCCGAGATCTCCATGGCGGCACGCGAGATCATGGACTGCGTTGGCGTCGGACAGAAGTACTGCAACGAGATCATCGGCAAGGTCTACAAGATTGGCAACAATCTGGGCCTGCCCCAGCCGGCCCTGTTAGATACCCTGGAGGGCCTGGAGGAAGAGGTCGAGGAGGACACCGCAGTCAAGGTGCGCTTCCCGCTAGACGAAAAAGGCGCCGACATACTGGTCGTCACCCCGTCGGCGGATTTCTTTGCCGAGCCCCATGTAGATGGCCTGATCGGCTACGCCAAGGTGTTCCACGAGGCCGGTATCAGCTGGACCCTGAGTTCACATGCCAGCGAGGCGGCCAACTTCGGCATGTTCATCGGCAGCTATGAAAACATGCGCAAGGTCTCCCTGCGCATCCGTGAGGCGGCCCTCGATCTGGGCGTCAAGCGCATCGTCATGGGCGAATGCGGTCATGCCTGGCGCGTGGCCTACAGCTTCCTCAACACCCTGGCCGGCCCATTCGACTTTCTGGACCCCAAATACCCGGTGCCACAGCACATCCTTGAGTTCACCCACGACCTCATCCAGCGCGATGCCCTGACACTGGACAAGTCGGCCAATGACGACATGGTCCTGACCTATCACGACTCATGCAACGTGGCCCGAGCGTCGCGCATGGGATCAAGGCCCGGTGGCCAGTTCACCATTCCGCGCGATGTCATCAGGGCATCTTGTAACCACTTTTTTGATATGCCTCAAGATACAATTCACGAAGCCACGTATTGTTGTGGTGGTGGCGGTGGTCTGCTGACCGATGACCTTATGGAATTGCGCGTCAAGGGTGCCCTGCCGAGAATGGAGGCACTCAAGCAGGTTGTTGAAGAGCACGGCGTCACGCACATGAACAGGCATGGCTACTTCTCGAGACGACATGGAAAAGAAAGATCTGACGTTTCGCCGCTACGAAGAGGGTGATTACACATGGAAGCGTCAAGTTGAAAATATCTTTGAAGGCGACCATTCGCACAAGTGCCCCACCTACGTGCACCGCACGCCTCCCTGCCAGGGCAGCTGCCCCTCCGGCGAGGATATCCGCGGCTGGCTGCAGATCGTGCGCGGCATCGAGAAGCCCTCAGGCGACATGAGCATGGAGGAGTATGCCTTCCGCCGCGCCACCGATGCCAATCCCTTTCCTGCCATGATGGGCCGTGTCTGCCCGGCCCCCTGCGAGGACGGCTGCAACCGCAACAACGTCGATGACTTCGTGGGTATCAATGCTGTCGAACAGTTTATCGGCGACTCCGCCTACGAGAACAAATACACCTTCGAGGCGCCGGAAAAGATAAGTGGCAAGAAGGTCGCCATCATCGGTGGTGGTCCCGCCGGCATGGCAGCCGCCTACCAGCTGCGCCGCATCGGCCATGCCAGCACCATTTTCGATGATCATGACGAACTCGGTGGCATGATGCGCTACGGCATCCCCGGCTACCGTACCCCGCGCGACGTCCTGAATCACGAGTGCCAGCGCATCCTTGACATGGGCCACATCGACACCCGCCTGGGCGTGCGCGTCGGCAAGGATGTCTCTATCGAGGAACTGGAAAAGGAATACGACGCCATCCTCTGGGCCCTGGGCTGCAAGACCGGCCGCAAGCTGCCGGTGCCCAACAGTGATGCACCGAACTGCGTATCCGGCGTGGCCTTTCTCGAGGCCTTCAACAAGGGCACCCTGCAAGTCACCACCGACAAGGTAGTCTGTGTGGGGGGTGGCGACACCTCCATCGACGTAGTCTCCGTTGCCCGCCGCTTGGGCAAGATCACCAATATCAACAAGGAAGAACGTCCGGAACAGGTCATCGGCGGCTACGTCGCCCACGACTCCGCCTTTGCAGCGGCCCGTGAGGGCGCCGAGGTCACCCTGACCTCACTGTTCGAACGCGAGGAAATGACCGCGACCGAGCACGAGGTCGAGGATGCCCTGCGCGAGGGTGTCTCAATCCTGGACGGCGTCATGCCGCTCGAGGTGGTCCTCGATGATGAAGGGATGGCCAAGGCACTCAAGATGGCCAAGTGCGAGATGGTCGATGGCCGTCCGAATGCCGTCGAGGGTACCGAGTTCGAGGTGGAGTGCGACCTGGTTGTCTCTGCCATCGGTCAGGGCGGTGACCTTTCCGAAGGGCTGGAATCCATGGACAATGGCCGTGGCCTGATCGACTCCGACGCCTTCTACCAGGTGCCGGGACGCGAGGGCCACTTCGTCGCCGGCGACATCATCCGGCCCCACCTGCTGACCACGGCGATTGGCCAGGCCTCGATTGCAGCCGAAAGCATCGACCACTTCCTCAAGCAGGAAGATCAGAAGAAACGGCCCAAGGTGGACGTACACCACTTCGAACTGCTGCAGAAACTGCACGAGGCCAACCTGGAGCCGGAAGAGTTCAACGCTGGCGATCCTGATGAGGAGCGCGGTACCGGCACAGGCAACTGGGCGGTACACAACTACGAGGACCGTGCCGAGGCCGAGATCATATCATCGGACCGCCTGTTCCTGGGTCACTTCCCGTTTGTACCACGCAACAAGCGCAGTTCCTACGGGCCGTCGGCTGACGAGGTCCTCGGGCATTTCGCCGAACGCGGTGTTGGCCTGAATACGGAACAGGCTGCCAATGAGGCCGAGCGCTGCATGAGCTGCGGTATGTGCTTCGAATGTGACAACTGTGTGATCTACTGTCCGCAGGACGCGATCTTCCGCGTCAAGAAGGATCAGGCCACGACCGGCCGTTACGTGGACACGGACTACAACAAGTGTGTCGGCTGCCACATCTGTGCAGATGTCTGTCCGACCGGCTACATCGACATGGCCCTGGGTGATCACTAAGACGATTATCAAATGCTAAACCCGATGCAAAAAATCCTGCATATCCTGCTGGCGCTAAGCATGGCAGCGGGACTGCTCCCCGCTTCTGCCTGGGCCGGTGGCGGTTCACTACTCCCTGTTGTTCCCGAAGCACAGGATCGCTTCAGCGAGACACAGGGCTGCGTGGAGCCGACTGATGAAATGCGCAGGAACCACATGGAACACATCCTGCACCAGCGTGATGAGACCGTGTACAGGGGCATTCGAACCAAACAGTACAGCCTGGAACAGTGCATCAACTGCCACGTCAGCGATACCCCGGATGCACCGCGCTACAGTAGCGAAGAGCATTTCTGCAACAGCTGCCATACCTATGCGGCCGTCAGGATCGACTGCTTCCAGTGCCATGCAGACCGCCCGGTCAAGTCAAGTAATCCCCAGACGCTATCCGGGCAAATGAAATCCGACATGCAACCTTCTGCGTTGTCAGCCATGCCACACCAGGCCCTGGCAACCGAGGTCATCAGCCATGAGTGATAGCGCGAATATCGATACCTACCGGCGTCGTTTTCTTGGAGGCACAGCAACGGCACTTGCCGGTCTCAGCGTTGCACCCGGTGTATTCCTGCACGAGGTTGCCCGGGCACGTCCCGCCGATGAAGCGGTTACCAGTGATGTCCGCTGGGGCATGCTGATCGACACCAATAAATGCGCGAATGGTTGCAATGACTGTGTCACCGCCTGCAATGAGGAGCATGGCCTCACCGGCCATGGCCGTCCCGAGACCGATGCACAGTGGATACGCAAGGTCGAGTTGCGTGACAAGCAGACCGGCCATACCCAGTCACTTCCCCTGCTTTGCCAGCATTGTGAGCACCCGCCCTGTGTGGACGTTTGTCCCACGGGCGCCTCGTTCAAGCGTGCTGACGGAATTGTACTGGTCGACAAGCATATCTGTATCGGCTGCCGTTATTGCATGATGGCCTGCCCCTACAAGGCGCGTTCCTTCATCCATGAGGACCTGCAGGACCAGCTGCCCCATGCACCGCGCGGCAAGGGCACGGTCGAATCCTGTACCTTCTGTGTGCACCGTGTGGATAACGATCGCACACCGGCCTGTGTCGAGGCCTGCACCGCCGAGAATCACAATGCCATGGTCTTCGGGGACATCAACGATCCCGACAGTGATATCTCGAAGCAGCTCAAGCAGCACAGCAGCCGCCAGATTCGGGCCGACCTGGATCTCAATACCGGCGTTCGTTACCGGGGGATTTGATGAAACAGCAGATTCAATTCAGGGAGATTGATGGTGGCATGCGGTTTTACTCGCTGCTCGGCTTCATTGGTCTATTCGTACTGGCCGGCCTGGGTGCGGCCTACTTCATGGAACACAACGGCCACCATGTGACCGGTATGACCAACCAGATAATCTGGGGCACGCCGCATGTTTTCGCCGTGTTCCTGATCGTTGCCGCCTCCGGCGCCCTGAACGTGGCCTCGATAAGCTCCGTGTTCGGAAAGACGCCCTATAAACCGCTGGCCCGTCTATCCGGACTGCTGGCCATAGCCCTGCTGGTCGGCGGCCTCGCTGTATTGGTGCTCGACCTGGGACGTCCTGACCGGTTGATCGTGGCGATGACCTATTACAACTTCAAGTCCATCTTTGCATGGAACATCATCCTCTATATCGGCTTCATTGCAATCGTTGCCGTCTATATCTGGATGATGATGGAACGCCGCATGAACCACTTTACCAAGCTGGCCGGCTTATTCGCCTTTATCTGGCGACTGATACTCACCACCGGTACCGGCTCCATCTTCGGCTTTCTGGTTGCGCGCGAGGCCTATGATGCGGCTCTGATGGCTCCGATGTTCATTATCATGTCGTTCTCCTTTGGCCTGGCCATTTTTATCCTCGTCCTGATGGCAGCCTGCAAATGGTCAGACCGCCCGCTCGGAAACCTGATCGTCTACCGGCTCAAGAACCTGCTGGGTGTATTTATCGCCTCGGTCCTATACTTCGTCATGGTGTACCACCTGACCAACCTCTACATCACCGAGCACCATGGCGTGGAGCGCTTCATCCTGCTGGACGGAGGCGTGTATACCAACCTGTTCTGGTTCGTCCAGATCCTGCTCGGCAGTCTGGTGCCACTGGCCCTGCTCTACCACCCGGCAACCGGAAAATCCCGTGGCTGGATCGGTATTGCTTCCCTGCTGGTGATCATCGGCGGTCTGGCCCAAATGTACATCATCATAATCGGTGGACAGGCCTATCCGCTGGAACTGTTCCCCGGCATGGAGGTCACCAGTTCGTTCTTTGACGGTGGAATCAATGCCTATGTACCGAGTCTGCCGGAGGTGGTCCTGGGTGTCGGTGGCATCGCCATCGCACTGGCCGCTGTCGTGATCGGCACCCGGGTATTGGGCTTTTTGCCGGTGAGCCTGGCCGATGACCAGGTCGACCCGCATCACGCCGCATAAACTGCCGAGGCTTCGGCATAACCCAAACATAAAACCCTTCTACTGCAGAGACGCCGAGTACACAGAGAAAGTCTTTTTCTCTCAAGCCTGTGTTATTACCTGCCAGCTCGACTATCCGGGTATATATAGGATCTTCTCTGCGCAGTCTACGCCTCTGCGGTGAACATAATCAGCATCAACCGGCTACCTGCCCATGTCCCGTCTGCTGATATCCGCAGCCCATAAATCCTCCGGCAAGACCACCGTCACACTGGGCCTGTGTGCGGCAATGGCCCAGCGCGGTCTGCAGGTCCAACCGTTCAAGAAGGGTCCGGACTATATCGACCCGATGTGGCTCGGGCAGGCCGCCGGCAGGCCCTGCCATAACCTTGATTTCTACTGCATGTCCGAGGCCGAGATCCTGTCCACGGTCGGCCATTACTCAGCGGACGCGGATATCGCGCTTGTCGAGGGCAACAAGGGCCTGTATGACGGACTGGATCTGGATGGCAGTAACAGCAACGCGGCCCTCGCCAGGTTGACAGACGCACCGGTCGTCCTGGTACTCGACGCCCGCGGGATGACGCGCGGTATTGCCCCCCTGATCCTGGGCTATCAGGCATTCGAGCCGGAAATACAGATTGCCGGTGTTATTCTCAACCAGCTGGGCGGCAGTCGCCACGAGGCCAAGCTGCGCCGGGTCATTGAACACTATACTGATGTTACCGTACTCGGCGGCGTACACCGGAACCCGGAACTGGAAATTGTCGAACGCCACCTGGGGCTGATTCCAAGTAACGAGGAAGACGCATCGACAGCCCGTATCCATCGGATCAGGGAAGGTATCAAGGACCAGGTCGACATCGACCGCCTGCTCGAGGTCGCCGGCCGTGGGCCGCTCGTCTACGAAGCACTGCAGTTCGATCCGCCACCGGCGGCCGATCGGGTCAGGATCGGAATCGCCCGGGATGCCGCCTTCGGCTTCTATTATCCGGATGATCTACTGGCGCTGGAACAGGCCGGTGCCGAACTGGTCACCATCAATACTCTCGAGGACAACCGACTGCCGGAACTGGACGGCCTGTTTATCGGGGGTGGCTTCCCGGAAAGCCGGATGGAGGCGCTGGAATCCAATACCGCACTCAGGGGGCAGATACGCCAGGCCATCGAGAACGGGCTGCCGGCCTACGCCGAGTGCGGGGGTCTGATGTACCTGTCCCGCAGTATCAGCTGGCGGGGCAAGCGCTGTGAAATGGTGGGTGTCATTCCCGCTGATGTCAGCATGCACGACCGGCCACAGGGACGGGGCTACGTGCGCCTGCGGGAACTGGCACAGCTGCCGTGGTCCGCGGAAACCGTACAGGACGAATTTGCCGCCCATGAATTTCATTACTCCAGTCTGGAAAATCTAGACACACCAATGGTCTATGCCTATGAGGTCATACGGGGTACCGGCATCGACGGCAAACACGATGGCATAGTCATCAACAATCTACTGGCCAGCTACAGCCACATGCGTGATACCCGGCAGCATCGCTGGGCACGCCCTTTTACCGACTTTGTCAGACGCCACAGACGCTGAGACAAGGCCGTCAATTCAGTCTTATAATACGGAACTAGAGAACGAGGAATCATCATGATCACAATCACCCCCGCAGCCGCAGAAAAGATTCGCGTGTCCGCCAAGCAGGGCCAGATGGACGACCTTGCCATGCGCATTGCAGCCACGAAGAATCCCGATGGCAGCATCCACTACGGCATGGGTTTTGACGATAACCAGATGGACGGCGACATCCATATCAAATCTGAAGGGATCGATGTCGTGGTATCCGAGTCAAGCATGACCCTGGTACAGGGGATGACCCTGGATTTTGTCGAGCTTGAGCCCGGTTCATACCAGTTCATCTTCCTGAACCCGAATGATCCGCATTTCAACCCCCCTGATGAAGTCTGAGTCCTTACGGCCGGGCTGTCAGGGATGCACCAAGGCTGCATAACAGGGTACAACTGACAGGACAATCCTCTCTGGCCAGCTAATGCCTCGTAGCGCGACACACAGTTCACCATTCGTGGAACCCGGTAAGCTGACTCTGCGTGGCCGACTGCTGGTCCGACTGTCCGGGCTGCTGCTGGTCCTGATATTGCTCTGCCTGGTTGCGCTGGCAGGTCCCACGGGAGTCATTACCGGCACGAACCGGACCCTCATCACCGGGGTGCTGTTTGCCGCTGGCTGCGGGCTGATATTCTCCATTCTGTATCTGGTCCAGAACCATCTACTGGACCTGCTGGGCCAGATCAGGACCTGGGCCCGTAACCTGCGGGAAGGCCGCTACTCCGACCCGATTCCTACCCCTGTCGACAACAGCTGCGCCGGATTGGCCGATGACCTGAACCGCCTTGGCAGCCGGCTGCGCATCCCGACAGCGTCCGGTACAGGCCTCCCCGGGACCAGGGAACCCGAATCCGCTTCCCTGCAGGTGCTCTATGAGGTGGTCTCCAGCATCAATACAGCGCATGGTCTGGACGACCTGCTGAACCGTTTCCTGTTTACTCTGAAGCGCATCACCGCGGCACAGGCAGCCGTCATCTGGTTGGCCTATCACCCGAACCGGTTGGAACTGGGAACCAGCAGTGGTATCGACGAATCATTGATTATGCCTGAACGCACCGATGTCCGGCGCTGTCTGTACGAGCGCGCCATGACCGAGGGCAAGATCTGGATAGATAAAAACCTCGATAAATGCGAAAAGATCGCCGGCAGGCCGTTTTTCGACAAGCAGGATATTGCGCTGGCCTCCGTCCCGATGCGCTACCGTGGAAATATCGTGGGCGTCATCAACCTGTTCCTGGATAAGGACCGGATCGAGCACATCGAGTCGATGAAGCCGCTGCTGAACAGTGCCGGTCATCACCTCAGTACCGCAATCGAACGCTCGCGCAGCGATGAGGAAACGCACAAGCACCTGATCAGCGAGGAACGCACACGTATCGCTCACGAGCTGCACGACTCACTGGCGCAGACCCTGGCCAGTATTCGCTACCAGGTCCGGGTACTCGACGAGACCATGCACCAGGGGGATGAATCCACCACCTGGCAGCAGCTGGAAAGAATCGAAAACAGTCTGGATGAGGCCAATACCGAGCTGCGTGAACTGATCTCAAATTTCCGCGCGCCGGTATCCGGTCGTGGCCTGATCGGCGCCATAGAGCAGACCGTCAGCCAGTACCGGAGCGAGACCGGGATCAAGACCTACCTGCAGAAGGAATGGGCCGTCGACAACCTGCCGAGTGAAACCGAGATACAGATCCTTCGGATTATCCAGGAGGCCCTCTGGAACATCCGCAAGCACAGCGAGGCAAAGACGGTGCGTATCATGTTGCGCCACCGCTTTGATCACAAATATCACATCCTGATCGAGGATGACGGGATCGGCTTCAGGGAAACAGCCCACGGGTCGCCCGGTGAACACGTAGGGCTGACCATTATGCGTGAACGAGCATCCCGTATTGGTGGTAAGTTACGGGTCGAGAGTGAACTTGGCGAAGGTACGCGCGTGGTACTCGAATTCACTGATCCCAAACCTCAAGGCGGCAAGGCATGAGTCTGAATGTCATTCTGATAGACGATCATACACTGTTCCGGGAAGGCCTCGAGGGGCTGCTCAGCCGGCGCAATATCAATGTCCTGGCAGCGATCGGAGACGGCCAGGAGGGGTTGCGACTGGCCAAAGAGCTCAAACCCGACGTCATTCTGCTCGACATGCGCATGCCGGATATGGACGGTATGGATGTACTCCGGCAGTTGCGCCAGAACGGTTTCAGCAATCCCGTTGCAATGCTGACGACCAGTAGTGATGAACGCGATCTGGTCGAATCACTGCGCAGTGGTGCCCAGGGCTACCTGCTCAAGGACATGGAGCCGGACCAGCTGGTGCTCGCCCTGCGTGACATAGTCGATGGCAAAACCGTAGTAGCCCCGGACCTGGCGCCGGTTCTGGCACGCGTGGTCCAGGGTGACAGTATCGCACCCGCAGAGGAAAGCCCGTTTAGCAAGCTGACACCACGGGAAAACGAGATCCTCGCACTGCTGGCAGAAGGCCAGAGCAACAAGGTCATTGCGCGCAATCTCGGTATCTCGGACGGCACCGTCAAACTCCATGTGAAATCCATCTTGCGTAAACTGGGTGTTCATTCGCGGGTTGAAGCCGCTGTGATCGCAGTCGAACAGGGACTTCGTGCCAGCCGGGGCAATGACCAGAGCGGTATGAGTTGATTTCACAGTTTTTCGACGATGAAACGCTTCACCGATTTTGTCACCGAAAGCCTGCAGCACATCACTGAATATTTTCCCTGGGATATAGAGGAAAAACTCAAGAGTGCCTCACCACCCCTGATATTGGATGTGCGTGAACCTGCTGAATTCGACGTCATGCACATCGAGGATTCACTCAATGTGCCGCGCGGAATTCTCGAGTCGGCATGCGAGTATGGTTATGAAGACACCGTCAGGGAACTCGTAGAATCGCGTGAGCGCGATATCGTTGTCGTCTGCCGCTCAGGCAATCGCAGCACCCTTGCTGCATTCACCATGCAACTGATGGGTTACCGGAATGTCGCTTCGCTGAAGACCGGGCTGCGCGGCTGGAACGATTATGAACTACCGCTGGTCAACGCGGCCGGGAAAATGGTACCAGTGGAACAGGGTGACGACTTCTTTACCACCCGGCTCAGACCCGACCAGGTCGAGCCCGGCAAATAACACCGTATCAGAAAGCCTCAGACGTAGTGCTTGCGATCGGCGCGACGCCGGCCTGCCTGCTGCACGATGACACCCGCCACCCGGTCCAGGTCAGTTATCTCGATAGTCTCGTAGCCTTCCTGCAGGGCCTTCAGCCTGTAGGTGCCCTCACCATAGACCAGCTGCCGAAAGATGTATTCATCATCGTGACGCACCAGCACATAGCTGCCGTCACTGATTACACCCTCCGGATCAATAATGATGATGCAACCGTCCTTGAATTCCGGGGACATACTGTCTCCGATGACCCTTAATGCAAACGGTTCGGCACCGCAACTTCCGCCATCCTGCATGTTCGCTACCTTCGTTCCGGATTGATAACTGAACCTGACCATGATGCCCCGCCAGCAGGCAAAGACCATTGTCCCATGTCAACTGGCTTCTTTCAATGGAACAAGCTTTATACCCATTATATTTCAATAAGATAGATATCTTACTTAATATGTATTATAAATGTTTTAACAGCCACTGACGCTTACAGCCGGTGGTAATCGAGGTACCAGGCAACAAACTTGGCGATTCCCTGCTCGATCGGCGTCGCTGGCCGGTAACCGACATCCCGAACCAGATCATCGATGTTTGCATAGGTCGCCTTTACGTCTCCCGGTTGCATCGGCAGCAGGTTCTTTTCTGCCTGCCTGCCCAGGCAGTCCTCCAGCACCTTGATAAAGTACATCAACTCTACTGGCTGGTTATTGCCGATGTTGTACAAGCGGTAGGGTGCTGTACTGGTGGCAGAGTCCGGCGCATCGCCAGACCAGTCCGGGTTGGGCTCCGCAATGCGGTCCAGCGCCCGGATTACGCCTTCGATGATATCGTCGATATAGGTGAAGTCGCGTTGATGGTTGCCATTGTTGAAGACATCGATCGGCTTGCCCGCCAGGATATTTTGCGTAAACCGGAAGTACGCCATGTCCGGCCGGCCCCAGGGTCCATACACCGTGAAGAAGCGCAGTCCTGTCGTTGGGATGCGGTACAGGTGGCTGTAGGTATGTGCCATCAACTCATTGGCCTTCTTGCTCGCAGCGTACAGGCTGACGGGATGGTCGACATTGTCATGCACCGAGAACGGCATATTGGTATTCGAGCCATAGACAGAGCTGCTGGAAGCATAGACCAGGTGCTCGACATCATGGTGCCGGCAACCCTCCAGGATATTGGCAAAGCCGACCAGGTTGGTGTCCACGTAGGCCTGCGGGTTTTCCAGCGAGTAGCGGACACCGGCCTGTGCGGCGAGATTAACCACCCGCTCAGGCCGGTATGAGGCAAAGATTTCGGCAACGGCAGCGCGGTCATCTATGCTGGTACGGATATCCGTATAGCCAGTGAATGCAGTGGTCCTGGCCAGTCTTGCCTCTTTCAGGGCAACATCGTAGTAGTCATTGAGATTATCGATACCGATGATCTCGTCACCCCGCTTAAGCAGCTGCAGGGATAATTCGGAACCGATAAAACCTGCGGCACCTGTAACCAGTACTCTCATGACTTCTCATTCCCTAATGATATCGGACTGATCGCTGTTACAACCTGCCGTCGACGGCATCTGCTGGCAACACGTACTTAACGTCGTACAGTACCCCGTCAGGTTTGCACAGGCTGCGTATTCCCTTGGCACCGGCGTGTTTGAACTGATCGTGTGCTACTGCAATAATCACTGCATCATAGCTGCCCGGCTGCGGGCTATCGGTCAACTCTATATCATATTCCTTAAGTGCATCCTCAGGGTCTACCCACGGATCATGCACGTCGACCAGGACATTGTATCTGCGCAATTCCCTGACGACATCGATGATGCGCGAGTTACGCAGGTCGGGGCAGTTTTCCTTGAACGCGAACCCCATGACGAGGGCCCTTGAACCGGATACCTGGATCTTGCGTTCCATCATCAGCTTGACTACCTGCTCCGTCAGATAGCGGCCCATGTCGTCGTTGAGGCGCCGCCCCGCCAGAATAACCTCGGGGTGATAGCTTACCTCCTGTGCCTTGTGCGTCAGATAATACGGGTCTACCCCGATGCAATGTCCACCGACCAGCCCGGGACGGAACGGCAGAAAATTCCACTTGGTGCCGGCTGCCTCCAGCACATCCTCGGTGTCAATATCGAGTTCATGACATATCAGTGCCAGCTCGTTGATCAGCGCAATATTGAGATCGCGCTGGGTGTTTTCGATGACCTTCGATGCCTCGGCAACCTTGATGCTGCTTGCCCTGTGGGTACCGGCAACTATCACACTGCGGTACAGGGCATCAACGAAATCAGTCACCTCCGGGGTCGACCCGGCGGTCACCTTGACGATATCCTTGAAGCGATGCTCCTTGTCTCCCGGGTTTATCCGTTCCGGACTGTATCCGGCAAAGAAATCCTTGTTGAATGCCAGGCCCGATACGGCCTCGAGAATAGGTACACAGACCTCCTCGGTCGCCCCGGGAAAGACCGTGGATTCATAGATGACCACATCTCCAGGTTTCAGTAACCGGCCAACGGATTCGCTGGCACCCTCCAGGAATGACAGATCGGGGCGATTGTACCGGTCGATGGGTGTCGGCACTGTTACGATGAAGACATTGCAGCCGGCAAGCTCGCCGGGTTCGCTGCTAAACCGCAGCTGCCTCGCTGCCGCCAGTTCTTCGGGCGTCACCTCACGGGTACTGTCATTTCCGGCAACCAGCTCGCGGACCCGGTCTTCCTTGAGGTCCAGACCCAGTGTCGGATAGTGTTTGCCGAACTCGACGGCCAGCGGCAGGCCCACGTAACCCAGACCTACAACACCAATTTTCACCTGCTTGAGATCTAGCATGGTCCGATTCTCGTCAATTTAAAGAGCCTTGGCCGGTCGGCCTGAATTCGAAGCACCGGATTCTAGCAGATTGATTGATAAATGTATTTTACACTAGCAGCAACCCGGGATGATTGACCCGCAGGAGCTGGCGCCGTAGTATTCTGCCTCTCTGGAAAGCCCGGGCGATTAGCTCAGCGGGAGAGCACTGCCTTCACACGGCAGGGGTCACTGGTTCAATCCCAGTATCGCCCACCAGTCAAATCAATCAGTTGGAAACCACGCCACCCCCGGAATGGGTTTCCAACTGATTATTTGTCACAGCGTTGTCACACCCGTTCGCGAATGCGTGTAGATACCATCTCCCTCACATCCGCTCAAGCGGCGTTCAGGCCACTCGAGGCGATAGGGTGTCTGGTGCTTCAGCACACCAAAACAAATCTGTACCAGCTTGCGCATGGCGGCACCCAGGGCGGACATTCAGGGCTTCCCTTGTCTTAACAGCCGTTCATACTGGTGCTTGATGCCAGGGTTGTGGCATGTTGCAGTGATTGCGGCCATGTAAAGCTTGGCACGCAGTTGCACATTGCCAGCCTTGGACAGACGCGATCGTCCGCGCACACTGGAGCCGGACTCGTGGTGGACCGGTACCAGCCCCAGGAAGGCGGCGCACTGTAACGCCGTGACGAAGCGGCGGCCGCGCAGGAGGGCCACCATCTGCTGTGAGATCACCGGGCCCACCCCGGGAATACTCTCCAGCAAGGCCCGATCCTGCTTGAGTCCCGGGTATTGATCGATGTGCGCGTTGATCAACGCCTCCAGGCGCGCCTTCTCCTCGTTGAGCTGCTGGTGACAGTCTCGATCGAGGTCACGACTTGCTCTGAGGTTGCCGTGATCCGGGCCTTCTCGAGCCAGTTCAGCTCCCGCTGGATGTCCTGTTTCACCGCTTCATAGCTGTCCAAGAGGGCCTTGAGCTGCCGCACCTCCAGTGGCTCGGGTTGCCACTGCCGGGGCTGCTGGGTGGCCCCAAGCCGTGCAATGATCAGCGCATCCTTGGGGTCGGTCTTCGTGCGGGTCCCCAGACTTTTCGCATACTCGCGCAACTGGACCGGGTTGACCTCCGGGTCATCGATGTAGGCAATCATTTTCACCGTGCCGCTGCATTCCCGGCAGGTTTCGATGCCGATCCGGGCGATGGCGCACATACTCGCGTGCACCAATGCCCGCACTGGCTTCCATGCCAGTCGGCAGGAGGTGGCCAACAATAGCTGAGTCTAACCCGAAGCGGTCAAGTGAAATAGGCCAGGCTCCCGCCCGGCTTTTTTATGTGGACATTTTAGTAAATCGCATCCAGCAACAGGAAACCACCCAGCAGGACAGCTATCCATAACACCATGCTGCCGGTAGGCCAGTGCGAGGCCAGGTGATACTCGGTC
>CAMYMI010000032.1 GCA_947259415.1 uncultured Ectothiorhodospiraceae bacterium | reverse complement strand
ATCGGTATACACCGATTCCCCGATTTCTACAGCCGCCAGCACGCGACCGGCATTACGGACACCCTGTGCGCCATGCTGATACTGCTCGGGCTGGGCCTGCAGGCCGGGCTGACTCTTGCCGCGTTCAAGCTGTCAATGATTTTTTTCTTTCTGTTTATTACCAGTCCGACCGCTTCACATGCACTGGCGAATGCTGCAATGCACGGTGGCCTCAAACCGAAGCTGGATGATGCGGCCACAGGAGGACAGTCTTGATTGATGTTGTTATCAATGTGACCTTGCTGGCCTTTCTTGCGATAACCGCTGTTGCCATCGTGCGCATGACAAATCTTTTCGCAATTATCATGCTGTACGGAATATTCAGCTTTCTGTCGGCTGCCATGTTTGTCGTGATGGATGCTGCCGATGTCGCTTTTACCGAGGCGGCTGTTGGTGCGGGTATCTCGACTGTACTGATGCTGGCAACGATGGCGCTGACAAAAGATCACGAAGAAAAGCGTCCGGCAGGCCATCGTCCCTGGTTGCCCCTGGCGGTTGTTATCGTCACCGGCGCCGCGCTGGTATACGGCACCATGGATATACCCGCATTTGGTGACGTCGATGCGCCGGCGCAGAGCCACGTGGCACCGTACTACATTGAAAAATCAATCGTGGATACCGGCGTACCGAATATGGTTACTGCGGTGTTAGCGAGCTATCGCGGGTTCGACACCCTGGGAGAGGTAGTAGTTATTTTCACTGCAGGTATCGCTGTACTGCTATTGCTTGGCGGCAGACGCCGTAAAACAGCTGCGGAAAACAGGGGCGGAGAGGGCAATGACACATAATCTGGTCCTGCGGGTCGTCTCGAAGACACTGATACCTCTCATTATAATGTTTGCACTCTATGTGCAGTTCCATGGTGATTTTGGCCCGGGTGGTGGATTCCAGGCCGGCGTCATAATGAGCGCCGCTATTATCCTTTATACGCTCGTGTTCGGACTTGATGCCGCTGAACGGGTTATGCCGCCAATGGCCCTGCGCATTCTTGCCAGCCTGGGTGTGCTCCTCTACGGCGGCGTCGGCGTGGCGACCCTTGTCATGGGCGGGAACTATCTCAATTATACGGTGCTGGCGAGTACCCAGATCGCCGGACAGCACCTCGGCATCCTCCTGGTGGAACTCGGTGTGGGGATCACGGTTTTTGCTGTCATGCTGATCATCTTTTTTGCCTTTGCAGGCAGAGGCAGGCGCTAGTGGATTTTATAATCGGGCATTACAACTACTGGATTGTAATCGTATTGATGATGGTCGGTTTTTACACGGTCATTAATCGCGGCAATCTCGTCAAAAAAATTATCGGCCTGAATATTTTCCAGGTTTCCGTGTTCCTGCTTTATATCAGCATAGGCACGGTTAGCGGGGGCGCTGCACCCATTGCCACTGAAGGTGTTGAGCTCTACTCAAACCCCTTGCCACATGTATTGATCCTGACGGCGATCGTTGTCGGTGTTGCCACGACCGCGCTTGGTCTGGCGCTTGTGGTGCGCATCAAGGAAGCCTACGGCACCATCGAGGAAGACGAAATTCACAAGTGTGATCATACTTTGTAATGAAAGGTCATTTAAGTCTTCTTCTCGTCGTTATTCCTCTCCTCGCGGCGCCTGTTACAGCCGCGCTGACGCGTGCCCGGCTGGCATGGGCTATCGCGTTTGCGGTGACTACCGCCTGCGTAATACTTGCCGGCATGCAGTTATGGGCGGTATTAAACGATGGAATAATCAGCTACGAGCTGGGTGGATGGGCGCCGCCATGGGGTATCGAGTATCGCATCGACGAACTGAACGCGCTGGTAGCGCTGATTATTTCCGGCATCGCCGCCGTTACCCTGCCTTATGCGCTACTGAGCGCAGAACAGGAAATACCTGAAGACAAGCTTCCACTGTTCTACAGCGCCTTCCTGCTGTGTTTTGCCGGTTTGCTGGGTATTACCCAGACCGGTGATATTTTCAACGTATTCGTTTTCCTGGAAATATCCTCGCTATCATCCTATGCCCTGATCAGCCTCGGACAAAAGCGCCAGGCGCTGACGTCGGCTTACCAGTACCTGATCATGGGGACGCTGGGCGCAACCTTCTTTTTGATCGGCGTGGGCCTGATCTATTCGGTTACCGGCACGCTCAACATGGCGGACCTGGCGCAACGCCTGCCCGAACTAACCCATCTTAAAACGGTGCATACCGGCTTTGCCTTTATCATGATCGGCTTCGCGCTGAAGCTGGCGTTATTTCCACTGCACCTCTGGTTGCCCAACGCCTATACCTATGCACCCACGGTGATCAGTGTTTTCCTGGCCGCCACGGCGACAAAAGTCGCGCTTTACGTCATGTTGCGCGTCCTGTTTACCGTTTTTCCGGAGGGTTTCGTGTCTACCACTCCGGCGAGCGAACTGTTCATCCTGTCCGGTATTGCCGCGATTCTCAGCGCGTCGGTTTATGCTATTTACCAGGCGAATGTGAAACGCCTGCTTGCCTATTCCAGTGTGGCGCAAATCGGTTATATGGCGCTGGGGATCGGCCTTGCTTCTGCAATGGGTGTGACGGCAGCGATTATTCACCTGTTCAATCATGCCCTGATGAAAGGTGCATTGTTTATGGCAATCGGCGCGATAATTTATCGTGTAGGCGCCTGTCGAATGGAAAATATCCAGGGACTGGGTCGACAGATGCCGTGGACATTCGGTGCCATCGTTATCGGTGGTATGAGCCTGATCGGGGTGCCGGGAACAGCCGGGTTTGTCAGTAAATGGTACCTGGTGCTGGCGGCACTGGAGCAGGAGGCATGGATTACCGTTGCGGTTATTTTGCTGGGTTCACTGCTTGCCGTGGTCTACATGGGCAAGATCGTCGAAGCGCTTTATTTCAGGCCTGTAGAAGAAACCAACGTCGATGTGAAAGAGGCGCCCATGCTGTTGCTGGCACCTGCCTGGGTGCTGGTTATCGCAAATATCTATTTTGGCCTGCAGACCGAACCTGACCGTCGGGGTGGCTGAACGGGCTGTTCAGGTGCTGGGAGTGATGGGGCAATGAGCGCAACGACATTGCTGCTGTTAACCCTGTTGTTGCCGTTGGCTGGCGCAGTCGGGATTGTTGCTGCACGCAGGTATCCAAACGTCAGGGAAGCGGTGACGCTGGTGACGGCCGCGCTGGTTGCCATCCTGGTCGTGCTCATCGCAAACAGGTTTCTCGACGGAGAAGTGTTCGCGCTGCATGTTGTCGAGCCGCTGCCGGGAGTTTCCATTGCGTTCAGGATCGAAGCGCTGGGTATGTTGTTCGCGCTGGTCGCAGGCCTGTTATGGATCGTGACATCGATCTACTCCATCGGTTATATGCGGGGCCATAACGAGAAGAACCAGACGCGATTCTTTGTCGCGTTTGCGATTGCGATTTCCTGCACCATGGGCATCGCGTTCTCCGCCAACCTGTTTACCCTGTTTCTGTTCTACGAGCTGCTGACGATCTCGACCTACCCGCTGGTAACGCACGCGGGTACCGACAAGGCAAGGCAGGGCGGGCGAGTGTATCTCGGCATACTGCTGGGCACCTCCATCGGCCTGTTCCTGCTGGCGATACTGGTTACCTGGTTTGTGTCCGGCACTGTCACCTTCCAGGAAGGCGGCGTGCTTGCCGGCAAGCTGGACCCGGCCTGGGCGGGTGTGCTCTACGCGCTGTTTCTGTTTGGTATCGGCAAGGCGGCACTCATGCCGTTCCACCGCTGGTTGCCGGCAGCGATGGTGGCGCCGACTCCGGTGAGTGCCTTGTTGCATGCCGTGGCCGTGGTAAAGGCCGGTGTGTTCACCTTGCTGAAGGTGACCATCTATATCTTTGGCAGTGATTTTATCCTGAGCAATGATGTCACCGGCTGGTTAATCTGGGTGGCGGCAGCGACCATCCTGCTGGCCTCGTTGATCGCCATGAACAAGGACAATATCAAGGCGCGGCTGGCGTATTCCACCGTCAGTCAATTAAGTTACATCGCGCTGGGTGCCATGCTGGCAAGCAAGTCGAGCCTGATCGGTGCGACGATGCATATTGCCATGCACGCGTTTGCCAAGATCACCCTGTTCTTCGCCGCCGGCGCGATCCTGGTTGCAAGTCACAAAAAACTGGTCAGCGAACTGGACGGGCTGGGTCGCGCCATGCCCGTTACCTTTACAGCCTTCTTTATCGGCGCCCTGAGCATCATCGGTTTGCCGCCCTTTGGCGGCATGTGGAGCAAATGGTATCTCGCCCTGGGTGCGGTGGAGACGACACAGCTGTTGCTGCTCGCCGTGTTGATGATCAGTTCCCTGCTTAACATCATGTACCTGCTGCCCATCCCGATCCGCGCTTTTTTCGGCAAGCCGAAGAGCGGTGAACACTATACGAAGATCGCGGAGGCGCCGAAATCAATTCTGCTGGCAATGATTATCACATCGGGCGCCTGTATCGTCCTTTTCTTCAATCCTGAACCGTTCTATACACTGGCCGGGCTCATCAGTACGGGACCAGCACCGTAATACGGGGAACATGATGGCAACCAAACCGAACGACAAGGAATACTACCTCGATAAACCGGAGAACGTTCAGCGCCTGCTGAATGTGTTCTACGTGATCTGCGCACTGCTGTTCGCGGCGGATTTCATCGTACACCGTCACACGAAAATCGCACTGGAAGAGTTTCCCGCGTTTTATGCCGTCTTCGGTTTCGTCGCATTCGTGATGTTGGTAATCGGTTCCATCGCGTTACGCAAGCTGGTCATGCGCAAGGAAAATTATTACGATGTGGATGACTGAGCTGCCACCGTTTATACCGTTTTTTCTAGCGGCAGCCCTGGCGCTGTTCACGCGTGGACACCTGCAGAGCGCTATCATGCTGGCCGCACCCCTGCTGGGAGGGCTGCATCTATGGCTGTATGTGCCAGCGGATATCGTTTACAGCCTGCCAATCCTCGAGTACCAGCTGATACTGATGCGCACCGACCAGTTGAGCCTGGTGTTCGGCTATATCTTCCATATTGCCGCTTTCGTTCTCGTCGTATACACGCTGCACCTGAAAGACACGCTGCAACATGTCGCCGGTCTTGTCTATGCAGGCAGCGCGATGGGTGCCACGTTTGCGGGTGACCTGATCACGCTCTTCATCTTCTGGGAGTTACTCGCCGTCAGTTCCGTGTTCCTGATCTGGGCGAACCGGACGACCGAGGCCACACAGGCCGGGATTCGATACCTGGTCTACCAGGTGTTATCAGGCGTACTGCTGCTCGCCGGCGCCCTGATTCATCATCACTACACCGGGTCGCTCGCCTTCGACTTCATTGGCCTGAACAACCCGGGTGGCTGGCTGATATTGCTGGCGTTCGGCATCAAGTGTGCTTTCCCGTTCCTGCATACATGGCTGACCGATGCCTACCCGGCATCCACCCATACCGGCGCAGCGGTGCTGTCTGTGTTCACAACCAAGGTGGCCATCTACGCGTTGGCGAGAGGTTACCCCGGTACCGACATACTGATTTATATCGGCGCAATTATGACGTGCTTCCCGATCTTCTACGCGGTACTCGAGAATGACTTGCGCAGGGTGCTGAGTTACAGCCTGATCAACCAGCTCGGCTTCATGGTCTGCGCGATCGGCATCGGCACCGCGCTGTCTCTGAACGGTGCAGTGGCCCACGCTTTCGCCCACATCCTGTACAAGTCACTGCTGTTCATGTCGATGGGTGCCGTCATGTACCGCGTCGGCCATGTCTATGCCTCCGACCTGGGCGGTTTGTACAAGAGCATGCCGAAGACGACCGCCCTTTGCATCATCGGCGCGGCATCGATCTCGGCCGTGCCGCTTTTCAGTGGCTTCGTCGCCAAGTCACTGGTCATGACCGAGTTGCTCCAGCAAGGACAGATCGTGGTCTGGCTGATGCTGTTATTCGCGTCCGCCGGTGTATTGCACCACGCCGGTATCAAGGTGCCGTTTTTCGCTTTTTATGCGCACGACTCGGGCCTGCGTCCGAAGGAAGCACCCGTGAACATGCTGATCGGGATGTTCATCACTGCTGTACTCTGCATAGCCATCGGCGTGCAGCCGCAGTACCTGTACAGTATCCTGCCGTGGGAGATGGATTACTGGCCTTATGACGTTACACACGTGCTGGCGCAATTACAGTTATTGATGTTTGCCGCGCTGGCGTTTGTCTGGATGGAGATCAAGGGATATGCACCGCCCGAACTGCATTCGGTCAATCTTGATGCGGAGTGGTTCTATCGCAGGTTGGTACCCGCCGGTGTACAGCGCAGCGTGAACTTTCTGCACATGGCAAAAGTATCGACGCTGACAATGCTGACCGGGAATATACAGCGTATGCAGAACAAATTCGGCAGATCGCCGGTAGCCAGGTACCACCTATCTGAAAGCTGGCCCACCGGCAGCATGGTGTTCTGGATTTCGATTATTCTCGTTGTCTACTTGTTGCTGGATATCGTTTTCTACAAATAGCGAGTTGCGCAATACCAAGAGTTTATGTAGTTCAGTTGCTTGATCCCCTTGTTTCCTTGGGGTCGGACCCAGGCAAGTTATTCAGATTGCCTGGATAGTCCAGGGAAAGGGCAGGGCCGCATGAAACGACCCTGCCCGAACTTGTATTACAGGTCCTCGATGCTGTACTCCTCGCCATTGTCGATGGTGGCAGGGCCACTGGTGAAGACTGCGTTCTCCACCTCGACATTTGAACCTGTGCTGATCAGCGCGCAGAAGGCTACATTATCCGCGAGCACAACATTCGGTTCGACCGCCTCGTTGGTGTAGATGAGCGGTACGGCGTTTGAATCAGTATCGACCGTGACGCCAAGAATGGTGAGCAGGTCGTCGCCGCCATTCGGGTCGCAGGTATCCGCGGTGGGTCCGCGCAGTCGTACATCATTCGCGTCTCCGGTGCCGCGGTCTTCCAGCTCGGTTGCGAAAACAGTGCCGCTGCTGTCGACGAAGCCACGCATGCGTACCTGAAGATTACCGGAGTTCCCGCTGCCGCTTATCAGGCCGTCTTTGTCTTCTGTCAGTGCCGTTGTGTTCACGTTTATGACATCCAGGATAGTAAAGCTGGCACCGACACCGCCACCCGGGACATTGACCGGCGCCTCGATGCGCACGCGGTTACCCCGGAACTTGATCTTGTCCGCGGTGAGGATGCCGGTATTGGTGTTGAGATCACCCTCGGCCTCGAGCCGTGCGCCGATGACGATATCTTCGGCGAGACCGTTCTCAAACAGGGTGCCGGCATTGGTCACGACACGCTGCCCGTTGACGATGAAGTCGCTGGGTGTGGTGACGCTGGTGACAATACCTTCGATCTCGGCATCCAGTATCACGCCGTTGGCGTTGCCGGGTATGCCGAGGCCGGGCGTCTGGCATTCAACGTCGGTTACGGTGTCGAGCGTGTCGCCTCCGGCAGAAAAGCCCGGGTCGGCACTGGCCTTGACCTCTACCAGGTCGCCAGCTGACAGACCGCCGACACAGTCGCGTGGTACTACGCCGTTCAATTCCACCAGCTGGTTGCCGATGGTGAACGAGGTATTGGCGACGACGTTGTTTGCTGTACCGACCAGCTTCCATTCAAGGATGCCGCTGTTGTTGTTGCCCTTGAACTCGATACGGGTCACCAGGATGGTGTTGTTGCCGTTATCAAATCCGCTGACCTCGACAACATCGCCATTGGCCAGGTTGGCGACGTCATTAAACGGAATATTCTCCAGTACCGTATCGCCGGTCACGATCAGGGTCTGCTCCAGTGCTGCAAGCGGAGCGGTGCCCGTTATGGGTCCCTTGACCTGGTTGAACGCGTTGACTGTCACGGCAGTACCGGAGGTAAAGTCCGGACTGACATCGGCGCCGATATCCACGCGTGCGACCATGCCGGGATTGCTGCTGCCGCAACTGCCGCCGCCGCAGAGCAGGGCCTCGAGGGCTGCCTGGTCCGCGACCGGGGTGTCGTCGAGGAAAAATTGCGTATTAGCGTCCACGGCAAAGGTGCGAATGTCGTTGATCTTGACGCTGCCAAAGCCGCTGATGGTGCCAACGCCGGTACCGCTGACGCCGCCACCGGCAATGGTGCCACCACCACCGCCGCCACCGCAGGCCGCCAGGGCAAGCGAAGCAAGCAGGGCGATGGATTTATTTTTCAATAAGCAGATCATTGTCTGTCTCCTCGGGATTCGAATCCTCAAAATAGTAAATACCCAGGCCGGCGCGAACGCGTCCTGTACCGTTACTGTCGGGGTTGGTGTCCCGGTCGCGTTTGGCGAGCCAGGTATTGAATTCTTCGAGCAAGTCGTGGCCACGTTCGCCGGCCAGCGCCTTGAACTCGGCGACGCTTTCCGCTGGCAGGTTGTCGTAGACGACTTTCAGCTGCAGGCGGCTGTCGGTGCCGGCCTGTTGCAGGTTGTAATCGATGGTTGACAGGAAATCCGCAGTATCGACGCCAAGGATCGAGAGCATGTCGTCCTCACCGTGTTGCGGTACATAGGCGCGCGAGAGCAGGTGCACTTTCCCATGCTTGTCTTGCTCAACAGCGCCAACCCGGATCAATTCGTCGAGAATCGCACGCGCAGGAATATCGCCGCTGTATTTTCCAACCAGGTGAGTGAAGCTGGGTTCATCGCCGGTAAAGGTCAGCACGCGCGCCTTGCCTTTGCTGGTGGAATAGGCCGAATCCTGCAGCCAACCGCCAATCACCCGGGATGCGCGGTTATGACGCGCGGTGATTTCAGTATCGCTGACGGGGGGCAGGGCCAGGACGCGTGACACCTCTCGTCGATAGATGCCGGTCAGCGTGGAGATGCGCGAAATGGACTGCTTGCGTCCGTCTATCGCGAAATCTTCTGCCGCCACCTCTATATAGATACGTTTGGCAAGCTCACTGAAACCCTCAAAGGGCATGCCGAAGCGCATCAGGATACGAATCAACGCCCGCAGGATCCGCAGGGTGGCCGCACTCAGGGCCTGTTCCGGGGCATTCATCGTAATGTGCGCCTAACCATAAACATAAATGATTAACCAGAATAGTTGAACAAAATCAGTAATATGAAGCATTCAGCAAGCCCCTCCGTGGTTTGACTGAATTACAATATGGGAGTATAGTACCAAATAAATAGAGTTGGGACAATAGTCCCATTTATAAATAAACAATAAGCCTAGAGTCAGGCAATGAGTAAATGGCAATGAAGCAATTACCTGTGTGGCTGGACGCGTTCCCGCAGTTAAAGACGGTCGAAGACCCGGCATGGATGAGGGTGGCCGAAAACGTGCGTGAAGTTACGCTGTCGGCAGGCACCGAGTTGTTTACCTGTGGGAATGACGGCAAGCATTTCATTTTGTTGTTGTCCGGGGCGGTGCGTGTTTACCAGACATTCGAGAACGGCAGGGAAATGGTGCTCTACCACTTGCAAGCAGGGGACTGCTGCAGTCTTACGATATCAACGCTGCTATCCAATGCGCGTTATTCGGCAAGCGGTATTGCCGAAAGCGAAGTGCGAGCCGTATTGATCCCGAAGCGGGAATTCAGCGCTGTATTTGATGCATCCACAGGCTTTCGCCGGTATGTATGTGCGGAGCTGGGTAAGCGTTTCCATGACCTGCTGTTCCTGCTGGAAGGCCTGGGCAAGCGTAATGTCGAGTTGCGCCTGGCGCGATGGCTGCTGGATAACCGCACCGAGTCTGATTGTATTATGGCTTCACACCGTGAACTGGCAAGTGAGCTCGGTACGGCGCGTGAAGTGATCAGCCGTCACCTCAAGGATTTCGAAAAGAAGGGCCTGGTAAGGCTGTCCAGGAAATTTATCGAACTGGCAGATATATCTGCACTCGATGACAGGGCCAGCAGTGTCCGTAGTTAATACAAGCGCTGTAGAAACTGAATGCAGGGTAATCCATGAAATTGTTGATGTTCCAGCTCCATTCCCGGGATATTGACAGTTATTGCGAATTTTCTTGCCGAATTTGTCTGGCATATTGAATGACAGGTATTCGTGTTGTTTTATCAGCGCAAGAAATGGCAGGTGTTGTCATCGACCGCCATCAGGTATGTCGAATAGGGTACGCAATGATGCCGGTATGCAAGATTGTCCGCTGGCAGCTTCACCGCGAAGATTGACGCATGGCTTGTGGATAATCTTTCTGACAAGATTACGGGTTAGCATCTCGACAACATCACTGGCCGGCTTTCCATTTTTCAGTTGTCGACGCGCCTTCTCGAGTTCATCTCTACCATGAGCCTGCGCAAACGCCTGGTAGTCGCGCATGATCTGGTTTGCGTCCGGTGTAAAAACAGTGCCTTCACCAGGTTCAGGCTGAATACTGCTGTTTTGTGAGCCGATAAACAGCACTGGCAAGCGGGATTTCCGGCAAGTTTCAGGCTTCATGGTTTACTCTTCCTGTTTCATCCACCAGTCAGACCCTGCTGCATCGGCGGGTCGAAAGCGGAAATAATAGCCGGGTAGTTCGTGCTGGCGCGGGTATTGTCCGCTCATCAAGCGCCTGTTCATGATGCGTAAGTATTGTATTGCGCTGGTGAGCATGCTTGTCGGTAGCTTGTCTTCCCAAGACGGCATGGCGCCTTTGCCGTGCAGAACACTTTCCAATAGCTCGGTATCGCTTTTGTTCAGGCGGTCGCCCATCGAGAAAGACGGTGCTGAGCGGTAAGCGGCAAATCCATCGAATCCGTGGCAGCCGGCACAATACGTGAGAAACACGCTTGCGCCGTCCGGGCTCGCGCTGTATTTGCTGTCACCGGCGACTGCCACTGTGTCGAATAGCAGTATTACGCCGACGGTAAGTTGTTTTATTATCTTCCTTGATCTCGCTAACATTTGTCATGTTGCATTCAGTCAGTTCCGGCCGTTAATCATTCGCGACTTGCCTGTATTAACGTAAATATCAGGACTGGGCCTGCATTGCATGTGACATAGTCACATTTGGTTGCAATACATCTGTGATTGATAGCAATCTCACACGCAATATGTTTTTCAATTGCACCGGATCATCAGGGTCGCAACGGACACGTCGATCGTTACTGGAAAATCGTCGCGGCCAGTCCGTAGCGATTGCTTTCGATCGGTGCTGACTTGCATGTTGTATTGCAGGGTGGGTTTCGGCTGCATCAGCACACGAGGTATGGATTCCTGTGCCTGGTTACATAACGCTACCCGTCGGAATTCCAGTCATTATTGCCGGCGTTCTTCGTTATGGCAGTCATGTGGCTTCATTTACTGCGGGTAAGCAAGTGTGCACGCAAGACGGTGTAAGCTGAAGTCATATAGTTGGCGTGTAATGTGGATATTCGCAGCAAACACCGTTAGTTATTGTCAGCTGGTGCCAAAATCCATCAATTAAGCCAGGGTATCTAGCGTGACAAAATCACTGAAAATATCAATATACACTTATATACTAACGGAGAAATTTCATGCGGTGCCGCCAGGCTGGCAATGACTGCGTGTCTGTACCGTAAAATTTAAAACCCACATTTACAACGAGGTGAGTGTCATGAAGAACATGTATGTTGCAGTGATTGCAGGAACACTGGTCGCCATGAGTTCAGCCATGCAGGTACAGGCAGGCGGTGCGGACATTTACAATGCCAAGTGCATGGCATGCCACGCTTCTGGCGCGGCGGGTGCACCCAAGGTGGGTGACGTGGCTGCCTGGGCGCCGCGCATCGCAACAGGTATGGATGCGATGGTAGCCAGCGTCACCAATGGCAAGGGTGCCATGCCGCCGAAAGGCGCCTGTGCAGACTGCTCTGCGGAAGATATTGCCGCGGCCGTTGAACACATGGTTAGCAACAGCAAGTAAGCAGCCGTAAAAAACGGGGTTACCGTTCGGTGACCCCGTGTTGCGGTTGCAGGAAAACCCGCCTGATGTAATCGAGAATGTCCCCGATCTGGTCTTTGTCGAGGACATGCTTCCAGGCAGGCATCGATGTTCCTTCGATGCCATCCATTATGACCGCTCTCAAACGGCCGTTGTCCAGGTCAGCTATCTGTTCGCCAGTCAGGTCGCGCGGGCGGGGTTCCAGGAAACTCCCGATCCAGTTCCGGGCAGTACCATCTGCAGCGTGGCAGAATGCACAATTATCCTGGTAGAGCTGTGCGCCACGTTGCTGGGCTTTCGACAGTGTTTCAGTTTCGGGTTGCCGGTCGTGGAGGGCATAAGGGGAGGCGCCACTGATTACATCGACAGGGGCAGTATGCGTGTAGTGTTTTCTCGGGAAAGAGAGCGCACGTAATTCCCAGACTGGTCCCTCGTTGTTGACCCTGGCGCGATCATGACAACTGATGCAGGATTGCATGAACAATTGCTTTCCGTTTCGTTGTTGCGGGGTTAATTGCTCCCATGGTGTGTCCAGTGCAATTTCACCGCTGGCGAACGGAAAGGCGTCCCGGTAACGGTCATGATTGTTCCAGCCGTTCTCAGGCGTATGGTAGTGTAACAACGGTTTGTTGCCTGACATGAAGTTTGTTCGAATGTAGTCAACAACAGCTTTTATTTCATCCCCTGACAGGACGCTGGAGAAGGCCGTCATGGCAGTGCCCGTGCGACCACTGCTGACAGCATTAATCATGCGATCGCGTGACAGGGTTTGCGGGTCGCTGATGGTAAAGTTACGTGGTTGCGGATCAAGCCAGGTGCTGGCAAGCGTGCGCGCATCGCCGGCATAAGCATGACACTGGTAACAATAGAACTCGTATATTTTTTTTCCGCCTGTCGTGTTTGTGTCAACCGTCACCTGCGCTTGAGTATTATCCGCTGGTGCTGCCATAACGGGTGGACTCAAGGCGAGCAGGAACAGGCAGCTGGCAGCGATCATTGCGTGTGCCGTGAATGTGCTCGAAGCCATGAGCTGTATGCCTGATATAGCGGAGACAGGCCGGCGCGAGGCAGGCGTTCTATTTAAGCGCAGCAATACGGGCGACACCGCCGAAGCTGCCAATCCAGGCACTGCCGTCATTTGCGCTGGCCATGGAAAAAACGATGTCCGAGAACAGGCCGTCAGCAATTGTGTAGGTATCAAAACCGGATGCATTGCGAATCGCCAGGCCCTTGCTCGTGCCAATCCAGATGCGGTCGTCAGGGTCGCGGTGCAGCGAGAAGACATGGTTTGCAGGCAAGCCGTCTGCCACAGTGAAATTCGTCCAGCGTTTGCCATCGAAATGTGCAAGCCCGCCACCCCAGGTGCCGGCCCAGACCGAGCCATCGTTATCCACCACCAGCGAGACGATGTAGTTGGGATTATAGGCAACATCCACGTCCTGCAGTCCCATCTCGGTCTTCTGCCGTGAATGATGCTTTGAATACTCTGCCGGGTCGTTGCTGAACTGTATCTGGCTCTTGACCAGTTCATAAGGTGCGCCCAGGCCGTTCTCGTGATTCCAGTTGCTCCACTTGCCATCTATAAATCTCGCCAGTCCACCCTCGGTTGCCATCCAGACTTCACCGTCCTTGCCTGCGGCGAGGCCATAGACCCAGTCATTCGGTAATCCGCCGCCGGTGTTCTCGACGGTAAACAGGTCCCACTTGCTGCGATCGTCCAGGTCGCCGCCGCGGATGCGATTGGCGCCGGACCAGGTGGCGATCCAGATGTCGCCATTCGGCATTTCCAGTGCATCGTAGACAAATGCATCGCCAAGACCTTGCGGTATGTTGTAGATGTCCCACTTGTCACCTGTTTCATTATAGAGGGCAAGGCCACCGCCATAGGTGCCCAGTGCGATACGGTCCTGCAGTTTACCGATATAGAAGATGCCGTTGGCCAGCAGGCCGCTGCGGATGTCAAACAATCGGTAATCATCCGATGTCAGGTTGTAGCGGATGGCGCCGCCTGATGTGCCGACCCACATGTAGTCGCCATTCGCCATGATGCGTTTGACATTGCGCTGGCCGACGCGAAAATGCGTGAACTTTGCATCGGGGTCGACGTCCTGGTCAAGGTGGGCCCGGCCGGATTGCGGCGGCAATGTGGATGGTGCGGGCACGGCGCTTGCCGGGTCACCGTCAAGGCCATGGAAGGGTGCATGTGGTATGTCCGGTTCTGTGGCCGGGGCAGGGTTGCCGGTATCAATCGCGTTCGACGTGACAACTTTCTCCGGGGGCGTCGGTTCCCGCTGGATGCCTGCATAGTAGCCCGCTGCCAGGGCAATACCGGCGATGGCTGTTATTGCGATTAGCGATTTGAAAGTACCCATTACCCGATTCTCCAAAAATTATTCTGTTAACGGTTTCCGATGCGGGTCACGCCCCGCCGGGTGCCTGCCCAGATATCGCCATTGGCGGTCGTTACGATGGTATACACGTTGTCATCCAGCAGGCCGTTGCTTTTGTCATAGGTTAACCACGTGTTGCCATCATGGCGTGTCAGTCCGTGATTGGTGCCAAACCAGTAGACGCCATCTTCCCCGATAGCAATGCTGTACACGATATTGCCGGCCAGGCCATCATCGCTTGTATAGTTCTGCCACTGCTTCCCGTCATAAACGCCGACGCCACCGCCCCAGGTGCCGGCCCACACCCGGTCGCTATTGTCCACTACCAGTGAGAACACGTAGTTCGGGTTGTAGGTTTCCTTGCCTTGCATCAGTACACCCAGGTCGTGGCGGGAGCGGGTTCCCAGGCCGGTGTTGTCGCTTGGCGGATGCTCGGCCGTATTGGCGGCGCCAAGGCCATCTGCATGGGTCCAGTGGTGCCACTCACGGTTGTCAAAACGGGAGACGCCACCCTCGGTACCGAACCAGACCCTGTCCTGCGAGTCGATGTCGATGGCATAAACCCACTCGTTCACCAGTTCGCTGACATAGGTCGTGAATTCCATGGTATCCAGGTCAACACTGTTTACACCGGCCCAGGTGCCGATCCAGAGCGGACCATTTTTCTGCTCGGCAAAAGAATAGACCCAGTAATCCGCAAGACCATGCATGGGAAAATACACATCCCATTCACCATCGCGATAGCGGGATGTGCCGCCGGCATTGGTGCCGAACCACTTGTTTTTCCGGCTGTCGATGAATATTGAAAAAACATACTCGTTTGCGAGTCCGTCCTTGCGCGTGAAGGTGTTGCGCAACGCATGGTTGTCCAGGTCAATTTCCAGTACACCAGTCGAGGTGCCGACCCAGAGTGCCGACGTCTCCATATCGATTGCCAGTGAGCGGACGTAGACGTTTTCGCCGACCTGGAAATTGTCGAGTACAACCGGAACTGCACGCTGCGTGCTGCCGCCTGCTGACCCTACTGTTTCCGCAGTGACCTGTTCTGCGGCTTGCTCGCTCTGGTCGGTGCAGGCAGATACACACAGCAGCAGGGCTGCAGCCAGCATGCGGCAGGGTATTTTGAATGGATTCATTTAAAAGAAGGTTCTCAGGTAGGTAATGACATCGAGCATCTGATCAGTATCGAGGACGCCCTGGAAAGCCGGCATGGCATTTTTGCCGGATTCGATCCGGTTATAAAGTGCGAGGTCCGGTTGCAGCAGACCCTGTCCACGTGTGAAATTGGGTGTCCCGGGAATCGCTCCCTGGCCATTACTTCCGTGGCAGACCTCGCAATAGGTCTGGTAGATTTCTTTTCCCTTGAACACGTCTGCTGCAAATGCGGTCGGTACATTGCACGTGCACGCTAACAGGACGAGTCCGGATATGTACCGGGCGGTTTGCGAAAGTTTCATGCAGGGGCACTTCATTGTTATTTTACGGTCCCGCTTTCCGGTTGCTTGCCGGGCAGTCGCATTTCCAGCATGCCGGCCTGCTCCCGGTCAATGCGCAGTCCAAGTTCACCCTGGCGAAATGCGCGCGCCAGGCGTTTTGTCGACCAGGTGTCGTTAGCTGCTACACCTGCATTGAGCCAGGATATGGTCTGTGCGTAGTTGACATCGAATCCCAGTCCGCCTGACTCATAGGCCAGCGCCAGTACACGCATGGCGGGCGTGTGCCCCTGTTGTGCCGCCAGTGTGTACCAGCGGGCCGCTTCCTGCAGGTTCTGTTCGGTACCTTCGCCGGCTGCGTACATCTGTGCAAGTCCTGCCATGCCCTCGGCATCACCTGCTTCTGCCGCCTTAAGATACCATGCAACAGCTGCCTCATTTTCCTCCGCATTGTCCAGCAGGTAGGCGAGTCGTGACTGTGCCGGGGCGTGGCCTGCCTCGGCGGCCATGCGGTACAGTGATATTGCCTTGACAATGTCAGAGCGGTCAAAAGCAGTTTGTGCCTGTTCCATGAGGTCTTCGGGCGTGTCAGCGGCAACAGCGACTGCTGTCAGCAGCATGGCAACCAGGCAGCTGGTCAGTAGCGATTTTGTATCGGCCAGCATGTCAGTTATTGCCCAACGGTTGCTCATCAGCCGGCCGTTCCCGGCTGATAAATGTCTGGAAGACATATTCCGTGATGTCAGCGATCTGCTGGTCGGTCATGACCTTGCTCCATGCAGGCATCTCGCGTCCCGGGACACCCTTGCTGATGGCATTGAACAGCACAGGCCGGTTGAGTCGTGCCTGTGTGTCGGCCAGCAAAAAGTTACGCGGCCTGGGAAAAATAAAATAGGCGCGTGGTCCGTCTCCGTTACCCGCGTGACCGTGGCAGTCCGTGCAGTTACCCAGGTACAGCGCCATGCCGCGGGCATGGTCGCCGGTCAGTCCACGGGGCAGTGCCGAATCGTGTCCAGCATTCTCGAGTTCACTGCCGGGGGCAAATCGTTCGCTTGGCATGCCATGTAATACCGCCATACCGACAGTTGAGGCGGCGGTCGCTGCGGGTGGAGGTATTGAGGTCGTTTCCTGAGTGTCGGCTTGCATGAACGTGGTGCGGATGTAATCCACAACTGCAGCTATCTGTGGCTGTGTTAACTGGCTGCTGAACGCGGTCATTGCAGTGCCGGGACGACCGTGCGTAACGGATGCGAGCATGCGCTCGCGTGTTAACTGGTTGACGGGGTCGGCATGCGTGAAATTCACGGGGGCTGGATTCAGGGACGTGCGACCCCATACTGCGCCGGCGCCGTCATCGCCGTGACAAACGGAGCAGGTTGAGTCGTATATGCTCTTGCCGCCAGCAGCTATTGTGACCGGCTTTGTTGCGCTGGTTGCCGGGGATTCAGCGTGCATGAACTCGCTGCGAATGTAATCGGCCAGCGCCGCAATCCTGTCGCCACTCAGCTGGCTGCTCCACGGGGACATGGCGGTACCCGGCTTCCCGTTGGTGATTACACCGATAATGTATTCACGGGTCAGCACTTGCGCCATTTCGCTGGAGGTGAAATCACGCGGTGGCGGTTGCAGTCCCTGCGCTGCGTGAGATTTACCGTTACCGCTGTCGCCGTGGCATACAGAGCAGTATTTCGAGTAATCAGTGGCAGCTGTATCACCGTGAGCAGA
>CAMYMI010000031.1 GCA_947259415.1 uncultured Ectothiorhodospiraceae bacterium | reverse complement strand
CGCGCCGGACCTGAAGCCCATGGAAGCGGCGATCTTGAAGGCCATTTCACTGGAGTCGACATCGTGGTAGGAGCCGTCATACAGCGTGACCTTGACGTCAACCACCGGGTAGCCGCCCAGAATACCGTTTTCCATCTGCTCCTGCACGCCTTTGTCGACCGATGAGATATATTCCCGGGGAACCGAGCCGCCGACAATCGCATTCTCGAACTCGTAGCCTTCACCCGCCGGCCGGGGTTCGATCCTGAGCCAGACATGGCCGTACTGACCGCGGCCACCGGACTGGCGTACAAACTTGCCTTCCTGCTCGACCGTCTTGCGAATCGTCTCGCGGTAGGCAACCTGTGGGGCACCCACGTTCGCCTCGACCTTGAACTCGCGCCGCATGCGATCGACGATGATGTCGAGATGCAGCTCGCCCATGCCGGAGATAATCGTCTGGCCGGATTCCTCGTCGGTATGCACGCGGAAGGAGGGGTCCTCCTTGGCCAGCTTTTGCAGGGCGATACTCATCTTTTCCTGGTCGGCCTTGGTCTTCGGCTCGACGGCGACGGAAATCACCGGCTCGGGGAATTCCATACGCTCCAGGGTAATGACATGCACCGGATCACACAGGGTGTCGCCGGTAGTGACATCCTTGAGGCCCACCGCGGCGGCAATGTCGCCCGCGCGCACCTCCTTGATTTCCTCGCGGCTGTTGGAATGCATCTGCAGGATGCGACCGATGCGCTCCTTCTTGCCCTTGACCGGGTTATAGACCGTGTCACCGGAGTTCAGCACACCGGAATAGACCCGGAAGAAGGTCAGGTTGCCGACAAACGGATCTGTGGCGATCTTGAAAGCCAGGGAGGAAAACGGCTCGTCATCAGAGGGATGCCGTTCGGCCTGGGATTCCTCAGGATCATCCAGGTGGCCGACGATCGACGGCACGTCTATCGGAGAGGGCATATAATGAATGATGGCATCCAGCATGGTCTGCACGCCCTTGTTCTTGAACGCCGAGCCGCACAGCGCCGGCACGATTTCGTTGCCCAGGGTGCGGGTACGCAGCCCCTCGCGGATTTCATCCTCGGACAGGTCACCCTGCTCCAGGTATTTTTCCATCAGGGGCTCGGTCGCCTCCGCGGCCGCCTCGACCATGTGCTCGCGCCACTCGCTGCAGGCAGCGGCCATGTCCGCGGGGATCTCCTTTTCCTCGTAGGTGGTCCCCATGTCGGTCTCGTTCCAGTAGATCGCCTTCATGCGGATCAGGTCGACCACGCCCTGGAAATTGTCCTCGGCACCGATCGGCAGCTGCAAAGGCACCGGATTGGCCCCCAGGCGGGTCCTGATCTGCTCGACGACGCGCAGGAAATCAGCACCGGCACGGTCCATTTTGTTGACGAAGGCCATGCGCGGCACGTGGTACTTGTTGCCCTGGCGCCAGACCGTCTCGGACTGGGGCTCCACCCCGCCGACCGCGCAGAACACCGCGCAGGCACCGTCCAGCACGCGCAGGGAACGTTCCACCTCGATGGTGAAGTCCACGTGCCCGGGGGTGTCGATGATATTGATGCGGTGCTGGTCGAACTGCTGGTCCATGCCCTTCCAGAAACAGGTCGTTGCCGCGGAGGTGATAGTGATGCCGCCGATCTTGTGGGACACGCCGGTATAGAACAGGATACGCTCGGTCGTCGTCGTCTTGCCGGCGTCAATATGCGCCATGATGCCGACGTTACGATAGCGCTCAATGGGGGTCTTGCGTGCCACTGTCCTGTCCTGACTATATAAATGGTTATGCTCTGATTACCAGCGGTAATGAGAGAAGGCCTTGTTGGCCTCTGCCATGCGGTGGGTATCTTCGCGTTTCTTGACTGCCGCGCCGCGGTTCTCGGCGGCGTCCAGCAGCTCGCCGGCCAGCCGCAACGGCATTGACTTCTCGCTGCGCTTGCGTGCCGCATCCAGCACCCAGCGCATGGCCAGGGTGGTGCGTCGCACCGGGCGCACTTCCACCGGCACCTGATAGGTCGCACCGCCGACGCGCCGCGACTTCACCTCAACCATCGGGCGTACGTTATCGAACGCCTTGCCCAGGACGCCGAGCGGATCCTCGTTGCCCTTGCCGGCAATCTGATCAAGGGCTCCGTAGACGATACTTTCCGCCACGGACTTCTTGCCGGACTGCATGACCATGTTGACGAACTTGGCCAGCATCTCGTTACCGTATTTGGGATCCGGGAGTATCTCCCGCGCGCCGATGACTCTTCTTCTGGACATTCGTTACTCTCAGTTCGTTCTGTTGTGGTTCCGGTTAATCAGGACTTGGGCCGCTTGGCGCCGTACTTGGAACGTCCCTGGCGGCGATTCTGTACGCCGGAGGTGTCAAGGCTGCCGCGCACGGTGTGATAGCGCACACCCGGGAGGTCCTTGACGCGGCCGCCTCGGATCAGCACAACCGAATGCTCCTGGAGGTTATGGCCTTCACCACCGATGTAGGTGGTTACCTCGAAGCCGTTGGTCAGGCGCACGCGCGCGACCTTGCGCAAGGCCGAGTTCGGTTTCTTCGGGGTGGTGGTATACACACGGGTACACACGCCACGTTTCTGCGGGCACGCCTCCAGTGCAGGCACGTTGCTCTTCTCACGTTTCCTGCTGCGCGGCTTGCGCACTAACTGATTGATTGTGGCCATGTACAAAACACCTTGAAAATTAACCGGATAAAATAATCAAACTCCCGAAAACAAACGACAGGCCGGATGAACCGGCCTGTCGAAGGGAAGGGAATTTTAGAGACACGGCATAGCGCTGTCAAGAAGGTTTTTCAATCCTAGCGGCAAGTTGCGCCGGCACCCCGGATTTCATGCGCGGGCCCCGGCCAGGCCCGCTGCACGGGTTGCCCGGGGCCGAAACAAGACCGCGTCTAAAAACCGGCGGGCGTCGCCGGAAGCCTTCGCTGGGTGCTGCAGGCTTGGCTCAGGACTCGGCAACGTCCTCCGTCTGACCGCTTTCCGGAGTTTCCAGGGAAATCATCTCCTCGGCGATCTCCAGCGCGTCCAGATTCCGCTGACGGTGCCGTTCCTCGTGGTAGGCCAGACCGGTGCCAGCGGGTATCAGCCGCCCGACGATGACATTCTCCTTGAGTCCGCGCAGGCTGTCCTTGCTGCCACGGACAGCAGCTTCAGTGAGCACCCGGGTGGTCTCCTGGAACGACGCGGCTGAAATAAAGGATTCAGTCGCCAGCGAGGCCTTGGTGATACCCAGCAGCAACGGCGTCCAGCCAGCCGGCTCCTTGTCATCGCGTTTGAGCTTCTCGTTCTCCTCCAGTATCCGGGAGCGCTCGACCTGCTCCCCCATGAGAAAGTTGCTGTCACCCGAAGAAACCACCTCGGCCTTGCGCAGCATCTGGCGCAGTATGACCTCGATGTGCTTGTCGTTGATCTTCACACCCTGCAGTCGGTAGACGTCCTGGATTTCCTTGACCAGGTACTCGGCCATGGCCGAGGTACCCAGCAGGCGCAGGATATCGTGCGCATTCGGCTCGCCATCAACAAGGGTCTCGCCCTTTTCGACATGTTCACCCTCGAAGACGGTGACATGGCGCCACTTGGGTATCAGTTCCTCGTGGGTTTCACCGTCCGCGTCGGTAATAATCACCCGCTGTTTGCCCTTGGTGTCCTTGCCGAAACTCACGGTACCGGAAATCTCCGCCAGGACGGCGGGTTCCTTCGCTTTGCGTGCCTCGAACAGGTCCGCCACACGCGGCAGACCACCGGTAATGTCACGGGTTTTGGAGGACTCCTGCGGGATACGCGCAATCACGTCACCCACCTCGACCGAGGCGCCGTGAACCAGCCCCACAATGGCGCCGGCGGGCAGGAAGTAGTGCGCGTCCAGGTCGGTGCCCGCGATCTTCAGGGGCTTACCCTGCTTGTCGAGCAGCTGCACCATGGGTCGCTTGTCCTTGCCTGCGCTGCCGCGCTGCTTGGGATCGGTGATCACCTTGCTGGTCAGACCGGTGATCTCGTCAGTGGTTTCATGGACCGTCACGCCCTCCTCGAAATCCTTGAAGCTCACCCCGCCGGCCACCTCAGTCACGATCGGGTGGGTGTGCGGGTCCCAGGTCGCGATCACACTGCCGCCGTCAGCGGTAGCGCCGTCAGCGACGCTGATGACGGCGCCGTAGGGCACCTTGTAGCGCTCGCGCTCACGGCCGAACTCATCAACGATACCGATTTCACCGGAACGTGATACCGCGACCAGGTTGCCGTTCTTGTCGGTCACGGTCTTGATGTTGTGCAAACGCACCGTACCGCCGAACTTGACCTCGACGCTGTTGACCGTTGCCGAGCGGCTGGCGGCACCACCGATATGGAAGGTACGCATGGTCAGCTGGGTACCCGGCTCGCCGATTGATTGCGCGGCAATCACGCCAATGGCCTCGCCTATGTTGACCATGTGGCCGCGCGCCAGGTCACGGCCATAACAGGACGCGCAGACACCGTAGCGGTTATCACAGGTGATCGGTGAACGCACCTTGATCTCGTCAACGCCCAACTGCTCGAGCCGGTCGACCCAGTCCTCGTCCAGCAGGGTCCCTGCCGGTGCAACAACTTTGTTATTGGCGGGCAGGATAATATCCTCGGCGGTAAAGCGGCCGAGCACTCGCTCACGCAGAGGTTCCACGACGTCGCCACCCTCAACCAGCGGGTTCAGCACCAGGCCATCCTCGGTGCCACAGTCGTCACCGATGACGACCAGGTCCTGGGCAACATCCACCAGCCGGCGCGTCAGGTAACCGGAGTTCGCGGTCTTGAGTGCGGTATCGGCCAGGCCCTTGCGGGCACCGTGCGTCGAAATGAAGTACTGCAGCACGTCCAGTCCTTCGCGGAAGTTGGCGGTAATCGGGGTCTCGATAATCGAGCCATCCGGCTTCGCCATCAGACCTCGCATACCGGCAAGCTGCCGTATCTGGGCAGCAGAGCCACGTGCACCGGAGTCGGCCATCATGTAAACGGAGTTGAAAGAGGGCTGGCGAACCTTGCTGCCTTCCGCATCAGTCACTTCCTCGGTACCCAGGCGTTCCATCATGGCCTTGGCCACCTGGTCATTGGTACGGGACCAGATATCCACGACCTTGTTATAGCGCTCACCCAGGGTTACCAGGCCGGAAGTGTACTGGTTCTGGATCTCCATGACCTCCTCTTCGGCCACAGCCAGGATTCCCGTCTTGTTTTCGGGGATCGTCATATCGTTGATACCGAAAGAGACTGCGGCACGAGTGGCGTATGAGAAGCCCATGTACATCAGCTGGTCGGCAAAGATAACCGTCTCCTTCAGACCTACCCGCCGGTAACAGGCATTGATGAGGCCGGAGATGGCCTTCTTGGTCATAATAGTGTTCACCAGACTGAACGGCAGGCCCTCTGGCAGCAGCTCGGACAGCAGCGCGCGTCCGACAGTTGTGTCGAACAGGCCATAGTTCTTTTGCACCTCGCCACCCTCGTCAAGTTCGGTGGTGTGCAGGCGCACCTTGATCTTGGCATGCAGGGAGACGAAGCCCGCTCCGTAGGCGCGGTGCACCTCCTGGATGTCCGCAAACACCATACCCTCGCCCTTGGCGTTGATCGACTCGCGGGTCAGGTAGTACAGGCCCAGCACCACGTCCTGCGACGGCACGATGATCGGCTCGCCGTTGGCGGGAGACAGAATATTGTTGGATGACATCATCAGGGCGCGTGCCTCGAGCTGCGCCTCCAGTGACAACGGCACATGTACCGCCATCTGGTCGCCGTCAAAGTCGGCATTGAAGGCGGCACAGACCAGGGGATGCAGCTGGATCGCCTTACCCTCGATCAGCACCGGCTCGAAGGCCTGAATACCCAGGCGGTGCAGGGTCGGGGCGCGGTTCAGCATTACCGGGTGTTCACGAATCACCTCTTCGAGGATATCCCAGACCTCCGGGCCCTCGCGCTCGACCAGCTTCTTGGCGGCCTTGATGGTGGTCGCCAGGCCACGCAGCTGCAGCTTGCTGAAAATGAACGGCTTGAACAGTTCCAGCGCCATGCGCTTGGGCAGGCCGCACTGGTGCAGCTTCAGGGTCGGACCCACCACGATCACGGAACGCCCGGAATAATCGACGCGCTTGCCCAGCAGGTTCTGGCGGAAGCGTCCCTGTTTGCCCTTGATCATATCGGCCAGGGACTTCAGCGGGCGCTTGTTGGTACCGGTAATGGCGCGTCCGCGGCGGCCGTTGTCGAGCAGCGCATCCACTGACTCCTGCAGCATGCGCTTCTCGTTGCGCACGATGATGTCCGGCGCATTCAGTTCCAGCAGCCGCTTCAAGCGGTTATTACGGTTGATAACACGCCGGTAAAGGTCATTCAGGTCGGAGGTGGCGAAGCGGCCGCCGTCCAGCGGCACCAGCGGGCGCAGTTCCGGGGGCAGCACCGGCAGCACCGTCAGGACCATCCACTCCGGGCGGTTACCGGAATCGATGAAGGACTCGACCAGCTTGAGGCGCTTGCCGAGGCGCTTCAGCTTGGTTTCCGATTTCGTGCTACCGATTTCGTCACGCATCTTGGCCGCTTCCAGCTGCAGATCAATATTGCGCAGCAATTCGAACACGGCCTCGGCGCCCATGCGGGCGTCAAATTCGTCACCGCTTTCCTGGATGGCCTCCAGATAGGCCTCATCCGAGAGCAGCTGACCGCGCTCCAGGGCAGTCATACCGGGATCGACCACCACGTAGGCCTCGAAGTACAGCACTCGCTCGATATCGCGCAGGGTCATGTCGAGCAGCAGGCCGATGCGTGACGGCAGCGACTTGAGGAACCATATGTGGGCGACCGGGCTGGCCAGTTCGATATGGCCCATGCGTTCACGCCGCACCTTGGCCAGAGTCACCTCGACGCCGCACTTCTCGCAGACTACGCCGCGATGCTTGAGACGCTTGTATTTACCGCACAGGCATTCATAGTCCTTGACCGGGCCAAAGGTCTTCGCACAGAAAAGGCCGTCGCGCTCCGGCTTGAAGGTTCGGTAGTTGATCGTCTCCGGTTTCTTGACCTCACCATAGGACCATGAGCGGATCATGTCCGGTGATGCCAGCCCGATACTGATGGCGTCGAAGTCGTCAGTTTGACCTTGCGGCTTTAGCAGATTCAGTAAGTCTTTCATCGTCTCTCCCGATCGTGGAGCTTCGAATTACGTTGTAGTCAGCAGCAACTTGCGCATTAATCCTGCTCAAGTTCCATATTGATGCCCAGGGAGCGTATTTCCTTCACCAGTACGTTGAAGGACTCAGGCATGCCGGCATCCATGTGGTGATTTCCGTCGACGATGTTCTTGTACATCTTGGTGCGTCCATTCACATCGTCCGATTTCACGGTCAACATTTCCTGCAGTGTATAGGATGCGCCGTAGGCCTCTAGCGCCCACACCTCCATTTCACCGAAGCGCTGGCCGCCGAACTGCGCCTTGCCACCCAGCGGCTGCTGGGTCACCAGGCTATAGGGCCCGGTTGAGCGCGCATGCATCTTGTCATCTACCAGGTGATTAAGCTTGAGTATGTACATATAGCCCACCGTCACCTGGCGGTCGAAGGCATCGCCGGTACGCCCGTCATACAATGTGGTCTGACCAGTGGCCGGCAGGTCCGCCAGCGTCAGCATATTCTTGATCTCTTCTTCCGAGGCACCGTCGAATACGGGTGTTGCCATGGGCACACCGTTTCTCAGGTTCTGTGCCAGCTCGATGATTTCATTATCAGTGAATGATTTCAGGTCTTCCTTGCGCCCGCTGGTGTTATAGACCTGCTCCAGCAACTTGCGCATCTCGGAAACCTTCTGCTGTACATCCAGCATCTTGCCGATCTTCAGGCCCAGGCCCTTGGCAGCCCAGCCCAGGTGGGTCTCCAGTACCTGGCCGACATTCATGCGCGACGGTACACCCAGTGGGTTCAGTACAATATCAACCGGCGTACCGTCCTCAGTGAATGGCATGTCTTCCACCGGCTGGATCATCGAGATCACACCCTTGTTACCGTGGCGGCCGGCCATCTTGTCACCGGGCTGGACCCGACGCTTGACCGCCAGGTACACCTTGACCATCTTCAGCACGCCGGGCGCCAGGTCGTCACCGGTGGTCAGCTTGGCTTTCTTTTCCTCCAGCCGTTTTTCGAAGTCCTTGTGCAACACCTTGAGCTGTTCCCCGGTCTTTTCAAGATTCTCGTTGGCCTCTTCATTGCGCAGCCGCACCTCGAACCACTTGTCGCGCCCAATCTCGGCCAGGTAGTCCTTGGTAACTTTGGAACCGGCGGCCAGGTTTTTCGGGCCACCCTCGGCAACCTTGCCCTGCAGCAGCTTCTCGACACGCTGGTAGATATCGTCTTCCATGATGCGTAGCTGGTCATTGAGGTCCTTGCGAATAAGTGTCAGCTGTTCCTCCTCAATCTGCAGTGCACGCTGATCCTTTTCGACACCATCGCGGGTAAACACCTGCACGTCGATAACGATGCCGTCCATGCCGCTTGGCACCCGCAGCGAGGTGTCCTTTACGTCGGACGCCTTCTCCCCGAAGATCGCCCGTAGCAGCTTCTCTTCAGGGGTAAGCTGGGTCTCGCCCTTCGGCGTTACCTTGCCCACGAGGATGTCGCCGGGCTTGACCTCGGCCCCAATGTAGACAATGCCCGATTCGTCCAGCTTGGCAAGGGCACCTTCACCGACATTCGGGATATCGCCGGTGACCTCTTCGGAACCGAGCTTGGTATCCCGGGCTACACAAGTGAGTTCCTCGATATGGATGGTGGTAAAGCGATCCTCCTTAACAACACGCTCCGAGATCAGAATGGAGTCCTCGAAGTTGTAGCCATTCCATGGCATGAAGGCGACCAGCAGGTTCTGGCCAAGCGCCAGTTCACCCATGTCGGTGCTCGGGCCGTCAGCCAGCACGTCACCGCGCGCAATCACATTGCCCGGTGCAACCAGCGGGCGCTGGTTGATACAGGTGTTCTGGTTGGAACGGGTGTACTTGGTCAGGTTGTAGATATCTACGCCCGGTTCGCCGGCAACCGTCTCGTTGTCGTTGACGCGGACCACGATACGCGCAGCGTCGACGGAATCCACGATGCCGCCGCGTTTGGCGACGACGGTCACACCCGAGTCAATCGCCACAGTGCGTTCGATACCAGTACCGACCAGCGGTTTCTCGGTGCACAATGTCGGGACTGCCTGGCGCTGCATGTTCGAGCCCATCAGGGCGCGGTTGGCGTCGTCGTGCTCGAGGAACGGAATCAATGCGGCGGCTACCGATACGATCTGCTTGGGTGACACATCGATGTAATCGACCTGCGCAGGACCCGAGGTCATGAACTCGTTCTGGAACCGGCAGGTCACCAGATCGTCGATGAGCTTGCCCTTGGCGTCAACGCTCGCATTGGCCTGCGCGATGGTGTACTGGCCCTCCTCAATCGCCGAGAGGTATTCCACCTTGTTGGTCACCCGGCCGTTCTCGACCTTCTGGTAGGGCGTTTCCAGGAAACCGTAGTTATTGGTGCGCGAGTATACCGCCAGTGAATTGATCAGCCCGATGTTCGGACCTTCAGGGGTCTCGATCGGACAAACCCGTCCGTAGTGCGTCGGGTGTACATCGCGCACTTCGAAGCCGGCACGCTCGCGCGTCAGGCCGCCGGGCCCCAGCGCCGAAACGCGCCGTTTGTGGGTCACTTCCGACAGCGGGTTGTTCTGGTCCATGAACTGGGACAGCTGGCTGGAACCGAAGAACTCCTTGATGGCGGCCGCAACCGGCTTGGCATTGATCAGCTCCTGCGGCATCAGGCTTTCCGACTCGGCCAGGCTGAGACGCTCCTTGACGGCACGCTCAACGCGTACCAGACCGATACGAAATACGTTCTCTGCCATCTCGCCGACGCAACGTATACGACGGTTGCCAAGATGATCGATGTCATCAACAACACCGTTGCCGTTACGGATATCAATCAGCACCTGCATCACTGCCAGGATATCCTCCTTGGACAGGATCCCCTCGCCAGTCAGCTCAATGCGCCCGACACGGCGGTTGAATTTCATCCTTCCCACTGCAGACAGATCATAGCGTTCGCTGGTAAAGAACAGATTCTTGAACAGATTCTGTGCCGCCTCCTTGGTCGGCGGCTCGCCCGGACGCATCATGCGGTAGATTTCGACCATTGCCTCGAGGTCCGTGGTTGTCGGATCGATACGCAAGGTGCTGGATATATACGGCCCGCGGTCGAGATCGTTCACGAACAGGGTCTTGATCACCTTGACATCGGCCTCGCGCAGCTTCTCGAACAGCTCCGGAGTGATTTCATCATTGGCGTTGGCGATCAGCTCACCGGTTTCCTTGTCAATAATATTGTGGGCAATGATTTTCCCGAGCAGGTAATCTTCCGGGACCACCAGCGACTTGATCCTGGCACTTTCCAGTTCGCGGATATTGCGCGCTGTTATGCGGCGCCCTTCTTCGACCACCACCTTGGATTTGACCTTGATATCGAAGGTCGCGGTTTCACCACGCAGGCGTTCGGCCACCAGGTCCAGCTTGATGTCCTTCTTGCCGATATGGAAGGTGTTGGTTTCAAAAAATATATCCAGAATCTGCTCGTTGTCATAGCCCAGGGCACGCAACAGAATGGTGGCCGGCAGCTTGCGGCGCCGGTCGATACGCACGAACAGCGCATCCTTCGGATCGAATTCCATGTCCAGCCAGGAGCCACGGTAGGGGATCACCCGCGCGGAGAACAGCAGCTTCCCGGAAGAATGGGTCTTGCCCTTGTCATGGTCGAAGAACACGCCAGGGGACCGGTGCAACTGGGAAACGATAACGCGCTCGGTACCGTTGATAACGAAGGTGCCATTGTCGGTCATCAGCGGGAGCTCGCCCATGTAGACTTCCTGCTCCTTGATGTCCTTGATCTTGCGGGCATCGGCCGGGGCATCCTTGTCATAAATGATCAGCCGCACCAGGGCACGCAGGGGTGCGGCATAGGTAAGGCCGCGCATCTGGCATTCCTTGACATCGAATACCGGATCACCGAGCCGGTAGCTCACGTAGTCGAGCGCTGCGGTGCCCGAGTAACTGACTATCGGAAATACCGACTTGAAAGCAGCGTGCAGACCTTTTTCGCCACGTTCGCCAGGCTGGCTGTCTGCCTGCAGGAAGTCACGGTAGGACTCGAGCTGGGTCGCCAGCAGGTACGGAACCTCGAGAATACTGTGACGCTTGCCAAAGTCCTTACGAATACGTTTCTTCTCGGTGAAGCTGTAAGCCATTGGTTTTCCTCTTCAGTTACTGTCCACAGGTGCAGGGTATAAATCGACTGACAGTAGCAATACCCGCCGACAAGGATGCCGGCACAAACTTTTCTCTAACAAGCAGGGAAAGGCCGGGCGCTTACGCGCTACCGACCAGACCTGTAATGCAGCAGTTGATGTAATCACAAATGGATTAATATCGATCCGCTTACTTGAGCTCGACGCTGGCGCCGGCCTCTTCAAGCTGCTTCTTGATGTCTTCCGCCTCGTCCTTGGTAGCGCCTTCCTTGATGGTTGAAGGTGCGCCTTCCACCATCTCCTTGGCCTCCTTCAGGCCGAGGCCGGTGACACCGCGAACGACCTTGATGACAGCCACCTTGTTCGAACCGAAGCTGGACATGACAACGTCGAATTCATCCTTCTCCTCGGCAGCAGCGGCCTCACCGGCAGCAGCAGCCGGGGCGGCAGCCACGGCAGCGGCAGCGGTCACGCCGAACTTCTCTTCCATTGCAGATATCAGGTCAACAACCTCCATCACTGTCATGTTTGAGATTGATTCCAGTATCTCTTCTTGTGAAACGGCCATAACGAATACTCCTGTTAAATCCTGGTTAGTAAATATAAATAGGTTTAGGCAGCCTGTTGCTTCTGGTCACGAATTGCCGCCGTGGTGCGAACCAGCTTGCCCGGTACCTCGTTGAGGGTACGTACAAACTTCGCAACCGGCGCCTGCATAACCGACATCAGCATGCTGATGGACTGGTCGCGCGTCGGGAGCTTGGCCAGACGGTCAATCTCGGAAGGCTCCAGCAACTGGCCACCAACTGACAACATGGTGACCGTGAACTTGTCATGCTGCTTGGCGAAGTCCTTGGTCACGCGTGCTGCTGCGCCCGGATCCTCCCGGGAAAATGCCAGTACCAGTGGACCGGTCAGCCTGTCGCTCATACAGGCGAAATCGGTGTCCTCCAGGGCACGTCGCGCCAGCGTATTCTTGACAACGCGCAGGTAGACATTGTCCTGGCGCGCCTTGACACGCAGATCGGTCATCTCCTCGACAGTCAGGCCACAATACTCCGCAGCAACTGCCGAATAGGCCCCTTTGGCAGCCTCGGCAACTTCAGCAACAACAGCCTTTTTCTCTTCAAGAGTTAATGCCATTGTATTACCTCTTCAGAAACTCGCATCCGGCGCAGCGCCTTCCGCTCATTTCTATCTATTAACATCACACCGGTCAGCAACAACCGGCGTACCTTGTTTGGTGACTTGAAGACAGGTCGCTTCCGGCAGTCGCTTCGGGCTCCTGCCCTCTCGCGACACTTATACTTCCTTGTATGTCGTCCTGCCTCCCGCGACTTGATGTACGAGGCCGCTTCGCAGCCTTGCCCTGTACATCTATATACTGTCATTTCGCGCACCATCTGCGCAGGCCATCCCGCATTTCTGCAGAACGATTAAACCCGGCATGTGCAACAACCGTTGCCGGGTACCTGCGGTCTTTGACGGCAACCGGCAACTGCCGGATTGCGCCAAACCTCGAAAAGGCATACGCCTTTTCCTTGTTCATTCCCGCTCCTGCAAGGGAGAGGGTCGGTCTGCACCCCTCCCCCCGGGGAGAGGGGAATTTCGTAAAAAACTACAGCTCTATTGAAGCCTGGTCGACCTGCACACCCGGCCCCATGGTTGTCGATACAGAGATCTTCTTCATGTAGATGCCCTTGGCCGAGGACGGCTTGGCCTTTTGCAGATCAGCCAGCAGGGCAGTCAGGTTTTCCTTGAGCGCGGCGACTTCGAAATCAACCCTGCCGATCGGTGAGTGAATGATGCCGGCCTTGTCGGTGCGGTAGCGCACCTGTCCCGCCTTTGCATTCTTCACCGCACCGGCAACGTCCTGGGTCACCGTGCCGACCTTGGGGTTCGGCATCAGGCCGCGGGGTCCCAGGATCTGTCCCAGCGTACCCACAACGCGCATCGCATCCGGGGAGGCAATCACGACATCAAAATCCATACTGCCCTGCTTGACCTCATCGGCGAGATCTTCCAGGCCGATGATATCCGCACCGGCCTCCCTGGCGGCATCTGCATTTGCACCCGAGGTGAACACGGCAACACGTACCGACTTGCCGGTACCGTTGGGCAGCACCGTGGAGCCGCGCACCACCTGGTCCGACTTGCGCGGATCAACCCCGAGGTTGACACTGACATCCACCGATTCCTTGAACTTCACTGTGGAGAGTTCCTTCAACAGGGCCAGTGCCTCTTCGATCGCGTACTGTTTGCCCGGGGCCACCTTCTCCTGGATCGCCTTTGCCCGCTTGGTCAGTTTACTCATGTCCTAGGCCTCCTCTACATCAAGGCCCATGCTGCGGGCACTACCGGCAATGATACGTACGGCCGCATCCAGATCGGTGGCATTAAGGTCCGCCATCTTGGTATTGGCGATCTCTTCGAGCTGGGCACGTGTCACCTTGCCCACCTTGACCGTATTCGGGGTACTGGATCCCTTGTCGAGCCCGACCGCCTTTCTCAGCAGCACCGAAGCCGGCGGGGTCTTGGTAATAAATGTGAAGCTGCGGTCGTTGTAGACGGTGATCACGACAGGTATCGGGAGACCCTTTTCAACCTGCTGCGTCTGGGCATTGAACGCCTTGCAGAACTCCATGATATTTACACCATGCTGGCCCAGTGCCGGTCCAACTGGCGGGCTCGGATTGGCCTCGCCCGCAGGCACCTGCAGCTTGATGTATGCCTCGATTTTCTTAGCCATCATTTACTCCTGTGGGTTCAAGCGCCTCGCGGCTCCCCGATATTGCTCTGTATGGGGACAGATCTGCAGATCTGCCCCCGGTTTATGCTACGCCTTCTCAACCTGGCCGAATTCGAGCTCGACCGGGGTTGACCGGCCGAAGATCAGCACCGACACCCGCAACCGGCTCTTTTCGTAATTGACCTCTTCCACCACGCCGTTGAAGTCGTTGAACGGCCCGTCGGTAACCCGGACCACCTCGCCGACCTCGAACAGCACCTTGGGCCTGGGCTTGTCCACGCCTTCCTGGACACGCTGCAGGATGACATCAGCCTCCCGCTGCGAGATCGGTGCCGGGTGGTCACTGGTTCCGCCGACAAAGCCCATCACCTTGGGCGCATCCTTGACCAGGTGCCAGGTGTCGTCATTCATTTCCATCTGCACCAGAACATAACCCGGAAAGAACTTGCGTTCACTCCTGCGTTTCGTGCCCTCGCGCATCTCGACGACTTCCTCCGTCGGCACCAGGATCTCACCGAAATAGTCACCCATTCCGGCACGCGCAATACGCTCTTCGAGCGCACGCTTTACCTGGTTCTCGAACCCCGAATAGGCGTGCACGACATACCACTGCAATGTCATTACTTAGCTTCCCTGACCTGTCAATATCTGAACTGCCCACAACAACACCATGTCCAGCAGCCAGAGGAATACCCCGACCAGCAGGACAACGAATAACACTGCCAGCGTGGTCTGTACTGTTTCTGCACGTGTAGGCCAGACCACGCGACGCACCTCGGTCCTGGCGCCGCTGACAAATCCGATCACCTGGCGACCCGTGCCGGTTTGTGCTGCTATCAACAACGCAACAGCCGCCACTGCCAGTATCCCGAGCACGCGTAACACCGCATGCTGGTCTTCAAAAAAATAAAAGGCGTAGATGCCGCCGCACATCAGCAGGACAGCAACCCCGAGTTTCAGTGAATCCAGCCGCCTGCTTTCCGTGTCAACTTTTACGTTCATATCTCTACGGGGACAGATTTTAATCTGTCCCCTTTTCGTTGGCAGGCCAGGAGGGAATCGAACCCCCAACCTGCGGTTTTGGAGACCGCCGCTCTGCCAATTGAGCTACTGGCCTAAATGTAAGTACCGGTGACAGAATTCAGTTCTGTCTCCATAGTTGTTACTCGATAATCTTCGATACCACGCCGGCGCCCACGGTACGGCCGCCTTCACGAATCGCAAAACGCAGACCATCTTCCATCGCAATCGGCGCAATCAGCGATACCGTCATCTTCACGTTGTCACCCGGCATCACCATCTCCACACCCTCCGGCAGATCACAGGCACCCGTAACGTCCGTCGTGCGGAAATAAAACTGCGGACGATAACCATTGAAAAACGGCGTGTGACGACCACCCTCGTCCTTGCTCAGCACGTACACCTCACACTCGAACTTGGTGTGCGGCGTGATCGACCCCGGCTTCGCCAGCACCTGACCACGCTCAACCTCCTCACGCTTGGTACCACGCAGCAACACACCCACGTTGTCACCCGCCTGACCCTGGTCCAGCAGCTTGCGGAACATCTCCACTCCCGTGCAGGTGCTCTTCAAGGTGTCCTTGATCCCAACAATCTCTATGTCATCACCGACCTTGACGATCCCGCGCTCCACACGACCCGTGACCACCGTGCCACGACCGGAAATCGAGAACACATCCTCCACCGGCATCAGAAAATCACCGTCCACCGCACGCTCCGGCTCCGGTATGTACTCGTCCATCGCCTCCACCAGCTTGATCACCGACGGTATACCAATGTCCGAAGTGTCACCCTCCAGCGCCTTCAGCGCCGAACCCGTGATGATCGGCGTGGCGTCTCCCGGAAACTCGTAACTGTCCAGCAACTCGCGGATCTCCATCTCCACCAGCTCCAGCAGCTCGGCATCATCAACCTGGTCGGCCTTGTTCATGTACACCAGAATGTAGGGCACACCCACCTGACGCGACAGCAGTATGTGCTCGCGCGTCTGCGGCATCGGACCGTCCGCTGCACTCACCACCAGAATCGCTCCATCCATCTGCGCCGCACCCGTGATCATGTTCTTCACATAGTCCGCATGCCCCGGACAGTCCACGTGCGCATAGTGACGCGACGGCGACTCGTACTCCACGTGCGCCGTCGCAATCGTAATACCACGCTCACGTTCCTCGGGCGCATTGTCAATCTGGTCATAGGCCTTGAACTCACCACCCTGTTGCTCCGCCATCACCTTCGTGATCGCCGCCGTCAACGTCGTCTTGCCATGATCCACGTGACCTATCGTTCCCACGTTTACATGCGGCTTCGTTCGCTCAAATTTTTCCTTGGACATTGCGCCAGTCTCCCCTTGCGTGGATATGCGTTTGCACTATTTAATGAATACTGTCAAATATACTCTGGAGCCCATAACCGGACTTGAACCGGTGACCTCTTCCTTACCAAGGAAGTGCTCTACCGCCTGAGCTATATGGGCAGAAATCAGATACAAGAGAAAAGATCACAAGAAAAAATCGAGCAGCGCCCGACCGACACCTGATATCTTTTCTCTTTATATCTGTCACCTTCCTGTTTGGAGCGGGTGATGGGAATCGAACCCACGTCATCAGCTTGGAAGGCTGAGGTTCTACCGTTGAACTACACCCGCAGGCCAAGGCCACAAGTCCACGAACACCGCTCCGGCCGGCGACGACCCCTTTCATTTTGGTGGAATTTGAACCTCCGAAGGCTGAGCCGTCAGATTTACAGTCTGATCCCTTTGACCACTCGGGAACCCCTCCAAAAATGCAAGCCCGCTATTGTGTTGCAGGTGCCCATGCCTGTCAACAGAATTGCGAACCCAGCACACCAGGCCACCCGGATGCCGGCACGCGTGTCAGGTTCCCGGAACTAACTCAGTGTTATTTAAGGTATTAATCTCCAGGCAGCGTCAGCCGCCCTGCGCCTCGCGCCAGACGGCCCATGAGAAAACCCCACAAATCCCGGTCTTGCCGTAGCCGGGAACCGGACTATACCTAAGATCATGTGGCCAATGAAGAATATTGACTAACAGGCCTGGCTATCAACCGGCTGAAACGGAGGTGTAGCATGGAACGACGACTCTATTTCATGTTACCCGACACGGAACACGCCCTGGCAGTGGTGAACGAACTGGACCAGACCGGGGTGGATCCGGGACGGATTCATGCCCTGGCGGAATCCACGGTGGCCCTGGGTGACCTGCCAGCGGCATCAATTCGTCAAATTAACGACACTGCACGGCGAATCGAGACAATCCTCTGGGATGGCAACCTGGTGGTTTTCGGGCTGGCACTCGGCGCCCTGATCACCCTGCTGGTAAGCGGCAACCTGAATGCCTGGCTGCTGGTGCCGCTGGGTATCATGCTGGCCACCTTCCTGGCCGGCCTGCGGTTCTCGCGCCTGCCCAATACCCATCTCGATGAATTCCGCGACGCCCTGGCACATGGGGAGATCCTGCTCATGGTCGATGTTGCCGAAGCGCGCGTGGCGGACATCGAGAACCGTGTCCATCATTACCACCCGGAAGCGGCTGTCGGGGGTGTCGGCTGGGGGACCCGCGCCTTTGGACTCTGACCGCGGGGTTTGCGAGACTGCATGACCTGCATCCCCTTCGTGGCGGGGGATGCAGGTCCGGTTTGATTAGTGACTGAATCGGCCGTGCTGGATGGCGTCGCCCAGTAAGGCCTCAAACACATCGGCACTGACATGAATCAGCTGTTCGTGGTCACCGGCCTCGAAATAGACGTCCGGCTGTTCCGTCAGGGTATCATCCACCAGGGTCTCCATCCCATAGGCAGGTCCGATTGCCGGCAACGCACCGATTTCACAATCGTTGAACAGCCGCACCAGCTCGCTTTCCGTCGCCAGCCCCAGGTTCCTGTTGAGTTGTCGGTGCAGCTCCCCGAGGTCAACGCGCTGGCTGGCCGGCACAACCACCATGACGTAGCCCTGGTCATCTTCCAGAACAACGGACTTCGCGAAGCGGATACTAGGGATATGGGAGACTTGCGCGCTTTCTTCGCTGGAACTGGTGTGCGGGTGCGTCAGGACATCATAGGCAACATCATGTTCGGCCAGGTAATCTGACAAAGTTGATGCTATAGCCATGATCAGGTTCTCCATAGAAAGGTTCATCTGTAAGTATAGATCACAGGGAAGTCCCTGCTACTGTCAAAAACTCAGCATATGGCCGCCAGCCGGTCACGCAGATCCTTCAGCCTACGGTAGTACCCGACCAGGTCAGCGAGCGAAAACACCGCGTTGGCCGGACTGGGGTTGGGTGTCACGAATACCCGGCTGGTGCCTGTCTGGATGTCCTGTTCGCCCCACGCTACCGGGTACCCGGACCCGCCGGTGTAGCGAAGGTAGTTGGTGTAGGCCTGCTTGCCATGAAACCAGGCAATCAGGGGCCCGCTGTCCTCGAGTTTTGCCTTTAGCAGCGGTGCACCCTCGCGGAAGTCGGCTGCGCGCAGATCTTTACCACCGGAAGTCGGGCGCTTTACCACGTCGGTAAAGCCGATCGCGCATTCCTCGAACAGGTGGGTCATGGCCGCCGCCCCGGGGACCAGCGGTTCCGGCACCAGGCCACTGCCATTCAGGGCCCGCCAGAAACGGTTGCGTGGATTGGCGAAATAGAAGCCGGCGCGCACTGAGGGCAACGAGGGATTCAGGCCGATGGACACGATAGCCAGTCCGCTACGCAGGTAATCAGGCAGTGTTTCCTGTGACATGGTTAAGCTAATGGTGGAGCGGGAACAAGCGGCTACCGGCAACGACCCGGCGCAGTTCATAAAGGCCCTCAGGTCGACGGCGCGGGCCACGGCCTTCAGCGTCAGCACCCGGCCACGCCTGCCCTACCAGCTGTCGTCGCGATGCCATTGATCGTCATCGAGTTCATCGGGTAACCCGGCATCCTCACCCTCCCAGTCATAGGTCTTGGCGGGCAACATCGGGTCCATATCCCGGAACAGGAAGGCCGCGATCAGTCCCATCAATGCGCCGAAGAAATGGCTTTCGTAGGACACGCCCGGCTCGTTTGGAAAGATCGTCCAGATCATCCCCCCGTAGAGAAAAAACACGATCATCGCCAGGGCAATGGAGAGCTTGTCCCGGCGCAGGATACCGCTGACGAAGATGAAGAACATGATGCCGTGCGTCAGCCCGCTGGAACCGAAATGAAGACTGCTGCGGGCAAACAGCCACACACCCAGGCCCGAGCCCAGGTAGATCAGCAGCAGAACGTAACTCTTGGAACGCGGGTAGCCATACAGCAGCACGACCCCCAGTACGGCAAGCGAGATACTGTTGGAGATCAGGTGCCCCCAGTTGCCATGGATCAACGGGGCGAATAACACCCCCCGCAGGCCAACCGGCTCGCGCGGGTAAACACCGAGGTATTCGAGATGCAGGTGGAATGCGTTATCGGCCAGCTCGATCACCCAGAGCACGCCGATGAAGAACGCGACGCTGATAATCGCGCGCCGGAACCCGCCTAACTCGTCGGCCGGCCACCTGACCCCGGTCATGGCGTCATCAGCCGCTGCCGCTAATCCGCAGGACGGTCCTGCCCCGGTGCCGGTCGCCCAGCAGCCGCTCGAACACCGCGGGCAGATCCTCCAGTGACACGACCTCGGCGACAATCTCCGGGAGATGTGCCGGTCTGAGATCGGAGGCCAGGCGTTGCCAGACCCGGCGGCGACGCGCCATGGGACAATTGGCCGAGGTGATACCCAGCACACTGATCCCGCGCAGGATGAAGGGCATGACGGTGGTATTGAACTCGATCCCGCCGGCCATGCCGATACTGGCAATCGTCCCCCAGGGTCTGACCGTGCGCGTCAACCAGGCCAGCACTGTCCCGCCAAGGGTATCGATGGCAGCGCCCCAGCGGGCCTGCTCCAGCGGCCGTTCACCCGGTATCAGCGTGCGGCGGTCAAGCAGGGTGTCGGCCCCCAGTGACCTGAGATAGTCATCGGCATCGGGTTTGCCGGTCAGGGCAACCACCTCGTGCCCACGGACACTCAGCAGGTCGATGGCAAAGCTGCCTACCCCGCCACTGGCGCCGCTGACAATGACCGGTCCCTGGTCCGGCTGCAGGCCATTTTGCTCCATGCGGTCGATCGCCAGGGCCGCGGTAAATCCGGCCGTCCCGATGGCCATGGCATCGAACAGCGACAGGCCTTCGGGCAATGGCACCACCCAGTCGGCCGGTACACGCACGACCTCGGAGAATCCGCCGTCATGGTCTTCGCCCAGGCCGCAACCGGTCACCAGCACCTCGTCCCCGGGCTTGAAGCGGATATCAGCCGATGTACTGACCACCCCGGCCACGTCGATCCCGCCGACCAGCGGGAACCGGCGCATGATCCTGCCCTTCCCTGTCGCAGCAAGCGCATCCTTGTAGTTCACGCTGGAATAGTGGGCGCGGATGGTGACGTCCCCCGCGGTGAGGTCATCGAGTTCGAGGGTCTCCAGCCGCGCACTCACGGCACCCTTGTGTTCATGGACCCGGTAGGCGCGGAAACGGCTCATACCCACTGGATCAGGGCGCGGCAGCGTCCGCCGGCAGGTAGTTCAATTCGCCCTGGTAATCGAACGGCAGCGAACCGACCCGGCTGGTCAGGTTCAGCTTGCCCGACAGGCGGTACTTGAGACTGCTGCGCTGTTCGGTGCCCATCTCCTGAACCTGGCGTAGCACATTCAGCAGGTTGCTGACCACGTCGACATCAAGCAGGGCCTCGCCGTAGGCGGGGATGGAAACCGACTGCCGGCTAACCCCGTAGGCGAATTCCCGATCATTGATTTCGAGGCTGTAGCTAAGACCCTCGAGCGGGATCGCGGTGTCGTTGGGATTCAGGATCCTCAGTTGTAGGCCATAGCGCTGTTCCAGCAGGCTCATTTCCTTCGGCTGGATACTGGTCAGGGAAACACGCGGTGGCTCCTTGTAGGGTCCCAGGGTGGCACAGGCACCCAGCAGCACTGTCAGCAGGATTACTGCGAAGAGCCTGCTTAACAGGCGGACACGGTTGTGCATAGTCGGTTCCCTGGTCCCGGTCGGTTACTGCATTTCCTCGCCCCTGCGCACCGGGCCGTAGGGCGAATCGCGATGCCTGTCGTGATAGTGCATGCGGTAATGGATGAATTCCTCGCGGGTATCGAAATGCATGAACGGGTTGCCTTCGACCTGCTCCTCCAGGGTCGAGGTGCTCTTTTCCGCGTAATTGTGGCCCGGGTGGATGCGGGTATACGCCGGCAGCCGTTCGGTCATGTCCTTTAGGGTCGTATACATCTGTTCGGGGTCGCCGCCGCGCAGGTCACAGCGGCCGCAACCGAACACGAACAGCGTATCACCGGTAATCAGATGGTCACCGATGTGGTAACAGGCAGAGCCGGGCGTATGCCCGGGGGTGTGCAGCACCCTGATGGCGGTCTCGCCCAGCTCGATATTGTCACCGCCATGATGCAGGGTCGGCAGGTCCAGACAGTTGCCCCAGAAACGCGCCTCGTCCTTCAGCAGGTGCAGCTGGGCGTCGTATTTTTCCAGCACCGCCTCGATGCCGTTGATGTGGTCATGGTGGCTGTGGGTCAACAGGATGTCAGTGATGGTGACGCCCCGGCGCTGCGCCAGGGCCAGCACCTCGGGCACCTCCCAGGCGGGATCCACCACGGCGGCCCGGTCGGTGGCATAGTCGTGTATCAGGTAAACGAAGTTTTCCATGGGCCCCAGTTCCAGGGCATGGATTGAAAACGGTTCGCCAGATGTCATATCGGTCGGCCTCGGGTAGCAGCCAGCACGGCTGGCACTTATTATGAGGGATGGTGACACACAGGAACAGCCGCGGTTCCCGCCGCTGCATTGTTCTTACCATTCAGCCAACCCAGCGGTAACCCGTATGGCCGCTCACAAACTCATCCTGTACCCGTCGCGGACGGACGGCCCGGCCATCGACACCGACGCACTGGTGCAACAGCTGAAATCCATCGGCCTGATCGGCGCCGCCTTTCAATGTCGGGACGGGCCCCACCACCTGGCCGGGGAGCGCTTCCTGCAACTGGTGACCTTCCTGGGTTGCTCCCCCCTGATCGAGCTGGAACCCCCCGCCGATGCCGAGGCCCGTGAAACCGCCTGCACCGAGGGCCGCTTCTGCCATGTGCGCCTGATTGCGAACCGGGATGTCATCCGGTTTCGTGCCAATGCCGGGGCGCCGCTGCCACGCTGCCCGCAGTGCCGGCAAGTGGAGACGCGCTGGCCGGAGCTGCTACAGCAGTGGGAGGCGCAACCGGCTCACACCCGCTGGACCTGCCGGGAATGCGGCCTTCAGGGACAGCTGTATGACCTCAATTTCCGCAGGAACGGCGGTTTCGCCCACACCTTCATCGAGATCTGGGGGGTCTTCCCGTCCGAGGCCGTGCCGGGACACACCCTGCTGTCGGCCCTGAAACAACTCGGTGGCTGCGACTGGAACTACATGTATGTCAGTGAGTAAGGCGCACTCTGTTTCCTGTCTGCAACTGTGCGACAATATTGACCCCGAACCCGACGCCACAGCGACAAGGTACCGACATGGCAGACCAGGAACCCGGCAAGGAAGAACATATACTGCGCATCATGAAGCGCGTGCTGACGGACGTTGCCAAGGACACCTACACCCGGCCCGGTCATCGCCACCCGCTGTCGGACGATACCGTCAAGGGCATCCGCGACTGCCTGAGCCTGATCACTGCGCGGGAAGCCGAGCTGGCGGAAGCCGCCGGACGGCCGATGAAGATGCGACCGCGATTTGTCGACGAACCCCAGACCTCGGTGGTGGTCAATCTGGACACAACCACCAGGAAGGGCAAGAAAAAAGACGACAGTTGATCCCTGCACCGCCCTGGCCGGCAGGGTTCCAGCCCACAGGCAGCACATGCGCAAGGTCGTCATTCACAAACCCGGCGGTTATGACCGGTTGACCATCGAGGAACACCAGGACCTGGCCCCCGGGCCCGGCGAAGTCCTGATCGATGTCGCCGCCATTGGCGTGAACTACGCGGACTGCGTCACACGCATGGGCCTGTATGCCTCCGCCAAACACTACGTCGGTTATCCCATCACCCCCGGCTTCGAGGTCGCCGGCAGCGTCAGCGCCTGCGGTGCAGGCATCACCGACCTGGCACCCGGCACCCCGGTGATGGCCCTTACCCGTTTCAACGCCTACGCCACCCAGCTGGTTGTCCCGCGCGACCAGGTCTTCGACCTGCCGGATCGCCTGTCACCGGAGCAGGCCGCCGGTTTTTCCGGGATTGCCCTGACCGCCTGGTTTGGCCTGTTCGAACTGGCCCACCCGCGTGCCCGCGAGAGCATCCTGGTGCATTCCGCCGCCGGCGGTGTCGGCAGTATGCTGGTGCAGCTCGGCAAGATCGCCGACTGCCGGGTGATCGGTGTGGTCGGTGCTCCCCACAAGGTCGAGGCCGTAGAGGCACTGGGCGCCGATGCCGTTATCGATAAATCGAGCCAGGACCTGTGGCAGGAAGCCGAGCAGCTCGCGCCGGACGGCTATGACATCATTATGGATGCCAATGGCATCGCCACCCTGGGACAGAGCTATCGACACCTGGCGCCGGTCGGCCGGCTGGTTATCTACGGCTTTCACAGCATGCTGCCGAAGACCGGCGGGCTGCCCAACCGGCTCAAACTGGCCTGGCACTACTGGCGCACCCCGCGCTTCAATCCCTTCAGCCTGACGACGCGCAACCGCAGCGTGCTGGGATTCAACCTGAGCTTTCTGTTCGACCGGGCCGACCTGATGAGCGCCGGTCTGCAACAACTGCTGCACTGGCTGGACGAGGGCCGGCTCGGGATGCCGGCCGTGACCTGTTACCCGTTCGATCAGGTGGCCAGCGCCCAGCGCGACCTGGAATCGGGACAAACCGTCGGCAAGCTGGTCCTGACCTGCGCCTGACGCAGGCGCCGGAGGTGACTATTCGGCGAAATCCAGCCGCTCCTGCACGGCATCGATCCCCTGCTGCGCACAGGCCTCGTCCTTGTCGCCACCCGGCGCGCCGCTGACGCCCACGGCGCCGATCATGGAGCCGGCCACCTGGATCGGCAGCCCACCCCGCAGCACCATCACCCCGTCGAGCAGGTTCAGCTCGGCGATCATGTCGCTGCGGTTAACCTTCAATTCGGCCGTGCTGACACTGGAGAGCACCACGGCATTGGCCTTGCCCTGTGCGAGTTCGTTGAAATAATGGTTCGAGAACACATCGCGTAGCAGCACCATGGTGCGGCCGCTGCGATCGACCACCACGACGGACACCTGGTAGCCGTCTTTGCGACAGGCATCGATGGCGCCCTGGGCGATGTCACTCGCCAGCTCCAGCGTCATCAGCCTGGCCGGCAGCACATCGTCGGCAATGGCCGCAGGCAGCGGCACCAGCACTTGCAGCAGCAGCACTGCACCCAACAGCTTTGCATTAATTTTTTTCATCGACTGTTCTCCTCTTGCTTGCATGACAGGTTCATAAAAAAAAGGTCAGAGAGCATTGATTCCTAATATTAGGAAATAATGCTCTCTGACCCCTCTATAAAAATACATATAGCAAATAAAAGCCCCGGGATGATCCCGGGGCTTATTACTGAGTATTTATATCTACGGCACCAGACTGTCGAAGTAGGCCTGAAGGTCGACTACCTCCTGGGCCGTCAGCGGCGAAACGGCCGCCATGAAGGCACCATTGATACCGATAGTTGTGAGGTCCTCGACCGTTGTATTGG
>CAMYMI010000030.1 GCA_947259415.1 uncultured Ectothiorhodospiraceae bacterium | reverse complement strand
ATCACTTCCACTGCAATCCTGATCTATACCATCTCCACAAATCTCTAGTGCACCAGGGTAGATGCTGTTATTAGCGTCATTGCAGTCACCCTGGTTCTCTGTGAAGCCATCAGCATCACTATCTTGATCGCCGACAGGGTCATCCACTAATTTGTTTTTTGCAGCGGCGATAATGGCTGGAAGATAGAACAGAATGTCATCATCGTTATCTGGGGGGGTGGGGACTGTTGTAGATACCATAGTCCATGTTCCGGTGCTGACTCCTTGTGTTGCATGACCCCAATTTACAATTCCGGTAGATCCCACGGGAGCTAGCGTTAGATCTGATGGCAGTATCCACACCAACGTGCCACTAACAGAACTACCTGGATTTAAGGCAGACGGGCCACCACCTGAATATATCCATGGGACCCCACTTGCAAATGACCTATCGGGTCCTAGAACATTCGCAAAATCGATGAGTGTGGTGCCAACTAACATTGTGCTCGAGCCAAATGTGTCCCTGTTATCAGATCCCACAGGTCCAACCGCAAAGGGATTCTGAAAAGAAATCTGGTGCCCATTACTTTCCGGCAGTGTAAGACCTAACGTGCCTGTGGCTGTGACATTTGCAACAGTGTCACTTACGCGCTCGATTTCAAAGACTAGAGACGCGTTTGCTGCATGGGGGATGAGCGCAGTCATGAAGCAAACTGCACACACCGCACCGGTCAGACGTAATTTCTTCATGCTGTCACACCATAGTTTTTTACATCTAGTCCAGTTCAATTTTTTAGCTGGCTGCTACTTTAAAAACTTATACACCCTCGGAGCTACTAACGTACTGATGTGGATCAACAGAATCGCTCGACTAATACATATGTACAAGTCAGATGAGCATGTTTGTAATTAAGGTTGCAGACTTTGTGAGGCTGGAATGTCTGATGAGGGTCGCTCTAGATCGTTAAGCGATCGTTTATATTAGCTGTGACTAAACGACCATAATGGGTCGGTAGTGATCATCTGAGTAAATTACTCAGGTATTAACCTGGTTACTTCCAGTTTCGGCTGCCGGTTCAACTGATCGACGCAACACACGCCATAAGAAAACCCGCTCAGCAATGCTAAAGCGGGCTCTTTTTGCCTCTTTTTAGCAAGTATTTATTGAGCGCCCTGCAAGCTGAGATCAAATCGGCGCTTGTATTATATATAGCTTACTGTGATCAGATGTCAATATGAGAATAAGGCGACCCGGAGGCCACCGCCGCTTTAATCATTACAAATCAAGGACAAATAAAACCGGGGTCAGATCCCAGTTGTCACTAATATTAAGAGTAACTGGGATCTGACCCCGGTTTTGACAAAAGTATTCCAATTTGTGCCATACACCCTGCCGCCCAGATCAAGGCGTTCCCGCGCATGGTTAATACTTACTCTTTTGTCACCCTGGCATCTTCCACAATAAGCGGATACACATAGCCGTATCCAAAATCTCTATCCAGTGCAAGCTTGCCTTCGATGACGACAACAGCATCGATTGCTGCCGTGCTATCAGTAGTAATTGTCAGATCATTCAGGGTGCTGCTGTCCCTGATATGGAGCCAGTTCTTATTCATGACGTTGGCGGTGAACTTGGTGACCTGTCCACGCACGCGAATTACTTTGCCATTAAGCTTTTGTTTGTCGGTATAGACTTCGGCGATGGTGTTGCCACCCTCAACTTTATCAATGCCTTCGACAGCCTTGACTACGGGCGCCGGTTTGATTTTTCCATGCGGTGAAGCCATTGCCGTGGTTGTCTCTGTCAGACTTTCTTTATCAGTAATAAATCGGCTTACAAAATAGACAAGGGCGAAATCGCGATTCATCGAGTTGCTGTGAAAGTTTTTCATCGGCATTTCGGTTGTAAATGTGATCATTTCACCGATTTTTAGCGGGGTGGTGGACGTTGCAGCCCAGACTTTCTCTTTTCCGGTATCAACTTCGGCATAAGTGTAACCGGCAGCATCAATTATATCCGTTACCTTGCCGTATATTTTATTCGGGGCCGGTTGCTGTATTTCATCGGTATTACTCTGATCGGCATAGGCAGAATTGATTATGCCTGTACTGAGCAGGGCGAATGAAGAACAGGCAAGCAGTGTCACTAAAAAACAAGTGCGATGTAACATAATCTAATTACCCACGGTTAATGAATTAACAGGCGTTGAATACAATACATGTATTAATTAATCATTTTATAAAAAACCGGGGTCAGATCCCAGTTTTCTCTAATATAAGGAGAAACTGGGATCTGACCCCGGTTTTTCGGTTTTTGGAATACCAGGCTGCCAGATCCAGAGCGCCCGATAGAGAGCGACTGGCCTGGCAGCCCGTGTTGATGTTTATTAGCCTTTTTCTAAATCACAGTTACTGTGCTTTTTGCTGGCGACGCCGGGACTGATGCGCAGCAAATTCTTCCGGATTAATTTCCCCATCGTCATTTGTGTCGATATCGGCAAAAGAAGGTGCATTGCCAATGTTCCTCATCTGATATCCCTGTTGTGCCCTTTCACTTCTCCTCTTGCTGCGCGCTTCATTGAATTCATTTTCAATCAACTTTCCATCTCTATCCAGGTCATATTCAGAGAAGGTAGGCATATTTCTTCCCATCCCCATGCCTTGTCCCATTCCGGTAATTTCTTCAGATTGCACACAGATTGGCGAGAAAACACTTACAAAAGCAATCATCAAGACAACAGAATATGAATCCTTTAGTATGTTCATGATTCACCTCCAAAGGTGTCGCTGAAACCCTAATCTGTTTGGCCGTTCACGTAGTATTAAGCGATAGTCCGCATCGGTTAATTATGCGAATCACCACCTCGGCAGAGCATTGAACTCAGCCTTCCAGTCCCTGATCCGAGCGCCATCATTTCCTGCAGCCCCGGTTCGCTGGTTAAATTCGAAGATCTGCCTTCACTGCCATGGTGCCGAGTTAACCAATTCTTGATTTAACTCGGTATCGTTATCCTATTATCATTATATTAGAGTTTCATTATGGATGGGTGTGGCATTGCGTCGCACAGTCAATAAAATACGGCAACGAATATATAAGATGTGAATGTGCATTTGGGCCAAATGCTGTCATCTGACTAAATTAGTAAGGAATTACTCTCCTGGGCATTGGAGAACGGCCAGAACCGGTCATTCAACGCCTGCTTTTGCTTGCGACTATTGAACTCGGAAAAATACCCGTCAAGTGAAAGGCCTTGATGGATGCTCCTTTTAACCAACGACCAGCAGTGCCACGTAGGGAACGGCATTGAATACCAGGAAAAAGATTTTGAATAACCCGAGGAAGGAGTAAATGACCACGTTGAAGGTTTCTCGGGGAATTGGAAACCATTTGCTCTGCGTGCGGTACACCAAATCAGGGGTGAATATACATATGCTCGTCCAGAGCATCAACAGGGCCCCGTTTATGACTGTGCACCACATGAAAAAACTTGTCAGCGTCTGAATATCCATGATGTTCCTGTTTTATCTCTCTCAAAGACCGGGCTCAGATCCCGGTATATTCCATTAGCGATAAATAGGATCTGACCTCGATTACTCGTTCACGTAAAAACATATCCTACCGGTCATGTGAACTGTACTTAAGGACAATACCAATACTTGAAGCAGTTGATTAGTATTAATTTTAGCCGGGTGTGGGCGAATAAAACACCTCAGGGGAATAAGCTCCTTACATACTAATAATGTAAGCTAACACCCGACACCATTTTTACCGGATAATATGATTTGCGCGTGCACCTTTTTGATAGGTTGGTGGTGCATCGGGAAGATGTGCAGCCTTCCTGACTACGCAATCTTGTTGAAAGCCGGAGATGTGACAGCGGAAACAATGCCTAAATATAACAAAGTGATTTTTTACCTATAGGCCTGCTATTAATAGATAGATCTTACGTCTTACGGAAGTATGCATGAAAAAGATCGCGCTTTTACTAGCGATAACTCTATCTGCCTGTGCAACTGAAATGCAGGACGAAGTCCGCAAATATGGTGGATTTGCTGATGGGTATATTGCATACAAGGACGGGGACTATGAGACTGCCCTGCGGGAATGGCAACCGCTTGCCGAACAGGGACATGCTACTGCTCAATTCAACCTGGGTCTGATGTTTGAACAGGGCCTGGGGGTCACGCAGGACCACAAGCAAGCGGCGAACTGGTACCGTCGGGCAGCTGATCGGGGTGATGCCCAAGCACAATTCAACCTGGGTTCATTATACTTCAAAGGCCAGGGGGTCCCACAGGATTTTAGCGAAGCGACAAGGTGGTACCAGCAAGCGGCTGAACGGGGTGACATCAATGCCCAAGCCAGCCTGGGTACCTTATATCAAAAGGGTACGGGGGTACCACAGGATTACAGCGAGTCAGCCAAGTGGTATCACAAGGCAGCCGGGCGCGGTGACGTCGCGGCACAACGCAACCTTGGCATGCAGTACAGCCTGGGCTTTGGTGTCCCACAGGACTATGTAAAGGCGTACATGTGGTTTAATATCGCCAATGCTCACGGCGATACCACTGGAACCGAATTCCGTGACAGCATTGCGCAAATAATGACACCTGCCCAGCTTGCAGAGGCTCAGAAACTCACCCGAGAGTGGCTGCAAAACCATCGCTGAGCACCGCTGTAAAAGCAGGGCTTCTCTAAAGTATTTGCGATAACCGAAATCCGGCCCCGGCCTGCTATTCCGGTACGCCCTGCCAGAGCATCTGGTAACCCAGCTCATAGGTCTCGTCGCAGAATTCCACCAGTTGCGCGAATTTTTCATTGAAGATCTTGTCGGCGTGTGACTTCTCGTGCTGCTCGAAGGATTTCCAGTACGTCACGATGGCCAGTTCGCCCTGCTGGATCTTGGCCGCGACCTCGTTATCCTCCGGGGCCTCGCCGACCGTACCCTCCTCGGAAACAAACCCGGAGTACTTGAAGACCTGCCCTGCGATAAAGCCGCCATTGTCGTCACCGTAGGTGTTTTTCACCACATTGCACATCTCACCCAGCACCAGCTCGACATCCTCGACCGTGACGCCGTCCTTCAGATCGACCACGTTGAACATCATCACACAGCCAAAGGGTATTTCAATCGGTGCAAACATACTGTTTCTCCATTTAAAAAACCGGGGTCAGATCCCAGTTTCTTCTAATATTAGCGACAACCGGGATCTGACCCCGGTTTTTGCTAATACCCGCGCTTGATGTCCACCACATTGAGCATGTGCTCGCCGTTTGTGTAGCGGCGCAGGTTCTCGCGCACCACGAGCCAATAACGTTCCATTTGTGCATCCGAGCCGGCGCTGATGTGGGGCGTGATAATGATGTTTTTGGCGCTCCACAAGGGATGCCCGGGGGGCAGCGGTTCCGGGTCCTGTACGTCTAGGGCGGCCCCGCCGAGGTGCCCGGAGTTCAAGGCGTCGATGAGATCGCCGGTCACCACGCTTTTGCCGCGCCCGACATTGATGAAATAGGTGCCGGGCTTCATTTCACTAAAGAACTTGCGATCGAAAAGTCCGGTAGTCGCGGGTGTCAGCGGCGTGGCATTGACCACGACATCGGCTTGTTTTGTGAGTTCGGCCAACTCATGCGACAGACCGACGTATTCCATGAAATCCGGCCCCTCGCGTGATGAATTGCGCGTGGCGAGCACACGCATGCCGAGGGCGGCCGCCCGACGCGCGATCTCCGTGCCGATACCGCCGAGCCCCACAACCAGCATGGTACGGCTCTGTACCTCCCACATCTGCGTGCGCGTAACCGCCTTGCGGTCCCATTGTTGCTCACGCTGCCGGTCGTGGAAGACATGCAGTTTGCGCGTCAGCATATACATCATACCGATGGTGTGTTCGGCGATGCCGGGTCCGTAGATGCGTTGCATATTGGTCACCAGCAGATCACGCTCCTTGATCAGGGGTGAGCTCATGCATTTATCGACCCCGGCCGAATAATTGAGGATATAGCGCAGATCCTTGCCATTCGTCAGCGTCTCGTGCGTGCAATAGCCGAGCAGCACATCCGCACCGTCGAGCAGTTTCGCCATCTCCTTGCGGGACGATGCAACGACGAACTCGGCATCCCCCGCCACCGGCTTCAACCATTCGACCGCATCGGGCCTGGATTGCCGCTGCCGCGCCTCCATCAACACCACAATGCGCCGGGGCTTCTGCCAGTACGTCGCCTCCCGGATGGGTTGCGGGGCTTGCCTGAGCCCCAGGTCCTCAATCAGTGTCGCTGTCGCCGCATCGTGCCCTGCCGCCGACACGGCGATACTGAACAATAACGCACTAACGAACAGACACAGAATACGCACCATCGCAATCGCTCCAATAAAAACCGAAAAACCGGCGTCAGATCCTGGTTATCGCTAATATTAGAAGAAACTGGGATCTGACCCCAGTTTTTCATTTCCCGGCGAGCTCGGCGACGACATCTGCCAACCCCCGGGTGACCCGCGCCAGGCTCGGGTAATCAAGCTTTTCCGGCGTGTCCGTCGCCGCGTGGTAGTGCGGGTAACGAAACAGCGCCGTGTCCGTAATCATGATGGCCGGGTAGCCTGCCTGCCAGAAGGACCAGTGGTCCGACCAGTGGACACCCATCATCCAGCCCGGGGCCGCCACGCCTTCCGAGGGGAACGCCGTCGCTGCACGGAATGCCCCGATCGCCTGACGCACCAGGCGCCGGGAAGAAAGATTGCCGACGAAGCCGATGAAATTCCCGGTGTCCGGATAAAAGAAGCGGAACGGAAATGGATACCGCTGGCTGGCAGACCGGTCGGTGTAATAGCCGATCGTCTCCAGTGCCAGCATGGCCTTGATCTGCTCGCCACGCTGGTGCGAGCGGGCGGCATACACATTACTTCCCATCTCTTCACTGTAGAAGAACGGCGGCTCTTCATTGGCAAAGACCACGAGGCGTACGCTGCGCGGATAGGTGTTGCCGGCCAGCAGCCGTGCGAGCTCCAGCAGGGCGGCGACACCCGAGGCATTGTCGTTGGCACCCGGCGTACCGGCTATCGAATCATAATGCGCGCCCACGACAATGATCTCCTGAGGGGCATTGTCACCCGTCAGCTCCACCTCGAGGTTGTGAAGCGTCTGGCCCTGGCTCTCAAAGGACTGGGCACCTACCTCGTAGCCCGAGCCTTCCAGGGTATCGCGGATATACCCGGCGGTGGCAGCCAGTTCCTCGGGGTGCCAGACATTGCGCTCGCCAATCCGGTCCGCCAACACCTCGACATGGCGCCTCAGGTTGGCATGGATCAGCTGTTCTTCACCGGACAGGGGCGGCACCGGCGCCGACCAGGATTTACCGGGCATACCAATCATGTACCAGCCTCCCGCCATGATGACTCCCAGTATGACAGCCCAGCGGAGAGCCGGCGCAATCCATTTGCCATGGCCCCTGCGGGCTGTCGAGTGGATGCGTGTCATATCAGGAAAAATAAATAGGGTCAGAGAACAATTATCGCTAATATTACAAACAATTGTTCTCTGACCCCCGTTTTTGATCCTGGAATCGGTACATGTACATGAATGATAACGCCTGGCTTACAACTCATGCTGCGGTGTCGCTGGAGCGACTGCTGCCGCGCCTGGAATCGCGTTTCGCAGACCGGGTGGATGAGGATGAGTGGGAAGGCTACCTGACCCGGCTGCGACAGCACTTTCCCCGCCTGTTCAGTGGCCTGCACGCACTCTACGGCGAGCACTACGATTTCTTCTATCACCTGGAGAGCATCCTGGCCTCCGCGACGGAGATGTGGATCCACCGCCCCACGGAACTCATGGCCCTGGATGCCTTGCGCGAGACGGACCCGCAATGGTACCAGTCGCAGCGCATGATCGGCACGATGTGCTACGTGGACCTGTTCGCGGGAGACCTCGCCGGTTTGCGCGAACGCATCCCCTACCTTACCGAGCTGGGTGTGAATTATCTGCACCTGATGCCGGTATTCAAGGTACCGACGGCTGACAATGACGGCGGTTATGCGGTATCGAGTTACCGTGAGATAAATCCCGGCTTGGGCAACATGGACCAGCTCGCCGAACTTGCCTCCGAGCTGCGCCACCACGGGATCTCACTGTGCCTGGATTTCGTATTCAACCACACCTCCGATGAACACGCATGGGCACGCCGGGCACTGGACGGGGACGAGAACTACCAGCTCTACTACCGGATGTTCCCCGACCGGGCACTGCCGGATGCCTATGAACGGACCCTGACGCCGGTGTTTCCGGACGAACACCCGGGCTCGTTTACCTATCGAAACCGGCTGAAAAAATGGGTCTGGACCACGTTTCACAACTACCAGTGGGACCTCAATTATGAAAACCCCGTTGTCTTCAACCGGATGCTGGAGGAGATGCTGTTTCTGGCCAACCAGGGCGTGGAAATCCTGCGTCTGGATGCCGTGGCCTTCGTGTGGAAGCGACTCGGAACCGATTGCCAGAACCTGCCCGAGGCGCACATTATTATTCAGGCCTTCAATGCCCTGGTCAGCATCGCCGCCCCGGCCATGGTGTTCAAATCCGAGGCCATCGTTCATCCGGACGAGGTGGGCAAGTACATCAGCAAGGAGGAGTGCCAGCTCTCCTATAACCCGCAGCTGATGGCACTGCTGTGGAATTCGCTGGCAACCAGCAAGGTCGATATCCTCTCGCATGCCATGCAACAACGCTTTGCCATTCCCGCGAACTGTGCCTGGATAAACTATGTGCGCTGCCACGATGACATCGGTTTCGCCGTTTCGGACGACGACCTGAAAATCCCGGGGTATGACCCACCCTCCCACCGCCGTTTTCTCACCAACTTTTTCACCGGGCATTTCACTGGCAGCTTTGCCCGCGGCATGCCATTCCAGGAAAACCTGACAACCGGCGAGGCGCGCATCTCCGGGACCTGCGCCTCGCTGACAGGGCTCGAGAAAGCCCTGAAGGAGGATGACGATCAGCAGATCGAACTGGCAATCCAGCGCATCCTGCTGTTGCATGGCATCATTCTCACCATCGGCGGCATACCCCTCATCTACCTTGGCGATGAAATCGGCATGCTCAATGATTACGGCTACGAACGGGATGCGGATAAGATCGGTGACACCCGCTGGCTGCACCGTGCCGCCTTCGACTGGGCGCGTGCCGAAGAGCGCCGCGAACCCGAGACCATTCCCGGACGCATCTACCAGGACCTGCTACGGCTCATCCAGATACGCCAGCAGAACCCGGCGCTGGACCGCGCAGAAACGGAAATCGTCGAATCCGGGAACAAACATGTGTTTGCCTACTTCCGCACCAACGGCGACTACAGCGTGCTGGTGCTGGCCAATTTCAGCGCAAGCCCCCAGCCGATCGAGGGCCGGCGCCTGCGTCTGCTCGGCCTGCGCAAGAGTGTGGTCGACCTGGTGGCCGGGCGCACCATTGTCGCCGCCCACATGCTGGAAATGGAACCCTACGATTTCATGATCCTGGCACGGCCCGTGAGTCCCTAAAAAAAACCGTGATCAAATCCTGGTTTCTTCTAATATTAGAGATAACCGGGATCTGATCCCGGTTTTGCAGGAGACGATTTCCATGGCAGATACAGACGGGTTTCGGAATATCCTGAAAGTATTCGTGTTCGGAACGCTGTTGTTGGCCCCGGGAGTCTCTGTTTGCATGGCGGCGGACTATCCCGAGACCGTACAGGCCCTGCAGGAACGTTACCAGGATGAAGTAGAGGCGCACGTTTCCTACAGCGCATTTTCCGACAAGGCCGTGGCGGAGGGTTATCCCAACAGTGCCTACCTGTTCAAATCCCTGGCCGCCTCCGAGGCCATTCACGCACGCAACTTCAAGCGCATACTCGATACCCTCGGCGTCGGGGTGCCCCGGAAAGCCCTGCAGCCCAGGCCGGTAGAAAGCACCCGCTCCAATATCCTGCACGCTACCGGGGTCGAGGCCGACGAGATCGACCACCGGTACCCGGCCATCCTGGCGCGGATCAAGCCTGAAAACCACCAGGCAGCGATCGATAATCTGACCTGGGCCTGGGAGGCGGAGAAGCAGCATCGAAAACTGCTGGGCCGCATGCAGGATGCCGCGAATAAATGGTTTAAGTTCCTGATCGCCCATATTGAAGGGGAGTATGTGGATTATCATGTTTGCCAGATCTGCGGCTCTACCCTGGTCGAGCGCCCCGCCGAACACTGCCCCGTCTGTGGTCAACCGATCAGCCATTATCAGCAGATTCCCTATGTGGCAGCCGAACGCACAGAGCCCGTAGAAGAAGACTACTGAATGTGAAAAACCAGCGCGCATGCAAGGCGTGAAATTCAGGCAGGATGGGCAAAGGCCGCAGGCCGTACCCATCGAACCATTACCATTTTTTTCGCCATGCAGAACCATCGCGCTTGCGAAACGCTCCGACAACAAACCATACCCTGCAGGAGCGCCTTGCAGGCGCGATCATTATTGCGAATAGCGGCGCCAGATCTGGAGTTGGAGTGCGCCCAGCCCGAGTACGAACAGGACGAGCACTGCCAGTGCCCCAACTACGGGGATGACCTGGATCAACAGGATGGCGACCAGGGCAACCACGATGGACAGCACGCGCATGCCTTTGGCAGCGGATCCGGCCCTGCCCATGAGCCGCAGACCGGCATCGCCCACATAGATTACGCCGGTCAGCAAGCCTCCCAACAGGGACACCAGATAATAGGCGAGCAAGGGCAGCGCAATCAGCACACCGATCAGGGTAACGAATAGCAGCAGAATCACGAAGGGCGTGGCGAACAGGACAGCAACGCCGATACCCAACGCGGTAAGGGGTGCCCGCCGCAGGCCCTCGGCGCCGGCAACGCTGAATACCGGAAACAGGAGGAAATAAACAATGGCCGCCACTGCCAGCGCGAGAAGGAAAATAAATCCACCGCCTCTGTCTTCCGGTTCCGGGTACAGCACTGGTTTGGCGATGATGTCACCGGCGATGTCGGCATCTTCGGAAATTTGCGGTTCATTTTCGCTGCGATAGACCAGATTACCCTTGATCCTGGCACGGGCCAGAATCCGGATTTCTTCAGCCATGATCTCCACATCACCCGCGACTTCACCGGAGACAGTCACGACCTGCCCCGCCACCTTGAGTTCCTTGCCGACCCGGCCGGCCACGTGCACTTCCCGTCCCGCGAGCCACGCCCACCCGCCGACGGTCGCTGCCGGTGCAATGCTAACGGTCTCACCGGCAGCGACGACATGGCCCGCAACCGACCCGGCGATGGTGACGGAGCGCCCGGCCACGCGGACATCGTCCTGCACCTGTGCCAGGATCGTAACGGTCTCTCCAGCTGCCAGCACGTCACCGGTCACCGATTCATCGATGCTGACGCGTTGTCCTGCCGCGGTCACATCACCCTGTACCTGCGCCACGACATCCACGCTGCGACCGGCCACGTAAAGGTCATCTTCTATGGTGCCGCGCTTGACCACCACTTCGTCGGCCTCTTGCGCAACCAGCAGCGTCCCGGCCGATGTGGCAATCAGCAGGATGATTAATAGCCATCGTGCACGGTGGTTTACCATCGTAAAAAAACCGGGGTCAGATCCTAGTTATTCCTAATATTAGCGGAAATTGGGATCTGACCCCGGTTTTTTGAGCAGGTATTCTTCAATCGCCTGCATACGCCTCCGATGCACCGATCGGTCAGAGTCCATAAAGGGGTGTCCAAACGCTTCGTCCCTCAGTAGCTGTGCCCCGCAATGTTGTGCTGCTTCCACCAGTACCTGTGACATGGATGGCGGGACAACCCTGTCATTCTCCCCTACAATCAACAGGAAATGACTGCAATCCTCCGGAAGATGGTTAACGGGATCATATTCTGACGGGCACCCGTAATCAGACAAGCGACTCGGCGTGGAGTCGACAATGATGCGGTCCAGCCTGGCGTGTGATTCAAATCCATCCAGAAAGGCAACACCTCCGAACGACATGGCATAGACGAACTGTTGCTTATAACCAGACAAATTGAGTGCAGCGAGAATTTCCACATAGTCACTGACAATTGCCTTAAGTCGCCGCTTACCGCCAGAACGGCCATAGCCACGAAAGTCATAGATATAAACATCAAATCCGGCTGATGAATAAGGCGTAAACTCTTCAATAATCTGGTCTGCCAAAATGGCATTTCCCTGCATGACCAGCAGGTAGCCCTTTGGCGCAGTCACCTGCCCTTCGCCTCCAGCGGCTTTCAGTCTGTAACCGCGTAATAGCCTGTTATCTTTGGTCTCAAAAGCAATATCCTCGACATTACGCAATCCTGACAGTCGATCGGCATTCGGGCTGCCGGCCATACCGCTCCATAGCCAGAACATAAAGGGCTCCTGCAGCCCGCAAACACTCTGCTCCAGTTTGATATCGCCATCCTCCAGCCCGGCAGAAGTGAAGCCTGAAAACAGCGCGAGAAAAGAAAACAAAATGAAGAATCGGCTGGCCATACTCGAATAAGTATAGAGTAATCAAAGCAGCCAGATTACAACTATTCCGGGGACAGTATACGTAATTCAAAATCTCGTCATTGCAACAGTATAAATATACTGTCCCACCAATTATGAAAGCAAAAGGCCCCGGGGAATCCCCGGGGCCGGTTGCTGAGGGCTGGCTGTTATATCAACGGGCTGTCGAGGAAGGCTTGAAGATCAAGGATCTCCTGGTTCGTCAGCGTAATGCCTGCCATCCCGCCAGCGATGTCACCGATGTCCATCCCGCCTGAGATGGGGTCCGTGACCAATCCGCTGGTTTTACCCGCGATGTCTCCGAAAGGCGCGTTGCTCGTGTCGTGTGTTCCCGCACCATGGCAGCCCATGCAGGCCGCATCATACTTTGCCAGACCGGCCTCAAAACTACCAACTGGTGTCGGTGTCGGTTCGGGTGTTGGCGTCGGTTCCGGTGTCGGTGTCGGCATCGGATCCGGAGTTGGTGTCGGTTCGGGTGTTGGCGTCGGTTCCGGTGTCGGTGTCGGCATCGGATCCGGAGTTGGTGTCGGATCCGGAGTTGGTGTCGGATCCGGAGTTGGTGTTGGTTCCGGTGTTGGTGTTGGCGTCGGTTCAGGTGTAAGCGCACCGCAGCTCCCGATGTCGTCGTCTTCCTCATCATCGTGACGCCCGTCGTGATCCAGGTCGTCATCGTGGTACCCGTCGCGATCGCTGTCATCATCATGGAAGCCGTCGCGGTTCCGGTCCTCGTCGTTGTACCCGTCTCTATCGCAGTCATCACGGAGACCATCGTTACCGTGATCTATGTCATTCTGCGGATTTGCATCAACGTTGTCTGGCAAGCCATCGCTGTCGCCGTCACCTTCCCGGGCCACATACTCAGGGTCGTAGATATTGGGGATGCCGTCATCGTCTTCATCTTGTGGATCTCTGGTACTGCCATCGTACTGATACCCACCGTGGTCATCATCATTCCAGTCGTCGACACCATCTTCATCAACGTCGGACTGGCGTAAAGGGTTCTGAGCCCCCACGTCGTCGAGCACCATAGGGCGGTCGAGCACGCCGTCGTCGTCAAGGTCGTCCATGGCTGCAGCATTTCTGCCCATGTGCAGCGGTATATGCCCCAGGTCGACCACCTCTCCCCCGCCGAGTGCGAAACGGGTCCGGATGTTTCCCGTGGAATCGCGGAATCCAATGGGTGTAATCACCTCGTCGGGGGTTCCCTCTCCTGTAATCATGACAAGATGAATACCGAGCCCTGAGGGTACATCGAGTTCGAATGGATGCCGGGCGGTTCCGTTGTCGTTTGATTCGACGACATAATACGAGCCGTTGTCGCCGAACGCTTCGATCATGGTCCCCGGGACGGACCCGATAATGGTTGCGTTCGCCGCCGCGGGCGTGAAGCTGCCGGTAGAACTGTCACCTCCACCGCCACCGCAGGCGGCCTGGAGCAGAGCAAGCGTCAAAATGGTCAATTGATGGCGATGGTTCATGGGTAGCTCTCCGTAATTGTGGGAATATTGTCCCAAATATGCTTTTAATGTTTAACCAGCATTCTCGATCTGTCAAGTGAAAATTATGAGGCCGCCATCACAACCATCAGGCAGGGGAAATCAGGATTGGAAACAGAACTGGACATCCATTCGCAATACTTCAGGCACCCTCAGGGGTGATGCAACCATCGGTTTCCTTGATAAATTTACGTGGAGTGGCGCCATCAGGGCCGGTGACAAGACCATCCCCTTGAATATGTCATATTACTCATTAAACCCTATGTCAGGGATGGCCAAACCAGGATGTCCTGTGTGCAATTTGTGATTACATGCACATAACCATTAGCTACTGGATGGGGAGATATTGCTTAATTGACATGAGTCAAGAATGTGACCTGGAAACGTACAAATAACGAATAGCGACTGCAGGCTTTTTTCAATAACCGGTACGACCCGTGTGAGCGCCTTGCAGGCTCGGTTGTTTGTGGACAGTATCGCGGCTAAACCGGAATAATAAATCTGTCCCCATTTCCTGCTATAACAGCCTGGAAATGACGTCCCTGAATTGCCAGATGACAACTGCGAAAAAGACCACACCGGCTGCAACGCTGATCAGCCGGCGCACACGATTCATGTGATCCTGACCCGCCATCGCCTCCGCGGCCGATACAGTGGTCAGAGTTTCCTCGAAGCGTGCCTCGGTCTTTTCTGCTGTATCCGCCCGGTCTGGCAAATCAAGCGCCTGGTGGATGCGCTGGATTATGGCATCGACGCGGCTGGCCCCAGGGATGCCATTGCCTGCCGTGATGCGGCGACCGTCACGAGTGCGCACCTCGATCCGGTAATAGGCACGCGACCGGTTGCCCTGCCTGGATTGCATCCCGATGGATTTTTCAATAGCGCTGATCTCATCGGTGGCCGCGTGGCGCGCCAGGCGCAGACCAAAGATCCCGCGTTCGACATTGAGCCCTCGCCTGCCGGCCGTGACGCGCAGGGAATTGCCTGCCAGGTAGAGGCCCAACAGGATAATCAGGACGCCCACAGCGGCGAACAGCCCGATGAACAAATCCGAGATCCCGTCTTTAGTGGCCGCCGCATGAAACAGCCAGGCAAAACCGACGAAGACGCCGCCCGTGACCAGCGTACCGAGTGCCATGCCCGGGTTACGCAGGTAGGGATAGTAGAGCTCAACACCGGCGCCGGTCTCACGGATCCGGACCACTGCGTCCGGTAGCACCAGCGGATCGACCTCAACCAGGCGGCGCTCGATCCGCTCGCGGGCAGTCTGCGGACCGGCATTCTCAATCACCGGGATCTCCCAGCTGCGGTCGAAGTCTGTGCCCGGCAAACTTGCGGAGATCTGCACAGTCCATTCATACCGACCGGCATCACCCGCGCTGCTCTCGGGCAGGTCACCCGGCGGCTGGAACAGGAAACGCAACCGGGTACCATGCAGCCCGGGCTGGACCTCCGCGAGCTGCTCATCCTGCCACTTGGCATCGCGCACCGTCTCACTGCCGTCGCTGGTGCGCCGGGTATAGACATGCTGACAGGTAAGCGTGGCCCGGAACCGATACTTCGGGTTATAGGGAAGCCGCAGCTCCACCACACCCCCGACGTCTCCCCCGATCGCGCCGGGAAACGGATCCATCTGCAACAGCGTGATCCCGAAGCGCCGCCAGTTGAGCGTCTGCTGGATGGCCCAGACCAGCAGGCCGAGGCCCACCAGCGGAAAGATGAGTGCCACCCAGGCCAGCTGGTTGCCCTTGGCCAGTTCCCCGGGAAGGACGAACGGGATGGGCGAGGAAATCGCATTCCAGAAAAGTGCAAAGCCCCAGGCCACCCAGAGCGTGGAGCGGGCGTTGGAACGGATGCGGTTGTCCACCCACTCTGCCCTGGCCTGCCAGGCCGGGAGACCGGGCGGCACCGGCTTCGGCTTGCGGAAAAGGTACCAGAACACCGCGGCACCGAAGCCGCCAAACACGGTGATGAAGACCAGCTTGAATCCCAGCAGGCCCCAGCGCAGTTTTCGATCGAAAATGGATTCGGCGGGATTGTCGGGGTTGACCCATAACCGGGTCTGGTGCTGCCCCTTGAGCCGGGCATAGGTGTCGCGCTGCCAGTCCCCAACATTGTCACTGCCGCCATCGGCGATACCGACACGGTTGCCGGTATAGCGTTGTCCCTGGTAGGCGTAGCTGAAACGGGCGGTAACCTTATAAGTGGTACTGTCATCGGTATTATTTGACTTCAGGTCAACCGCCACGACCTTGGCCGGCACCTGCACCCAGTCGCGCATGCGCAGCGCATCCCACAAATTGGGGATCACACTGAGTAGCAGGAACGCGGCCCCGACAGCGAAAAATAGCAGGCCGAACAGCATGCCGCCCCAGTAGCCACCACGCTTGTTACCTGCCGATGCCCCGCTGTCGCGTCTCATGCTGTTTCCCTGCCCTGGACCACCCAGGACCCCTGAGACCCAAACGGCCAGCGGGGTGACTTCTTTAGGGTGCCCCGCGCCGCATCCGCATAGAGAGGGGCACCGGCCAGCGGTGCGATCAGCGACCATGAGGTCACTCCACCCGATGAAATTTACACGACCCGATTCACCCCGGCAGGTGATCTGTTCGGTCTATACTGAAGTTACCCGCTGGCTGACACACCACGCATAGTACCGTGTGAGTCAACACGATAGCACCGTTCACATCCCCAGAACTGCGCAAGTACAGCTTCCGAGGAAACCAGCACATGCGAGGAGGACACCATGGGAGAAAACACACGATTGCATGACGGGATTGCCGGGGCACTGATCCTGCTCGGCACCCTACTCGGCTACTTCAGCAACACCCTGTGGCTGCTGTTACCGGCTATCATCGGCACACTGATGCTGCAAAGTGCCTTCAGTGGCTTCTGCCCGGTGTATTTCACGCTCGGCAAACTGCGTGCGAAGTAGGAAACAAATGGTGTCAGAGTACCTTTTCACTTTTATTTAGTGTTAAATGTACTTTGACACTTTTTTACAGGACAAAATGGCGTGAGCAGACGATTGACCGGCACTGTGCTTGCCGTTTTGCTGTCATTGCAGGCACAGGCAGGTGACAACATCACCAGGGAACACATCCAGCAGGTCATCGATGAAACTGATGCGGCGGCAAGGAATCGCAACACGGCAGATATCGGGTACTATCTGAGTGACGCCTTCGAGAAGGTTATCCAGTTTCCACATGACAAATGGATGGCGACGGTGCGACTCGACAAGCAAGAGTATCTGGAACTGATTGAAGAAGGTTGGCCGACTATCGAGGAATACGAGTACCGCCGCGACAGTACGGTGATCCACGTCATGCCGGACGGTTTGAGTGGGCGCTCGTACTCAACGATAACCGAGACCCTTACCCTTGACGGCACAAGAAGGGTGAGTAAATTCCGCGAACATGCATTATATGCACTGGAAAACGGGAGGCCGGTGATAACACAGATCAGCGGCCACACCCTGGTCGGGGATACAATGCCATAATAACCGGGGTCAGATCCCAGTCTTTCCTAAAATATACAGAAATCGGGATCTGACCCCGGTTATAAATGGGGATCCGGCTCCGGTTATGTTTAGGTGCCGATACCGTCTCCCTCGACAATCACCTTACCCTTCATTGAGGGATGGAAATCACAGGCGTACTGGTAGCTGCCGGCTTCTGTGAAGGTATGACTGTACTGTTGCCCGGCATACAGGGTTTTGGAGCTTGGCCCGTCCAATTCGCCGGTAACCGTGTGCGGCATACGCCCGTTATGCATCCAGGTTATAGTGGTCCCCGGTTTGACGGTAATACGCGCCGGTTCAAACCGCATACCATCGATACGGACGGTGATATTCTCAGCGACAGCCTTGTCCGGGGTGCTGGCCGACTTAGCTTGCACCGGTCTCGCCTGTTCTGCTTCGGGAGTAACCGGCTCTACAGGTCCACCTGAATTATTCATAGGCGCGGGCATGCGCCAGTTACCGGGCCCAGCCATGTGGCCGGTGCTTACGGACGGTGCTCTGTACTGAGCCACAGGCGGCTGGGGACTGAAGGTCGGATACGGTCCTTGCGCTGTATAGGGATACATCGCTGGACCCATATGGCGCTGATTGTTTGCGCAAAAGGGGCCGGCGCTGGAGGCGGCCGAACCGGCCAGAGCCGCTATAGCCAGTGTCGCTACAATACTTCGCCGGCTCTTTCTGGAATGGTTGATCATAATATTCTCCTCTGGTTGTACAATCGTTCATTCATGCTGTTTTCCATATTACTAATTGTTTTTATTGTTATTTCTTGAATTCAGCGCTACATGAAGCAATCCTGATGTCATTGAATGTATAATTTTTGTACAGTTCACTGGCGGTGTCAAGTATGGGTTTTGTACATGTTTTAAAATTCGCGCGCAGGCGCTGTATTTCTGGTAAGACGCCTGTGGATCCGAAACCGGGGCTGCGCGCCATCTGATCCTGTCTGTGAATACGCCTACAATGCCGCGATGCGCATCGCAGCGGACAGTGAGATCGAATGGCCACGTGATGTCGCCTCGGCCCGCGCCATTCAGGAGGCCTTGCGATCACAGGTTGTGCGCGAGGACCGGCTGGGGCCGGTCAATACCGTGGCCGGTGTCGATGTCGGCTTCGAGGACCAGGGCAGGATCACCCGCGCCGCTGTCGCCGTGCTCGCCTTTCCCAATCTGGAACCGGTAGCGCACGCTATCAGCCGCAGCCCGACGCGCTTTCCCTACGTCCCCGGTTA
>CAMYMI010000029.1 GCA_947259415.1 uncultured Ectothiorhodospiraceae bacterium | reverse complement strand
CTGGAACAAAAAATACTCGACCGTGCGCGCAGTGAGCTCGATCCTGAATGCCTGCGTTATCTGGAAATTGAAAACTGACACGCATGCCGAAGATCAAGGAGTCAGAGTACTTGAACATAGTAATTAAGGGAGAATTCAAGGGGTCAGAGTGAGGCATTAAACCGCAAGGGTTTAGAGTACTTGAGCGCTTTCATCGGATGCTATAAATGCCTCCGTCCCCTTTTACACTAGGGCTATATCAGCCCGGTAGAATTTGAGGAGAGGTATGCCTCTCAATAATCCTGTCCGTTATACTGGGGGAGCCTCAGACCACGGTTTTTTTATGTGCGGCGGTGTTTAATCGTGGTCTGTCCCCAAATACACTGTATTATGTAACTGAAATCAGCGATAGCACAGCCCCTTTGATTAGAAGCGATATTGATGAATCAATTGAGCCTGACCTCATTGATTTCTTTGTTTTGCGAGCGTTGCCGGAACCCTGCGAAAGCCGGGAGGTCTTAACAATCGTCGATTCAGTGGAGCAGCCCGATGTCAAACCTCACGCGCCGACGTTTTCTCAGGAATACCGCCGGGCTACTGGCCGCCAGTTACCTGCCGGCCACAACCGGTGAGCTGACCCTCACGCCACGCCAGCCGGCCGGTCCCTTCTATCCCCCGGAACCGCCCCTGGATGACGATAATGACCTGACACGGGTCAGGGGACAGGCACAGCCGGCCCAGGGTCAGATTACGGATCTCGGCGGTCGTATCCTTGACCGTAATGGCAAGTCACTCGATGGTGTGCGAATCGAGATCTGGCAATGCGATGCCAATGGTCGCTACCGGCATCCGCGGGAGAACGGCCAACGCGCGCTTGACCCGAATTTCCAGGGCTTCGGGCACACGCTGACAGCTCATGGGGGCAACTACCGGTTCAGGACCATCCGTCCGCACCCTTATCCCGGCCGGACGCCGCACATCCATGTCGCCGTCTACCCTGAGGGCGCGGAGCCCTTCGTCACACAGCTATATGTTGCCGACGAACCGCGCAATGCGGATGATTTCCTGTTCCAGCGCGTGCCTGAAGCACTCCGTCACCTGGTGACAAGCGAATTCAGGCCGACAGGCAAGGAGGATGTGAAACTGGTCGCCAACTGGGACATCGTGCTCGGAATTACACCCGCCTGATTAATGCGGATAGAGCAGAGTAGCTTCCAAGTCGAATCGGGGTCGGACCTCGATAACCAATTGAAGCAGCTTGAATAAGCCATAAATTCATTGCGAATTTATCCCTTAACTGGTGTTTTACAGGGTCAAAATTGTGAATAAACGGGGTCGGTGTCATTTTCCTTCCTCGTAAAATGACACCGACCCTTTATTGCTCTTTATTGCTTCAGGGTAAATGTGGGATATGAAAATTACTCTAGATCATAACTGTTTGATTAATGTTGCAAATGAAACTTCGGTCGGAGAGCAAGTAAGGAAGATTGTGAATTCTAGAAATGCCGAATGTTTTATTGTAAATATCGGCGCATCAGAAATGCGAGAGAAGGGAATTCAACCAGATCGTTATGATCTATTCGAAGATTTTCTTGCGTCAATTGGGTTTGCAGATTTAGTTAGACTTAATCCCGTAGGGGTTTGGGATGTTACCTTTTGGGATCGTTGTGTTTGGAGCGATGATAAAATTGATAAGCTTCTAGATAAAATAGAAAAAATATTATTCCCAGTGGCGCTGAAAAATATTAAACATTCGGCAGACTCAAACTCACCGTTGAGTAAAAAACATATAAATAGAATATGCGATATTCAGTCTTTATGGTGTCATATCAATAGTGGGAATGACTTATTCATGACTTCTGATAAGAACTTCATGAAAGAATCAAAGTTGCCCGCACTAATAAGCCTAGGCGCTAAAGCAATAAGTCAGCCTGGTGATATCCATGCCTAACAAGGCAAATTCAGCCGACCCAATCCCGCTACATCGGTCGGCTGATTTGCCAAAAAAGGGGACGGATAAATGCTCATATGTTAGACATAAAGATAATTATGGTTGAAAACTTAGTTTGGGAAAAAGATATCTGGACAAGCGCTGAAGCTTTTTCAGAAGATTGCTCAATCTTTATCGAAGAAACTCAATTTTCTTCTAGACAGGGACTCTCGCAAATTAATCCGAGTGGTCATTTCCAGGATGTTGTTTTACGTCAATTGCAGCATTTATCTTACTTAATTCAGGGCGCTATTAAGAACAGAAACGAGGAAGAATTTAGGAGTCAATCCAATGAATTATGTGAGTACGCACTCGCCAATGAACTTAATGTTGAACATTTGGTAGAAAAATGCGAAGGAATAGAGCGATCGTTTGAAGTATCAGAAGTTGAACTGATCTATCAAGAAAAAGTAATCATCCTCCCAAATCAAGAAATCCTCCAGTTATCTGTAGACAAAATATTGCAGGAGCTCCGCAGAGAACCGCAATTGGTATTTGATGTATCTCCAAGATCCTTTGAAGAACTCGTTGCTGAGATATTTTATAAGAATGGTTTTGATGTGGAGTTGATGCAACAAACTAGAGATGGTGGTAAGGACATTATTGCAATAAGTTCTCACATGGGGATTCCTGCGAAATACGTAATAGAGTGTAAAAGATACTCGCCTGGTAGAAAGGTATCACTAGATATAGTTCAGAGATTGTATGGCGTGCGGTATGCGTTAAATGCAAGTGTTGGACTCGTTGTAACAACATCATCTTTTACAAAAGATGCATTGAAATTCGCTAATCAACACCCATGGGAATTGTCTTTAAAGGGCTATGAATCACTAGTGGAGTGGATAATAAACTTGTCTAACAATAGCTTCAACAGGGACCAGCTTTTCCGCTACGCGCCAAAGCCGGCCCGTTAAGCTGTCGTTGATATGGTTCGCAGTGTCAAGTGGCACAAAGCGTCACCGGCGTCTCTTGTAGGACGTGAATAAGCCTTCTTAGGAGGATTCATCAGAGGAGGCACTAACCGTAATCGCGACGGTTGAAGAAAGGGGACGGAGGAATTAAACCGCAAGGGTTTAGGGTGCTTGAGCGCTTTCATCGGATGCCATAAATGCCTCCGTCCCCTTTTACGTTCGTCCCCTTTTACGTTATTTCTTCACTGACCCGTCAGGGTTGAGTCCACAGGATAGGGTTACGACCTCCACGCCATCCATGATCTTGATCGTTATTTGATCTTCAGTGAGCTTGTCAATGCCTTCGAACTGTGTCCCTGGCTGGAGAGTGGCGCGATGCGCCTCAAAGCAATCTAATCCCATCCTGGGGTCGATAGCGGAAGCGGGGTCTTGTTGACCACACGCGGAAAGGAGCGTTGCAACGGTTGTGTAGACGACTGAGGTAAGCATTCGCATGATCAGGCACTCCAAAAGAAAAATAATAGAAATAATAGAATAATAGAATAATAGAATAATAAAGGGGCCGGATACATTATCTCCGCTCGTCAGTAGCGGGCCTGTTATCCTGGCAGGCCCGGACAGATTGCGTATCATCCCGGTTGTGTCGGCGACAGGCGTATGATGGCCATACATGCAAAGGCAAGGAGGCGGATTACATGCATATCGAGTTCTACGGTGCGACCAGCGGGGTAACCGGTTCCTGTCATATCCTGCGGGCCAACGGCCACACCCTGCTGCTCGATTGTGGCCTGATCCAGGGGCGCCGCGAAGAGACCGCGAAGAACCGCGCGTCGTTCCCCTTTTCCACGGGCGCATCTATGCGCAGAACGCGACCGCAGACCTGTGCGACATCCTGCTGCAGGACTCGGCGTACCTGCAGGAGAAAGATGCCGAGTACGAGAACAAGCGGCGCAGGCGCAAGAACAAGACCCCCGTCGAACCGCTGTACACCGTTGATGATGCGCGCGCCACGCTCGCCAACGTCGTCGGGCTGCGTTACCGGGAGAAGAGGGAGATCCTGCCGGGCATACAGGTCCGCTACCAGGATGCCGGCCACATCCTGGGTTCGTGCAGCGTCGAAGTCTGGCTGAGCGAGAATGGCGTGCAGCGCAAGGTCGTTTTCAGCGGCGACCTCGGCCAGTACGACACGCCGATCCTGAACGATCCGGCCGTCATCGAGCAGGCCGACCACGTGATCGTCGAGAGCACCTACGGTAACCGCCGCCACCGAGACCGCCAGGCGACCATCGACGAGATCGGCGAGATCATCCGGGATGCGGCGCACCACAAGGGCAACCTGCTGATCCCGGCATTTTCGATAGGCCGGACGCAGGAGCTGCTTTATTACCTGGGCAAGCATTACGACGAGTGGGACCTGGACCGCTGGCAGGTGTTCCTCGACAGCCCCATGGCCATCCGCGCGAGCAAGGTGTATTGGGAATATCCGCACCTTTATGACGAGGAGGCGACCAAGCTGCGTGAGCGCGTGAACGAGATGCCGCACCTGAAGAACCTGCGCCTCACGCCGGCGCCCGAGGAATCGATGGCAATCAACCGGATCAAGAGCGGGGCGATCATCATCTCGGCCAGCGGCATGATGACCGGTGGGCGGATCATGCACCATCTCAAGTACAACATTTCCCAAAGCGGCGCGCACGTGATGATCGTCGGCTACCAGGCCGCCGGGACAACCGGTCGCGCCCTGGTCGATGGGAAGCCGACGATCAGGATCCATGGCAAGGACTACGCGGTCAGGGCGGGCATCCACACGGTCGGCGGTCTGTCGGCGCATGCCGACGTCGAGGACCTGTCGCGCTGGGTCGGCAATTTCAGGAGCAACCCTCAGGCGCATGTCGTACACGGGGAGCCGGAGTCGAAGGAGGCCTTTCGTGAGCGGCTGGAAATGGACATGAGACTGCGGGCCGATGTGCCCGTGCCCGGGCAGGTGCTCGAGATCTAGCCCACTAAAAGGGGTCGGATACATTTTATTTAGGTTTGGTTTTTCTTCGGTCTGCCGCGTTTTCCCTGCCCTAGCCTGATTGACAGGGCTTTTTCGATTTCACGCCTGAACGCTCGCAATTAAATCGCACAGGGATTTTCGGAGTGTGCTGCAATAAATAAAGGGAACAGAATTATTTGACGGGGGCGTGATTACTACCAGCTAAATAAATCTGTCCCCTTTATTTAAAGGAAATAATGGGGTTTAATGTATTGATTAAAGCAGTTTCACATACTACTTTCAGGGTATAGAAGAGAAAGAATCGGGGGTGTGAAGGCCATGGATTTGTCTACTAAGGCCATACTCTCACGCTATCCTTTTTATGACCAGGCACCGTCGTCGTTGCAGCAGGATATCTTCAAGGCGGCCGAGCATGTCTACGTTCCTGCTGGACATGTACTCTTCGCGACAGACAATGTTTGTCAGCAGCTTGTCCTGTTGGGGCAGGGCTGCATCAGGGTATTTTCACAGTCGAATTCAGGTCGTGAATTTACTCTCTACCATGTCAATCCCGGTGAAACATGCCCGATCAGTATCATGTGCGTACTGTTGGGCAAGCTCGCACCGGCAACCGCCGTGGTCACTTCACCGCTTGAGGCGATCACCCTGCCGGCACTGCAATTCCAGAATTGGGTTGATAACGAGCCAGAGGTCAGACTCTTCGCCATTGAATCTCTGGGCGACAGGCTGGTGGACGTCATCCTGCTGGTCGAGGAGATGGTGTTTAACCACCTCGATATTCGTCTGGCCGATTTTCTCTGCTCACGATTCGGGGCGGGTGAGGAGAAACATCCCGTTCTTAGCCTGAGCGAGAATGAAATTGCACAGCAGCTGGGTTCTACCTCGCATGTCATCAGACGTGTACTCCAGGATTTCGCTTCGAATGGCGCAATTAAACTCGGTCAAGGCCAAATCACGCTTCAGAAAGCCTCATTGCTGAGGGAAATCAATAGTAAATAAATTAGAAATAAAGGGGACAGATTCAAGGGGTCAGAGTACTTGAACCCCACTCATGTTCAAGTACTCTGACCCCTTGAATACTGACACCAATTAATTATTCGTTGCAGCGGCCGCCTGGCTGAGGCGCACCAGCCGTTGAGGCCCGGGTACGGTGCCGAGTGCAGCGGCGTGTTGGTAAAACACCGTAAGATCTCCGCCGGAGTCTGCGAGCAAAGCTTCGAACAGCGGCACATAAGCCCGGTAGGCATTCACCGCACCGAGCCTGGCATTATTCAACTCACCGGCAAACCAGGCATCGTAGCGGCTATCCATGTCACCGGACTGTTGCTGGCGGACATACTCGGCGCGCATCGCATCCAGGTACTGTTTTTTTAACCGGCGTTTGTCACTGTCAGGCAATTCACTCGCATAGACTTCCTCCAACAGGGCGCGGGTCCGGGCTATCAGCGCATGGAATGCCTCCTGGTGCCGGCGATGGGCCGCGTAGTCACTGGTCATTACCGGATCGGCCTGATGCTCGAGCCAGCGTCGCACACCCGCATTCTCCACAACGGTAGCGAAACCTTCGTTGAAAGGTGTATCGCCCGGAATATAGAGCTGCTGATGGGCGAGCTCATGAAAGATCAGGCCAGCCAGCCGTGCGTCGCGGTAGCCGGTCACTGTGTTCAGTAACGGGTCATCGAACCAACCCAGCGTGGAGTAAGCCGCCACCCCGCCGTAATAGGTATCGAACCCCAGGTTATCCAGCCGCACGGCCTGTGCGCGGGCCTCGTCTTCGGAAAAATAGCCGCGATACGTGACGCAACCGGCAAACGGGTAACACCACTCGTTTAATTCAAGGGACAACCTGGGTGCCGCGAACACATTCCATACGGCATACGGCCTCTCCAGGTCGGCATAGCGGGTAAAGCTGCCGTTATCCGGTAAGCCGAGTACGGTGCTGGCAAAGCGCCGCATGGACTGCGCCGCCGATAACCGCGCCTTTAGCTCGGGGGAAATTGTCCCTGAATCGAGCAGATCTTCAATCGGCTGGCGTCGTTGCATGACGTCCAGATGGCCGGAAATCGACTGCGAGTAATAACCCAGCGTCGAGCAGGCACTCGTGACCAGCACTAGCCAGACCACTGCCAGATTTTTAAAAGATCTCGTCATAAACAATAAGTTCAAGGGGTCAGAGTACTTGAACCTCGCCAATGTTCAAGTACTCTGGCACCTTGAATAGTGATTCAGACTGGAGGACAGCATGAACCAGATCCATATTGCCCGCTGGTCGGATGTGCAGGGTCTTGATGAAGATGCCAATCCGCATGACTCAGAGTACAAATACCGGATTCTCGCCGAGGGGGATTCCTGGTTTTCGATTGCAGGGTTCCCTTCATCCAATATAACGTTCCAGATGCGGATGGATAAGCCTACCATCATTGTCAACCTGGCGACGCCGGGCGATACCATCCGCAACATGTCGGAGATTGCCAACAATAATGCACTCGATAAAGCCATGACCCGTTTACATGGTTATCGTTGGCACGCCATTCTCATGAGCGGTGGTGGAAATGATCTGATCGACGCCGCCGACAGGATAATCAAAAAACCAACAGGCACCTATACTCATCCAGCGGATTGTTGCGATGACACAGAATTACAGAATACGATGAAGCGTATCGAAGAGGGTTATCAGCGCATTGTGGAGCTGCGGGACCGTACTGGCAGCAGTTGCCGGGGAAAGCCGATCATTATCCACACCTACGACTTCACCACGCCGCGTAATTCGCCTTCACGTTTTTTCGGATTTCCGGCACTGGGTCCCTGGCTGTACAAGGCACTGAAGGACGCGGGTGTGCAGAAAAAGTACTGGAATGATGTTTCCGATTACCTGATCGGGACCCTCGCCGAGCGATTGGTAGGCCTGGGCAAGGGTCCGAATGCATTGCCGGCGTTTCACGTGGTCAAGACACTGGACACGCTGGTCCCGGCCGAACTGGGCACGACCCGCGAAAGTAACGACTGGCTGAACGAAATCCATCCGACCGCGGATGGCTACAGAAAGATCGCCCGCAAAATTACCAGAAAACTCAAGCAATTGTTACCTGACTGAACTGGCAGGATATAGACAGTTCAAGGGGTCAATCAGATCCCTATTTGTTCTTAAATTGCATCAGACTGTGACGACTCCCGAAATAAAAATTCTGCTTGTACTGGCCGGCGTTTCGCTCGTCTATGCCTTTGTGTGCGAGATCCGGCTGTCCCGAAAAGCCAGCCGGATAGCGAACTGGCTGCAGAAAGAGCGCCCCGGGCTCTGGTCAGAATTGAATATCGTCGCAAGAAACTGGAATGGTGGTCATCCTGCCCTGAAGGTACTTTATCGCAGGAATATTGTCGATCTGCCGAGGTTTGACCTGGAATATGAGGAATTACGTGCTATCGAGCGGAAGTTTTTCTGGGGTGTCGGAGTAGGTGTGGTGTGTTTTGGCGCACTCATTGCAGGTTTTGTTTTCCTGGGATGGCATTGGTGATAGTAGTTAAAGGCATCAAGGGGTCAGAGTGCTTGAACAGGGTTCAAGCACTCTGACCCCTTGATGCCTGGCCAACGGACCTGGTCCGGGTGGCGGGGAGCCGGTTCTGGGCAATTATCGATGATGACCTGCTGGAGAACGGAGATGTCATTCTTTTCGATTCAGCCAATGCGCCGGTCAAACGGGTTGAACTTCCGGCCGACTGGGATCCGATCAAAATGCGTGCGCGCAGGCGTGATGTGCTGCTGGCCGGTTTTGGCAGCGTCGAACTCGTTAGCGTGTCGCTTGACGGTGAAACTGTGCAGCCGTTTGGTGATGAGGCCTTCAGGTCCGCGTTGGCGCAGACCCGCGCGATTCGCCACGAGAATGACAGCTGGTGGAATTTATGGATCTGGGTTGCGATTATCCCGCTGGTGATCCTGGCGGGCGTGGTTGGCTGGCTGGACTGGCGGCGCAGGCAAGCGCAGTCTGGTGCATCGACCGTTGTCGACAATACGGGTGATCCTGAAGGCGACACGGCGAATCGGGGTCGGACCTCAGTAATCAGTTGAAGCAGCTTGAAAAAGCCGTAAAATCACACCGTATTCTTGCCTTAACGGGCCTTTTTCAGGGTCAAAGTGTGTGTTTAAGAATACATGCACTCGCAATTAAATCGCACAGGGATCTTCGGGGTCTGCCGCGTTTTCCGTACCCCGGCCTGGATCAATAGGATCAGCCGCTGTTGATCCACTCCTGCATTGAAATCACTACAATCCCCACGCGTTGCTCGGTCTCTACGCGTTGGTGTGCGTCGCTTGCCTGTTCGGGCGGGTAGATTCTGTCAATGACCGGTTTGATCCTGGCATCTTCGATCATTTTCTTGAGCGTGAGCAGTTCCTCCCCGGTTTCTCTGGCGAATGTGCAGGTGGCAGTCCTGCCGGTAAGCCTTGTTGTCAGGAAGGCCCTGAACATGTCAAACAAACGGGGGTTGCCTTTCAGGTAACGGCCGTCTGGTTTAAGGGTATTCATGCATCCTGCGTAGGAACTTCCGGCAACCATGTCGAAGATGACGTCGTATTTCTGCTCGCGCTTGGTGAAATCATCCCTCGTATAGTCAATAAAATGATCGGCCCCGATCCGACGTAACATGCCTTCCTTGGTTTGGCTGTCCACGGCAGTCACTTCGGCACCCATGGTTTTGGCGATTTGCACCCCGAAGGTGCCTATACTCCCGCCCGCGCCGTTAACCAGCACTTTCTCTCCCTTCCTGATGTTCGCCAGCCGCATAAAATGAAGTGCGTTCAGTCCACCCAGCGGCACGGCGGCCGCTTCCTCAAAAGTTAAATTCTGCGGCTTGGGAACAATCGTGTAGTGGTCTGGCAGGCTCAGGTATTCGCCATAGGTACCCATGTCCAGGCGGGTGCAGCCAAACACCCGGTCGCCTTCGCTGAATTTCCGGACATCCTTGCCTACGGCGGTAATCTCGCCGGCAAAATAGCCGCCCAGTATCGGGTTTGCCGGTTTCCTGATGCCCAGTTTTATTCGCAGGGGGAGCCAGAACCACTTGACTGCGAATTGAAATCTTCTCAGTTCACAGTCTGCTTTCGTCGCTTCAGCCGCATGAACCCTTATCAGAACCTCGTTGTCACCGGGAACCGGTTTGTCCACCTCACCAATGTGAAGTACCTCGGGTGGGCCATACTTTTTGTACATGATGGCTTTCATGGCAATCGATGGGGTCAGACTCGATTGATTCAGGGCAACACGATGAGTACATAATCCAGTGCACGGTAGTCATTGATCTGTGCCGGGCCGGCGGCGGCCACGTCAACATAGTCCGGAAAGTCCTCGGGCAGGATGTCGTACCAGCCGGCATGCGCGCCGCAGACATGCACGTCGACAGCCTTGTCGGTGACCAGTTCCTCGGTAATGGCGTGCAGTTCGGGTTCGTTCTTTCTGTTATCCCGCGTCAGGGCAAACTGTTCTGTGCCATGGCTCACGATGGCAACCGGCAGGTCTGGAAAGCGTGTGCGCAGGCGCTCGATGTCGGCCTTCAGCACGGGCAGCAACTCGCCCAGGGCATCTTCATCACCCGAAACCACTTCGAAAACGACGCCCGCAGGTGCTTCCCCGGCTGCCAACAGTGCATCGACATTATCCGCTTTGACAGCGCCAGTCGGGGAACCGGAAAACACAGTCATCAGTGCGATGGTAAAAAGTACACGTCTCATAACATAACAGCGGTCAGATCCTGTTTTCGAGAATATTAATATACGGGGTCGGACCTCCGTAGGCCATTCATTCATTAAATAATTCGATCTGGGAAACAGGCGTTCTGAATGCTTAAACACCCATTTCATAGCCGAAAAACACATTTAAGAAAAATCAAGGAAATCAATCGCGTCAGACTCGATTGATTCGCCAATTTCATGCCAAATCAATGGTGTCTGACCCTATTGATTCACAGTTTTTCCGAATATTAGGTTTAACTGGTATCTGATCCCTTGTCTGATGCTCGTTAACGGTTGGATACGCGGCTGGATATTGCCTGACTGACTATGCTTCCTTTGCCCCATGCAACTAATGCAGGTCCGGGAGGGTCTATCTTCGTGTTGGAGGCGCACCACATCGCGACTCCGTTTATCGAATAACAGTCCAGACCGCACACCCGGTCGAGGACATTAACTCCGGAGGAAAAATCTCATGAAGGATAGAAAAGCAATCATTCATTCCACCTTGGCGGGAATACTCGCCGCAGGTTCCGTGCTGGCAGTGGGTCAAGCCCAGGCGGCGGTTCCCGATCAACCCAAAGAGTGGGAGAAGTGTGCCGGCATTGCCAAGGCCGGTATGAACGACTGCGGTTCGACGGACGGTAAACACGCGTGTGCGGGCCATGCCACTGTAGACAACGCCGACACGGAATGGGTGTATGTGCCCAAGGGAACCTGCACCAAGATAACCGGCGGTGTGGTGGTCGCGGTCAAGCCCGCCAAGAAGTAGGCGCACCATGTGCCGAGCGGCAAGCAGTATCACCCGCCCGCCTTCCTCGGCGGGCGGGGCCGTTTCGGGGGTAGGGATCGGGCTGCGCAGCCCCCACCTCAAGGAGGTGCTGCAAACGCAGCCGGACGTGCCCTGGTTCGAGATCCTTGCCGATAATCATAGCGCGCCCGGCGGGCGCATTGTCGCCGAACTGGAACAGATCCGCGCACACTATCCCATCACTTTCCACTGCGTCGGCATGTCGCTGGGGAGTGTCGATCCCCTGGACTGGGATTATCTGCGAAATCTCAAGACCATGATGGCGCACTACCAGCCGGCCTGGGTATCGGATCACCTGTGTTTTACCCATCTCGGCGGCGAGCACTATCATGATCTGCTGCCGCTGCCCTATACCGAGGAGGCATTGCAGCACCTGAGCAGCCGCATCGCGCAGGTCCAGGATTTCCTGGGCGAGCGACTGCTGGTCGAAAATGTCTCCAGTTATGTCAGTTACGCCCACTCCACGCTCTCGGAAGCCGAGTTCCTGGGGGCGCTGTGTGAGCGTGCGGACTGCGATCTGTTACTGGATGTGAACAACATCTATGTCAGCGCCTTCAACCATGGATTCTCGGCAACGGCATTCCTGGATGCGGTGCCATTGGAACGTGTGCGAGAGGTCCACTTGGCAGGCTACGAAGACAAGGGGCACTACCTGCTGGACGCGCACAACCATGCCGTCTATGAGCCGGTATGGTCGTTATTCAGCGACCTGGCGCGCCGCGCGCCGCACATCCCCGCCTTGATCGAATGGGATAATGATATTCCGTCCCTGCAGGTGTTGATGGAGGAGGCGGGCAAGGCCGCATCGATAGTGCGTATACATGAGACTGCTACGGCATAGGACAGGGTGAGGCATGCGTTTGGCGGAGATACAGCGCCTGTTGATAGATGGCATCCATCCGCATCGCACGCCGGCGGCACGAGACGCGGCGGGCAAGCTGCTGGCAGAGTCTGGTGAATTGAGCACCGCTGAGCGTTTCTTTATCTATCGCAACAATATCACCGCTGCCAGGATATGTGCCCTCGGTGCAATCTATCCCGTGTGCAAGGAGATCGTCGGTGAGGATTGCTTCCAGGGGATGGCCAAAACCTTTGCCTGGCAGGCCCCCGACCGGTCGGAAGATCTGAATGTATACGGTGAGGCATTCGCCGCTTTTCTGGCTGAACAGGTGCGGATCCACGAGGCGTTCTCCGAACTGCCCTACCTGCCCGAGCTGGCGCGCCTCGAGTGGCACTGGCATGCGGCTTACTATGCCCCGGACGATGTGCCCTTCGACGCGTCACGCCTCACGACGCTGACACCGGACGACACCGAGCGTATCACCTTTCCGCTGAGCGCCAGCCTGAGCTTGATGGAAACCGGTTTTCCCGTCTTTGAAATCTGGCGCCGGCACCGCGAAAATGAAGACGTATCGAGCGTCGGTGCATTAGTGGAAACCGAGTACCTTTGCGTCCATCGAGCGGGGTACGAGCCGCGCGTAGAACGAATTGACAAAGCCCGATACGCCCTCCTGCGGACCTGCCGCGAGGGCTTATGCCTGGCACAACTGGCCGAGCGCACCGAGGTGACTGAAAGCCTGCCCACCTTGCTTCCCGAGATGATTGCGCGGGGATGGATCGTGGCGGACAAGAAACAAGGTTCAAGGGGTCAGAGTACTTGAACCCTGCCCATGTTCAAGTACTCTGACCCCTTGAAACAGTGACTACATCATCGACTGCAGATAGTTTTTCAGTCCGACCTTGTCGATGAGCTCGAGCTGGGTTTCTAGCCAGTCGATATGCTCTTCTTCGCTTGCCAGGATGTCGGTAAACAGGGCGCGCGTGACATAGTCGTTCTTCGACTCGCAGTAGGCTATTCCCTCGAGCAGCACCGGGTGTGCTTTCTGCTCCATTTTTAGGTCGTTCTCCAGTATTTCTCGGACATCCTCACCAATCATGAGCTTGCCGATATCCTGCAGATTTGGCAGCCCCTCGAGTAACAGGATGCGCTCGATGAGCTGGTCGGCGTGTTTCATTTCATCGATGGATTCACCGTATTCATGCTCGTTCAGCTTGCCCAGCCCCCAGTTGCCGTACATGCGCGCATGGAGGAAATACTGGTTGATCGCGGTGAGTTCATTTATGAGCACACTATTCAGGTGCTCGATGACTTTGCTGTCGCCTTTCATGTGTCTGCCTCCGGGTCTTGGTTGGTGTCGTTTTGACCGGTTACGTCCGGTATTGCCCGATTCGTGCGGGGTGGTTTGCCGCGTTGGTTCGTTCCGATCATGCCGGAATCCGGGGTTGGTTATCAACACTGACCACTCGTGAAAATTCCTATCTAACTGAAGTAGTTATTATAAATACGTGTACAACCCGGGGCGGACCACGGCTTGTAAATGCTATTGACAATGATTCTCATTTGTATTTGAATGTAATCATACGTTCATGACTTGAGGTGCGCAACATGTATGTCTGTATCTGCAAGGGGGTTACCGACCGGGAAATCCAAAGCGCGGTAGAGGACGGTATCCACACGGTACGCGGCCTGCGCAAACAGCTCGGGTGCACCGGACAGTGCGGCAAATGCAAGGCACAGGTGCGCGAAATCAGGGACGAGGTGATCGCAGTTCAGTGCGATATGACGCTGAACACACTTGCGTTGTCATCATAATAAAGAATTCAAAATTCAAGGGGTCAGAGTACTTGAACCACACCATTAGGATAAAGCTTACAGACAGCGGCTAAGCTGTTCATTATCTTTTCTGCTGTAGCTACTAATCTCCTCTCATCATTGCGCAAATGGAGTTGCGTTATGGCGCGCTTACCAAGGGTTGTTGTACCGGGTCACCCGCTGCATGTTATCCAGCGCGGTAATAACCGGCAGGCAATATTTTTCGCAGACCAGGACTATAACCGTTTCCACAATGATTTACGCGCAGCGTCTCTGCGGTTTGATTGTGTTATTCATGCCTATGTATACATGACAAATCATGTGCATTTGCTCATAACACCGAACACCAGGCAGGGTATTTCGCTCATGATGCAGTCAGTGGGACGTCGCTATGTCCGCTACATTAACGATGTATACGGTCGTAGTGGCACCCTGTGGGAGGGGCGTTTCAAGTCGGCTGTTATTGATTCAGACCGATATCTGTTTGTTTGTAGCCGCTATATAGAAATGAACCCGGTACGTGCCTCCATGGTTACTTTGCCGCAGGACTTCCCATGGTCAAGTTATCACTATAATGCGGTGGGCAAGGCGGATTCTATTATCAGTCCACATAGTTTGTATCAGCAGCTTGGCACCGAGCCTGTGGAGCGGCAGGCGGCCTACCGCGAGTTATTCAATGAAGTCCTTGATGAAAAAGATTTACAGGCTCTACGCAAGGGTACAAATGATTGTGCGATCGTCGGAAGTGACAAATTTCAGGCAAAGATTGCCGCCATGCTTGCGCGTAGAGTAAAAAAATATGAGCATGGTGGAGATCGGCGGAGTGAGCGTTTTAAGTGGTGAATAGGCCAATGTTCAAGTACTCTGACCCCTTGAATTTGAAATACCAACCAGCAGGAGTCTGATATGAGTGACGAGACACCTTCTTCAGTCAGTGATTCGACAACGGGCCAACAGCAGTCGAAACTTGTTAAAGAAAACCTGAAAAGGGGCTCCACCTGGCTGAGACTGTTCTTTATGTTTGTGGTGGTTATTCTCTATTCAGTTTCCAGAGTGGTCGTGAGTGTAGTCGTCTTGTTTCAGTTCTTCTGGGTATTACTCTCTGGAGAGACCAATAAATCACTCGAGAATTTCGGCCAGTCACTGGCGACCTATACATATCAAATTATCAGTTACCTGACATTCAATACCGAGGATAGACCGTATCCATTTGATCTCCAGTGGCCAGCCGGACCGCCAGCCTAGAATCAAGGGGTCAGAGTACTTGAACATTGGTGGAGTTCAAGTACTCTGACCCCTTGAAACAGAAATAAATGTACTCTGACAGCAATAATCTTTTACACTGTTTGATTCAATGGATACAGCAACAAGAATAGATTCGACAGTTAGCGGTCAGAGCGGACAATTTCCAAAATATCTGTTCCTCGCCCTTTTCCTGCCGATTGTGATATCAGTGGTTGTGGCAGGTAATTATTATTCATCGCAACGTACAGATGCTCGTATCAAGGAGATTCTCGATTCCGACAGCGCCCGACTCAATCTCATCAGTGGCTTTCTTGCTGCTGAGGTTTTAGGCTCACTTAAACATCTGCGTTCCCTTTCTACCGAAACCACCACCCTGAAGGCCCTGGATTCGCCGCTTCCAAAATACCTCAAGGCACTGGAGGCTTCATTCCTGGCGCTGGCGCGACGCAATCCGCAATACCATCAGGTTCGCTGGATCGATGAATCCGGGACTGAGATGTCACGGGTGATGCGTGACCAGGGAGAGCCGTACGCGGTGGCTTCAAAGGATCTGCAGGATAAAAGCAAGCGCTATTATTTTGAAGCGGCCAATGCGCTATTGCCGGGTGAACTGTATATATCCCGCGTGGATCTGAATGTAGAGCGCGGCCAAATCGAGATCCCGGCCAAACCAGTGCTCCGTATCGCCACGCCCGTGGAGGGTAGTGGCCGTAAACGCCGCGGGATTGTCGTCATAAACATCGAGATGAATCACCTGTTCAATCTTGTGCGCCCGCCGGGGAAATCGTACCAGGATGTTGATTACCTGGTGGTGAACCAGCAGGGTGTTGTATTGAATGGTGATATCGAGCGCTTCCAGTCTGCCGATGCGCAGGAGCAAGGCGTCGATTTCACCTTAGCTGACCCGAATGTCCGTGAGAGAGTTTCAGCGAGCGACTCGGGAAGCCTTGAATTACGAGACGGGTTATGGACCTGGAGAAAACTTTCTCCTTTTGCCACCTTCAGCAGATTGGCTCAGGTGTTCCCAGAGCATCTGGTCTCTTTTGACCAGTTGATCTCCGATGACTTTTCGCTGAAATTGGTGGCGCATCGGCCCCTCAGTTTCTTGATGGACGTACACCGCGAGGGTCTTTTGCTGATCTCTCTGGGTGTGGTTTTTATTCTGTCAATTTATGGTCTTCTACTTTTTTTATATTTAAGCGATCGTGTCCGTCTGCGGCATGCTGAAGTGGAGGCCGCACACGCCACGGCGCACGCATCAAGCTTGGTGCGTATGAAGGAACTTGAAGAGCGTTTTCATCGCCTGGTCGATGCCAGCAGTATTGGCCAACTGGTCGTTGACGGCGATGGCCGGATTGAAATTTCCAATCTTGCTGCAGAGCGAATGTTGGGCTATGAAAGAGGGGAACTCGAAGGTTCCCTGGTGGATGCACTGTTGCCAGCCAGTTTGCAAGAGCAACACGTACACTATCGCGAGCAATATTTGCAGGCTCCGGAGGCCCGAATGATGGGTACGGGGCGTGAACTGCAAGCCGTCGGAAAAGACGGTTCACCCATACCTGTGGAAGTGGGCCTGACCCCCTACTCAGACCATGACCGGCAGTTGATCCTGGTCAGTATCATCGACCTGTCTCACCGTGACGGTGTGGCTAGAATTAGATAGAGTGGCAGCAAACGCCCCAACGCAATTCAAGGGGTCAGAGTACTTGAAGAGTAATGGGGTGTCTCAAGTACTCTGACCCCTGGAACAAACCTGTCCCTTTTCCATGTACAGAGCAATCCCCGCCGAAGACGAGCACGCCCAGGACGTTATCATCGAGACGCCGCTGGATGATTACGAGTTGCTCGATTTCGGTAACGGTCGCAAGCTCGAGCGGTTCGGCCCTTATGTGTTGAACCGGCCGGACAAGCGTGCGCAGGGCGTACCACAGCTGGAGCACTGGGACGCGGACTGGGTCTATCCCGACCTGGGTTCGGGGAAGTCCGGCTGGCAGTCGGCCCGTGCTGACCTGCCCGAGGCGTGGGACATAAGCCTCGATGGTATGCCGCTGCGCTGTGTACTGGGCGAGCACGGGCGAACGGGCATCAATGTGCGCGATGTCGCCTGCAGGCGCTGGATCGGAGAGCGCCTGAGCGGCTGTTACGATATCGATGATCTGCGAATGTTGAATCTGTTCGGCGGCAGCGGTGCATTGACCGGGGCCGGCTTGCAGGCCGGCGCCGAGGTCACCCATGTGGACAGTGCGGCAGACATGCTGGAACGGGTGCAGCGCAGCCTCGGTGAAAAAAATATTCACTTCGAGCAGGCACATGTGCCGATCTATGTCGAGCGTGGCCAGATGCGCGGAGAGCATTTTCATTTCATCGTGGTCTCTCCGCCACGCATCGGACGTGCCCATGGTGCCAGCTGGGACATCGAGGTGGACCTGGCGCGCCTGATCCGGAACCTGCCGACTATCGTGGACGAACACTGCCGCGGTATCTGGGTGCATGTCGATGCCGGTTCCTGGACGCCGCCGAGCATCGGTCAGATGCTGCGCGAGGCCCTGCCGGGGCGCTGTGTCGAGATCCTGCGCCTGGGGATTGCCACCAGCGATGGGCGGGTGCTGCCGGCCGGCGGGGTGGCGCGCTGGTATGACCCGCGCAGCGACCTGCTGGATATCGAGGGACAGGCAGCGTTCACGGACAGCGAGGTCGAGGACCACCTGGACGTCTATCTCGACGCGGTGCTGTCCTCGCGGCGCACCGCGACGGGGCCGGCCAGGCAGATCGCCGCCCTGGGGCGCGACCAGCAGGACTTCATCCTGCACTGGGTGAGTGTGGTGGCCCACAGCAATGGCGAGATGGCCTACCAGCTGGCCAATTACGCGCCCGAGGCCTTTCGTTTCATGGACGCAGACGGTGTCGAGGCCTGGATCATCCACTCCATGGACGTGTATGACACGACCGGCCTGCATGCGGGCATCAGTTCCTTCAGGGAGGCCGAGAAGTTTGCCCGTGAGCAGATGGAACGTGCCACTGCTCTGGCCTTCGAAGAGGTCGCCGGCGTTCTCGAGGTCTTCGTCCACGGCCTGAACGGCCGCAAGCTCAAGGTCGAGGCCGGCGAGAGCACCTGTACAGACACCGAGACCCTGTTCCTGCCGGCCATGGTCAGCCGTTTCAAGACCCGTGATGAAAACTTCCAGCTCTACAAGGCCATGGCCGTGCACCTGTGGGCGCAGTGCTGGTACGGGACCTGGCGCATCGATGTGGGCGAATTCGCCGGCCGGTTTGCCAATGTCGACAAGGCGCTTGCCCTGTTTCACGCCCTTGAGGCGCTGCGCCTGGATGCCTGTATCCGGCGCGACCTACCCGGCCTCTCGCGCCAGCTCGCCGGACTGCGTGCGGCCAGCGTCAGCAGCCTGCCGGAGGCCTGGGAAGACCACGTCGCAAGGCTTCAGGAGACGACGGCCAGTGCGCACGACAGCTGTGCGGCGGTGACGGCGCTTTACCAACAGAATCTGCCCGAGGCCGTGCCCTACCAGGGCAGCCTGAACCCGGCGCGGGTGGAGCAGGTGCGCAGGCTGCGTCTGGACAAGGAAAAGCAGCAGTTCCGCCTGGGCCTGATGCGTATGCGCGATGAACTGCAACAGGCCCTGGATCAGGAAGAAAAGGACGAACAGCCGGAGGACACGACCGCGCAGCAGCAGGGCAGTGGATTCGAACTGCGTGAGATCGAGGCCAATGACACCCCGGACGGTTTCAGCTACGAAATCGTTCTCGATGGCAAGCCGCAGGTGCCACCGGCTGACATCAAGGGCGTGATGTCATCCATCCTGCAGGACCTGGGCGAGATCCCGGAGGATTACCTGGTGGCGGCCGGCGATGGTGCCTACTCGATGACAGGGACGGACGCCGCGCAGAAACCGGAAGACGTCTGGAAGGGCACCTACCATGAGGAAGGCGCCTTTCTTTATAACGAATGGGATTACGAGCGGCGCCATTATCGCAAGAACTGGGCGGTGCTGCGCGAGCTCGAGGTGAATCCGCGGCATGATGATTTCGTGGCGCGCACGCTGGAAAAATATCGCGGCCTGGCCGGCAGTCTGCGGCGTACCTTCGAGGCCCTGCGCGGCGAGGACAAGCTGCTCAAGAAGCAGCCGTACGGGGACAACATCGATATCGACGCCCTGGTGGAGGCCTATGCCGAAAGCAAGATCGGCATGGAGATGTCGGAGCGCCTGTTCACCAAGATGCACAAGCTGGAACGCAACATCGCAGTGATGTTCATGGTGGACATGAGCGGCTCGACCAAGGGCTGGATCAACGATGCCGAGCGCGAGGCACTGGTGCTGCTGTGCGAATCGCTGGAGACACTGGGAGACCGTTATGCCATTTACGGTTTCTCGGGGATGACGCGCAAGCGCTGCGAGGTCTACCGGGTGAAGCGCTTTGACGAGCCCTACGACGATACGGTGCGTGCCCGTATCAGCGGCATCAGACCGCAGGACTACACGCGCATGGGTGTAACTATCCGGCACCTGACCTCGCTGCTGAACCAGGTGGAGGCCCGCACCAAGTTGCTGATCACCCTGTCCGACGGCAAGCCGGACGACTACGACACCTACCGTGGCACCTACGGTATCGAGGACACCCGCCAGGCGCTGATCGAGGCCAAGCGTGAGGGCATTCATTCCTTCTGCATCACCATCGATACCGAGGCCCGGGACTACCTCCCGCACATGTACGGTGCCGTGAATTACACCGTTATCGACGAGGTGCGCAAGCTGCCGCTGAAGGTGTCCGATATCTACCGGCGCCTGACCACCTGAGTCACGGCATCGGCCGCCCTGGCAGCGGGCGGCAACGGTCCTGTGCGTCCCTGTCTGCCTTCCCATGCCGGTACGGTATTATATAACTAGTTGTTTATTAATAATATTGTTATTAATATAAGATTTTGATAATATAAGAAATCATTGTAGTACCTTTATTGAGCTGACGGGGTGCCCTATGGTCATCGCAGTTTTAACGGTTACTGCAGTATTGTCCTTCCTCCTGGTCGTGGTGATGTTTGCCCGCTGCTGCTCGACTTCCGGCTATGCCATGCCGTGCGCTAACCGGCAAGCAGATACGGCGCTTGCGCCACGGGAGGACCAGTCATGAATCTTGCCCTCCCGATGCTGCGCCAGGCAGGCGCGGAGACCTTGCCCTCGGAACAGGCCCGGCGTCTGCTGGCAAGTGGCGGCCAGCTGGTCGACATCCGCTCCCCGGCCGATTTCGGGCGCGACGCCCCGCCCGGCGCGTTGAACCTGCCGATGGATTCGCTCAGTTATGAGACTCGCCGCCTGAACAAGTGGCGCCCGGTCATCCTGTACGGCAGCAACGGGGTGCACAGCATCCGTGCGGCACGCCTGCTGGCAGGGCGCGGTTTTTCACGGGTGTATCAAATGGGCCTGCATTAGTCCCGCGGTCACGGGATCGCGGATAGATAAAAACGCAAAACGAGAATTGCAGGAGCGCCTCGCAGGCGCGACCGGGTTACTAAAATCACGCCTTTACCCGATCAAGCGCCGGGCATAAACGAGGCGCTTCTACTCTTTATTTTTATTCTCCTCTTCTTCCGGCGCATCGACTGACGGTGAGTCATCGTCCATGAGGATTCGGTGGGCGGGGCCCTCCAGGTCATCGAACTGGCCCGAGCGCACGGCCCAGAAAAACACCCACACCATCAGGCCGATCAGCAGGAGGGACAGGGGGATCAGCAAGAAGATGATTTCCATGCTATCACTTGATTAATTTGCAGGACTGGCGTGAGTCGAGATGTCCCGGGTATCGCCCAGGGCCCGCCGGTTGCGGGTCAGGCGCAGGGCATTGAGGACCACCAGCAGTGAACTGGAGGACATGCCAATGGCAGCCATCCAGGGTGCCACATAGCCGAGTGCCGCGGCCGGCAGGGCGATCAGGTTGTAGGCGATGGCCCAGCTCAGGTTCTGGCGGATGACCCGCAACGTCTTGCGGGCAATGGTCGCACCCTCTGCCAGGGCGCTGAGCTGATCCGACATCAGGATCATGTCGGCGCTGGCGTGACTGATATGGGCGGCATCATGCATGGCAATGGACACGTCGGCGGCCGCCAGTACCGGCGCATCGTTGATGCCGTCACCGACCATGGCCACCACCGCGCCCTGTTGCTGCAGGGCCTGTAGCATTTCCAGTTTGTCCTGTGGTGTCATGTCGGCATGCACCGTATCGATACCGACCTGGTCCGCCACTCGGCGGGCCGATTGCAGATTATCCCCGGTCAGTACCAGCACCTGTTTGCCACCCTGCTTGAGTGCCTCAACGGTGGTCCGGGCATCCGGACGCGGGGCATCCTGCAGGATGAACAGGGCGTGCAGTCGGTCCGCATCGGCCAGCACGACCCGAATGCCGTCCGGACCCTGTTGCGTGGCACGCTGCAATGCGCGGGTGTCGGCCCTGCTGCGCCGGGCAACAAAGTCGGGGCTGCCGATGTACCAGGTCCTGCCCTCCAGCGTGCCACTGATACCGGCACCCGGGTGATTTTCCAGGCCGGAAACAGCCAGGAGGTCACGGGCGTCCTCCGCCCGGCAGATCGCCTGGCCGATCGGGTGTTCGGACTGGCTTTCCAGGGCCGCGGCCCGTTGCAGCACCGCCGGTTCGGACATCCCGGACAGGGTGTGGATGGCGCTGAGCTCCGGCGCACCCCGGGTCAGGGTGCCGGTCTTGTCGAACACCAGGTGGGTGCAGCGCGCCAGTGTTTCCAGGCGGTTGCCGCGCGCCGGCAGCAGTCCACCGGCCATCAGGGTACCGGTTGCCGCGCTGAGTGCCGTGGGCGTGGCCAGTGAGAGGGCACAGGGGCAGGTGACCACCAGCACGGCGACCACGATGGGCAGCCAGGCCTCCGGTGCCTGCTGCCACCAGTAGATACCGACAACGATGGCGGCGAGGATGACACCACTGACAAACCAGCTGGCGGTGCGATCGGCCAGTCGGGTGATGGCCGGTTTTTCATTCTGGGCGCGTTCCAGCAGGCGCATGATATGGGCCAGGACGGTATCCATGCCGACGTGGGTCACTGTCATATTCAACGGACTTTCGACATTGATGCTGCCCCCGACCAGTTCGTCACCGACTCGCTTGCGCAGCGGGGTGCTCTCACCGGTCAGCAGGGCCTCATTCACGGAGGAGTTGCCGGATTCGATAAGGCCATCGGCGGGAACGGTCTCACCCGCCCGGATCAGTACCCGGTCACCGGGGCCAAGCTCGGCGACCGGCACCACCTCCTGGCGTTCCCTATCGCCGTCAGCGAGCAGGCGAGTCGCCATGGCCGGCAAGGCCCGGCCCAGGTGCTCCGCGGTCTCGGCACCGCGCTTGCGTGCCATGATCTCGAAATAGCGGCTGAGCAGCAGCAGGAAGACAAACATCACCACCGAGTCGTAGTACACCTCCCCCTCACCGCTCCAGGTGGCAGACAGGCTGCCGCCAAAGGCCACCAGAATACCGAGGGTGACCGGGACATCCATGCCGATACGGCTGTTGCGCAGGTCGCGCCAGGCGCCGCGGAAGAAGGGCGCGGCGGAATACACCAGCACCGGGGCCGTCAGCAGCAGGCCGGTCCAGCGCAGGAAACTGCGAAAGGCCGTCTCCATCCCAGACCAGTCGCCGACGTAGAGCGCGATGGACAGCATCATGACCTGCATACCCAGCACGCCGGCGACCCCGAGGCGCTTAAGGTGGGTACGGCGTTCGCGCTCGAAGGCCTGCTGCTGGCGTTGCGGGTCGTAGGGGTGGGCCTCGTAGCCGATGGCCCGCACGGCCTGCAGGATCTCGCTTAAGCGGAGACGGTCCTCATCCCAGCGGATACGGGCACGGTGGGTCGCGTAATTGATCTGCACATCCAGTACCCCGGGCAGCTGTGCGAGGTGACGCTCGTTGAGCCAGATACAGGCGGCGCAGGTGATGCCTTCCAGGATCAGGGCGGCCTCGCGGATGCCGCCATCTTCCCGACGCACGAAGGTCTTCTGCACATCCGGGTGATCGTAGACGCGGGTCTGCTCGAGGAAGTCCGGCACCAGCTCGCGCCCGGTCGGCAGCGTATGGGTACGGTAGCGGTAAAAATCACTGTGACCGGCGTTGACGATGGCCTGGGCCACGGCCTGGCATCCATGGCAACACATCGGTTGGTCCCGCCCGTCAATCGTTACCCGCAGATCCAGACCGGCAGGTAGCGGCAGTCCGCAATGGAAACAGGTGGTTGCCGCCGCGTGGGTGTCGGTCCCGGCTGCAACAGCTTCGGTCATGGTGTCTGCAGATGCCACGTTGGATGTCCCGGCGGGTTGATCGGTGAGTTCTTGGGCGCCTGTCCGAGGTACCCCGGCGCAAGATAACATACCCGGATCAGCGGACAGGATGTCCCTGCCGGGGCCAAGTCCCACTTACTTGATCCAGATCAATACCGCGTTTTGGTCACTACGGAATAATGACGCGCTCATTTTTAGTCGAACAGGCAACTTGTTGCTTTATCTATTAATAGAACCAGTTTATGGAGTAACTCATGATGATGACAGGCACAATCAAGGGACTCGTGGCCGGGGCGGTTTCCGTTGTGTTACTGCTCGGTGCGACGGCGGCAAGCGCCTATGAGGCCGGTGATATGGTCCTGCGCGCCGGTCTGGCGGGGGTGTTGCCAGACAGCAGCTTTGACCAGAATGATCTGGGCGGTGCGGGGGTCGATGTCGATGACGGCTACAGCCTGGGCATCACCTTCACCTACATGGCCACCGCCAACCTGGGTGTTGGCGTGCTGGGCGCCTGGCCGTTCGAACACGACTTCGACGGTGCCGGTACCCTCTCTGGTTCGGGTGAGGTCGGCAGCACCAAGCACCTGCCACCCACGGTCACCCTGCAGTGGCACTTCCCGACCGGCACCAACTTCCATCCCTACATCGGCGCCGGCGTGAATTACACCTACTTCTTCGATGAAGAGACCTCGGGCGCCCTGAGCGGCATCAATCTGGAACTGGACGACTCCTGGGGGCTGGCAGCGGAAGCCGGGGTGGACTTCGATCTTGGTAATGATCTGGTGCTCAGCGGCCAGCTCTGGTACCTGGATATCGACACCGAGGCCAAACTCTCGGGTTTGGGCAACCTCGATGTGGAGGTGGATCCCTGGGTCTTCATGGTCGGGATCGGCAAGAAGTTCTGAGGCCTGATTGACAGGGACATACGCGGGCATGCCGGTCCGAGCCGGCATGCCCGTCGTTAACTAAGTAATTGACTGGGCTGCCGCAGGGCGGGAAACTAGCGGTCGGCTTTCGGCAAGCGAGGGGGAATCCGGAGATGGTGCTACAACATATTTGGGGCCTGTTTGTTAACCCAAAACGCGAATGGGAAGCAATCCGTGACGATAAATGCACCATCGGCAAGTGTTATGCCGTGCACGTGCTGCTGCTGGCGGCCATACCGGCGATCTCCGGCTTCATCGGGACCACCCAGTTCGGCTGGCAGATCGGCGTCGGTGACCCGATCAAGCTGGTCCCGGAATACGCGGCTATCATTGCGGTCCTTTATTACCTGGCC
>CAMYMI010000028.1 GCA_947259415.1 uncultured Ectothiorhodospiraceae bacterium | reverse complement strand
GTCGGCCGGATCGTTTTCGCCCATGTAGGTGTTGATAGCGGACAGGCCCTGGGCAACGGCGCCGGAGCGGTCCAGTGCAGCCTTGTCGACCAGCTTGATATTCAGGTCGACACCCTGTGCCTTGGCGACATCGGCCCAGCGCATGATCTCGAATGCGGCACCGCATGCGGCCATACCACCGCCGATGATGAGGATATCGACTTCCTCCTCGACCACCTCGGGGTTACCAAAAACATATTCAGACATGGTTTTTACCTCTTGTATGCTTGAATTCCAGGCATCACCTGGTATTTAAATAAAACCGCGTACCCGCCTTAGCCGGCAGAGAACTGGGACGTGTCACAGGAATGCGTACCCTTGGTGAACAGGGTCGAATGATCGGTGAGCTCGTCCATTACGGCTTCCGGCTTGTTGTTGTACGGCTGTACGGAACCTTCCGGGGTGGTGCGGATCGGGAACTTGAAACGCTTCATGTTGCCGTTGCGGAACTTGATGGTCCACATGATGGAATCGGATCCACGCAGCGGCTGCACGGAAGCACCCATCGGCACGATGTCGGCATAGTGACGACATTCGATCGCCTGCTGCGGGCAGATCTTCACGCAGGAATAGCACTCCCAGCACTGCTCGGGCTCCTGGTTGTAGGCCTTCATGGCATGTCCGGTTTCAGAACCGTCCTTGTCAAGCATCATCAGGTCGTGCGGGCAGATATACATGCAAGCGGTCTTATCCTGACCCTTACAGCCGTCGCACTTGTCTGTACGTACAAATGTTGGCATTTTATTTCTCCATCTTTGTAATGAGTACTGCAGTTAACTTCCGCCACCCCCCAAGGGAAGCAACGGCCTCTAGAGTCGTTACTGGGCGGAATGCCCACTCATCTTGATCTCGACCTTTTCGTCGTCCTTCAGGCTGGCGTAGTAGGCACGCAGGATTTCCAGGACTTCGGGACGGGAGAACTTGCTGGACACATCCTCACCCTCGGACAGCGCCTTGCGCAGCTTGGTGCCGGACAGCAGGATGCGGTCCTCGGCCTCATGCGGACAGGTCTTCATGGAAGCCATGCCGTCGCACTTGTTGCACCAGAAGGTCCAGTCGATCTTCATCGGCTCGGTCTCCAGCGCATCAGCCGGGATTTCGTCAAAGATATGGTGAGCATCAAACGGTCCGTAGTAGTCCCCGACACCGGCGTGGTCACGACCGACGATCTGATGGGAACAACCGTAGTTCTGACGGAACAGCGCGTGCAGCAGGGCTTCGCGCGGGCCGGCGTAACGCATGTCCAGCGGATAACCGGCCTGGATCACGGTATTGTCGGCAAAATACTTGTCGATCAGGGTGCCGATGGCATTGCTGCGCACATCCGCCGGGATATCACCTGGCTTCAGTTTACCCAGCAGGGAATGGATCAGCACACCGTCCAGCGTCTCGACGGCGATCTTGGCCAGGTACTCGTGGGAGCGGTGCATGGGGTTGCGGGTCTGAAACGCCGCAACCGTATGCCAGCCACGCTTCTCGAACTCGGCGCGGGTTTGCGCCGGTGTCATGAACTGGTCGCCGTACTCTTCCGGGAAACCACCCTGGGACAGCACCTTAACGGGACCGGCCAGGTTCACGCCACCCTGATCCATAACCATCTTGACGCCCGGGTGTTCCATGTCAGTGGTCTTGTAGACCTGCATGCACTCGTGGGCCTTGTCGATAATGAATTTCTCGGTGATGGTCATGGTGGCGAGAATTTCGTCTCGCTCCGGGTCGAACAGGGACACGTCATCGCCTTCCTTGATGCCGGCGGCCGTCGCCTGGTCAGTGGACAGAGTGATGGGGATGGGCCAGAACAGGCCATTCGCCATCATCATGCCATCACACACCCGCTGCCAATCGGTGTGGGTCATGAAACCATCGAGGGGGGTAAAGCCGCCGATGCCCATCATGATGATGTCACCGGCTTCACGAGAGGAAACGCTGATCTTCGGCAGGCCTTGCGCACGCGCCTTTTCTGCAGCCAGTGCGTCGCCTTCCAGAAGTAGCGGTTTCAGGCTGTTGCTGCCGTGAGGATTAACTAATTTAGACATGTGACTCCTTCAACGCCGTAATATTCTGTCTGATTCTTGTCCGCCATTGCCCGCTTAAAATGCTGGGTTGCAGGAGTGTCCCCACCTGCGGCAGGGGGAAGATACGATATAGGTTTAGCCCTAAAAAGCCAACCAGTAATATCTAGCCAGACATAAAGCCAGTTTATTAGTATATCCTACTGATTAATAAGTGTTATTTTCGATATTTATTATAAGAAATCGCTAATTAACTTAATACCTGACAAGCTTGCTCAGGTACTCCATTACGGCGTTCCCAAGGGCCTGCGCAGTAGCCCTAGACAAGTACCATCCTGACCCCGATCACCGCCAGCACCAGGGCAAAGATCCGGACCAGCCGCCTGCGCGGCAGACGGTGCGCCAGCGTAGCCCCCAGTGGGGCCATGGGCACGCTGGCCAGCACGATCCCCGCCAGCGCCGGCCAGTAGATGAAACCGCTATTCAAGCCGGGCGCCTCCTTGAGACCCATCCCGGCGATGACGTAGCCGGCCGACCCGGCAAGGGCTATCGGCAGACCACAGGTGGCGGCCGTACCGACGGCAGCACGGAATTCAACCCCATTCCAACGCAGGTACGGCACCGTCAATGTACCACCACCGATGCCCAGCAGGGATGACACACCGCCTATCAATACCCCGGCGAGTTCCTGCCCAAACACGCCCGGCAGTTCCCGGTGTACGCCCGGCTGCCGACCAAACGCCAGTTGCAACGCCACCAGCACCTCGAAGCAGCCGAAGAACACGCGCAGGCCGGTACTGCTGCTCTGCCCGGCCAGCCACGCCCCGGCCAGGGCGCCCAGTACGATACCCGGTGTCAGCGAGCGCACCGCCTCCCAGTGCACACTGCCGCGCCGATGATGCGCCAGCAGCGAGGCGATCGAGGTCGGGACAATGGCCGCCAGCGAGGTGCCCAGCGCGAAGTGCATCAGCAGGTTATCCGGAAAACCCTGCAGGGCAAAGACCGCGGCCAGCGCCGGCACGATCACCAGGCCGCCACCGATGCCCAGCAGGCCGGCCAGGACACCGGCCACGGCCCCGGTACCCACGTAGGCCAAAAGGGAGATCGCAATTGGATCCATGTCGAGTCAGATGAGATGTTGGTCGGCGATCATGGTAGACCCATTCTCACCGCAAAGACGCACAGGTCGCAAAAAAGGTCGCAAAGAAAATATCTATCACCGCAGTTTTCGTAGGTCGGATTAGCGCAGCGTAATCCGACAATACCAAACCTTCGGATTACGCGGCTGTGCCGCTAATCCGACCTACTGGAGCTGGAGCCAGTAGCAGAGGCAGGTCGGATTAGGCGCCACGCGCTGTAATCCAAAAAAAATCATCACTCCCTCCCGACGTCCTCGGGAAATCCGAGCTCACCCGCTCCCCATTCCTTTGGCAGCACACCCTTTTTCACAAAGTGTCTGAAACTTGAATATGGCCAATCCACCGGTTTGTCCACATAACCATGCCAGACAGGGTTGTAGTGAATGTAATCTATATGAGCTCGATAATCGGCCGCATCGCGCAGCAGGTGCTCCCAGTACCGCGGCTGCCAGACCTTGCCTCGCGGCAGAATCAGCTTATGAGACCTCTCATCAAGCATTGCCTTCGTGACACCTGTTTTGATCAGGCGCCAGCGTGTCGCATAATCGGCATCATTCCCGGGCAGCGTCCACACACAGTGCAAGTGGTCAGGCAGGACAACCATGGCATTTATGGTGAAAGGATATTTCATCCTTACCTTGCGGACTGCATCCCGCAATAATTACACGGATAACTCGTCAAGAAACAGTTTGCGGCGTTTGTATTTAACAGTGGTGAAGAAATAGCTGCCTCCTGGAACAAAGGCACGTCGATAGCGCATGACTTCCTCCATGAATCGGGATATAAAGATGTCGGATTACGCTATGCTGATCCGACCTACAGGAGCATCGGATAATCACCCCAAGGAATGTAGGTCGGGTTATGCCGCGCGGCCGCAACCCTACACTAAAGCAATGTCGGATTACGCAGCGCTAATCCGACCTACCCCTTGAGGTGAATTTTTCCCCTCAGGGCCTTCAGCGGATCCAGAGGGTCTTGGCATTCATGAACTCGCGGATACCCAGACGCGACAGTTCACGCCCGTAACCGGAATGCTTGACGCCGCCGAACGGCAGGCGTGGATCGCTCTTGACCATGCCATTGACGAAGGCGCAGCCGCACTCCAGCTGCCGTGCCACCCGCTCGCCGCGCTCGCTGTCCGTGGTCCAGACACACCCGCCGAGGCCGAAATCGGAGTCGTTGGCGATGCGCACGGCATCGTCCTCGTCCCGGGCACGGATCACGATTGCCACCGGGCCGAACAGCTCTTCGTGGTAGGCACGCATGCCGGGCTTGACGTGGTCGAGGATCGAGGGCTGGTACCAGGCACCGGCACCCCCCTCCGGACTGCAACCGGTGACGGCCACGGCGCCGGCCGCCATGCTGTCCAGCACCTGCTGGTGCAGGTCATCACGCAGGTCAAAACGTGCCAGCGGACCGATCTGGGTCGACTCCTCGATCGGGTCACCGACCACCAGCGCCTCGACCGCAACCCGGAAGCGCCGCATGAACTCGTCGGCAATTGCCTCGACGAGTATCAGGCGCTTGGCGGCGATGCAGCTCTGCCCGGCATTCAGGAAGCGCGAAGCAACGGCATTCTCCACTGCCGGGTCCAGCTCGGCGTCTTCCAGCACGATAAACGGGTCGGAACCACCCAACTCCAGCAGGGACTTCTTCAGCCCGGTCCCGGCCGCGGCGGCAACCTGGCGGCCGGCCGGTTCACTGCCGGTCAGGGTCACGGCATGTATCCGCGGGTCATTGATTACCCCGGCCACCTGCCCGGACGGGATCATCAGGGTGCGAAACACACCCTCGGGAAATTTCGCCTCCCGGAATACCGATTCGATGGCCAGAGCGCACATCGGTACGTTGGAGGCATGCTTCAGCAGCCCGGTATTGCCGGCCAACAGGGTTGGCGCCGCGAAGCGGAATACCTGCCAAAAGGGGAAGTTCCACGGCATGACCGCCAGCACGGTACCCAGCGGTTGCCAGGCTACCAGACTGCGCCCGGCATCGGACTCAATGACCTCATCCGCAACAAAATCCGGCCCTTCATCGGCGTAGTACTCACATACCCAGGCACACTTGTCTATCTCCGTGCGCGCCTCCCGGATGGGCTTGCCCATCTCCTGGGTGATGATCCCGGCATATTCATCCAGGTGCTTGCGCAACACATCGGCGGCCTTGCGCAGCAGGGTGGCCCGCTCGCCAATGGCCCGATCGCGCCAGTTAGGCGTAGCCACAGCTGACTCCTGCAATGCGGCCTCAAGTTGCGCCGGAGTGAATGCATCAACCTCCCTGTGTGTATTACCATCTACTGGGTTGACAGATTTGAAAGACATACATGGGCCCCCTGTTCTTGATGATTCTATCTCTACCAATCCACTAAGTTTGCTGTAACTATAGCGGACAATGCCACAACTACCCCAATTACTGACAGCAATCATTCTTCTTGCCTGCGTCTGTGCAGTGCCGGCCAAGACCGACTCCCTGGCGGCACAGCGCCAGCTGTTTATCGAGGCTCGCATGTCCCTCAACAACAACCAGCTGGAGCGCTACCGGGATCTGGCCGAACGCCTGCGGGACTACCCCCTCTATGCCTATCTGCAGTTCGAGGAACTGCGCACCCGACTGAGCCATGCCAGTGAAGCGGAGATCATGGAGTTCCTCAATACCTATCCGGACCATCCGCTCAACAGTCGCCTCCGGCAGTCCTGGCTGTACTCGCTGGCCCGCAACCAGCGCTGGGAACAGTTCCTCAAACACTATCGGCCGTCAAAGTCTGTCAGCCTGCAGTGTTATGCACTGCAGGCACGTCTGGCTACAGGTCGCAAGCAGGGCCTTGCCAGCGACATCCTGCCGCTATGGCTTGTGGGCGGTTCCCAACCCAGTGCCTGCGACCCGCTGTTTGAATTCCTTGCCGATGAGGGTGAGATCACCGATGAGTTGTTGTGGCAGCGCATCCGGCTTGCCATGCAAAACAACCGTCCGAGCCTGGCCGGCTACCTCGCGCGCCGCCTGCCGGATAAGGAACGGGACTGGGTCACCCTCTGGCGCAAGGCTCACAGCAACCCGAGTAGCACGCTCAACGATACCCGTCTGGACCCTGATTCCTCTCTCACGCGCGAGATCATCGTGCATGCACTAAGGCGCCTGGCACGCTTCAATGCCGAACAAGCCCACAAGACCTGGGAGGATATCAGGACCAACTACGAATTCAGTGACGCGCAGCGCCAGTCGGTGGAAAACCGAATCGCGCTGTCCGGTGCCACCCAGCACCATCCCGACGCACATGCCTGGCTGGACGCCCTCCCGGTTGAAAACCACGACAAGCTCACGCGCGAGTGGCGTATACGCCGCGCCATCGCTGCCCGGAACTGGGGCGCCGTACTCGATCATATGAATACCCTACCCGTCGAAGAACGACAGACTGACGAGTGGGACTACTGGCATGCCTATGCCCTGGCACAGGATGACCGGCACCCCGCGGCAATCACCGGCTACTCATGGCTGGCCAAGGAGCGTAGTTACCATGGCTTTCTGGCGGCGGACACCCTCGACTGGCCTTATGAAATGGGGGATGAACCACTGACCTATGATCGGGCGGCCCTCGAGAAGCTGGGGCAGACACCCGCTATGGTGCGCGCACGTGAGCTCTATCTAGCCGACCAGATGACCGATGCACGCCGTGAGTGGGCCCATGCCACCCGTGCGATGAACAATGAAGAACTGAAACTTGCAGCGCTACTCGCGCACGAATGGGGCTGGAATGATCGTGCCATCTTCACGGTGGCCCGCACCGGCGACTATGCCGATCTCAAGCTGCGCTTCCCCCTTAACCATGTTGACGAAGTGCGTAACCAGGCCCGCCACAACCGGCTCGACCCCAGCCATGTATTTGCCGTGATTCGCCAGGAGAGTGCATTCAACAAGGACGCCCGTTCACCCGCCGGTGCGCTGGGCCTGATGCAACTGATGCCCAAAACCGGTCGGGTAACGGCGCGCAAGAACAGGATCCCGCTATCCGGCAACCGCAACCTGTTCGAGGCTGAAAAGAACATCCGCATCGGTTCCGCCTATCTGCGCGAGGTCATGGACCGTTTTGACGAAAATACCGTGCTGGCGACCGCCGCCTACAATGCCGGACCGCACCGGGTGCAAAACTGGCTGCCGGAAGAAGACGACGAATCCGCGGCATCCTGGATCGCCAATATTCCGTTCTCGGAGACCCGCAAGTACGTACAGCGCGTGCTGACCTACGCGGCGATCTATGACTGGCGCATGGAACAACCCGTCACCAAGCTGAATCAGAGGATGCAAGGTATACTGGGCGCCGCACGCCGGGAGGATACCGGAAGCTAGCCATTTTGTTATCCGATTCCCGCGCGACCGGACAGATTGCAAATCAGCAGGATTAAGACATGAAAAACAAGATGATATGCGTACTAGGCGGCACCGGCTTTGTTGGCCAGCACCTGGTACACCGCTTGACCAAAGAGGGTTACAGCGTACGGGTACTGACACGCCGGCCCGAACGGCATCGTGCCCTGATCGTCAATCCCGCCGTCCGGCTGGTCGAGGCCAATGTGTGTAGCCTGCACGATCTGCATACACATCTTGCCGGTGCGGGAACGGTCATCAACCTGATCGGTATCCTCAACCAGGGCGGCAGAAAAAATACGGGTTTTCAGCAGCTGCACGTCGAGTTGCCAGAAAAAATCGCCACGGCCGCGGTGGAATGTGGCGTCGGCCGCATGTTGCACATGAGCGCGCTGAATGCCAATCCCGGCGAGACCCTGAGTCAGTACCTGAGGACCAAGGGTGAGGGTGAAAACCGCGTACATGCCGCTGCCCGGGAAGGCCTGCTGATCACCAGCTTCCGACCGTCGGTTATTTTTGGCCCGGGTGACAGCTTCTTCAACCGCTTCGCAACCCTGCTGAAACTCACCCCACTGGTTTTCCCGCTTGCCTGCCCAAACAGCCGTTTGTCCCCGGTATTCATCGGCGACGTAGTCGAGGCCTTCTGCCGGGCGTTGAAAGACGACACCACCTGCGGTCAGCGCCTCGAGTTGTGCGGGCCCGACAGCTACACACTGCAGGAACTGATCGAATATACCCGCGACACACTCGCCATGAAACAGCATATTGTCGGCCTGGGCAATGGTCTGTCACGCCTGCAGGCCCGAATCCTGGGCATCATGCCTGGACAACCGTTCAGTATGGATAACTACTATTCCCTGCAGACTGACAGCATCTGCAAGAACAACGCCCTGCCGATCCTCGGTATCACGCCGACTCCGGTTGCCGCAGTTGTCCCCGGCTATCTTGCCGATCGGCACACACGCGGGCATTACAACCGCTTTCGCCGCACAGCACGGCGCTGATGCCCAGAGCATATTCACATCCCGGCAACAAGGTCAGCAATCCCTGAGCGATGGATATTTACCTGGTCGGTGGTGCAGTGCGCGACAAACGGCTCGGCCTGCCCGTGAGTGAACGCGATTGGGTCGTCGTCGGCACCACACCGGAGGAGATGCTCAAACAGGGCTACACGCCTGTCGGCAAGGACTTTCCGGTGTTCCTGCATCCTGAAACGAAGGATGAATACGCGCTGGCTCGCACCGAATGCAAGACCAGCCCGGGCTACACCGGGTTTGATACCTGCGCCGATCCCGACATCACGCTTGAACAGGACCTGTTGCGGCGTGACCTCACCATCAACGCCATGGCGGAGACACCGGAGGGAGAGTTGATCGACCCCTATGGCGGACTGGATGACCTGGAAAACGGGGTGCTGCGCCATGTGTCCCCGGCCTTTTCCGAGGACCCGGTCAGAATCCTGCGTGTTGCCCGCCTCGCCGCCCGCTTTGCCCACTGGGGGTTTCATGTCGCCCATGAAACCAATGCCCTGATGCGGCACATGGTCGGTGCCGGTGAGGTGGACCACCTGGTGCCCGAGCGGGTATGGGCGGAACTGGTCAAGGCGTTGGCGGAAAAAACACCGGCACGCTTCTTCGATGTGCTCTATGGCTGCGGCGCTCTGGCGAAACTGTTTCCCGAGGTCGAAGCCCTGTATATCGCGGCCGACCGCTCGGGGCATGATTCAAAGGACGACATCTTCCCCGTTCTGCAGGCAGCTGCACGTCTGAGCGATGACCCGGCAGTCCGCTGCGCCGCCCTGATCTGCGACACGTGCATCGATACCTGGACACTGGATCAGCTGTGCGAACGCCTGCGAGCCCCCAATGCCTACCGTGAACTCGCCAGCCAGGCAATCAGTCACCGGGACCAGGTGCACGCCATCACCGAACTGTCGGCCAGCGTGGTACTCGATCTGCTGGGCGCACTGGATGCCTTCCGGCGACCGCGGCGGTTAGAGGATTTTCTGCAGGTCTGTCGCGCCGATGCCAGCGCCCATCAGCATAATCACGAGGGCCGGTACCCGCAGGCCGAACTGTTACGGCAGGCCTTTGCAGCGGCCCGGTCAGTTGACACGGGTACGCTGACCGGCACGGGCCTGTCCGGTCCGGAAATCGGTCAGAAACTGCGCACGCTACGCATCAATGCTATCGAACAACTTTTGTAGTGAACACGGTATGCCGCCCTGCCATGCAGGCTGGCGCTCTTCTGCCTTTACTGACACGTAATTTTCATTATGAGGAATGATTGCAATGACAGCCAATGACACCACCCGCTATGTATTTTCCTTTCACGATGGTGACGGGCACGACAAGCAACTGCTCGGCGGCAAGGGGGCGAACCTGTGCGAGATGACCCAGATCGGGCTCAACGTCCCGCCGGGTTTCGTCATCAGCACGGAGGCCTGTCTGACCTTCCTCGACTCGGCAGACCGGGCATTTCCGGATGGATTGCTGTCACAGACCCGTGCGGAAATGACCGCACTGGAACAGGCAACCGGCAAGGGCTTCGGCAACGCCGACAACCCGTTGCTGGTTTCGGTGCGCTCCGGCTCGGCCATGTCCATGCCGGGCATGATGGACACCATCCTCAACCTCGGCCTGAATTCTGAAACCCTTGCAGGTTTGATAAAACAGACCGGCAACGAACGCTTCGGCTATGACGCCTACCGGCGTTTCATCCAGCTGTTCGGGAAAGTCGCGCTGGGCATTCCCGACGCGCGTTTCGATGAACCGTTCGATGCACTCAAAGTACGCGAGGGAATCAAGGCAGATATCGGGCTCAGTGCGGAAAACCTGCGCGAGATCAGCGAGACCTTTCTCGAGGTCGTGCGCGTCGAGACCGGCAAGCCCTTTCCACACGATGTCTACGAGCAGCTGGAGATAGCCATCAAGGCGGTATTCAATTCCTGGACGGGCAAGCGCGCGGTCGACTACCGGCGCGAGTTTCACATCACCCCCGAGATGGCCAACGGGACCGCGGTCAACGTGGTCACCATGGTATTTGGCAACATGGGCAGCGACAGCGCCACCGGCGTCGGATTCACCCGCAACCCGGGCACCGGCGAGAACGCCATGTTCGGTGAGTACCTGATCAATGCCCAGGGCGAGGACGTGGTGGCCGGTATCCGTACGCCCAAACCGGTGCAGGAACTGGAACACGAAATGCCGGAGATGTACCGCCAGCTGGTCGACCTGCGCAACCGCCTGGAGTCACACTACCAAGAGGTCCAGGACTATGAATACACCATCGAGAACGGCATCCTCTATTGCCTGCAGACCCGCAACGGCAAGATGAATGCCGCCGCCCGGGTGCGCACCTCGGTGGAAATGGTCAACGAAAGCCTGATCGATCAGAACCAGGCGCTGCTGCGCGTCGACCCGGAGGAGCTTGAGCAGTTGCTGCACCCGCGCCTCGACCCGAACGACACCAGTGTGCCAGTCACACAGGGACTGCCGGCCTCACCCGGTGCCGCCTCCGGTGCCGTGGTATTCGACGCCGACCGCGCCGAGCTGCTGGGCCGCACTGGCGAAAAGATCATCCTGGTGCGCGAAGAGACCAAGCCCGAGGACATCCACGGCTTCTTTGCCGCCCAGGGCATACTCACCAGCCGCGGCGGCAAGACCTCGCACGCGGCCGTGGTGGCGCGCGGCATGGGCAAGCCCTGCGTCGCCGGCGCCGAGGGCATCACGGTTGACACCCGTAACCGCCTGGCACAGGTCGGCGACACGACTCTGCGCGAGGGTGACATCATCACCATCGATGGCGGCAACGGTAATGTCTACCTGGGTGAGATCCCCACCGTCCCGCCCGAGTTCTCCGCTGACCTGCATACACTGCTGGAATGGGCAGACGCGGTTGCCGTCCTGAAGGTGATGGCCAATGCCGACACCGGGGAGGCCGCCCGCAAGGCCAGCGAGTACGGCGCCATGGGCATCGGCCTGTGCCGCACGGAACGCATGTTCAACGCCACGGATCGCCTGCCCATTGTGGTGGATATGATCCTTGCCAACACTACGGAGGAACGTGAAAAGGTCCTGCAGGAACTGCTGCCGATCCAGCGCGGCGATTTCAAGGACCTGTTTAAGGTGATGGCGCCGCGGCCGGTCACCATCCGCCTGCTTGACCCTCCGATTCACGAGTTTCTGCCCAGCGAACGCCAACTTGAGCAGGAACTGTCACACCTCAACCAGCTGCGCAGTACCGTCGAGGGCATGAACGACCTGGTCGGCGCCATGCGCCTGCTGCATGCGGAACAGGCCGGCGCGCAGGCATTGCCCACGCCCTTTAATGCCAGTGGCGCAGAACTGGTCGATGCCGCAATCGCAAAGAAGAAGCTGATGCTGCACAAGGTGCGCGAATTGTTCGAGATTAATCCCATGCTCGGCCACCGCGGTGTGCGCCTGGGTCTCACCTACCCGGAGATTTACGCCATGCAGATACGCGCTGTCCTTGAGGCAGTGGCGGAGTGCAACCAGGAAGGCATCGCGGCCGATGCCGAGATCATGGTGCCCCAGGTATGCACCTCGGAAGAGTTGTCACGCGTCAAGCTGATCGTGGACGAGGTCAGGCAGCAGGTCGAGGCGCAATACGGTAAGCCGGTAAAGTTCAAGTTCGGCACCATGATCGAGGTGGTACGCGCCTGCATGCGTGCCAAACGGCTGGCCGATGTGGCGGAGTTCTTCTCCTTCGGCACCAACGACCTGACCCAGTCCAGTTTCTCCTTTTCCCGGGAGGACGCGGAGAACAAATTCCTGCCGTTCTACAACGAGACCGGGATCCTGCAGGACAACCCCTTCGAGGTACTGGACGTGCACGGCGTCGGAGAGCTGATGCGCATCACCCTGGAATGGGGGCGCAAGCAGCGCCCTGACCTGAAGGTCGGTATCTGCGGCGAACAGGGTGGACACCCGTCATCGATTCGCTTCTGCCATCACATCGGCCTGAGCTATGTGTCCTGCTCGGCACCGCGGGTGCCGGTCGCGCGGCTGGCCGCCGCACACGCCAGACTGATGCAAGACAGCTACACCCCGGATTGAGCCGGGGTCATGGGAGGCGGGTGTTCGCCGTGGCGTGGCTACACGAACACCCAGAGCAGCACGGCACCCAGCAACAGGCGGTAGATGACGAACGGCAGCATGCCGATGCGCTCAATCAGCCGCAGGAAGAAGTGGATACACAGGAAGGCACTGACACCAGCAACGGAGGTCCCCAGCAGCAGCATATCCCAGGCGACCGGTTCATCCAGTTGCAGGAGTTTATTAGTTTCGTAACCGCCGGCCAGGGCGATCACCGGGATCGACAACAGGAAGGAAAAACGTGCCGCCGCCGAACGCGTCAGGCCCAGCGCCAAACCGGCGGTCATGGTGATGCCGGAACGCGAGGTACCGGGAATCAGGGCCAGCGCCTGCGCCAGTCCGATAACCAGCACGTCCTTCAGGCGAAGGGCGTATTCATCGCGGAGGTGACGGCTGGCGCGGTCGGCCCAGCCGAGCAGCAGCGCAAACACGATGGTGGTTACCGCGATCACCAGCGGTGAACGCAGTGAGATTTCGATCAGGTCGTGCAACTGCAGACCGGCCAGCACCACCGGGACTGTGCCCAGCAACACCAGCCAGGCCAGGCGCCCCTCGGCCGTGATCCCCTTCCCGGTAAGCGACTGCAGCCAGGCACCCAGCAGCCGCACCAGATCGTGGCGAAAATAGGCCACTACTGCCAGCAGGGTGCCCACGTGCACCGCCACGTCAAACGCCAGTCCCTGGTCCTCCCAGCCAAACAGTACTGGCATCAGGATCAGGTGCGCCGAACTCGAAATCGGCAGGAACTCGGTCAGGCCCTGCAACAGGGCCAGGATGATTGCTTGCAGATTGTCCATGCCGTCAGCTTTTGTCAGTGAGTGAATTGATAGGGCCAGGCAAGCATTGCGTCATTTTCACAGCCGGTGGCTGAAATCCTGCAGCCGAAAACCCGGGGCCGGCGCCTCAGTGCCCCTTGCCAGACCGATGAACTTGAAGCGTTCGCCCATCTCGCCCGGCAGCATCAGCTGCTTGGCCTGCTGCGCCTGCTTCAGGTAGTCCAGCGAGTCTGTCGGTCCGGTGGCACTCAACAGCCGGTCGATACCACAGTCCAGCAGGAAATGCGCCTGGCTGGTGTATCCCGTCACCTCCAGCCCGGCCGCGCTGCCCGCCTCGGCCACCGCGGTGAAATCCACGTGGGCAGTGATGTCCTGCAAGCCCGGCCACAGAAAGGGGTTGCCGTGGGCGCGGTGCCGGTAGTGGCACATCAGGGTGCCCGTGCTACGCTGCGGATGATAATACTCGTGACGCGGGTAGCCGTAATCGGCCAGCAGCAGTATGCCCTGCTCCAGTCTGGCGGCGATGCTGGCCAGCCAGGGTGCCAGTGTCATGTTGATCTCGGACACATAACCGGCCGCAAGCTCGTTATCAGTCACCAGACGCTGGACCGCCTCGACCACTGCCCCGCTGTGCATCTCCACGGGAGTCCAGCCGAAGGCATCGTCCTCAGACTGCACATGAAACAATTCGATCGCCGTGCCATTCCAGCGAAACCGTTCCACCGGCATGGCATCGAGCACCTCGTTGGCCAGCAGTACCCCGCGAATGCTGGCCTGCGGCAAGGTATCCAGCCAGGTAATCCGCTCAAACAGCTGCGGCACCCGGGTACGCAGGGTTTCCTGCTGGCGGGCACGCAGCTCGGCACTGCGTTCGAGGATGTAATATTTCCCGGGCACCTGGCCGACAGTTTCCAGTTCACCCAGGATATCTGCCGCCAGCCGGCCACTACCCGCGCCGAATTCGAGAATGTCAGCGCCACCCAGTTCCGTCAGCACACTGGCACAGGACTGCGCCAGGCAACGGCCGAACAGGGGCGATAACTCCGGTGCCGTGACGAAATCACCCGCGGCACCGAACTTCTGTGAACCGGCACTGTAGTAGCCCAGTCCTGGACTGTACAGGCACAACTCCATGTAACGCGAGAACGGAATTGAACCGCCAGCGGCCGCGATTTCTTCGCGGATGAGATCCGCCAGCCGCTCGCTCAGCGCCAGCGCCTCGGCTGGTGGTTCAGGCAGTTCATTCATGTGTTTGTAACATTGCTGTCCCATTTAATTCCTTCTCCCCTTCAAGCGGAGAAGGTGAGGATGAGGTGAGAAACGAAGTTTCTTAACAATATGTTTTGATCAACCCTCTCCCTCGCCCTCTCCCACTCATGGGAGAGGGGATTATTTTTACAAGCGTTGCCTGAATTGCGTTACCGGTTTTGCAACTTATCTGGACAGACCTGGTATCGTTTATGAAAGGCCCGCCGGCTTCTGTGAACATTTAAAGCGTTTCGACCGGCGGCCAGTCGATGCGTGTCATCACCTGGTCGCTGGCATCGAATGCGGACCACATATCCGCGTAGCGCTCGCCCGTGACCGGGTGCCGCTCGTCGCCCGCGATCTCGGCCAGCGGGCCCAGCACGAAGGCATAGCGGGTGATGTCGTTGCGCGGCAAGCGGAGCCCCTCATCGTCCACGACCAGGTCATCGTAGAGCAGCAGGTCGAGATCAAGGGTGCGCGCGGAAAGTTGTTTGGTACGCACCCGGGCATTTTGCGCCTCGATATGGCGCAGCACCCGCTGCACGGCGCGTGGTTCCTCGTCGGTGTCGAAGCCAACCACCAGGTTGTAAAACGCCGGGCTGTCGAAACCGACGGCCTCGCTTTCGTAGATTGAGGACTGCTCGAGCGGCCCGAAGGCCTCGGTGAGCATCTCCAGGGCTGAGCTGATGTGCCGTTCGCGATCGATATTGCTGCCCAGGCTGAGGTACACGCGCGCCATCAACCCGGCTCCCGCGTGCCCCGCTCGATCATGACCCCGACATCACGCGAGCCGCGGACCGCGCCCGGCTTATGCAGCTTGAGGCGCACCCAGCTCACGTTGAATTCCCCGAGGATGATCTCCGTGATGCGCTCAGCCAGAGTCTCGACCAGCTGGAACTCGCTCTCGCCGACGAAGGCGATCAGGCGCTTCGCCACCGCCTTGTAATTGAGCGTGTCCTCGATGCTGTCGGTGGCCGCCGCCTTGCGGATGTCCGCGGCCATCTCCAGGTCTAGGCTGACGGTCTGCTTGACCTTGCGCTCCCAGCCGTAGATGCCGATGATGGTTTCGATCCGCAAATCACTGATAAAGACAATATCCATTGCACCCGCACCCGATTGAATGTGCCGTCAATATAGAGGCTTGTTGCCACATTGGCCAGTCGGCGCAGGCCGTGCGGTCAAAACCGTACTTGACCTCGATACCCTGAGCGATTCCAATGTGCGCCCATGATTACTGACTTTTTCCTGGTGATGGGTGGCTACCTGTTCGGCTCCATCTCGGCCGCCATCGTGATCTGCAAGCTCATGGGATTGCCCGACCCGCGTAGCGAGGGCTCCCGCAACCCCGGCGCGACCAACGTCCTGCGCATCGGTGGCAAGAAAGCGGCCTTTTTCACCCTGCTGGGCGACATGCTCAAGGGTTTGCTGCCGGTCCTGCTGGCGCGCACACTCGATGCCGATCCCGTCATCCAGGCGACCACGGCACTGGCGGCCTTCCTCGGTCATCTCTATCCGGTATTTTTCGGAATGCAGGGCGGCAAGGGCGTGGCCACGGCGCTGGGCGTGGTGTTCGGCCTGCACTGGCCGGTCGGCCTGACCGTCAGCGCGCTGTGGCTGGTGATGGCCTTGCTGTTCCGTTATTCATCGCTGGCCGCCCTGACGGCCATGTTGCTGGCCCCGGGCGTATTCTGGTGGCTGCGCCCCGAACCGGCCTTTATCACCGTGATGGCCGCCATCACCGCTATCCTGTTCTGGCGTCACCGAGAGAATATGGCCAACCTGCTGAACGGCACCGAGAAAAAGATACGCCTGCGCTCGGACAGGGAGCTGGAACGCGATGGCTGATGTTTGACAGGGCCAGCCTACGCCCCACCGCATCTGAACAAGCAAAGGACCTTCCTCGGCCTCTCGCGTACATGAATCAAGCGGACAGATTTATTTTTCTGTGTAACTTATTCTCGCCAAACGCTCCAGCTTGTGTGGGCCAGGTCGCTATCGCCCCTTATCCATCTTGCCCCCAACAATCGCGCCTGTGAGGCGCTCCTGCACGTTATGGTTCAACTCACCTGTAGGTCGGATTAGCGCCAGCGTAATCCAACGGGGTTAGTGTCGGGTTACGGCGCTTCGCACCTGACCCGACCTGCAAAGACTGGATTTATATTTCCGCGGGGTCCGTGGATTTCGTGGCTAATCATGATGGGTAATCTACCGCCCCAAACTGATCGCGCTCGCAGTGCGCTCCTGCACAGAAAATTTCAACCAACATGTAGGTCGGATCAGCGCTAGCGTAATCCGACAAGATCCTTGTCGGGTTACGGCCTCCGGCCTAACCCGACCTACAATGTGTTACGCCGGTTCGAGTTCCTCCAGTGACCAGCGTGGCATCGCCTTGACGCTGAGCGGTTCACTCTGGCCGGCCTGCAGGCGCCGATAGCCGGCGTAGGCAATCATGGCACCGTTATCGGTACAGAATTCGGGCCGCGGGTAGTAGACTCGCCCGCCTTCGCGATCCATCAGCCCGGCAAGACGTTCCCGCAGGGTACGATTGGCGCCCACCCCGCCGGCGACTACCAGCGAATAGATGCCGGTCTGCGCCACGGCCCGGCGGCACTTGATCGCCATGGTGTCGACCACGGCGTCCTCGAAGGCCCGGGCGATATCCGCCCGGTCTTTGTCTGTCTGTTCGGAATCGCGCCAGGTATTCAGTGCAAAGGTCTTGAGTCCGCTGAAACTGAAATCAAGGCCGGGGCGGTCGGTCATCGGGCGCGGGAAGGTGAATCTCCCGGGATCGCCCTGGCGCGCCAGTTCTGAAAGCACCGGTCCACCCGGGTAAGACAGGCCCAGCAACTTGGCGGTCTTGTCGAAGGCCTCGCCGACGGCGTCGTCGATGGAATCGCCCAGCACCTGGTAGCGCCCCACCCCGCTGACCTCGACCAGCATGCTGTGTCCACCGGAGACCAGCAGGGCAAGAAACGGGAACTCGGGGGGATCAGGCTCCAGCATCGGTGCCAGCAGGTGACCCTCCATGTGATGGACGGCGATCGCCGGCACACCCATTGACCAGGCCAGGGCACGCCCGGTCAGCGTACCGACCAGCAGGGCACCGACCAGGCCGGGACCGGCGGTATAGGCCACACCATTAATCCCTGTACTCTCAACACCCGCCTCATCCAGCACTTTATGCAGTAGTGGCAATAACTTACGCACGTGATCCCGGGACGCCAGTTCGGGTACCACCCCGCCATAACGGGCATGCAACGGGATCTGGCTGTACAGCGCATGTGCCATGAGGCCACCCTCCCCGTCATAGAGAGCCACCCCGGTTTCGTCACATGAGGTCTCGATACCAAGTACACGCATGGGGGGATTATCTACGCCAGTTCTTGTTACACAAGGAAATTTTTGCCTTTTCTAACCGACCTGTATACAATTCGCAGCCCTCGCTCTAACAAGCTGATTAACATTTGGAATTTGTATGCCTAACGTACGTGTAAAAGATAACGAGCCGTTTGAAATAGCCATCCGTCGCTTCAAGCGCGCCTGCGAAAAAGCCGGCATCCTTGCCGAGGTCCGGCGTCGAGAGTTCTATGAAAAGCCCACGCAGGAACGCAAGCGCAAGCAGGCCGCCGCAGTCAAACGCACCCAAAAGAAGGTTGCCCGCGAACTCGCGCGCCGCATTCGTCTCTACTGATCCAGCCCGTTACCTGCGCATGTCCCTGAAGGACCGCATCCAGCAGGATATGAAGGACTCCATGCGCGGTGGCAAAAAGTCGCGCCTGGCGGTGATCCGTCTTATCCTGGCCGCAATCAAGCAGAAAGAGGTCGACGAGCGCATCGAGCTCGACGATGCCCAGGTCACGGTCGTTCTCGACAAGATGACCAAACAGCGGCGCGAATCCATCAACCAGTTCGAAAAGGCCGGACGCAACGATCTGGTCGACCAGGAGACCGCCGAGCTGCAGATCATCCAGGAATTTCTCCCCGAACAGCTGGGCGAAGCAGAAATCAACGCCCTCATCGATGCCGCCATGGAACAGACCGGCGCCTCGAGCATCAAGGACATGGGCAAGGTCATGGGCCAGCTGAAACCCAAGCTGCAGGGCCGAGCCGACATGGGTGCCGTGAGCGCCTTGATCAAGGCTCGCCTGGGTTAATCCCGCTCTTAGAAATACCCATTTCACTGCTGAGGCGCAGAGCACGCGGAGGATGTGTTCTCTGAATATCAGTATTATCTCGCATCATGCTGCCCGGCAGCCTTCCAATTTCCAGTCACTCAAGTTATTGAATATTAATTTCAATTCTTATTTATTAGACATTACCCTATATTTATATAATATTGTATTTATGGGTTCTCTGCGCACTCCGCGTCTCGGCGGTGAATCCTTTCCCCAACCTTTCCATCAACCCGCTTCCCTTTTACTCTACCCCGCATGGCTGGACGGATTCCCCAAGCATTCATCGACGAACTGCTGACCCGCGTTGACATCGTCGATGTCATCGATACGCGCGTGCCGCTGAAGAAGGCCGGCCGAGAGTACAAGGCCTGCTGTCCGTTCCATAACGAGAAAACCCCCTCCTTCACTGTGAGCCAGGTCAAGCAGTTCTATCACTGCTTCGGCTGTGGTGCACACGGCACCGCAATCAGCTTCCTGATGGAATACGAACACATGGAATTTCCGGAGGCCGTGGAAGACCTGGCCCACCTTGCCGGCCTGGAGGTCCCGCACGAATCCGGCAGTGACACAACATCAGCGTCCACAAACCAGCCCCTCTACGATCTGCTGGAGGCTGCGGCCGAGTTTTACCAGCAACAGCTACGCACCCATCCACATTCGAACCGCGCCGTGGACTACCTCAAGGCACGTGGCCTGTCTGGCGAGGTCGCTGCACGCTTCTGCATCGGGTTTGCCCCGCCCGGGTGGGATAACCTGATCAAGGCCCTGGGCAAGGACAAGGCCACACACGCCCGCCTGCTGGAAACAGGCCTGGTCATTGAGCGTAGTGACGGCAGCGGTGTCTACGACCGCTTCCGTGACCGGATCCAGTTTCCCATCCACGACCGGCGCGGGCGCACCGTGGGCTTCGGTGGCCGGGTACTGGGCGATGACTCGCCGAAATACCTCAATAGCCCCGAATCGCCCGTTTTCCACAAGGGTCGCGAGCTCTACGGCCTGTTCGAGGCCCGCAAGGCGGTGCGCAAGCTGGATCGCATACTGGTCGTGGAGGGCTACATGGATGTGGTGGCCCTGGCCCAGTATGAGATCAATTACGCAGTGGCGACACTGGGTACGGCCACAACGCCGGACCACCTGGAACATCTGTACCGTACCGTGCCCGAGGTGGTGTTCTGCTTCGATGGCGATCGAGCAGGACGCGCCGCTGCCTGGCGGGCGCTCGAAAATGCCCTGCCGGTCCTCAGTGACGGGCGCGAGGCGCGTTTCCTGTTTCTGCCCGAGGGTGAAGACCCCGACACCCTGGTGCGCAAGATTGGCAAACAGGCCTTCGAGCAACGGATCTCAGGGGCAGTACCGCTATCGGATTTCCTGTTCGACCAGCTTGCCAGTCAGCTGGACATGAACAGTATCGATGGCCGGGCACGCCTGGTTGACCAGGCCCGCCCGCTCCTGGCGCGCCTGCCGGACAGCATCTTTCGCCAGATGATGATCGAGCAACTGGCCGAGATTGCCCACACCGATCCCGTGCGCCTTTCACAGCGGCTCGAACCAGTTCACGAATCGCGCTTGCCAGCCGATAGTCCACCGGCAGCGCCAGCCAGACCGGGAAAATCAGCAGTGCGGGAGGCCATTGCCCTGTTGCTGTACCAGCCGGCGCTGGCAGGGGCAGTCGAAGAGCTGCCCCAGGCACAGGACAGTGTGCCCGGTCTTGCGCTGCTGTCTGAATTGCTGGAACTGTTGCAGCGCCGACCGGGTCTGAATACCGGTGCGATCCTGGAACACTGGCGCGGCCGCGATGAGGCCCGCCATCTTAACAAGCTGGCACACTGGAAACCGCTGGCCGAGAACCTGGACCTCGCTGCCGAGCTGGGCGGCCTGTTGGAACAGATCGCCCAGCAGGCGACCGCGCGCCGGATTGACCAGTTGTTGGACAACGAACACCAGAGACCCCTGGATGACGATGAAAAACAGGAACTTAAAAATTTGTTGTTGGCACGCGGGCCAGGCCCTTGAATCGACTAAAGCGGTGGCAACAGGACTTGTTTTTCACTTGGCCAGATACTATTTATTAGATTATACTGAACGATTAATTTTTCCCGTTTTCCGGAGACAATCGACAGGCATCCTGCATGCTAGCGGATTACTATGGATCAAGATAAGCAATCACAACTGAAACTCCTCATTGAAAAGGGCAAGGAGCAGGGCTTCCTTACCTATGCCGAGGTCAATGATCACCTCCCGGAAGATATCGTCGATCCACAGCAGATCGAGGACATCATCGCGATGATCAATGATATGGGTATCCTGGTGCATGAAGCGCCCCCGGATGCCGACTCGCTGGTTCTGGCCAGTACCAAGGACTCTGCCGACGAAGATGCGGCAGAGGAGGCTGCAGCGACCCTGGTGACGGTCGACAGTGAATTCGGACGGACCACCGACCCGGTACGGATGTACATGCGCGAGATGGGCACAGTTGAACTGCTCACCCGTGAGGGCGAAATCGTAATCGCCAAGCGAATTGAGGACGGCCTGAGCCAGGTCCTGGCTGCGCTCGCGTCCTATCCCGAGTCCACCGCAACCTTGCTGCGCGGTTTCCAACGCGTCGAGGAAGGCGACATGCGCCTCACTGATCTTATCAGTGCCTTTGTCGATCCCAATGCCACTGAAGAGGCCGATCAGCCCATGGCAGCAGCTGCGAACGAATCAGCGGATGAAGACGAGGAAGAAACGTCCATTATCGATACCGGCCCCGATCCGGAGGAAGCACGCAAGGTATTCGGCCAGATGGCCAAGCTCTACGTCCAGTTCCAGAAGACGGTCGAGAAGGGCGGTAATAACCAGGCACGTGTGGAAAAACTCCGCAAGCAGCTGAGTGATCAGTACCTGACCTTCAAGCTGGTGCCGCGTATTGTCGAGATTCTGACCGCCAACCTGCGCCGGACTATCGCTCGCATTCGCACCAACGAGCGGGCCATCATGGACATCTGCGTCAACAAGGCCGGTATGCCGCGCAAGAAGTTCATCACTTCCTTCCCGAACAACGAGTCCGATCCCAAGTGGGTTGATGACCAGATCAAGGCCGGCCACAAGTACTCAGGGCAACTGGCCCAGTACCGTGACGAAATCCAGCGCGCCCAGAATAAGCTGATCGCCATTCAGGATAAAGCACACCTGCAGATCGCGGAGATCAAGGACATCAACCGCCGCATGTCGATCGGCGAGGCCAAGGCGCGCCGCGCCAAGAAGGAAATGGTGGAAGCCAACCTGCGCCTGGTGATTTCAATTGCGAAAAAGTACACAAACCGCGGCCTGCAGTTCCTGGACCTGATTCAGGAGGGCAACATCGGCCTGATGAAGGCCGTCGACAAATTCGAATACCGGCGCGGTTACAAATTCTCTACCTACGCGACCTGGTGGATCCGCCAGGCCATTACCCGCTCGATCGCCGACCAGGCACGTACCATACGTATCCCGGTGCACATGATCGAGACCATCAACAAGCTAAACCGTATTTCCCGGCAGATGTTGCAGGAGATCGGACGTGAGCCGACACCGGAAGAACTGGCTGAACGCATGGAGATGCCGGAGGACAAGGTCCGCAAGGTGCTCAAGATCGCCAAGGAGCCGATCTCCATGGAGACACCGATCGGCGACGATGAGGACTCGCATCTGGGCGACTTCATCGAGGACATCAATATCTCCTCGCCGATTGACTCGGCCTCGATGGAAGGACTCAAGGAAGCCACTCAGGGCGTACTTTCCGGCCTGACGCCGCGTGAGGCCAAGGTCCTGCGCATGCGTTTTGGCATTGACATGAATACCGACCACACCCTGGAAGAGGTCGGTAAGCAGTTCGATGTCACCCGTGAACGCATCCGGCAGATCGAGGCCAAGGCACTGCGCAAGCTGCGTCACCCGACCCGCTCAGAGCCACTGCGCAGTTTCCTGGAAGTCGAATAAGAACACAGCTACCTTTTATCTGACGCTGCAAGCACGGTTGGTCACCGTCGGCCGTGCCGCTATACTCTGTGCTTGTTTTTACAAGGGCCTGTAGCTCAGTTGGTTAGAGCAGGGGACTCATAATCCCTTGGTCCCAGGTTCGAGTCCTGGCGGGCCCACCACCTCCCCACGGTCCTTTCCGGTTACATAGGTAACACTTTATTCTGGGGACATGGGTAACACTTTTGGAGCGAATGGGTTGTGACCCACGGGCTCCACCCGGTTCTCTT
>CAMYMI010000027.1 GCA_947259415.1 uncultured Ectothiorhodospiraceae bacterium | reverse complement strand
CTGAGTGCGCCGGAAGTACCGATCATGGATGGCAGTGCCGGTCCGTTTGTGTTCCTGATCCAGTCGGCCGGTATTGAAGAGCAGGATGCCCCCAAGCGGTTTATCCGAATCAAGCGACCCGTCCAGGTTGAGGATGGTGACAAGGTTGCCCGATTCGAACCGTTTGACGGGTTCAAGGTCGGTTTCACCATAGAATTTGACCATCCGGTATTCAAGACGGATACCCAGCACTCCGAGATTGACTTCTCGACGACCTCGTTCGTCAAGGAAGTCAGCCGCGCACGCACCTTCGGTTTCATGCGTGAAATCGAACAGTTGCGTGCCCGCAAGCTTGCCCTGGGCGGCAGCCTCGATAATGCGATTGTGCTGGATGATTACCGGGTGCTGAATGAAGACGGATTGCGTTATCGTGATGAATTCGTCAAGCACAAGATCCTTGATGCGATTGGTGACCTCTACCTGCTCGGACACAGCCTGATCGGTGCGTTCAATGGCTACAAATCGGGACATGCGCTCAACAACAGATTGCTGCGCGCCCTGATGAAGGATAAATCGGCCTGGGAAGAAGTGACATTCAAGGATGTCGGAGCGGCCCCGATTTCATTCATCCAGCCGGTTCCGACTAGCTGATCTGGTCCCTTTACGTAGCTGTCCTTATCCTGTTCATTCCTGACCGGGATATTTCTTGCGACTGGCAAGTCTCATTAATGCCGCTTTAAGCCCGGGGTCAGACACGCTGCACGCGGTCTGCCGCAAGGTGTCGGCGTTTCTGGCTGACAGTCGACGGGGTCCGGGCAGATTGATTTCGACCACCTGCGGGGTATCCGGTGGCCGAACGCGTACCTGAACTGTGCGCACCTTCACCGCCTGCTGGTTGCGAAGCTGTTTTACTAGCGGTGGGGTTTGGAAGCGCAGGCGCGCGGCCCAAACGGGGGAGTCAGCCGCCAGCACGAGGGTCGAGTCGCGTAGCGACAGGACACGGCAGTGTTCGTTGAGGGGCGGGGGAATGAGGCGATCTAGCAGCGCATCCAGTTCCCCGAGTGCACGGGCCTGTGCCAGCAGACGGGATGCCTCGCTTCTGCCGAGCAGTTTGCCGATTCGTGCGGGGGCGCTTGAACGCATGATTCAGGAAATTGGTGAAGTTGCCGATAATTGATGAATATGAACATCATACTGTTTACTAACAAACGCGGACAGGTCTGGAGCTTCGATTTTGACCTGGTTCGCCTCGGTGTGGCTAGCGTGGCCGGCCTGGCGCTGGTTTGCGGAATCGCCGCCTATAGCGGGTTCCGCCTGGGCGAAAGCGAGATTAGCTACGTGGAGGAATGGCAGGACGTCATCCGGTCGCAGCGGGCCGAGATCAGTGAGGCCCGTGATACGGCCCAGGCCGATCTGGATGCGCTGACATTGCGGCTCGGTCAGATGCAGGCCCAGATGCTGCGCCTGAATGCGCTCGGTGAGCGTCTGGTCCAGCAGGGTGATTTCGCGGAGGGCGAATTTGATTTCAACAACCCGCCGGCTGTGGGTGGCCCGCAGGATGTGGCCGGACAGCAGTCAACCGAGCTGACCGACTTCATGGGCATGCTGGATGAGCTGATGGTTGAACTCGATGATCGCAAGCACAAGCTGAATGTGCTTGAGAGCCTGCTGATGGACAGGAACCTGCGTGAACGTGTCATGCCTTCCGGCCGCCCGGTCGAGAGCGGCTGGCTGTCGTCGAAGTTCGGCAAGCGTACGGACCCGTTTACCGGCAAGCAGGAGCATCACGAGGGCGTTGATTTCGCCGGCAAGGAGGGCGCCGACGTAATCGCCGTCGGTGATGGTGTGGTCAGCTGGGCAGGCAAACGTTCCGGCTACGGCACCATGGTCGAGGTCACGCATGGCAATGGCTATGTAACCCGCTACGGTCATAACAAGAAGTCGCTGGTTGAGGTGGGCGAGACGGTCAAAAAAGGGCAATTGATCGCCATGATGGGCTCGACGGGTCGTTCCACCGGACCGCATGTCCATTTCGAGGTCCTGCACAACGGCAAGACGGTCAATCCAGGCAAATATATCAATAACTGATCGCTGTACCCCCCCGTACGGGCACATTGCCCGACGATCCTGAAATCCCGGAATCCTTCATGCAATCTGCCGGTTAGGGTATGATGGCAAATTCGATTTCGACCCTGAAAAATACAGTAAACTTTCATGGCACTAAATATTGTTCGCAAGATATTCGGCAGCCGGAACGAGCGGTTGCTGAAACGCATGTCACGGGTTGTCAGGCGTATCAACGCACTGGAACCCGAACTTGAGGGGCTCTCGGACGAGCAGCTGCGGGCTCGGACCGATGAGTTTCGTCAACGCATCAAGGACGGGGCCAGTCTCGATGACGTGATGATCGAGGCGTTTGCGACCGTCCGGGAGGCATCACGACGGGTCCTGGAGATGCGTCACTTCGACGTGCAGCTGATAGGCGGCATGGTGCTGCACGAAGGCAAGATCGCCGAAATGCGTACCGGTGAAGGCAAGACCCTGGTGGCCCCCCTGGCGGCCTACCTGAATGCATTGACCGGCAATGGCGTCCATATCGTTACCGTCAATGATTACCTTGCACGCCGCGATGCCGGCTGGATGGGGAAAATCTACGAATTTCTGGGGATGACCACCGGCGTAATCGTGTCCGGCCAGACCTACGAGGAAAAGAAGGCCGCCTACGAGTCGGATATCACCTACGGGACCAACAACGAGTTCGGGTTTGACTACCTGCGTGACAATATGGCCTTTACCGCGCAGGACCGGGTGCAGCGCGGTCGCAACTTCGCCATCGTGGACGAGGTCGACTCGATCCTGATCGACGAGGCACGTACCCCGCTGATCATCTCCGGTCCGGTCGATGAACGTTCGGATCTGTACGTCAAGATGAATGCCATCGTACCCGAGTTAACCCTGCAGGAGACGGAGGAGGGCCCGGGTGATTACACCGTGGAGGAAAAGAACAAGCAGATCTACCTGACCGAAAGCGGCCACGAGCATGTCGAGCAACTGCTGGTCAGAAACGGCCTGCTCAAGGAGGGGGAGAGCCTGTATGACGCCGCCAACCTGAATCTCATGCATCATCTGATGGCGGCCTTGCGTGCCCATCTGCTATTTAACAAGGATGTCGACTACATCGTGCAGGACGGGCAGATCGTGATCGTGGATGAATTCACCGGCCGCACCATGCCGGGCCGGCGCTGGTCGGAGGGACTGCACCAGGCCGTCGAGGCCAAGGAAGGGGTGCCGATACAGAACGAGAACCAGACCCTGGCATCCATCACCTTCCAGAATTATTTCCGTCTCTACGACAAGCTCTCCGGGATGACCGGTACCGCCGACACCGAGGCCTTCGAGCTGCAGCAGATCTACGGTCTCGAGGTGGTCGTTATCCCGACGCATAAACAGATGGTACGTGACGACATGGGCGATCTCGTCTACATCACCATGAAAGAGAAATTCAACGCCATCCTCGAAGACGTGCGCGATTGCCAGCGGCGTGGCCAGCCGGTGCTGGTGGGTACCGCCTCGGTCGAGTCCTCCGAGTTGCTCTCGGGGCTGCTGGAGAAGGAAGGTGTCAAGCACGCGGTGCTGAATGCCAAGCAGCACGAGAAGGAGGCGCACATTGTTGCCCAGGCCGGGCGCCCGGGCCATGTCACCATCGCCACCAACATGGCCGGCCGGGGTACGGATATCGTGCTGGGCGGCAACCGCGAGGTGGAGATCGCCTCACTCGTTAATCCGGACGAAGCCACCGTGCAAAAGACCACCGCTGACTGGCACAAGCGCCATGACCAGGTGATCGCGGCCGGCGGCTTGCACATTGTCGGCACCGAGCGCCACGAATCACGGCGCGTCGACAACCAGCTGCGCGGCCGCTCGGGTCGCCAGGGTGATCCGGGCTCCAGTCGTTTTTACCTGTCGCTCGAAGACAACCTGATGCGCATCTTCGCCTCGGACCGTGTTTCCAGCCTGATGCAGAAGCTGGGCATGCAGGAAGGCGAGGCCATCGAGCATCCCTGGGTTACCAAGGCCATCGAAAACGCCCAGCGCAAGGTCGAGGCGCACAACTTCAATATCCGCAAGACGTTGCTGGAATTCGATGACGTGGCCAACGACCAGCGCAAGGTGATCTACGAGCAGCGCAATGAATTGATGGAGACCGGAGATGTCAGCGACACCATCATGGCCATCCGCCAGGATGTGGTCAATGACGTAATCAATGCCCATATCCCTGCCGGCAGTCTCGACGAACAATGGGACGTGTCGGGCCTCGAAGAGGCGCTGCTGCAGGAGTTCGGTATCGAGCTGCCGCTCGGCGAGTGGCTGGAGCAGGACCACGAGTTGCATGAGGAAACGCTGCGTGAGCGCATCCTGGAAGCCATGGAGACGGCCTACAGCGAGAAGGAGCAGCAGGCCGGCGTCGAGGTCGTCAGGCACTTCGAGAAGGCCGTGATGCTGCAGGTGCTGGACGTGGCCTGGAAGGAACACCTGGCGGCCATGGACTACCTGCGCCAGGGCATCGGCCTGCGTGGCTATGCCCAGAAGAACCCCAAGCAGGAATACAAGCGCGAGGCCTTCGAGATGTTCACGGCCATGCTGGACCGTATCAAGCATGATGTGGTCGGTATCGTGTCCAAGGTGCAGGTGCGCGAGGAATCGGATGTCGAGGCGGTGGAGGAGCAGCGCCGTAGCCATGCCCCGCAGCAGTACCAGCACGCCGAGGCCAGCGCCATGGGCGAGCAAGAGGAGGCACCGGCGGAAGCTGAGCAAAAGGCCCATACCCCGTACACCCGCCAGGGCCGCAAGATCGGGCGCAACGAGCCGTGCCCCTGCGGTTCCGGCAAGAAGTACAAGCACTGCCACGGTAAACTGAACTGATTGCACGCTCGATCAGTTCACCGCAAAGGCGCAAAGGACGCAATGTCAAGGAACCTCTGATTAATGGCTATGTCACGTCATTGAGAGCGCAGCGAGACAATCTCTTGAGAATGCCATCAATCAGTTACAGATTGCTTCGTCGCTTTGCTCCTCGCAATGACGAATTTTCAGACCTTACTTAAGACGCATTCGGTTATTGTGCGGTAACAGACCGGTAATTATTCCGCTTAACAAACACCAGGATATCTTTGCGTCTTTGCGGTAAAAGATCAGGGTTGAAATGAGCACCAAGACCAAAATCGTGCCTGAACTTTTCCCGGTGCCCGGCTTCCGGCTGGGAACCACCACTGCCGGTATCAAGACCCCGGAGCGGCGCGACCTGGTGGTCATGTCACTGGCCGAGGGTTCCGGCTGTGCCGCGGTGTTCACCCGCAACGCCTTCTGTGCCGCGCCGGTCACGCTGGCGCGGCAGTACCTGGCAGCCACTGCACCGCGCTACCTGCTGGTCAACACCGGTAATGCCAATGCCGGCACCGGTGAGCAGGGCCTGCGGGATGCACGCCGCTGCTGTGAGGTATTGGCGGCAACCGCCGGGTGTGAAGCGGAGGCCGTGCTGCCATTCTCGACCGGGGTGATTGGCCAGGCCCTGCCGGTGGCGAAAATCGAGCAGGGCATCCCGGCTGCATACACAAACCTGACCGATGCGGGGTGGATGGATGCCGCATACGGTATCCTGACCACCGACACCGTTCCCAAGGGCACCTCGCGCCGCCTGCAGATCGACGGGCACACGGTCACGGTCACCGGTATCGCCAAGGGTTCCGGAATGATCCGGCCGGACATGGCCACGATGCTGGCATTTGTCGCTACCGATGCCGCCATCGATCAAGCGCTGTTGCAGGACTGCCTGGAGAATGCCGCGGCGCATTCCTTCAATCGCATTACCGTGGACGGTGATACCTCGACCAATGATGCCTGCGTGCTGGTGGCCACTGGACAGAGCAGCCTGCCGCGCATCACGGAGAGTGGCGAACACTACACCCGGCTTGTCGCCGCAATCACCGGTATTTGCGTAGAACTGGCGCAGGCCATTGTGCGTGACGGCGAGGGCGCCACCAAATTTGTTACCGTGGCCGTCGAGCAGGGAGTCGACTGTGACGAATGTCTCAAGGTCGCCTACACCATCGCGCACTCACCACTGGTCAAGACTGCACTGTTTGCCAGCGACCCGAACTGGGGCCGGATCCTGGCCGCGGTCGGGCGCTCCGGCATCCCGGGCCTGGCGCTGGAGGGGGTTGAAATCTATCTGGATGATGTGTGCCTTATTCGCGGCGGTGAACCGGCCACGGAGTACACCGAGGCCGCCGGGCAGACAGTGATGGACCGGGACGCCTTCACCATCCGTGTCGTGCTCGGGCGCGGCGAGTTCTCCGAGCAGGTCTGGACCTGCGACCTGTCCTACGACTATGTCCGGATCAACGCGGAGTACCGTACCTAGACGGGGCTGCCCGCCCGATGGCGCATTAGCGGCATCCGTGGCCTTGTGCTGTTGTGATAAGCTGCCGGCATGTCGATGCGTCACCGCTTGCTGAAGCTGCTTTCGGACGGACATTACCATTCCGGGGAGGCCCTGGGCGCGACCCTGGGTGTGAGCCGGATGGCGGTCTGCAAGCAGGCGCGCAGCTTGCGTGAGCAGGGTTTGCCACTGGAGGTGGTGCGTGGCAAGGGCTATCGGCTGCCGGGTTCGCTTGAATTGCTGGATGCAGAGGCCATCCTGGCCGGGCTTGGCCCCGCTACAAGGACACGGCTTACGCGCCTTGACACTTTTCTCGATATAGATTCGACCAACACCTGGCTGCGCCAGCAGGCCCTGGACGGCGCGCCCTCCGGGAGCGTGTGTCTTGCGGAAATGCAGCGTGCCGGGCGAGGACGGTGTAACCGGCCATGGGTTTCCCCGTTTGCCGCCAACCTGTATTTCTCAGTGTTATGGCGTTCCGACACCGGTGCCGCGGGGCTGGGCGGGCTCAGCCTGGTGATCGGTGTGGCCCTGTTGCGCAGTCTGCGTGCCTGCGGCATTGATGCGGCCGGATTGAAATGGCCCAACGATGTGCTGGTGGATGGAGCCAAGCTGGCCGGTATCCTGATCGACGTGGTGGGGGAGAGCAGTGGGCCATGCAGCGTCATCGTCGGTGTCGGTATGAATGTTTCAATGCCTGATGCGGCTGCGACCGATATCGACCAGCCCTGGACCGACCTGTGCCGATTGACGGGGAGGGAGCATTTTTCGCGTAATCAGCTTGCAGCGGGTATGCTGGATTGCAGTTTTTCCGCGATTGCGGAATTCGAGCAATCAGGACTGGAGCCTTTCCTGGACGAATGGCGCCGGCATGACGTGATCGATGGCCGTGAGGTCAGTCTGCGCTTGCCCAGCGAACATATCCAGGGGCGCGCCTGTGGCGTGGATTCCGGTGGTGCGCTGTTGGTGCAGACGGATACCGGGCGGCGGCGTTTCGTCTCCGGCGAGGTAAACCTGCGGGTCGCCCCATGATGTTGCTCGATGTCGGGAACACTACAGTAAAGTGGGCCGTCGAAGGCGATGACCACTTCACCTGTCGCGGCTATTTTGTGCGGCGCAACCGGGATTTCAGCGCGCTGGCCAGTGCAGCCTGGGGCCATCTGCCGGTGCCGGATGGCATCGTTGTGGCCAATGTCGCCGGGCCTGCCCTGGAGCACGACATCGACGACTGGGTGGCGGCTCACTGGCAGCTTTCGCCTTCCTATATTCGCGTTGGCGAGGCAGCGGCAGGGGTAGTGAATGCCTACACTGAACCCGGGGATTTGGGCGCCGACCGCTGGGCGGCACTGGTGGCGGCCCGTCATGTGACACCGGGGCCGGCATGTATTATCGACTGTGGGACCGCCATTACCATCGATGCGCTGGACTCGAACGGCCGGCATCAGGGTGGCATGATCGCGCCCGGACTTGAGATGATGAAACAGGCATTATCGATGGATACCTCGGACATTGGGTCCCTGCCGGGTGCAAGGGCCCCGGGCGTGACCCTGCTTGCGCAGGGCACAGCCGAGGCCGTCATTAGCGGTGTTAGCTACATGGCCAGCGCGATGATCGATCGGGTTGTAGCGGATATCGTTGCCGCGCTGGGAGAGCGGACCGAAACCCTGATTACCGGGGGCGATGCCGAGCGCCTGTTGCCGCTGTTGAGCTGGCAGCCGCGCCATGATCCCGATCTCGTATTGAAGGGGGTTGCCATTCTTGCCAGGGAGAAAGCATGCGCTACGTGATCTATATACTGGTGGTCGCAAACTGCCTTTTCTTTGCCTGGAAAATGCTTGCGGATGTGCCGGAGGCGGAGGTCGTGCTTAACCTGCCGCCGTTGCCTTCCGGTGTTCGCTCGCTGACGACATTACAGGAAAGAGATACGAGCACGAATTCGGCGGATGTATCCGCCATCGAGGAACTGACTGCCATGCAGGCTCCGGGGGCGGGCGGGCACCTGATCTGCCATGTGCTTGGCCCGTTTACAGAAACGGCTGAAATGCAGGCTGTTGGTGAGCGGCTCCGGAAGCTTGGCTTCGACTCGCAACCGCGTAGCAGCGATGTACAGAAACAGATCGGCTACTGGGTCTATCTGCCGACGCTGGGCCACGAGCAGGCAGTGCAGGTGGTTGAGGTACTCAAGGAAAACAAGGTCAGGGATTATTTTATCGGTGCCGAGGATTTCGTTTCGCTGGGTATCTACAGGAAACTCGCATCGGCCAACAAGCACCGTGAACGAATTCGTGCGCTTGGCTTCGAGCCGCGGATCGAGCCGCGGTTCACCAGTTATACCGTCCATTGGCTCGACCTGGAGAACTTTGAGGCCTCGGCAGGGCAGCCGATCCTGGAGGAATACCCGGGAATCCGCCTACAGGAACTGGCCTGCCGGTGAATTGCGGCAACCGTGCGGATTCACTAGAATACGCGCCTGGTTATCTATATCACGCTGGCGTAGCTCAGTTGGTAGAGCAGCTGATTTGTAATCAGCCGGTCGGGGGTTCGACTCCTCTCGCCAGCTCCATAGAATCAATAAGTTAGAATAACGTCCTTAGACTTCGACCAATCTGTGTAGCGTTCTGGAGCAATCCTGCTCATATCGATGCAATTACCTCTGTCTGCATCTGTATGCCTGGCAAGGGGGTTGGGGGAGGGGGAAATTTGCCGTGTAGGTAATGGCCACTATGTCTCCCCATTTTCTGCGGCGAAAATTTCTCCTACCCCAATTAGTACACTTCCTACACTAACACCTACTCTCTTCTGGAACCCAGTGAGGCTTGTTGATATTTATACTTCGACTACTTCTTAATTCTGAATTCAGATAAAACTCGCCACCATTCTTTCCAACGCCTTCGATAAGGACTATACGGCCGACCAGGCTGCGGCAGGACCCCAAGCCTGTACCACCTTGGGAGTATCGTTAGGCAAAAAGGTAGCGTATGGAAGACATTATGCCGTTCACAGACAAGTCAGATTCAACGAATGACCTAAATACCCAACCTCTGCCCGAGTAACCTTCTCCACCGCGCTATAACAGGGAAGCCAGGACTTGCACTGCCACCCTTCGGGGTAATTTAGCCTTATGTAGAGTTCCGAGTTCAGCCAATAGTTGCCATTCATAACTACCACAGTCACCGGAAGCAATGGGGTCCGGAGGAGTTATCGCACGGTATAGTTGCTTGTTAGGTTCTAAGTGCCGTCCCCACGAGCTGAATCAAACATGAGTCGCACTTCTTTATGTTTGTCTGCTATATATTCAAGAAGTGCCCAGATGAAAATAATACTGCCCGCCATCTCAAGACTTTCCTCAACAGTTACGATCATGCTGTACGTCAGATTATATGTACCGTATAAACTCGCATAGAAGCCCCCGATCATCTCAATACCTATGGCACCACCAATGTAGAGAATTGCACCTATCAAGAAATTGAGCCTTGTTTTCGCAGGAAGATATAACAAGAATTTCAAGAAGAACAGGGCGATAACGAGTACAAGTGGGATAGCAGGAATCACCCATGAGTAATAAAAAACGCCGTGAATATCATTGCCTAACAGCGTACGTGTTGGTTCATTCAGCTCCTCATGAAGGGAAAATGCCTCATCAAACGCCATAAACAGGAAACCGGATGAAAGGATCGCCCATCCTGAAACGTAAGAAGCTTTACTGTTTCTTGCTAGTATCGTGATGACCATAAGCAGTAGAGCTGCGAATAACAATAAAAACGAAGAAAAAAACGTCGGAATATTATTCTCATTGTCGAGGTTTAAAAGTGGAACTAACCCATAAATATGGCCATGCCCAGTTAAATGGGTCATCAACTGACCCACGATGCTTGCAATAATCAGAAGAAATGCCACTAATCCCAATATGCGAATAATTGAATACGGATTTAGTGTAATTTGATTGGATGTCATCCTACTTTGATTCACTAATGCGTTTCGGATCTGCTATCAGAAAACATTAATTGTAATGGACATAGCTCAGTAATAACGATGTACTTCCACTAATGCGCATATAGGGTCATCATATTATGATGACTTCATCTCACGAATTCTATCTACAAAATATAGTAATCTAGAAATACTTATTCAAAGTCGGCTTAGTTTGAAACCCAGACTGTCTGGTATGGCCCTGAAGACGAACTCCAGTAATAATCTGGATTCCTGCCGTTCACTGTCCAGTTTTGTGTGAAATCCAGTCATTTAGCCTAAGCTAACTTCCCCTGGTGGCACTGCGCCACCTGATTCAAATCTAATAGGGCATGGTGGGACTGGGGAGGAGGTCACCATGACTGAATTTCACCTACTACGCGATGAGCCCCGGAAATATGAGCCCCATCATCCGCCCTTGGAGACATTCGATCAGAATAGTGGATGATCCGTTCGCGGGCTATGAAATGGGCTTTTATTCGATCTATATGCTGTCAAGACGTTACTTTCAGTGCTTCTATCAAGATTTTCTTGTGCAACTATAGAAGCGGGGGTATGGTTATTTTTCTTGAAATAAATCAACATCAAAACGATAGATCAAGTAGCGTAAATCATTACTCTAGAGGATAACAAAAATGGAAAATAAGTTAAAAATCACAGAGATGCTTTTCAAGAAGCGAATTGCCCTAGTATCCTTGGCGCTAGTCTGGGTAGTACCGGCAGCATCTTTTGCGGAGGAATCTCTTTTTGATGGCAATAATAGTAAATTTAGAGTTCAACAATACGAAATACCAGATACTTCGGCAGAAGGATTCCCTGGCGAAGGATTTCGTCATATGACGGCGGCTATAAATGAAGCAAGCGAAGAATTGATTGTTTTCGGAGGCTTAGGTAACTCACCAAACTCGGGGCCATACAGTGACAGAGTGTATACGTTAGATTTAGCAGAAAAAGCTTCTAAACAAGAATGGGTATTAAGAAACAACGGTACGGGGATTGGTCTTGGAAATTTCCCATGGTTTACTAGCACACGTGGATTTGTGGAAATTAACAATAACGTCTATCTCGCCTGCACTGATGATAATACGAACTCGATATTTCAGTTAGATCTAGATACGTATGCCTTATCGCTGTTGTCAACATCAACACTTGGAGATGCAGTTGATGCGGGGGATTGCTGTGCAGTCGGCGCAACAACAACAAGTGGAGAGGAAAGAGTCTACCTACTGGGAGGAAGACGACCGCCGAGCCCTCAAAATGCATTGCCCAATGTGCGTTATTATTCAGTTACAAATAATACCTGGCATCAAGTAGCAGATATGAATGTTGGTCGGTCACACTTAGGGTGTATTTCGGCTGAGCCACAAGGTACACCACTCATTTATGCCCTAGGTGGTGGCAATTCACCAGCGAATGAAGTCTTCAGGTCGATAGAAGTATACGATGTTAGCGCTAATACATGGACCTTATATGAAGACTATTTCCCAGAAGGCCGACAGCGGCTAGGTACAGCGAATATTGATAACGAATTTATTATGCTAATTGGCGGTGATTCAACATGTGCTGGTGGTGGTGGATCTACTTGTGATCCTGATCAGCCGATTAATCGTGTGGATCTCATTGATATCGAGGACAATAACCGATTCATCTCCTCCGATGTCTATCGGATACCACAACTGGCAATCCCGAGACAAACCCCTGCAACGAGTGTGACAAAAAAAGGCGATGAGTATTCCGTATATGTAGTTGGTGGTAGATCCAGATTTTGTAAAGACGTAAAAACAAGTAGCGGATTATGTGAACTAACAACAACGGAAGTCTTATCGTTTGAGGGGATTGAGATCGATGACGACGGATAATATAGAAAACATCAAAAAATAAGGCAATCATCTAAAAACATGAGCGTACCAGTAGTAGCTCCTGTGTATAAGCCATCACTGGCATAACAATCCCACAAGCCCCGACACACGTCGGGGCTTTCTTTTAACAGATATCGTGCGATAACTGTGGGGCGCGGCGCATGGCCGGAAGCGCCGTCCTGCTGGTGGGCGTGGTGCTTCCAGAACAGCCCGTGTATCAGTGGATGTTGAATTCCCTTATCCCTTGCGTTTCCTGTTTGCGGGTTGGGTATCGCCCACCGTTGCATCGCTACCCACCTGTTCAAGAAGGCCAGGTTTCCGCTGCATGCCGGGGTGGCGACTCGGGCGAATGAACGCAAGATGTTCGAACAGCTGTGCCACTATATCAGCCGTCCGGCGGTTTATGAAAAACGGCAATCGCTTACCGTGAATGGTAACGTTCGAGTTTGGCCGTACTCGGAAGTAGCCAGAAAAATGCCTGAGTGCTTTACTCAGATGATCACTTCCGACCCAACCCGGTCGTTTAGTCGTTTCTTATATTACCGATGAGTAACAGGCGGGAGACGACCCTAACTGGAAGTTCAGAAATTTCGCTTCTAGGTCAGGAACGTACTGTAAGCTGTCCTTTGGGAAGCAGGCATCCATGTGACGTAGTGACGTGTGATTGTGTTTGTGTCTTATCGGAGTAATGGGAAAAGAGATATGATTCTGCATATCACTGTTAATTGGCACAATAAATAGGCCGCGCCGGTACTATCACCAATAGTGCGGATTCCGTCTATTACACTGTTACGGCCGGAATAAACCTATCCGATAAATATGAAAGTGCTTACATCGCAAGCAGAAAAAGGAGCCGATGAAAAACATGAAAATATGTTATTACCTAAACCAAAAACAATTCACGGATAACAAGTTTGTTCATCCTGAAATATTTTTTGGTTTAAGAAGCAGAATATTTTTCCCCCGCCACCCGTTGAAACTCGCGATAAATTCCCTGACGCATTATATGAATGGTAATATCGCGGTTAGCCGTAACAAGTCACTAACTCGGACACTGTCAGCACGCTGTGCTGCCAGTGCCGGTTAGCTTTACGTTAGCTGCAATAAGCGCCACCCATTTTTGCAGCAATTAGGAACGAGTACATATGAAAACATTGATAAGGAGTGTAATTCCGAAATGTATGATGCCAATTTCTCAAAGAGTTTATTGGAGAATTATTGATAGTTCGCCTCAGGCAGATTTTTCAAAAAAAGAATATGAGGCGTTAGAGGCACTAAAATGCAAAGTATCTTACAACAAATATGGTGGGTACTGTGTTCCGCTCTCTTCATGTCATCGTCCCGCAGCATTGAAAATACTCTCCAATGATGTCTATGAACCCAAGACCATCGAATACATATTGTCAAACTGTAATAATGGCGATGTTATCCACGCAGGAACCTATTTCGGCGACTTTTTGCCAGCGTTGGCAAAAGGTCTTGCTTCTGATGCGAAAATATGGGCATTCGAGCCAAACTGTTGATGACATCCCGAACAGGCTCCACTTCAACCACGTCGAACAGGATCCTTTTGCCGCACGGCCCCGGCGCTGGTGGCCGCCCGCGGCCGACGCTCGCTTGGATCGCGAGCCTGCTGATATTGGCGGCGCTGGCCGCCGCCGCGCCTTGGCACGAAGGGCGGGCCCAGAATCCGACAGCAGAGCCACGGGCGGATGAGGCGGCCGCGTCCTGGGATCTGTTCGCGACCCTGCGACTGCAGTTGTCGGCGCTGCCCGAACGGCAGCGTGTGCGCGCCGCCGATCACGCGCTCGAAAGAACGGATGCCGAGGAGGGCGCATTGTGGGCGCGTTTGCTCGCCGTCTTGCCGCCGCCCGCCTCCTTCCCGCTCGACCTGATCGACGAGGAAGCGCTGCTGCGCACGGGCGTTCTGCCTGCTCTTGCCGAGCAGCAGGACTTCTATCGTGAGCAGGAGAACCTGGCCGAACGGGCCTTGCTCGCGCGCTGGAATGAGCTCGGCCGCCTCCCCCTCGACGACGAGGGCGCGCGGCTCGCCGACCGGCTCGGCGGCGCACGCGAGTGGTTCGGGCGCACGACCAACAGCAAAGACTTGGCCCGCGGGCGGCTCGAGGCGATTCACCTGCTCTATCTGGCATCGGTGACAGACACGATCGGTGAGGAGAGCGAGGCGATCCTGCGCGCGCTCGAAGATGCGCGCCTGCGCCGGGCGGAAGCCGAATACGAGGCGGACGCCGCCGTGACCGAGTGGCTGGCCTCGACCGTAAACGCCGAGATCGATGTCGGTCTCACATTCCTGACGGCAGCCCCTGGGATGGCCGAGGCGGCACTCGAATCGAGCGACCTCGCCGAGGTTCTGCTAAGCCGCGCCGAGTCGCCCGCAAGTGCCACCATGGGCGAGGCCGACGACCAAGCCCGGATGCTGCGCGCTCTCGCCGCGCAGGCCCGAGCGAGTGCCGAGCGGGCCGGCAGTTGGCTGGCGGCGCGGAGCGGCAACCTCTGGCTGGAGCGCGATAGCTTTCTCTACCTGGGCCCTGCCCCGAGCTTGGCCGATCCCGAGGTCGAGGCGTTGCGCGCGGAACGGCGGCGGATCGCCGCCGCCCTGCTCGGCACCCTCGAGCGGCGACTGACGGCGCTCGACGGACTGAAGCCGCTGACCCGCAAGCGCGAGCGACTGTTGGGCGCGGTGGCGAGTTATCTCGACTGGGAGAGCACCGAGGCCGGATTGGCCCGCCTCGCGATCATCGATCGAATCAAGGCCGAGGCGCGCGATGCCCGCGATACCGTTGCCGTGCTTCGTGACGAGATCGGGCGTTTGAGCGATGCCCTGGACGACCGTCGCGCCTCTGCGCTGGTTGAGCTCTTGGCACGGGAGGTGGAGCGCCTAGTGCTCCTCGAGGAAGCACTGTTCGAGGCCGAGTCGGGTTTGCTGCTCGATTTCGTTCCTCAAGCCGACGACCCTCGGCTCGGCGAGGCGGCCGCGGACTGGGAAGCGGATGTCGAAGACTTTCTGGCTCTCGACGAAACCTGGAGCGATTGGCAGACGATGTGGCACGCCCTGGTCGAGGCCGACGACGCGAGTTTCCAGGCGCTGCGGATCCTGATCTCGCGGCTTGCTCCGATCTGGTCCGGGCGCATGGGCCTGGTCGCCGACCGGCTGGCCTCTGTCCAGGGCGGCGATGCCTACGGACGCTTCCTCGCCCGCGCCGCGGCCGAGGCGCGTCAGCAGTTGACGCAGGCGCGTGAAATCCGGCTCGAAGGCCTAGATGCCCAGGTGCGCATCGCCGGGCGCCCGGAATTGAGCGCCCTCATCGGCGAGATGGCAGACCAATCGTGGAACCAGGCGGCGATCGGTGCCGCCGGTATTGTCGATCTAGAGCGCCGCGCGACCGCTCTATCGACGGTGCCGCAGGAAGCTGCGCTGGTTCTCGACCGTGGCGAGTCCGGCCCCCGCCGCCTCCTGGGTATGCTCAGGATCAGTGCGGCACTGGCCATTCCCTGGACCCTCTCGGGTTCCGAGGCCGAGATCGAAGGCAGTGCGGAGGTCGACGGCGAGCGCTTCGTGCTGAGCCTCAGCGGCGCGCCGGGTCAATGGCGCCTGGAGGCGGTAGAGCGGCGCAAATCCGCTCTCCCCAGACGCTTCGGCTGGCTCGGCCCGCTTCTGGTCGGCACGGCTCACGCCGCCACACCGGGCGGGCAGAAAGAGCCCGAGTGGATGCGGGGCCTACCCCAGCTCAGGCAGGGGGATGGCATCCCCGACGCGGTCTGGCGGCGGGAAACGGCGCAATACCGACAAGGGCCGCACGGGGCATGGAACGCTGTCACCTCAGGCGCGCAAGGCGCCGGCGAGGCCGTGATAAAGAACACCTGGTGGTACACCACCGTACCCGTGGCGACAACATGTATTGGCGCCTTGTGCGGCGGCCTTCTTGGCGGGCCGCCGGGCGCCGCAGCGGGCGGCAAAGCAGGCGCCGTGTTCGGGGCCAAAGCCGTGGCGGTCAGCGCCGGCTGGCACGCCGGCGGCGGCTTCATCGAAAAAGGAGCTGAAGGGCTGACCCCGGACCCGGTCGTCCACGAGAATGCACGCCTCATCGTCGCCGGAACCAAATTGGGCTTCGGTGTGCGTGCGGTCCACCAAGGTCTCACCGGGTCTTGGGAGAGCTACAAGGCCTTCAAGCAGAGTCAGCCGGCGTTGATGAAGGTCTGGAGTAAGGCGTCCAAACTCAAGACTCCGTTGTCCCAACTCCTGAAGCAGCTCGGCAGGCAACAGAAGGCCTTGGAGGTCATGCAGAGCGCGGGTCTCTCGGGGACGCAAGTGCAAAGGGCCGCCACCCAGGTGAGATTGCTGAAGAAGGCCATCGAGCGCCACCAGCAGTTGCGTAAGCTCGTGGAGGGACGGATCGGGCGCGGCAAATCGGTTGCCGGAGGCGTCAAGAAGTCTTTGGGAGCGCTCGCCATCCTTGGCAAGCGATTCGGCAATCTGGTGGGCGACAAGGCGCAATTCCTCGCCAAGCGAAAGAAGGATTTGGAGCTTGCCAATGCGCTGTTGACGAGCGCCAAGCAGACCGCCAACCAAGCGATGGCGGCGATGGCCAACGCCAGCAAGGTGGCTGCCGAGGCCAGCCGCCAAGTGAGCAGTGCCGCTGCTGCCGCTTCCACGGTCGTGGGTGCGGCCGAACGCGCGGCCACAACGGCCACTGCCGCCTGCGGCAAGGTCACCAGCGTGGCCAAGATCCGGACACTGGTCCAGGCCGCGAACAAGGCGACGCAGGCGGTGGCGAAGTTCGATATCGCTGGCCAGGAAAGTGCCGCCGAAGGTATCTGCAAGGCCGCCACCGGTGTGCAGCACAGCGCTGCCAAGGCGGGGGCGGACGCCTTCGCGCAGGGCAAGCAGAACCTGGCCGCCAAGGCGCAAGGTTTGCGGGCCAAGGCCAACGCCCTCAACCGACAGCTTGCCGGCGCCCGCTCGGCCCAGACCAGGGCGCAGACCCTTAATGCGACGCGAGAGAGCGAGCGCAGCCGCGCCCTGCGCCTCGCGGACGGCGCCCGGAGCGCGCTTGGCAATGGCGAAGCTCAGCTCGCCGGCCTCTCCTCACGCCTCGACGGCGCCAGCACCGCCCTCGCCGGGGCCAAAGTGATTCTCGACGGCGCCCAGACCGCAATCGTCGGGGCGGAAGCGTCCATCGGCTCGGCGACGGCGATGCGCGACCGGGCGCTCGAGATCGCCAGCCGCTATGCCGGCGACAAAGCGGTCCATGTCAGCTTCGCCAATCTGCAGACCATCAAGCTGCCGAGCAGGGCCGAGTTCACGGCCGCGCGCAAGGAGCTCGATGGGGCCGCGGCCGCGGTCAGCAAGTTCGTCACCGTCGACCTGCCCAAGGAGGTGGCCAAGCTGAAGCCGCTGCGCACGGCGGTGGACAACGCCTGTGCCCTCGAATCGGCCGACAATCTGGTGGCCGGCGCCAAGTCCCTGATCGATCTCGCCGCCGCGCCGGTCGTCCGCCGTGCGGCGGCCGCGGCCGCCAAGGTCGAGGCTTGCGTCGCGGCGTTGGCCATGCCGCCCCCACCCCAGGACAAGCAGGCCAGCAAGGGCCCCGGCAAGGACGGCAAGCCCGGCACCGGCAAGGGCAAGAGCGACGGCAAGGCTGGGGGCAAGGGCAACGGCAACGGCAAGGGCGACGGTGACGACAGCGGCAAGAGCGATGGCAGCGAGAGCGGCGACCGTCCCGAGCACGTCGTCGATCGCAGCGCCGGCAAAGTGGGCGCCACCGGGGCGGGCCTGGGCCTTGGCACGGGCTTCGAGGAGACCTACGATCCGACCTGGGATCAGGGCATGGGAAAGGGCGCTACTGCCACGCAGATCGCCAAGGCGCTAGAAGCCGGGAAACGCTTTGGCCATGGGGTGCCAACCGGCGGCGATGACCGGGGCGACGGCGGCGGGGTCGGCGGTACGGGCCAGCAGATCCCCGGCAGCTATACCGCGCCGGGCGTCACCGCCGAGACCGGCGGCGGGGAACAGGTGACGACCACGCCGTACCCGCCCTATGGTGGCCGGCCGCCCCAAGGTCCCGGCGACGACATCAGCCGCTTCGGCGATCCCGGCTCCTTAATGCCGGGCCCGGGCGGGCCCGGCCGCCCCGGCGGGCCGAAGCAGCCGGAATCGCACCCGCCACCCCCGACACCTGGCGGTTCGGGAGGTCACGCCAGCGCCCGGTTCTCGCCCGTCGGCACCTGGACCGGGACCTTCACCGAGCAGTCGCCGACGCGGCGCTGCGACTTCGACATCAGCATGTCCGTGGGCGCCGGCCTTTCTGGCACCGCCACGGGCCGACTCGCCAGAGGCGCCGATCCCGAATGCGGGGCCGGATATACCCATACCGTCACCGTCGTCCAACACGGAAACCGGCTCGAGGTAACGCAGGAGAACGGGGCGACGATCCCCTATACGATCGTCGGTGCGAACCGCCTGTCCTTGCCCGAAACGCGCTACGCCGACGTTACGATTTCGACCGACCTCACGCGCCGCTGACAACGCCGCGCGGTGCCGACGGCGCCCGAGGCAGCCCTAAAAAACCGGGAGTAAGGCGCAGGCCGCGATCACAACGGCGTGGCGGGTGAAGGATTGCATCATCGGTCTTCCTTTCCACTGGTGCCGCAGGCCCAAGTGGCCGCGGCGTCGACATGTCGTCTGCCAACGCATCGCGTCCGCTTGAATCCCATTGACGATTACCTTTGATGCCTAACGGCTGCTTTACGGATTCACATAGTCAGTATAGTTAACTACATAGTTATCTTTAGATATGTATAATTAGCAGCGTGATCTTGAACGCCAACGAAAAAATGTCCCATCATCAATCCGAGCAAATCGGGGTCCATTTTGACTGGCATATATTCCTGGGACACGTTTTTCTCTACGTTTGTATCTACTAGCCTTCGTCCATGGCGTCTAAAAGCTCGAGATCACCAATCCGCAATTTTGCTGTTTCGTCAGTCAAGTCAAATTCGGAGATCAAAATATCGCCTTGTTCCGCGCCAACTCTTTGCAAGAACGGTTTGTATCCGTATGACGAACTATGATCATCTGTAAATGCAATGGTCCCGTATTCTAGACCATCCTCCCCAAAAGCTTTGAACCTTCTGCCTTACAGAAATCTCAGCACTGAACCTGGGCAACCGCAAACATACGACTCATAGAATTCCGGTATTCTGGCGGCAATCCAAATTTTCCGTTCTGTGGTCCAGCCATAGTCTTGAAGGCGTTTTTCACGTGGGCGAAGTGCATTTGCAGCGCGGAGTGCCTCAACGGCAGCAGGATTAACGTCAACTCCACGCAATGCCCATATATTCAAATCAATATGGGACAAAATCGGGCTATATGTAGTGCTAACACCAAAGGTACTGTCATTTAATCCACGATCTAGGTATTCTCGAAGAAGACTTTGTCGATCCAATATAGAAGAAGGGGTTGATCGAAGTACGTCGACAAAAATTTGATCGACATGCCCCAACTCCTTTCGATAGTCAAGCTTTTCAGATGCGCAAGCCCGTCCTTTCTCGTCGATGTCGAATTCGGGGTGCTGCTTGAAAAATTCAGTCAGTACATTTGTGGGTGGCACCCGTAGCGGCCAAGACTTCGCAGTTCCAGTCGAATTACGAAAATTGTAAACACGCGTCAGCCCGGTGCGTATGTCTATTATTCTTATTGGCGATGTTACGGCAAGCATCTTTCTTGCGGCATTTCGCAGTCGATTTCGAGCGGCAGTTATACTCGGTATCCAAAACCAATTGTCGCTAAAAGAGTTCACATCCTTGTGGGCCCTCAGCAAACGTAGCGCTTTCTTTTCGGTCAGCTCAAATCCTTCTTGATGAACCTGCTCAACCACTTCGCTAACATTTGTGGCTCCAGATGCGCCGGCTTGTTTTCTAGCGAATTTCTTTTCCCATTCACAGAGCAAGCAGGGACAATTACTATGACTGATATTGACCGAGACGTTCTTCTCCTGTTCGAGAGTCTCAGGCCAGCTGTCGAGAAATTTTGTCGCGCAAATCCACGCAAATGTAGTAATTCTTCCAAGGGGCTCTGAACATATCTGACTATAAGAACTGAAGCACACTGATGGCCCCATATGAATCGCAAAGAATTATTGCTTTCATGTCGCATGCAAACATCAGGAGTTAATGCGTCCGATCTCTCGTTGTATGACGAGATGGCCGCCACTCGCATGAGTCGCATATACTGGAGCGGTTGTTTAGATAAATAGCCTGCTCTGCCATTTTTGAGCGATGCCTGTCACTGACGGCCCGGGGTATGGTAGTCACCAGCTCAAGGCATCGTATCGCAACGGCACCACGCAGGGGGCTCTCGAATCTCTGGACTTCATGGCACACCTAGCTGCGCTGGTTCCCCGGCCTCGGGTGTAGATGACTCGATGCTACGGTGTGTTTGCTTTCATAATATTATTGATGCGTATTGTTGCGGATTAATAGTTGTGTGAGGTGACTGTTTCCAGTAGATAACTGGCCGTTCGCATATTCATGCGAATGTCGTGTTTTGGCCGGAATGTGAAGTACAGAACCCCGCTGAAGCGGGATTCCTTGTTTCTGAGCTACGTCCGATTCTGGCCGAAGTCGGAAGTAGCCAGGGGAATAACTGAGTGTTTTATTCGGATGATCACTTCTAACCCTTCTCAGACATTCCCACCAAACCAAGTCCGGTAGCCTTAATTACAAACCATTCTCATCTGACTAGTACATATGTATTAGTCAGGCAGTGCAAGCGTATTAATTAATGTATTCGGTTGATTGATGGCAACAAATATTCCGCGAAATACACTATATTTAATTTATAAGACTGTGAAATCAATCTACCGCAGCGCCAGGCATGATTCACGTGTCATATGAGTTCAAGGAGGATCATCATGACAATCAAATCAAGAAAATTCTCTTCCCTGGGGCTTATTGGCGCTCTGCTCGTAATCCTGGCCCCATCGGTCTTGGCATTAACGCCCAATGAAGTGGCGAAGCTCACCGCGAGTGACGGAACAGTTGAAGACTTATTCGGCAGCTCGGTCGCCGTGGACGGCAACACGGCCCTGATCGGCGCACAGGGTGACGACGACGCCGGACTCGGTTCTGGTTCGGCCTACGTCTTTACCCGCAGCGCAGGGGTGTGGACTGAGCAGGCGAAGCTGACCGCGAGTGATGGCGCAAGGGGCAGCCTCTTCGGGGTCTCTGTCGCCTTGGACGGCAACACCGCCCTGATCGGCGCAGCGTTTGAAGATAACGCCGGCCCTGACAGTGGTTCAGCCTATGTATTTAAACACAGCGCCGGGGTGTGGACTGAGCAGGCGAAGCTGACCGCGAGTGATGGCGCAGCTTATGATCAATTCGGGCTGTCAGTCGCCTTGGACGGTGACACGGCCCTGATTAGCGCCAATTGGGACGACGACAATGGCGTTAACAGTGGTTCGGCCTACGTCTTTACCCGCAGCGCCGGGGTGTGGACTGAGCAGGCGAAGCTGACCGCGAGTGATGGCGCAAGGGATGACCACTTTGGGGACTCGGTTGCCGTAGACGGCTACACCGCCCTGATCGGCGCTGGTGGTGACGACAACAATGCCGACTTTAACACTGGATCGGCGTACGTATTCACTCGCAGCGCAGGGGTGTGGACTGAGCAGGCTAAGCTCACCGCGAGTGACGGTATAGAGCTTGACGAATTCGGCCGCTCGGTCGCCTTGGACGGCAACACTGCCCTGATCGGCGCTTTGCTTGATGACGACAACGGCTTTAACAGTGGTTCGGCCTACGTCTTTACCCGCAGCGCCGGGGTGTGGACTGAGCAGGCTAAACTCATCGCGAGTGACGGTATAGCGTTTGACCTATTCGGGCAATCAGTTGCCTTGGATGGCAACATGGCGCTGTTTGGCAAAACCCGTGACGACGACGCCGGACTCCGTGCTGGTTCGGCCTACGTCTTTACCCGCAGCGCAGGGGTGTGGACTGAGCAGGCGAAGCTGACCGCGAGTGATGGCGCAAGGGATGACGCATTCGGGGACTCGGTTGCCGTAGACGGCTACACCGCCCTGATCGGCGCTGCTGGTGTCGACGACAACGGCGCTAACAGTGGTTCGGCCTACGTCTTCTCTCTAGTCTCTGACATTACCATCGACATCAAGCCGAGCAAGAAACCAGTAGATAACGTGATCAACTTTAAGAAGAACAGGAATCTAAAAGTCGCCATATTGGGTGATGCGGTATTCGACGCCCTTCAGGTCGATCCAGAAACAGTTGCTTTTGGCCCCAGTGAGGCAAGTCCTGTTCGCTTCAAGGGCAAAGATTACAACAAGGATGGCTTTTATGATCTGATTCTGACCTTCAAGTTAAATCAGACAGGAATTGCCTGTGGTGATACAGAAGCCACATTGACTGGTGAAACTTATAGCGGAGAAGCCATAGAAGGTAGTGATAATTTTACTGTTGAGCCTTGCCATTCGCGCTGGCCTCGTGCTCATGAACGGGGTAAGCGGTCGCCTCTTGTCGGTCTCGTCAGAAATGATTAAATAGCGGCGGCCTTCGGGTCGCCGTTTTTATTACCCCGACCCGATAACCCTGCCCAGCAAGCCACCCACCACCCGTGACGCACTGGCTGGAATCTGTCCCGGTTGGAGAATATTTTTATATCCTAACGTAGAGAGGGCCATTTAAACCAGGATTGGCAAGAAACTGGACTTCCTCTAAACCGGTAGACACTCCTATACTTTAATTTAAAGCGCGGGAGGAGGCACCATGGCCAAGGGTCGATTTGCAGATGAATTCAAGGAAGAGGCGGTCAAGCAGGTCGTCGAACGGGGGTATGCGGTGGCCGATGTCGCCAAGCGTTTGGGGGTTTCTGTGCAGAGCCTGTACAAGTGGGTCAAGGTCTATGCTCCCGACGCCACCGATCGGTATGAAGCGGAGCTCAAAGAGGTCCGGCGCGAGAACCTGAAGCTGAAGGCGGAGCTCAGACGCGCCCAGGAAGAGCGTGACATCCTAAAAAAAGCGGCCGCGTACTTCGCGAAAAACCCGGAGTGAGGTACGCCTTCATTTTGCAGCATCAGGACCGTTATTCGGTGCAGCCGATGTGTCGCCTGCTAGGGGTATCGCGTAGTGGATTTTACGCCTGGTTGGAGCGCCCGCCTTCGCAGAGGTCGATAGACGACGACCGGCTGTTAGGGCTGATCCGCGAGTCGCATGAGGCGAGCGGCCGCACCTATGGTGCGCCGCGTATTCTCTGCGATCTGCGTGAGGTGGGTGAGAGCGTTGGCAAGAACCGGGTTGCCAAGATCATGAGGCGTAACAAAATACGCGCCCAGCGTGGCTACAAGCAGCCAGGCGTCCGCTACACCAAGCCTGCGCTCGCGGCACCCAATCGGTTGCAGCAACAATTTTCGATGGACAAGCCCGATCGTGCCTGGGTTACCGATATCACCTATATTCGCACGTACGAAGGTTGGCTGTACCTGGCGGTGGTGATGGATCTTTACTCACGCAGGATCATCGGCTGGTCGATGAAGTCCACCCTGGCCAAAGAGGTTGTGTTGGACGCCTTGCTAATGGCGGTATGGCGACGCAAGCCCGGACATGACGTTATCATCCACTCGGACCAGGGATCACAGTTCAGCAGCGATGAATGGAATCGGTTCTGCCAGACTCATGGCTTGGTGCCGAGCATGAGCCGAAGAGGTAACTGTTACGATAATTTGGCAGTGGAATCCTTCTTTGGTAGCCTGAAGAAGGAGAAAATACGCCGCCACATCTTCAAAACCCGTGAAGCGGCGAGAGCAGAAATATTCGATTATATTGAGGTGTTTTATAATCGGGCGAGGCGCCATCAGCACCTGGGAAATATCAGCCCGGCAGAGTATGAGCAGCAGATGGCAAAACTAGGCTGAGTGTCTACGGAAACGAAGCAAGTCCACAAAACTAGGCTGAGTGTCTACGGAAACGAAGCAAGTCCAGCAAAACTAGGCTGAGTGTCTACGGAAACGAAGCAAGTCCAACAAAACTAGGCTGAGTGTCTACGGAAACGAAGCAAGTCCAGCAAAACTAGGCTGAGTGTCTACGGAAACGAAGCAAGTCCAGGGATGCAATCCTTAAGTAGTGAGTATGCGAAAAAAGTGAAAATAGAATCAGTAATGGATGATATGTTAAAAGACATAATGAAATTATTATGTAACCCTCTATAATCTATGCTATTTGTGCGGTATTGAGTTCTGCAAATTTACTGGTATTCTCCATAGCCTTAGTAAAGAAGTCTATTTAGAGTTGTGACTGCATCTATCTATTAGTATATAGTCTAATTCAGTAATATAAGGCTGTGTATATAAATCAGGAAATAATAACAATAAGATTGTTCAGAAAAATAATATAAAACACTCTTCTCTCACCACATGTTTAAAATAAAGAACATATCTCAAGTCTGGGCTGCCAGCTTGATGGCATGTTTATTGTTCATGGTATCTCAGGCCCATAGCGAACCAGTCCCGGGAGCAGATGATTTTCAAAAGGTTCCAATAGCAACGGGATTGGCTAATGCTGTTAATTTTGAATTTGCCCCAGATGGACGCATATTTATCCTCAATCGCTATGGTGAGGTACTTGTTTACAAGCCAAGCACACAAGCCACACAGGTCGCCGCGCTATTAGATGTCTATACAGGGATCGAAGCAGGCCTCATGGGCATTGCCTTTGATCCGTCTTTCGAGACCAACGGATTTGTCTACCTCTACTATTCCCCACTGTCACCAAATGTAAATCGTCTTTCACGCTTTTCTGTCAGTGGTGACAGTATCAATTTGGCCTCCGAAGTTGTGATGCTGGAAGTACCAGTTGATCGTGAAGGAGGACACCATGATGGTGGTAATCTGGAATTCGACCAATTTGGGAATTTATATATTGGCATTGGCGACGATACTTTGCATGGAAATTACGCGGCACTAGATGAAGTAGATTATGTCAGGAGTGCAGAGAAATCATCAGCAAACACCATGGATTTGCGTGGCAAGATCCTGAGAATTCATCCAGAAACAAACGGCACCTACACGATTCCTAATGGTAATCTTTTCACGGATTCTTCCGAAGGTCTCCCAGAAATCTATATCATGGGGGCGCGGAATCCCTACAAGTTTTCCATTGACCCGCTTACCAACTGGCTTTTCTGGGGTGATGTCGGCCCGGATGCAAATGTGGACAGCGCCGACGGACCTTCTGGGAAGGATGAAATAAATCGTACAGAGGTTGCTGGTAATTACGGCTGGCCGCATTTTATCGGTCCCAATTTACCTTACCGTAATACCTATCTCGATTATTATTTTGATCCGTTGTTACCTACAAATGACTCACAATGGAATACGGGCCCACGTGAATTACCACCAGCCCAACCCGCATGGATTACAGTAGCACGCGCTTCATACATGGCTGGCCCGGTTTATAATTTCGATCCTGATGTCACAAATCCTAATAAATTGCCGGTAAGCTTTGATAGGCACCTTTTATATTGGGACTTCAATACCAGCAATGTCTGGTATGTCGGCTTTGACGATGCCGGGAACATCATACGTAACGAGCCATGGAACGTAATTTCGGGGGCTGGACAGGGATACATTGATTTTGAAATAGGTCCGGATCACCAACTTTACATACTGGAATACGGTACGGGCTGTTGTGCTCTTGATGTTGGTAACGGGGTACTGAGCCGGCTAGACTATATTGGCGAGACTTTCAACCTTTCCCCAATCGCCATAGCCAGCGCCGATAACCGTAGCGGGTCGTTGCCACTGACCGTGAATTTCTCAAGTGCGGGTAGTAATGACCCAGACGGGGATCCGCTTACTTTTACCTGGGACTTCGAGACTGACGGTGTAATCGATGCAATTACTCCTGATTCTGCGCATACCTATACAACCGAAGGCATATTCAATGCACAGCTAACAGTGGAAGATCCGCAGGGTGCCAGCTCTGTAGCAAACATTACAATCCATGCCGGAAACAATATCGCTGATGTCGGGTATAGTTGGCCGCCGAATGGCGGAATGTTTGACTGGCTTGACTTTGTTGATGTCAGTGTATTCGTAAATGACGACGAGGATGGCTCCATACAGGACGGAGGTATTTCATGCGATGCTGTTGATATCATACCGGCGTTGGGACACCTTGATCATGCACATGATTTGACGCCTATTGGTACTAGTTGCGAATCAACGTTCCAGTTCTATAGTGACCACAATACTAATGGCGAGGATGATCTTTATTACCAGTTCCTTGCCGGATATACAGATACTAATGGGCTTGATTCATACAGTGTCTTAAAGCTGTATCCTAAACGCGTACCAGCTGAATTCCATGATGGGGCAAACGCTGTCCAGTTCATTCCAAATAGTGATTTGCAATACGAAGCCCGGAATGCAGTAAGGGTCTTAGAGGATTCTGCATTCTTAAAACTTGAGCAGAGAAGTCTGGATGGCATCAACGGAATCAGATATCGGATTGCTTCAACTGGCGGCAACTGGAATATCGAATTACGGCTTGGATCACCTGATGGCACTCTTCTGTCTGAAGTAGCCGTTCCAGACACTGGCAGTCCGAATAACTGGGTTGATATCGAAGATGTGCTTGTAGATCCCGGCGGTACCCAGGATCTCTATCTTGTTTTCAGCGGGGATCCTTCTTCTGGCGGACTGCTCGACCTCGTGTATGTGGAATTTCTGGGCCCGGGTATTTCCTACCGGACACCCTCGCAATTAACGTCGATAACTATTGAACCGGCAACAGCGACGGTGGAGGTGGATGCCACGCAATTCTTCACGGCCACGGGTCTTCACGGCCACGGGTTATGACCAGTATGGGGCGGTGTATCCGGCGGCGGTTGACTGGACGGTTTCGGGTGGCGGGACGATCGATGTCATTAGCGGGTTGTTCACGGCGACGGTCGCGGGTGGGCCGGCTCATACGGTGACGGCGACGGAGACGACGGGCGGGGCGATCACTGGCACCGCCCAGGTGACTGTGGTGGATACGCCGCCGGTCCCGCCGGGCGATCTGGCGCAGGGCAAGCCTGCGGTGGCGTCCTCGCAGGAGGCGGCGCAGTATGCGCCGGCGAATGCGGTGGATGGTGATGGCGGGACACGGTGGAGTAGCCCGTTCAGTGATCCCCATTGGATCTACGTGGATCTGGGCGATGGCTATCCCATCGATCGCGTGGTACTCAACTGGGAGTTCGCCTACGGTCAGGCCTACGAGATGCCCCGGCTGTTGCCCGTTATGTGCGGATGTACGGCACCCAGCGGGGCACCATTTACGGGTATTCGTTGTGGTCGTTTGAGGTGTATGGGGTCACGGTAACGAATGAGCCCACGAACATTACCTCATTCGCCGAAACCAGCTGTTCCACCGACACGCCAGCCACCGCTCAGACCTGTGCTAAAGCCGTCGATGGGGTGGCTGACGGGGCGCCGGCCAATCCCGCAAATGAATGGGTCAGCGCCGGCGAGGGGGCAGGGGCGACGCTCAAGCTCACCTGGGACCAGTGTTATCCGGTCACCCGGATCAGTCTCTATGACCGGCCCAATCCCGATGACCAGATCACGGATGCGCGCATTACCTTCGGTGACGGCAGTTCAATCGCTGTCGGCAGTCTACCCAATGACGGCAGTGCGTTTGACGTGAGCGGTCCTGCTGCTTGCATTGACAGTCTATCTCTCGAAGTCACGGCGGTTTCCGGGACCACCACCGATGTCGGGCTGGCCGAGATTGAGGTCTTCGGTTCACCGGCCGGTGCCCAGACACCGCTGTTTGTCGAGCGGTTCAGTGATGGTGACGCTGTCGGTTGGGCTGTGGTGGGTGAAGGGGCTAACAATGGTCCATCATCGTGGTCTGTGATCAATAACGCCTATGTCGAGAACAGCGGCTCCCTGCGGGCGGATGGCATCGGGATCTACGGCCAGACGCCGGAAGGTTTCGAACTTGGTACCTACAGCTGGCTCAGCGATGTTGGCGTGCCGGCCTTCGGCGCCATGGACCTGCGACTGAGGATACGCTCTGACACCGCTATTTTTAATTTCGATCCTGGTATAACTCATTCACCCGGCGTGGTGGGTGTGATGTTTGCCATTCAGGAGGCGGATAACGACTTCTACTATCGCTTCTCGATGAGCAAGCGCGAGGGGTATCGCAAGCTGGAGCAGAAGGTGGGTGGGAATACCTTCAATGAGTTGACCACCAGTCCGCAGAGCTACACGCCGGATGAATGGATGACCCTGAGGATCGTTCACCAGAACGGCGCCATCGTTGTCTTCCTGGACGGCGAGCAGGTAGCGGCCAGTGACGAACCCAGTTTCGCCGGCGGCAGGATCGGGATCTGGACGAGCCAGAACTACGCCGCCACCTTTGACGATATCGTGGTCTATGAGCCGCCGGCTGAGCCGGTGATTGGCATTGCAGCACAAGTGCTTGACCCGGTGCCGCCGAATGATCGCCTCTTCAAAACCGGTGAATACCTGGTCAAAACCGACGGGGCGATTGATGTCCGTTCACGCCCTATTATTCAGCGAGTTTTGATCCATATGCTGTGCCCGGCAACCATGAAATCACGGCCTATGCCCTGGATAGCGGCTTGAGCCGGATCAGCAGCATAGGTGCGAGCGATACGGTCAGTCAGGTCGGCGTACTGGGCCGCAACCTGGTTATCTTCGGCGACAGTATTTCCAATGGTGCCTTTGATAACCTCCCGGCTGACGACATCTCTGCGGACCTGCGCGATACCAGTGGCGGTTATGCGACGGTGCTGAATGATGCGATTGCCGCGGCCTTCCCCGTAGAGCCCGTGACCGTGATCGATGAGGGCACTTTAAGTGACCAAGCCTGGCAGGGTGCGGATAAGATTGACACAGTCTTGGCACGCAATCCCCAGGCGCAAGCCTTGCTGGTCATGTTTGGCACCAATGATGCAGGTATTACAACACCGTTAGATTTTAGGACGGACATGGAGGCCATAGTTGATGCGGCGATCGCGGCCGGTGTGAAGGTGTTTATCGCCAAGCCGCCACCCCTGGGCCCTCTCTTAGCAGCAAATAACCCAGATATTGAGCTTTTCAACGCCGAAATTGATAATTTGATCGCTGATTATGGGGTGAGCAATCCGGGACAGGTATTTGCGGGACCGGATTTCTATGCTGGAACCGATGAGATACCCGCCGCTGCCCCCATACCGCTCATTGACGATATTCATCCGACGGGTGTGGGCTACGCGATGATGGGAATTCGTTGGAGCCAGATCATCATTGATAAGATTAACGAAGGGGCATTGTAAAGCGTAAGCTACATATCAGAAAATTGGGTGTTGCGGCCTTGTTGAGCTATGTTTTCTCCCTCTTAATTTCGCCATCCAGCCTGGCGAATGATGGCGATGTTGAAAATGTAGTAAATTCTTATCCTAGCAGCCTGTCCAGTTGGAATGTGTATGAATGCGTTTTACTGAAAATACCCTGTTTCCGTTCAAGACATTACCGGAACTGCTGGCATATCAGGCCAACGCTTTTTCGGCCATGCCCGCTATCGAAGCACCCTCTCGTCAGGCGCTCAGCTACAAATGCTTGTGGGAACAGGTGTCTTCTACTATAAACGTGCTGAAGGCAGCCGGTGTTCGCCCTGATGATCGGATCGCCCTGTTGCTGCCGAACGGGCCCGAGATGGCGGTTGCTTTTCTCGCGACTGCAAGCGTCGCCAGTGCGGCGCCGTTAAATCCGGCTTATCGTGCAAAAGAGCTGGAATTCTATTTCTCCCATCTTCGTCCCAGGGTGTTGCTGGTCGACTCCCGCCTGGATACACCGGCGCGTGATCTGGCGCCTGCTTATGGAGCCACCGTCATCGATATTGTTTCCCAACCGGATGCGGCAGCGGGCATTTTTGCGCTACCGGATAGTTCAGGTGCAGAAGGTGATGATCATCTGGATGATGCTCATACTTTTGATGAGGCTTCAGTCGCTCTTGTACTACATACGTCGGGAACAACATCAAGGCCGAAACAGGTGCCATTGAGTCATGCCAACATCGTGATGTCTGCCAGGAATATTGTTCGTACTCTCGATCTGGGCAGTAGTGATCGTGGACTGAATATTATGCCGCTGTTCCACATTCACGGCTTGATTGCCGGCCTGATTGCGCCGCTTGCTTCGGGGGGGCGCGTGGTATGTACAGCAGGCACTGATCCCGCTATTTTTTTCGATTGGCTGGAAACGTTCCGCCCGACCTGGTATTCAGCGGTACCAACGCTGCACCAGATGATACTGGAAGAGGCAAGATCACGAGGCCACAGACATGTTGATACTCAGCTGAGATTCATCCGGTCCTCTTCCGCCGCTCTGGCGCCCAGCGTGATGGACGAACTTGAGACAATGTTCAATTGTCCCGTGATAGAAGCCTATGGAATGACCGAGGCCACGCACCAGATGACAAGCAATCCGCTGCCACCACATGAACGCAAGGCCGGATCTGTGGGTCTGCCCGCCGGTCCTGAAGTGGCGATTATGGATGAAGCGGGTAGTCTGTTGGGACAGGGTGTGACGGGTGAGATCGTTATCCGTGGTGGAAGTGTTACAGCTGGATATGTAAGCAACCCTGAGGCCAACCAAAAGAGTTTTCACAATGGCTGGTTCAGAACGGGTGATCAGGGCCATATTGACCCTGATGGGTATCTTTTTATCACGGGACGGCTCAAGGAAATCATTAATCGTGGCGGTGAGAACATACAACCGAGGGAGATCGATGAGACCCTGATGGATCTCGCCGGCGTCCGCCAGGCTGTCGCGTTTCTGGTTCCACATCCTACACTCGGGGAGGATCTCGCAGCTGCCGTTGTGGTGGCACCTGATTCCGGATTGACCGAAGCGGCCATTCGCGCTTTCGCATTCGAGCGCCTGGCAGATTACAAGGTTCCAAGCCAGGTGCTTATTGTCGATGCAATCCCCAAGGGGGCCACAGGAAAACTGCAACGTATTGGACTGGCTGAACTACTGGGCGAACAGCTGAATCACCACTATGTGGCGCCGCGAAACGAACTGGAACAGACGGTTGCAGACGTCTTCTCCGAGGTGCTCAATCTGGACAGGATTGGCATAAACGATAACTTCTTCACTCTTGGCGGTGACTCGATCCGCGGTACCCAGGTCATCGGGCGTCTGCAGGCCAGCCTGCGCGTGGAACTTCCGATAGTAACCCTGTTCAAGAAACCTACGGTAGCAGAATTGTCCAAGTTTATCAGAATATCAGAGGACTCTATCGATTCGGACGCTATCGCGGATATCCTGGCTGAACTGGAGATCTTGTCGGAAGAAGAGGCGGCACAACTCCTGGCCGACGAACTTGGCAAGGACAGTAACACTGCTGGCGAGGGTTAGGGATTATGGCATCAAGCCCCGGGAATCGTTTGCGAGCTGATATTCAAAGCCGAGATATCATACCTCTGATAGGTGTCTATGATGTGTTTTCGGCATCTGTCGCAGGCCGGTATTTCGATGGAATCTTTGTCAGTGGCTTCAGTTTCGCCGCAAGTTATTACGGGCTTCCCGATGTAGGGTACATAGCATGGCCAGATATTGTGTCTTTCGTGCAGCGTGTCAGGACAATTCTGCCTTCGCACCATGTCGTTGTTGATATAGATGACGGCTATGCGGACGTGGAAGTCGCTTGCCATGTCGTTAAGCAGCTTGAGTCTCTTGATGCCTCCGGAGTGGTACTCGAAGACCAGCAGCGTCCGCGTAAATGCGGTCATCTGGACGGCAAACAGATAATGGAACTGGATGACTTCGTTGACAAACTGCAGCGGGTACTGGATGCGCGTAATGATCTGTTTGTTGTGGCACGTACCGATGCGACTGATCCTGATGAGGCTATGGTCCGGGCACGCCGGTTTGCCGCGGCAGGTGCCGATGCAGTCCTTGTCGAAGGGGTACAGGATCTTGAATTGTTGCGGAATTTGCACAACGAAATTGACTGTCCACTGGTATTTAACCAGATAGCCGGCGGGAAATCCCCACCCGCAACGCTGGACCAATTATCCAGCGCCGGGGTGTCACTGGTTAATTACAGTACGCCTTGCCTGTTTGCAGCACACGACGCGATTGACAGGGCGATGTCAGCTCTCAAACAGGATGATGGCCGGTTGCCGGTAACCCGGAACGGAAATATAGATGTCCAGAGTTGCACGCGCCTGCTGAATGAAAATTGTGAAGGTCTGACGTCAAATGGCGATAGTGCGAGTCGTAGAGACGAAATACTCCTGTCTGCTCCAGCAAGGCAGGGAAAACCCGAAAGCAACTGAGTATGATTTGAGCCGATGTCTGGTAGACCTGACTCTAAACACCTCGACCTTAGCGTGCGATTGAGGAAACTGTCGCCGGGAAAAAGAGCGCTGCTGGAATTAATGTCCAATCGTACGAGAATATATGGATACCAACTGGCGGCCCAGGCGCTCTTTGCCAATGGGGTTACACATATCTACGGTGTCTCCGGTGTTCCCATGCAAGAGCTGTTGGCTGCGGCCGTTGAAGCGGGTATCCGAGTCATCGGTACCCGCCATCAACAGGCGGCTGTGCTGATGGCTATTGCACATAACTACACCGCTGGCCGGATGAATGCTGTTGTTGTTGTTTCTGCTGGTCCGGCTGTTACTAATGTCGCCACCGGGTTGCTGGTCGCAAGAGATAATGCCTGGCCGGTCGTCGTTCTGGGTGGCCGCCGCCAGGGAGTTATCGGAGGGCAAGATAACTTTCAGGAACTGGATGCAGCGGAGCTGTATAAATCAATCACGAAATGGACCACGTGTATCGGAAAAACCGGCGACATCCAGAACATTATCAACGAATCGTTCGAGGTGGCTAATACAGGCCAGCCGGGGCCCGTATATCTGGATATCGTAGAAGATGTTTTGCGCATGCAGTGCACGTATAGCGCTGTTCGAGCAACGCATAGTCCAACGGCCGAAGTCACCATAAACCAGGATGAGATCGAGCAGGTCGCAGAACTGCTGCGCAATGCGAAGCATCCGGCTTTTATCATCGGAAAGGGAACGCGATGGAGCCTGGTACCTGATGACCTTGCCGAATTGATCGAGCAGCAGCAAATTGCCTTCATCAGTTCTCCCATGGGTCGAGGCATACTGTCTGATGAGCATTTGCTCTGTTTCAATGACTCAAAGTCGCAATTACAGGCGACAGCTGATATTGTTCTTATACTAGGCGCAAGGCTCAACTGGACGTTCCGCTTCGGTAGCCAGATTAATCCACATGCAAAAATCATTCACGTGGATATTGATCCTCATCAGGCCAAAAAAAATGAAAACATATACCTTGGTATTATTGCGGATGCAGGTGATTTTGTCGCCGCCCTGAGAGCAGTCCTTCACGAGCCAGTAGAAAATAAATTGCTCATTGACCGCAGACTTTGGCATAAATCTCTAGCTGTAGCTCGTGAGAAGCACAGGACTGCTGTGGAAGAGCGTTCTGTATCTGTCCGGATTCCCATGTCTCCCTACCGATTGATGAAAGAGTTGAAAGAATCGTTGCCGGAAGATGCGATACTGATCGCAGACGGTAATATAAGTATGATGGCTGTACAGCACCTAATTCCCGGAAAGACACCGTTTTCAAGATTCACAGCAGGTACTAACGGCTGCATGGGGGTAGGTGTCCCGTTCGGTATTGGTGCCCGGCTTAGCGATCCATCGCGGCCTGTTGTGGTTATTAGTGGTGATATGGCTTTTGGCATATCAGGAATGGAGCTTGAAACCGCAGTTCGCTGTAAAGTGCCATTAATCGTGGTGGTCGCAAACAATGAAGGTCTGTCGGGTGGCAACATACAGCGCGCTCTTTACCCAGCGGGACATGAGCGCGTAACTATGTTCGAATCCGGAATTCGTTATGAAAAGATTGCTGAGGCCTTTGGTGCCCGCGGGGAATACGTTGTCCATCCCGAACAGGTTCGCCCGGCAGTAGAACGTGCACTAGAAGCTTCCAGACCAACCTGTATTAATGTGATGATAGATCCCTATGAAGAGTATTTGCCAGACCTTTAAGTATAGCGCCCTGCTGGAGACCGCTATCAATCTCGTGTCGATTCATTATTCATTATAGTTTCGAGGCGCCATGGGGAGTCAGAATGAGTACAGATTATAAATCAAAACACAATTTTCACAGGGATCTTGCAAACCGACTGGACAAACTATCTCCGGTCAAGCGGCGGCTGCTCAAGAAACAGATGAAGAGTAGGATTCAGACAAACACAGCAAAGTTGCAGGCAGTGGATAATTCGAGGACGCCAGCACCTTTGTCGTATAACCAGCAGCGTCTGTGGTTTCTCGATCGATGTCTGCCAGACAGTGCCCGATACAATGTATATCGAGCCTGGCACATAGAGGGGCCGCTTGATCTTCCATCACTGGATTCCGCACTGCAGACAATCCTTGATCGACATCAGATTCTGAAGATGTGTATCAGGGAATCTAATGACAAGCTCATACAGGACACGGATGTAGCTGCTACAGTGTCTACCATTCTCGTTGATCTTGAGTTCGCCCTACAGCAAAACAGGGAAAAGCTTGCCATTGATAGGATAACCGAGGAGGCGGGGACTCCTTTTGATTTATCGGTGGGTCCTTTCCTCAGGTCGATGGTAATAAAGCTCTCGGATAACCACCATATCCTGTTGATAGTACTCCACCATATCGCATCGGATGGCTGGTCATGCCGCGTGTTTCAAGATGAGCTGTCACGCTGCTATGAAGCTGTCAGGTGTGGCCGAGCACCTGAGCTTACCGATTTGGCTTTTCAATATGGCGATTATGCCCGGCATCAGCGGGCATCGTATTCCGGCAAGCGACGGGTATCACTGCTCCGTTACTGGCGCAAACAGCTAGCCGGTTCTCTGGAGCCTCTTGACTTGCCGACAGACTTTCCCCGGCCGGCCATACAAAGTGACCGCGGTGACAAGTTACAATTCTACCTCGATCCTGGACTTTCAAAAGCCGCTTATGAATTTAGCCGACAACATGGCATCACCTTGTTCATGTTGCTGACAGCGGCGCTAAATGTGTTGCTGCACCGATATACGGGGGCGCTGGATATTTCGATCGGGTCACCCATTGCCAATCGTACACGGCCAGAACTGGAGTCCCTGATAGGTTATATCACCAACACCAATGTGCTGCGAACAGATTTATCCGGGAATCCGAGTTTTATGGAGCTGGTACAGCGTGTTAAACGCGTTGCGCTGGACGCATATTTGTACCAGGATATGCCCTTCGAGGAACTCGTGGCCGAACTACGTCAGGATGAGGATCTTTCACGTACGCCACTGTATCAAGTCGCATTCATACTCCAAAACACACCGGAGGCAAGGCTTCAGTTACATGATGCCAGGGTCACCCCGATGAAAATATCAAATGGTACCAGCAAGTTCGATTTGTCACTGTGTATCAATACAAAAAACGGTTATCTGTCTGGGTTCTGGGAATATTGCACCGACCTGTTTGAACGAGCGACAGTAGATCGTCTGGCTACAAACTACCAGACCCTGCTTGCGGCTGCACTGACTGACCCCGATCAAACAATAGCCGGGTTGCAGATTTAAACCAATTCCGATAAGCATCGAATTCGAGAAGCGTGGAATGGACCACGAGTGTGGTTTCCACTGATCGTCTTATGAGGAAGCATAGAGGATGACTGATCTGCGCAGTAAGATTGCTGATTTATCTCCGCAAGAGCGTTCACAACTGGAGATGCAGCTTTCAGAGCAAAAGACTAAGACAAAGACTGCTGCCAGTGCTGTGATCCCTCGCCGGTCGACCTTGACACCCTGTCCGTCTTCCTTTTCCCAGTGGTGTTTGTGGTTTCTGGATCAATTCGAGCCGGGCAGTTCGGTTTACAACATCCCGTCAGTGCTGCGCCTGGAAGGCGAGCTGGACGTTGAAGCCCTGCAGG
>CAMYMI010000026.1 GCA_947259415.1 uncultured Ectothiorhodospiraceae bacterium | reverse complement strand
TTTACCGGCCCCCCAGTAACGGATACGCAGGGCCGGGTAGTTGTGCCCCAGGATGTCGGCGGCCGTCGTCTTGACCTCGCCGCGTAGCCAGACGACAGCGGCCTGCGGCGGGGTGCCGGCAAACACATCCGCCAGGAAGTCATCCGCTGTCTGGTAGACGCCGCGTGCCGACACGTTGGTGCCAAGTACGAGCAGCAGGAAGGTCAGGAGATGGCGCATGGCTATCGGTAACAAGACAGGACAGGTGGTTGCCCTGTCCTGTCGTGGTTATGCGAATGTATCCGATCAGAAGTGATAACCGATGCCGAGGTCGAAGGCGTCGAAGTTGCGCCCGGACTCGGTGGACAGGTCATGGTCACGGTTGCGGTAATCGGCCTTGAGTACCACGTCCTCGTGTGGCCAGTAGTTCAAGCCGATCTCCCACTGGTCGAACTTGTCCCGGCTACGCGCGCCTTCGATGTCCTCGTAACGCGCATACAGGCCAAGGTCCTTGCGTGGTTTGAAGCTGGGCTCCAGGTACCAGCCCTTCTGTTCGTCGGCATTCGCGGCCTTGACCCCACTGCCGTCGAAGTTCCACTCGGCATACAGTGCGCGCAGGGCGAAGGGGCCGTTCTGGTAGACGGCGTGGGCCGAGAACAGCAGGCCTTCATCCAGGCCGTCGCTGCCTTCCTGGGAGGCGTCCGTCTGGTAGTTGAGGGAGGCGGCCAGTTCCAGGCCCGGGATTCCGGTGTATTTCACCCGGCCGGTGTAGGCCAGGTCATTTGCGTTGGCCTCGGCGGTCTTCTGGCGGCCACTGCGGACACGATAACTGTCGGTCGGCATTTTAAGACCTTCGTGGATGGCCAGATCCCAGCTCAGCCCGCTTGCATGATGCCCGCTGAGACCGGCGCCACCGGCCCACCAGGTGGTCGGTATGATGATGTTCTCGACGTCGTTGCGTTCCACGCCGTAGAAGGTGTTCGGTTCGTGGGTCTCGTTCAGGATGCCGATGGGCAGGATGAACAGGCCGCCACGGGTCGTCAGCTGATCGTTGATGTCGTACTCGATGTAGGCCTGTTCCAGTTCGACCTCGCCTGGGCCGGAGCCATCTGCGGTGTCTTTAGTCAGGGCATGTTCGAATTCGAGTTCAGAGTTAAATCGCAGGCGGTCGGTGAACTCGTGACCGAAGAACAGCACGAAGCGGTGGAAGTCGATTTCATCCTTGTCCTTGCTGGAATCGTCGGCATCGATGTTGTTGTAGTGCAGTTCACCGTAACCGCCGATGTGGGTTTTATCGGACCAGTTGCCGGTGGTGGCCACGGTGTCCTCCACGTCTTCCAGAGTTCCTCGGCAGTCGGCGTGGCGGCATTGACAGTGGTTGCCGTCATAAGCAGGCCGGCAAGCAGGGAAGAAAACAATATCGAGTAATTCATGTGGGCTCCTGTAAAATAAACGTATTAAGAACAACTGATATTCTACCCGTTATTAAACGTAATGCAAATCGTTATCATTTAGAATTAATCTTGGATTTTATCCTTGAATGGTGACCTGGATATACTTGATGATGGGTTTTATCTATCTGTTATGAATGAGGAAATAGCTGATTAACCCGGATTGCCCCGGGCGAGGGCAAGCGTCAACGGGTTGCCTTGATAAAATTGGCATCCCTGGCGATCACGGTTTATATTGGGTCTAACAGTTACATTTCAGTAAACGTTTTAAGGCGAGGTTCAAAATGGCAACAGCAGCAAGCGAAATGATGACACTCACCGAATCCGATGTGGTCCTGACAGCGGCCGCGCGCGCCAAGATGACCGAGTTGTTCAGCCAGGTCGAGGAAGACGATCTGCAGGCGATCCGCGTCTTCGTCTCGGGCGGCGGTTGCGGCGGCATGGGTTACGGCATGACCTTTACCGACAAGCAGACGGAATACGACTACGTGCGTCAGGAAGAGGGCTTTAATGTCTTTGTCGATGCGGTGGCGCTGAACTACCTGCGTGGCGTGGAGATCGATTATGTGGAGCGTCCCACGGGCGCCAGTTTCGTCTTCAACAACGCCTTCGCCATGACTGGTGGATCGGGCACCTGCGGTGCCTGCGGTGCGGCCGGCGGGGGTTGTGCCTGAGGACGACGCCTGGGAGGCGGGTAGCCCGCCTCCTGTTGATTGCCCCCCCGAACAGCTACCGCACTGTTTCCTATCTTGAAGCCGCCCGGCGGCGGGGCATCGATGCCCTGGTTGCCTCCGAGGGCCGCTTCTCCCTGGTCAGCGAAATCGCTGACGGCCTGCATATCAACCTGGAAGATCCGGCTGCCCTGGAGCAGTTACTGGTGGCCAATGCTGCCCAGCCGTTCGCCGGCGTGGTGGCGACCGATGATGCCAGCGTGGAACTCGGTAGCCGCATCGCCGAGGTACTGGACCTGCCGCACAATCCACCCTGGGCCGCTCACTACTCGCGCCGCAAGGACTTGTCCCGCCAGGCCCTGGCCGCCGCGGGTGTACCGGTGCCCTTATTCCGCCTCATCGATCTGAGACAGGCGCTTGCGCCCCAGTTGAAGGGTATTGACCTCGATTGCCCCTGCGTCATCAAGCCACTGGCCCTGTCGGCAAGTCGGGGTGTGATCCGTGCCGACGACAGAGCCGAAATGCTTGCCGCCTGTGAACGGGTGAGGGCGATACTTGCCGGAGAAACAAGCCAGGAGACCTTCGCCACTACACACCTGCTGGTGGAGAGCTTCGTCTCCGGGCCCGAGGTCGCGCTGGAAGGGCTGCTGCATGATGGCCGGCTGGAGGCGCTGGCCCTGTTCGACAAGCCGGATCCGCTGGAAGGGCCGTTTTTTGAGGAGACCTATTACATCACACCGTCGCGGCATGATGTGGCCATTCGGTCGCAACTCACCCGGCGCGTGGAGCAGGCCTGCCGGGCACTGGGCCTGCAGGAAGGACCGGTACACGCCGAGGTGCGCATCAGCGGGGGCGACGGCATCATTATGGAGGTCGCCTCCCGGACCATCGGCGGGGAGTGCGCGCGTCTGTTGCAGTTTGGCACCGGCCAGGGCCTGGAAGACCTGGTGATTTCCCACGCCGTTGGCCAGCCGCTAGCGGTCAAGGCACAGGGCGGGGGGGCCGGTGTATTGATGATTCCGATACAGCAGGGCGGGATCCTGCGGCGCATCGAGGGGATCACCGAGGCGCGCGCGGTTCCCGGCATCGAGGAGATCCTGATCAATATCCGCGAGGGCTATGAACTCGTGCCCTTGCCGGAAGGCGCGAGTTACCTGGGCTTCATGTTCGCGCGTGCGGCAACCCCCGCGGAGGCCGAGGCGGCCCTGCGAGCGGCCCATGAAAAGCTGAAGATCGTTGTTGCGCCGAAGCTGGTGCTGGAGGACGAGCGGGGGCAGAGAGGTATAAAAACGTGAAACGTGAGTTACACGTAGAGTGCGCCGTGCGCACCAGAGATTAGCCACGGAATCCAGAAATGAAATGAGACGTGAAAAGGCGGGTAGGTTGGGTAATGTTGCGAAGCAATGTACCCAACACAATGCCGACTGTTCGGTGCGCTACGCTCGCAATGACGTGATGCATCAAAAAATCAGAAGTTCCTTTATTTTGTTACTTCTCACGTTTCACGTTTTTTATCGTGGCCATTGCCAGGCTATTTCTTGGCACCCGGTGGCTGGAAGCCCGCAGGGGTGGCGCCGTAATCGCCTTCGCTGAACAGGAAGCCCACCATGTGTTTTTCGATGACCTCGATGCTGGCGGGGTCGGCGGTGTTCAGGCCGTTTTCGTTGATGATCATGGTCAGGCGCTCCAGCCATTTCTGCCAGCCTTCCGCAGACACATTCTCGTAAATGCGCTCGCCCAGTGAACCGGGATGCGGTGGCGCGTCCAGGCCCTCGGCCTCCCGTTTGAGTACGACGCAATTAACTATACGGCTCATCAGTGTGTACCTCGGTTCATCAAACTTATTAAGGAACCTCTGATTAATTCCTTTACCGTCATCCCGGCGCATGCCGGGATCCATGTTATTCAATACATTGGATGCCGGCATGACGAATTAATCAGAGCTTCTTTAGTATTGTAACCCGAAACCTGGCGGTTTGCCCTGTTTCCCCGTTGCCTAGAAGGGTTTCACCACGGCGAGAAGGACGATCGCGATCAGCAGGAATGTAGGGACTTCGTTGTACCAGCGGTAGTACACATGGCTGTGGCGGTTTCGCTCCTCGCGGAAGGCACGGATCACATAGGCACAGGAGACGTGGTAGGCGACCAGCAACACGACCAGGACCAGCTTGGTGATCAGCCAGCCCGTATGCTGGTAGGCCAGCCAGGCATAGTCGATCAGCAGCCAGACACCGAAGATGGCGGTCAGTGCGGCGCCTATGGTCATGATGGCAAACAGCTTGCGTTCCATCACCAGGAAGCGTGCATGGCTGGCCTCGTCGCGGGCATCGGCGTGATAGACAAACAGCCGGGGCAGGTAGAACAGCCCCGCAAACCAGGTGACGAGGAAGACGATGTGTAGTGCCTTGATCCAGAGCATGGCGGTGTTGTTTTCCTGTTGACGGTTGTTCAGGATGATCTGATTAATCTGTCATTGCGAGGAGCCTAGCAATGAAGCAATCTTTAGGGAAGCTCTGATTAATTTGTCATTGCGAGAAACGAAGTGACGAAGCAATCTCCAACCAGTTGATTAATCTGTATGAGGTTGCTTCTCTACACTCGCAATGACGTCATACCTTTTTCGATCTGCTCGGAATGATTCGACGTCTGATTTAACAGTCTTTTCTCATGTGTTTGGGCCTCCTGAATACATTCGATTCTCAGCAACCTCGCCCTCCAGCAGGGCGAGGATACGCTTCTTTACCCGCTCCATGCTCAGCATGCCGGCCTGCCTGTAGACAATACGACCATCCGGCGCGATCAGGAAGGTGCTGGGTGTTACCCGGATATCGCCGAAGGCCTGCGAGGCCTCGGCACGCATATCCAGCGCAATAGTATACGGAATGTTGCGTGACTTGCGCATGGCCAGCACCTGGTTGGGCGGGTCGTAGTACATGCTGATGCCGATGATCTCCAGGCCGCGGGGCGCCAGTTCATCGTGGAGTGCGGCCAGGTGCGGCATCTCGCGGATGCAGGTCGCGCAGGTGGTTGACCAGAACGTGACCAGCAGCGGTCGGCCACTTAGGCTTTCCAGGGGTAGCTTATCACCGTCCGCGGTCACCAGAGTGATATCGGGGCGGGTGGTGGGCCCCTCGGGCGGCAGCGAAAGGATACCGATGGTCGCGAGCAGGACCATGAGGCCCAGGATGATGGTCAACTTGCCGGCTTTCATTTCCGCGATTCACTACCGGCGGCAGGTTTGTCTGCTGTCGTCCCGGTTTCCCGGTTGCCGAACAGGTTCACCAGGTAGCCGAAGACCTTCCTGATGCCGCGCCAGATTTTAGGCAGCAGCCAGATCATCACCAGGATGAACAGGCCCAGCAGTACCAGGAACAAGACCGGATGATTCAGCGCCGTCCACAGCCCGGCAATCACCGCCACGTCCTCGCCCACCGAGGCGAACCAGTTGCTGAAGGGCTCCGGCGAAGTGTTGATCATCACGCGGCTGCCCGCCTTGGTGAGGTGGCTGCCGGTGGCCAGCGTCCCACCGGCAATGCCCGCGGCTAGTTGCGCGGCCGTGCCGACTTCGCCTACGGCGCCGGCGGCCAGTATCGCCCCGGCGGGTATGCGGATGAAGGTATGAATGCCGTCCCAGCCGGTGTCGACACCGGGGACCTTGTCGGCGAAGAACTCAACGCAGTACATGAAGCCCGCGGCGAGCATGACCATCGGGTCGCTGAGCAGCTGCAGGTCGGGTGGCAGCTCGATGTTGCCGGTGGTGCCCATGAAACCCAGCATAAAGATGGCGGCGTACAGGTTGATGCCGCTGGCCCAGGCGACGCCCATGGTGAGGGCAATGGTCTGTGCAATATCCATCAACGTACCTCATGGTAGTGCAGGGCAGTCGAACCCCGGATAGATCTCATTTTATCAATTAGCCCTTCTTTATATTGTCTGGCAGTATCAGCGTAATGAAAGCTACCCGGAAAATTCATTTAAAGTGAATAAAAAATAATAAGATAGACGATTAAAAAAAATTGTAAAGACTGGTTTACACTGCAAAACCGTTCCGTTCTAATAGTGCGGTCTTTTAACTAGAGGGAGAATCCGCAAATGCTTGAAGAATTCAAGAAATTTGCCATGCGTGGCAATGTGGTGGACATGGCTGTCGGTATCGTGATCGGTGTCGCGTTTGGCAAGATCGTCAGTTCGTTTGTGAAGGATGTGCTGATGCCACCGATCGGCAAGCTGATGGGCGGCGTCGATTTCAGCAACCTGTTCATCAATCTCGGTGACGGTACCTTCGAAACCCTGGCCGCTGCCCAGGAGGCCGGGGCGGCAACCATCAACTACGGGGTGTTCATCAACACGGTGCTGGATTTCCTGATTGTCGCCTTTGCGATCTTCATGGTCATCAAGCTCATGAACAAGATGAAGACCGAGGAGCCGCCCAAGGAACCGGACACCAAGGCCTGTCCGCAGTGCCTCTCCGATATACCCATCGCGGCCAAGCGCTGCAAATTCTGCGCCTCAGAAGTCGAGTGATCTGCTTGCTGTTGCTGCATAATATATTTAGCAGGTATGAATTACGTAAGTACATTACGGGAGTGTTTCAATGAATAAATCAATAATTACGATTGCCGGCCTTTCACTGTTGCTTGCCGGTTGTGGCGACAAGGACGTGTCTACGGCCGTGCCGGAGACCGGCGAGACCCCCACGATGCTCGACAAGGCCATGGAGAGTAGCAAGCAAGCCGTGGAGAGCACCAAGGAGATGGCCCAGGAATCAGCGTCCGCTGTCGGCGAAGCCGCGGGTGAAGCAGTGGAAGCGACCACTGAAGCTGCCGGTGAAGCCGCAGATTCAGCCATGGAGGCTGGTTCCGGCATGAAGGAGAAGGCCGGTGATATGGTTGAAGAAGCCGTCGAAAAGGTCAAAGACATGGCCAGTGAGGCTACTGAAGAGGCGGCTGCCGATGCCGCCGATACAGCGGCCTCGGAGGCGGGTGATATCGTCAAGGATGCCGGTTCCATGATCGGTCAGTAATCTGCCATTCATGCTTTAAATTTAGTATCTGGCCGGGCCTGTGCCCGGCCTTTTTTTTGCTTTTATTGCCAATGGAACAACTTTGATGCTACGGAGCGCGTTTGTGGTCTTTATCGCCGGGTGGGTTGCCTGGTTCTGGCTGGACAAGCCGTCTGCCCGTGGGCCCTTCCGGCTGCCGGAGGCCGGTGACAGCCTACTGGAAAACATTCAACGGGCGTTTGATATTCTCAAGGCCGGACAACCCCAGCTGGCCTTTGTCTATATCTGGCCGACCCACTACCTCATTCTGTCGCTGCTGGGCGGGGTGATCGTCGGCATGGCCTGGCAGGGGCTTGCCCGCTACCGCTCTTCTCATCGCCGGGAATACCGGGCCCGGAAACGGGCCATTGCCGAGGCCGGCAGGGAAACGCCTGAGCCGGAAAAAGAAAAGGGCCACGGTAAATAAATCACCGTGGCCCTTTTGAGTACTACTGTCGCCGGGTACTTACTGGTACAGCACACCCAGTGACTTCAGCGTGCCGATCGTGATACCGCCGGTCGGTAGACCCTTGACCTTCTGGTAGGACCTCACCGCTGACATGGTCTGACCTCCGATCACGCCGTCGATCGGGCCCGGGTTGTGTCCGGCCTTGTCGAGCGCGGTCTGGATGCGTGCGACGATATCAGGTGTGGTGTTGGTCTTGCACAGCACCGGACGCCACTCAACGCGGCCGTCAGTCGTCATGGTGCGCTTGGTGACCGTGTCAGCAACCTCGGGGATCGGAATGGTCTTGGACTTGGCCGGTTCAGCCAGCTTGCGGACCCGGACGGTCTTGTACTCGGCCGGGATCGTCACCTTGCGGGTGGTTGGCGGAGTCTTCATGATACGCTTCTTGACCGTCTTGTACTCGGCCGGGATTGCGATCTCTCGGGTGGTGGCCGGCTTGACCTGTGCCCGTTTGGTGACCGTCTTGTAGGTCGCAGGCACTTCAACCAGACACATGATCTCACCGGTGGCCTCGTCAACCTTGGTGATTGGGCCGGAACCCTTCTTCCAGACGGTGTGCGCTGGTTTGTCGAGAATTTTTTCCGAGATATTGTCATAGGTTGCCGGTATGGTTTCCAGACGGGTGGATGCAGGGCGTACCAGAATCTGTTCCTCGACCCACTCGAAGGTTGCCGGGACCACCTCGAGACGTTCGGAGGCGCCCCTTACCGGGACCTGCTCGTCAGCCCACTCGAACTTCGGCGGGATTGTCTCGATCCTGGAGGAAGCCTCGCGGCGCACCACGCGTACCTGCTCGGTCTTGTACTGAGGCGGAATGAATACGCGGGCGTAACACTCACCGGGCTTGGCGTTGGGTGGCAGCAGTTCGGTACCTGCAGTGCCGGTAACGGCAACGGATTTCTGGCTGTCATCTGCGAGTGACCGTTTCAACCGGTTGATTGTCGATTGCAGCGAAGAGATTTCACTGTCTTTTTCGGCAAGCGCGGCATCCGAGGTTCCTGTGGATGTCGTATCGGTCGTGGTCTTGCCGGTCATGGTGCTGCACCCGCTGGATGCGAGACCGGCTACGAGCAGAATGAATACCAGACGGGATGTTCTGATATCGATCATTGCATTCTCCTGTTTGACTTTGGTTTTTCGAGATTAAATCCGGGGCAAGGCTGAAGCATTTCTACTAGAAAGGCAACAGTCATTCACTCCGGGACTGAATTGTAGGGAAGCCCCTCGAGAAGTCACTAGAATTACTGGACTTCTGACAATTTGTTACATTTGTGGGGGAACTATTTCAAACCGGCAGGCACCTGGACCTGGTGGTCCGCTTGCCTGCCGGTTCGTTGACTCGCGTGATCAGTGGGTGATGACAGGGTCGAGCGATTTGGCTTGTTCAATCCATTTGGTGACCGTCTTCGCCGAGGGGACGGTGCGGGTTAGCTTCTTCGCGTTATTCACTTCCTTCATTTTGGCGGCCAGGTTTTCGGCATTGCGGTTACGCAATTCCTTGACCGTGTCCACACCGGCGGCCTCCAGCAGTTCAGAGAATTCCGGTCCGACACCGGAGATGCGCATCAGGTCGGCCATGTTCACCCACTCCAGCAGCCTGGATTCGGAAAGCCCTGTCTTTTCAGCGGTCTCTTTTCTGCCCTTGGCATCACAGCACAGCTTGATCAGCTTGGTGGTGGTGTCGATGCCGGCGACGGCGAGTTTTTCGCCAAAGGACGGGCCGATGCCCTCGATTTCCTGGATTTTATACCCCATGTTCAGTCTCCTCGTTCTGTCTTAAGGTGGTGGTAACGCTGGTGCGGGCGAACAGTTTCAGTGACACTGTATGTCCGCGGTAAATAAACGGTCGGATTCACTGCCGGTATTTTTCCCCGGCAGTACATCATCAATGCTGTATTCCGGTTTCAGGGTGATGCCATCGCCGGGTAATTCGGGGATCAGTCTTGACACCGAGTGTCACCTCGTTTGTATTTTTACGACACTTCAGGTGCAGGATTAAACAATGGGCATCTTTTTTAATCAACCGCTATCCGGTCGCAGCACCCGGATAAACGTAAAAAAAGGTTACAGGACCCTGCCTGGCCTGCTGCAGACGGTCTTTTGTTCACGGTTTACCGGGTCCGGATACAGGCTCCTGTTGCCGGCGCGTACCGGTAGAGGATGCCTGTATACTTTGCTGCGGCCGTACCCGGATTGTGCCCCGGGCTTGTACCGGCGGGGTGTTGAATAGTAACCAGGAGGCAAGTGTCCTGATGAAAGCAGTCAAACCGATACGCGAGATTCGTATTAATCCGACCCTTCCATCGGAGTCGGTGCTGGTCGCAACGGAGCGCGGCCTGAGGCCCCGCAAGGAGCAAGAGCGTGTACCCCATGACAGCCGGGAACACGTCGATGCCTGCCCGTTTTGCCGGGGTAACGAGGACAAGACGCCACCGACCCTGCTCGCCCTGCCTGATGAAAAGGACTGGCAGGTGAGAGTTGTCCGCAACCTGTATCCGGTACTCGGCACCGACAATCAACAGTCCGACTACAGTTTCGGGCTGCAGCAGGCGCTGGAGGGCTACGGTCACCACGAGGTCATTATCGATGACAGCCGGCACGGTATCGAGGTACACGAAATGCCCGAGCGGCATCTCGCCATGGTGCTGCAGACCTATCAGCGGCGCATGGACGCGTTGTATTCCGCTGACGAGCGCATCAAGTACGTGCTGGTGTTCAAGAACTTTGGCCGTGCGGCCGGGGCGAGCATCAGCCACACGCATAGCCAGCTGATTGCCATGCCAGTCATTCCCGAGAATATCTATAATGAGGTCGAGCACAGCCGCAGTTACTACCGCAAACATCAGCAGTGCATCTTTTGCAGCCTCATTGACGAGGCGCTGACCTTCGAGACAACGATCTACAGCCCGGAGTCCGGTGAGGTCAGACGCAAGATCGACATCGGACAGTATGTCGTCGAGCGCGGCGAGCGCTTTATCGCCATCAAGCCGTTCGCCAGCCGCTACGACTGGGAGGTGCACATCCTGCCGATTGCACATCAGAGCAACTTCCTCGAAGCCTCCGTGGAGGATATGAGCGACCTGGCCAAAGTGCTCAGGCGCACCATGGCGCGCCTAAACAAGGTCCTGGGCGGCGCCCAGTACAATTACTACTTCCATACGGCACCACGCTGTGAGATGTTCGCCGATTGCGATCCCAGTTACCATTGGCACCTGGAAATCTGTCCGCGGACATCCATTCCTTCCGGTTTCGAACTGGGTTCAGGCTTGTTTGTGACGACCATCAGTCCGGAGGATGCAGCCGCACGCCTCAGGGAGGCCAACTTGATGAGCAAAGAACGCACACGGCAGGACGAGAGCCAGGATCACCTGGAAAAAATCATCAAGCGCATGCAGAAAATTCAGCGATCGATCAAGGCCTCCGGCCAGCCGGCCTCGATGCTGGAACTCATGGAGCTGAAGGACCTGGGCAGGGAATATGCCCGTATAATCGAACACATCGCCAATTCACAAGGCGGCTCAGAATTGGCCTGAGTCGGGAAAACGAGGAACGGAACACGTTATGGCCACGCAAGAAGATCCGGGTATTTTTATCGGCAAGGGGACCCAGCCGGTCTACCTGTTGCCACGGCTTTCCAATCGGCATGGCCTGATCGCCGGTGCGACCGGCACCGGTAAAACCGTCTCCCTGCAGATACTGGCCGAGGACTTTTCGCGCCGGGGCGTGCCGGTGTTCATGGCGGATGTCAAAGGCGACCTGTCGGGGATCAGCCAGGCCGGTACTGAACACCCCAAACTGATGGAGCGCGCCGCGACCATCGGCCTGGCCGACTACAGTTTCGAGTCCTTCCCGGTGGTGTTCTGGGACCTGTTCGGCAAGCAGGGCCACCGGGTGCGCACCACCGTCTCCGAGATGGGGCCACTGCTGTTCGCCCGCCTGCTGGACCTGAACGACACCCAGGAGGGCATCCTCTACGCGGTCTTCAAGATGGCCGACGACCAGGGGCTGTTGCTGCTCGACCTCAAGGATCTGCGCACCCTGTTGACCTTCGCCGGTGAGAATGCCAGGGAGCTGACCCTCGAGTACGGCAACATGTCGCGGGCGTCTATCGGTGCCATTCAGCGGCGCCTGCTGGTGCTGGAGGAGGAGGGTGGCAAGCAGTTCCTCGGCGAACCGGCCCTGGACCTGTACGATTTCATGCGCACCGGACCGAACGGCTACGGCAATATCAACATCCTTGCGGCCGACCAGCTCATGCAGAGCCCAAAGCTGTATGCCACGTTCCTGCTATGGCTGCTGTCGGAGCTGTTCGAGGAACTGCCGGAGGTTGGTGATCCCGAGAAACCGCGTCTGGTGTTTTTCTTCGACGAGGCCCACCTGCTGTTCGACGACGCGCCCAAGGCCCTCATCGACAAGGTCGAGCAGGTCGTCCGGCTGATCCGCTCCAAGGGTGTCGGGGTGTATTTCGTCACCCAGAACCCACTGGATATCCCGGACAGCGTGCTGGGCCAACTGGGCAACCGGATACAGCACGCCCTGCGTGCCTTCACCCCGCGTGATCAGAAGGCGGTGCGGGCCGCGGCCACGACCTTCCGCGCCAACCCGGCCTTCGACGCCGTCGAGGCGATCAAGGAACTGGGTGTCGGCGAGGCGCTGGTCTCGACCCTGGGCGGCAAGGGTACGCCGAGCGTCGTGGAGCGAACCCTGATCCGGCCGCCATCTTCCCGCCTGGGCCCGGCAACACGAGCCGAACGTCGGGAGATAATCGAGGCCAGCATGTTGGGCAAGCGCTACGATGAATCGGTTGACCGCCGCTCCGCCTATGAGCATTTGAAGGAGCGCGCCGAAAAGGCCGCCGAGGTCGAGGTACAGGAGGCGGAAGAAAAAGCCGCCTCCCGGACCCGGAAAAAGGCGCCCCGGGCGCGGCGCGGCAATCGCCAGTCTGTCATGGAGGCCATGGTGAAGAGTGTGGTGCGTTCCGTCGGCAGTTCACTGGGCCGACGCATCGCCCGCGGGGTGCTGGGATCTATCCTCAAGGGCTAGCGCGGACCGGTGTGACTTGCCTGGCACTTCAGACCGGTGTTGATCGATAGAGATAAATAATTCACCGCAAAGACGCAAAGGACGCAGAGAATGCAAAGAACATAAAGAACATCCCCTCTCCCATGTTTCGGAGAGTATCAGGGTGAGGGTTGCCCCTCATCCTCACCTTTAAGGAGAGAAGGAATTATCTGTACAGACCGGTAACATCGTTTACAAAATAAACCGGGCACATATGTGAGACAGCGGTGGCTTTCATTTTACACTATGGATTCATCCCTTATTTGCGTCCTTTGCGCCTTTGCGGTGATAAGAGATTTGTAGGTTTCTAACATCCCTATGTTTACTGTTAACTCTTTTTCTGACTCTCGGTTTATCTATCTAATGAAAAACAAACTTCAATTCCTGCGCCGGACCGTGTTGCCGGCACTGCTGATTCTGGGCCTGGTTGCCTACCAGTACTACACCGAACATCAATCCCCGCTCAGTGACGGGGATGTCGCCGAATCCGGCGTGGTCGAGGCCGCCTATGCGGCCAGGCGATCCGGTGTCTGGGTTGAAATCAGCGGTCGCATCAAGCGCATGCTGCCCGATGATAACGAGGGCTCGCGTCACCAGCGGTTTATCCTGGAGCTGGACAGCGGCCATACCGTCCTGGTCGCCCACAATATCGACCTGGCGAATCGGGTTGCAGTCAACAGGGACGATGCCGTCGATCTGCGCGGCCGCTTTGAATGGAATGACCGGGGCGGCGTGATTCACTGGACTCATCATGACCCCGATGGCAGCGGGCCCGAGGGCTGGATACGTGCGCATGGCAAGACCTACCGCTGACTGCTGCAAGGAAACCGGTTCCCGCGGCACACCGGCATGACAGAACAACCTGAATAATCGCAATGGCGCAAGGGTCCAGAAAGGCGGTACTGACGGCCATGGTCGCCAATCTACAGCCGAGTATCAGCGCCTATGAGGCGGAGTACCGGGCTATGGTGCCAAAAAAATGTCGCCAGGATCCTCGGCTGCAGGACTACTGCCGGGCACGTGCGGCCGCCCAGGCGACACTGGAGCGAGCCGAGACCATCATCGAGGAGCTGGCGGCCGACATCAAGGCGTGATTACCCCGGGTAGACCACGTCACCATCGAGGTCGAGGGGGTCGCCACCCCCCCGACGGAGGAGGCGGAGGCCTATCTGTCCGGCACGCCGGTCTGATGCTCGCGGGATGCCGGCCGCGGAATCATGAATATCTGTTAAATTGGCTGGCAGGCGGGCCCATCTGTTCTAGAATTCAGTCTACCTGCGGGACATCCAGACAAACCCCGATTTCCTGTGCAGACGGCAGCGGCCAACCGGCGGCTGGTTACAAACAAATCAACTACTAATGAGGATGCAATTATGGACTTGCTTAAACTATTGCTCGCTTCTCAGAGTTCTCCCGCCCTGAAACAGCTGGCTTCGCAATTTGGTGTCAGCGAGGGCGACACAAAGAATGCACTCTCCGGTATGGTGCCGGCCCTTTCCCAGGGATTGCGCAAGAATGCATCCAGCCAGGTCGGGCTGGACGGCCTGATTAATGCACTGAGCAAGGGTAATCACCAGCGCTATATTGATCGTCCCGAGACGCTTGCCGATGCGTCAACCGAAGGCAACGCCATACTCGGCCACCTCCTCGGCAGCAAGGATGCCAGCCGCCAGGTCGCCAGCAATGTGGCGGCCAAGACCGGCCTCGACAACGGTCTGCTGAAGAAGATGCTACCAGTGGTGGCGGCCATGGTCATGGGTACGATGGGTAAACAGACCGCCGCCAGTGGCCTGACCAGCGCGGTCTCGGGGCGTGGCGACAGCGCCGGTATACTGGGGATGCTGTCCGGGCTGCTGGATGCCGACAAGGACGGGTCCGTCATTGATGATGTAATGAAGATGGCCGGTAAAGCTATGCGTTAACACATCCCCGGGGCGGTGACCCGGGTGCGGATTGCCTGGACCTGATTTCGGTGGCACAGGCCTGTTATGATCGTGTCGAGGCGCCGGCAACCGGCGGGACCTCGACTAGCCGGTCCATGAGGGCCGCCTGCCACACGGTCCGGGGGGAGTATGAAAGACGATCTAAGCAAGCTGTTTGAAGACATCATCAGGGGTGTCGGCGAGGACCCTTCCAGGGAAGGCCTGCTGAAGACCCCCGAGCGTGCCGCACGCGCATTCCAGTATCTCACCCGCGGCTACAGCCAGACACTGGACGACGTGGTGAACAAGGCCATCTTCGAGTCGGACAATGACGAGATGATCCTGGTGAAGGATATCGAGCTGTATTCATTGTGCGAGCATCACTTGCTCCCCTTTATCGGCAAGTGCCATGTTGCCTATATACCCACGGGCAAGGTGATCGGGCTGTCGAAGATCGCACGCATCGTCGATATGTTCGCGCGCCGTCTGCAGATCCAGGAAAACCTCACCAAGCAGATTGCCGACACGGTCAATGATGCCATCAACCCTGCCGGAGTCGGTGTGATCATCGAGGCCAAGCACCTGTGCATGATGATGCGCGGTGTCGAGAAGCAGAACTCGATGATGACGACCTCCATGATGCTTGGCTCGTTTCGTGATCATGACCGCACGCGCTCGGAGTTCGTGCGCCTGGTCAGGTCATAGGCGCGCAGCGCGAGACCCGGTTCAGTTCACATCCAAACACCACAAGGAGAAAAACCATGTCAATTGTAAAAGTCACCGAAATCACCGCCTCATCCAAGAAAAGTTTCGAAGATGCAATACGTACCGGTATCAAAAGGGCCGGCAAGACGCTGGACAACATCAAGGGTGCCTGGGTGCAGGAGCAGAGCGTGGTCGTCTCCGGCGACGATGTCACCGAGTACCGGGTCAACATGAAGCTCTCCTTCGTGCTGAAGGACTGAGATAGCCCATTGAGCCAGCCGGTAATGGCAGGCTCCGCACCGGTGCGGCCATCGATGTTTCTTGCTGAATACTATGCCCCGTCCAAGAGGAAGACACCGTCCCGGACACAGGGACCAGGTAGCCACTGACTTGAAATCACCACAGAATGAAGTCAAGAGTCTGCGTTCGGAAGGCGCAGAACGTCGTGAGCGTGAACACCGGCAGCGGATGCAGCGGCTTGTCCCGATTATCATCTTCGGCGTCATTGGCCTGTTCATTGCGAAGCAGGAGATCCCGGCGGTGGACCGCTGGATCAGTCGCCTGATCGATGCGGATGCCTGGGATGCAATCGAGGCCTGCACCGAACAGGCGCGCGCGCAGGTCGCCGAGCCCGGGTTCGTGCGCCAGCTCGAGCGCGGCGAGGCAGAGCGCACCGGTAAGGGTTTCTATGTCAGTGGCGTGATGTTCTCGGAACTGCACAGCTCGGGTGTGGAACGCAGCTATCGGTTCAGTTGCAATATCGATCACAACGGCAAGGTGGTGACTGTCAGTGATGCAAATGCCCCTGCGGAAAGCGTAGTGGATAGTGTGGAGGGGGATCTGCAGCGCGACGCGATCGTGGCCCCCTGAGTACCCCGGGTACACTCACTGCATGGTGTAACTGCGCTCAAGCTCGCTGCGCGTCAATACCCCGTAGATCCGGTCGATACCGGGGATGGTGCGGCGGATTACATAAAGCGCCTCGGCACCCGTGCTGTTGAGGGTTTCATTGGCCTCCTGCAACGAGGCCTGGAAGTCGATGGCACTGATTTCTCGGCGTTGCGCCGGTATGTCGTTCAGATCGATGGTTTCCTCCTCTGCCGCTTCCTTTAGATAGCGCGCCAGGTCGGCCGCTGGCATCAGGCTGACGGGATTATTACCTTCGCTGATCACGATCCAGCGGGGCTCCCTGGCCAGTGCCTCCCCGGCGCGTTCCCGGCCCACGTTCTGCGGCAGGGCCTCGATCTTGCGGTCCATGACGCTGGCCACACCGATACGGCGCAGTGCCTGGGTCAAGGGACTGTCACTGTAGTCGAGTCCGCGTGCGCGCATCAGCTTGAGGTAAACGGACTCCTTGCCGAACAGTTCCCGGCTTACCAGGCCGGCGGTAATCAGGGCCAGCATACCGGGCAGGATGATGTTCGGATTGGCGGTCAGTTCCAGCATGGCCGTGAGTGCGGCCAGCGGCGCCTGCAGGGTGGCCCCCATCATGGTGCCCATCCCTATCAGTGCATAGAAGGCAGGTGATGAGAATTCGCCCGGTAACCAGGTCACGGCAACCGTGCCCATGGCGCCGCCAGCGACGGCACCGATGACCAGCGTCGGACCGATGAGCCCGCCGGGGAGCCCCATGCCCAGGCCAAAGGCGGTGGCGACCAGTTTAAAAAGGGTGATCGTGATCAGCAGCCCCAGCCCCAGCTGTCCCAGCAGGGCCTGGTTCACGGTATCGTAGCCGATGCCCATGATCTGCGGCGCGACCAGCGCGAGCAGGCCCACCGCCAGTCCCCCCAGGGTGAAGCGCAACCACACAGGCCAGTTGGCGAATAGCAGGGTGGAGCGCTGCAGCAGGTGAATGAACAGCGCCGCCAGGGTGCCCAGTACGATGCCCATCAGGACGACGTAGGGCAGTTCGAGCAAGGAACCCAGTTGCAACGGTGGGATGTGGAAGGCCGGCATCGATCCGTACACGATCCGGGTCAGGGTGGTGGCCGTCACCGCGGACAGGATGACCGGGGCGAAGCTCGCCAGGGTGTATTCCATCATGACCACCTCCATGACAAATATCACCCCGGCCAGCGGTGTGTTGAAGGAGGCGGCTATCGCGGCCGCAATGCCGCAGGCCACCAGGGTGCGGTTGCTGTTGTTGGGCAGGCGCAGCCACTGGCCCAGCTGGCTGCCGCTGGTCGCGCCCAGGTGGACGCTCGGACCCTCGCGGCCGACCGAATGCCCGCTGATAATGCTGACTGCCGCACCGACGAACTGGGCCAGTGCATTACGCCAGGGAAGGCGCCCCTGGTGATAGGCCAGGCGTTCCATGACATGGACGATGCCCACCCCGCGGGTTTCGCTTTTCAGGTACTGCCACAAGAGGCCAATGACCAGGGCGCCGGCCGTGGGCAGTAGTACGCGCCAGAGCGGTGCCAGGCCTTCATAATTTTCCGTGCCATTGCCGGGCAGGAACAGTCCCTGGGTGGATTCCACCAGCATGCGGAACAGGATAATCACGCCCCCGGACAACAGGCCGACCGGGATGGCCAGCATGGAGAGTTGCGGCAGGGCATCGAGGCTGGACACACGTATGCCCAGCTTGTCCAGCCATTGATTCCAGTGGCTTCTAAACACAGGGACTCCTTAGGGCCGGGATGTCTGCTGAGGGAAAATGGCCGGGCTGCAGTCATCCGCCAGCGGATTGCTCAAGGTCCTTTATTGTAGAATGATTGATGCGCGGATGGTGTACTATTTGCGTCTGATTTTAATGAGTTGGCAGGTGTAAGGACCATGATCAAGGTAGGTGTTGTTGGCGGTACCGGTTATACCGGTGTGGAGTTGCTGCGCTTGCTGGCCGCGCACCCGGATGCGGAACTGACCGTCATTACCTCGCGTTCCGAGGCTGGCCGGCCGGTGGCCGAGCTGTTTCCGAACCTGCGCGGCTGTCTTGATCTGGCTTTCACGGTACCGGATGTCGGGCAACTGCGCGCCTGTGAGCTGGTGTTTTTCGCAACCCCCAACGGCACCGCCATGACCATGGTGCCGCAGTTGGTCGAGGCCGGCGTCCGGGTGATCGACCTGGCAGCGGACTTCCGTCTCAGCCAGGCCGACGAATGGGAGGCCTGGTACGGTGTCCCGCATGCCTGCCCGGAGTACCTGGAACAGGCGGTCTACGGCCTGACCGAGGTGAATCGGGAGGCGCTACGTACGGCGCGGCTGGTGGCCAACCCGGGCTGTTATCCGACCGCCGTGCAACTCGGTTTCCTGCCGCTGATCGAGTCGCCGCTGGTGGATACGGAACACCTGGTGGCGGATGCCAAGTCGGGCGTCAGTGGCGCGGGGAGAAAGCCGGCCACGGGCGCCCTGCTGTGCGAGGCCAGTGAAAACTTCAAGGCCTATGCGGTGCCCGGTCACCGTCACCTGCCCGAGATGCGCCAGGGGCTCGGAATCGCCGCCGGCAAACCGGTCGGGCTGACCTTTGTGCCGCACCTGACCCCTATGATCCGCGGTATTCATGCCACCCTCTACGCCCGCTTGCATGATCCTGACCAGGACCTGCAGGTGCTCTATGAGGCCCGCTATCGCGATCAGCCGTTCGTGGATGTATTGCCGGCCGGTTCACACCCGGAGACCCGCAGTGTGCGCGGCGCCAATCACTGCCGTATTGCCGTCCACCGCCCCCAGCAGGGTAATGTCGTCGTAGTGCTCTCGGTGATCGACAACCTGGTAAAGGGGGCCGCCGGTCAGGCGATACAGAATATGAATGTCATGTTCGGGCTGGACGAGGAGGCCGGGCTGACAGGCATCGCCCTGTTGCCGTGAGCTACCCGGGAACCCCCGCTTTTGTGACCTGCTACCGTCTGCAGTCGAATGAATATGCCATACTTTGCGGCAGTCGCTGGTAAAGGGTAGCCATGCAGCCTGACTACCTGAAGATTTCCATAGCCGTGGTGATTGTCGTGCTGACAGCTACGCTGGCCTGGTGGCTGTATGATTTCGGTAAGTTGCAGGGTGCCTCCGAGCTCAAATCCCTGCGTAACGAGTATTCCCTGCTGGCGCAGCAGAATGAGCAGGTCGTCGAGGTCAACAGCACCTTGCGCGAGCAGGTTGCCATCCTCGAGCGGTCCAGCAAGATTGACCGTCAGGCGACGGAGGAAGTGCAGGACGAACTGGGTGCACTGCAGGAGGAACTGCATGCCGCGCGTGACGAGGCCGAGTTTTACCGCGGGATCGTTTCTCCCGGGAACGGCAAGGCCGGATTGCGTATCCACCGTTTCACGCTCAGCGCGGGATCGCAGCCGGGTGACTTTGAGTACGACCTCGTGCTGACGCAACTGAAAAAAAATGATCGTTATGTCAGTGGCCGTGTGGGTTGGAAGATCGACGGAAGGCGTGAGGGGGAGTCTGAAGAACTGGATTTGGCGGCTGTCACGGAAGCAGGGGACACTTACCTGGATTTCCGCTTTCGCTACTTCCAGCGACTGACAGGAGTCATTTCCTTGCCGGACGGTTTCCAGGCAGGGGAGGTGGCATTGTCTATCAATACAACCGGCGAGAACGCGCCCGAGCCCCTGTTACAGGTATTCGACTGGCCGGGAGTGGAAACGGAAAATAGGAGATAGTAATGTTGGGAAAAGGCAAGAAGGGTAAGACGGTCAGCGCCAAGGTTGACACCATCATCGGACAACAGTCCCGGATCGAAGGCGATCTTCATTTTAGCGGGGGACTGCATATCGATGGCAGGGTCAGCGGCAATGTGATCGCCGAGGGTGACAGCGGCTCGGTGCTGACCGTCAGCGAGCACGGCAATATCGAAGGCAATGTGCAAGTGCCGAACGTGATCCTGAACGGCACAGTGACCGGTAATGTGCACTCGTCCGAGCGCATCGAACTGGCGGCCAATGCCCGGGTCAACGGCGATGTGCACTATAATCTGATAGAGATGTCGATGGGCGCCGAGGTCAACGGCAGCCTGGTGCACCAGCAGGAGTCTTCCACTTCCGTGGTCAGCTTCGAGCGTGATCAGTCCGGGGGCGGTAGCGGTTCCGACTAATACTTGACCAAATTAGTCGGGAAATGACATAATTTTTGCAATCGCTAATTATTGAATGGCAAGAGGCAGTACCCATGATTGAGATAGCCACTTCGGTCGCTCCCAATATGACCTTCAGCGATGCCGCTGCGAACAAGGTCAAGCGACTGATTGAAGAGGAAAATAATCCGAATCTGAAGCTGAGGATCTATGTCTCCGGCGGGGGATGTTCCGGTTTCCAGTATGGATTCAGCTTTGACGAGAAGGTCATGGAAGGTGACATCACCATCGAGAACGGGGATGTCAGCCTGGTGATTGATCCCATGAGTTATCAATACCTTATGGGTTCCGAGGTCGATTACACGGAAGGCCTCGAGGGCGCACAGTTCGTGGTTCGCAACCCGAATGCCACCACCACCTGCGGCTGCGGTTCCTCCTTTTCCGTCTGACCGGCCCACCCGGTTCCAACTCTGCACAGGGGGCGGCTGCGCCCCCTTGTTATTTGCCCTACCAGGGATGCACGAGGGCAATCGAGAGGCTTGCCGTTGCCGTATTAAGGCGACTTTTTGTTATCCTTAAGGGTTCCCGGCCCGCCCACTGACCGGTCTTAACCGTACGCATGGCGAGGCGACCAGCAGGCGCCTGGTCTGGCCGGTGGCGTCTTGAGGCCTTGTTTCAGCAATTGTTTCTTTCATAACCCGAGGACGTGTGATGAGTGAATTTCACCCCGGGCTGGAGGGTGTTCCTGCCAAGAAGTCCAAGATCTCCTACCTGGATGGGAAGCAGGGCATTTTGACCTATCGCGGCTACCCGATAGTCGAGCTTGCCGAAAACAGCACCTTTGAAGAAACCGCCTACCTGCTGATCGACGGCGAGCTGCCCTCGGTCGGGCAGTTGGCGAAGTTCGATGCCCAGCTGCGTGTGCACCGCCGAGTGAAATACAACATCCGCGATATCATGAAGTCACTGCCGGTGACCGGGCATCCCATGGAGATGCTGCAGACGGCGGTATCCAGTCTGGGCATGTTCTATCCCAACGATGTACCGGTCCAGATACGCAGCCCAGGCGATGAAAGCGAACGCTACGTGCATGGCCAGTCGATTCGCATCCTGGCGCGCATGGCAACGTTGGTGGCCATGTGGCAGCAGATGCGTATCGGCAATGATCCCACCCCGCCAAGAAGTGACCTGAGCTATGCCGCCAACTTTCTCTATATGTTCCAGAATGGGGTGGAACCCGACCCGCTGGTCGCGCGTATCATGGATGTCTGCCTGATACTGCATGCCGAGCACACCCTCAATGCCTCCACCTTTGCAGCCATGGTGACGGGCTCCACCCTGGCGATGCCGTCCTATGTCATCGCGGCCGCCATCGGTACCCTGGCCGGCCCGCTGCACGGCGGCGCCAACGAACAGGTGATCCAGATGCTGAAGGAGATCGGGGTGCCCGAACAGGCGCCGGCCTGGCTGGACAAGAAACTCGCGGCCAAAGAGGTCATCTGGGGCATGGGCCACCGTGAATACAAGGTGAAGGACCCGCGCGCCACCCTGTTGCAGCATCTGATGCGCGAGTTGGCCGAGTCCCGCGGCAGTATCAGTCCCTTGTTCGAGACGGCACTGGCGCTGGAAGAGGCCTGTGAAGCGGTACTGGCACCGAAGGGGGTCTATCCCAACGTGGATTTCTACTCGGGTATTCTCTATCGCGAGATTGGTATCCCGCCGGACCAGTTTACCTCTATCTTTGCCATTGCCCGCACCGCGGGGTGGCTGGCGCACTGGCGTGAACAGGTCTCCCAGAACCGGATCTTCCGGCCAACCCAGATTTATACCGGACACGACCCCCGGAAATACGTAGCCATCGCCGCCCGCTAGCGGCCTGATCCCCTCGTTTTCTGAAGAGCCCCGGCGGCCGGGATGTTCCCGGGCCTGGTCCACAAGCGCGCCCCGTTTGGCATAAATAACCAATAATTTCAAGGAGATATAGGTGAGCCCTGTGCTGTTGGGTCGAACCCAGGGCCAAATCACCGCTGCATTGCCCGCTGGCCCGGGCTATCTGCAGGTCGCTGCCCTGTAAAGAAATCCCCCGTCCGGTCGTTAAATACATCGATACCCTGTTATGAGAAAAAAAATCATACACCCGAGACGGTAACGGACCGTGTATCAGTACTGCGGGTGCAATGTCGGGAAAAGATTTATGCGGGTTGGAAGACACATGAAAAAAGAAACCGGATTCACGGTGATCGAGCTGATGACCACCGTGGCGGTCGCCGTGGTCCTTCTCACCATGGCCGTCCCGGCGTTTCACACCTTTGTACAGAACAACCGGATCACCGCACAGACCAATGACCTGGTGACGGCGATCAACCTCAGTCGTGACGAGGCGCTCAAGCGGCGTGCCACCGTGACGGTTTGCAGCAGCGCCGACGGCAGCAGTTGTGCGGGGAACTGGCACGATGGCTGGATCGTGTTCACTGACGCGAATGCCAACAGTACCGTTGACGTCGGGACCGACCAGGTGCTGCGTGTCTGGGGCGCGCTGGACGGCGGGGCGACCATCATCGGGGCGCCGGCCTCCCTGCGCTACAGCCAAATCGGCCTGGTCAACACCGGTGCCCTGTTTCAGTTGAGGATTCCCGATTGCACCGGCAACCTCGCCCGGGATATCACCGTGAGCGTAACCGGCCAGCCGTCGGTCAGCCACCTGGGATGTTAGTGCGCAGCTCATCCATCATGCGTGCATTGACACACAACCCGGCGGGCTCGCGCGGCTTTGGCCTGATCGAGGTCCTGGTTTCCATCCTGGTCCTGTCGATCGGCCTGCTTGGCCTGGCGAACCTGCAGACCAACGGCATGCGTTTCAATCACAGCGCCTACCTGCGCACCCAGACCACGGTGCTGGCCTACGATATTGTCGATGCCATGCGTGCCAATCGGGGTGCGGCGGGGAAGTTAACGACTGCCCTGGGCGGTGCCTATCTGACCGATTACACCGACAGCCTGCCTGTCGGCACGACGGTTGCGGAGGCCGATCTGCGTAATTGGAAGACCCTGCTCGCGGCCCTGTTACCGGAGGGCCAGGGCCAAATCACCCGGAACGGCAACCAGTTCACCATCAACGTCAAGTGGACCGAGCGCGGCGGCACTCCCACCATCTTCACCCTGACCACGTCACTATGAATATCACCAGGAATATCACCCGAGCCAGACTGCAATCGCCCCGGTGCCAGCGCGGTTTCACCCTGGTGGAGCTGATGATTGCCGCCGCCATCAGCCTGATCATGCTGGCGGGTGTGATCCATATCTTCAGCAGCAGCAAGGCCACTTACCGGGTCCAGGAGGGGCTGTCACGGGTACAGGAGAATGGCCGGTTTGCACTGGAGCTGATGGGTCGCAAGATCCGCATGGCCGGCTACCAGGGCTGTGCCAACCTGCGTTTTCTGAAGCCCAGTAATATCATCGCCAGCCCGCCCCCCGATGCGATCTTCGACCTGAACTCCGTGGTCAATGGTGTTGACAATGTCGCCGCCGGCAACGGTTTTGGCAGCACGGACGCGCGGGTCGGTAGCGATGTACTGGTGGTGCGCGGGGCCTCGTCCGCTGCCGCACAACTGGCCGGGAACCTGGCAGCGGACAATGCCAATATCCAGCTCGACATCAACTCGGAAAGTTATGTCGCCGGTGACTACCTGTTCATTACCGACTGCGAGACGGCGGACATCTTTGAGGCCAACAATGTGTCAACGGGTTCCGGCAAAATAACCATCGCCCATTCCAACAGTGTCAATACGACCAACCGGCTTTCCAAGGCCTACCTGGATGATGCCTTTTTACTGAAATTCGAGACCTCGACTTTCTACATCATGGACTCCGGGCGCACCAACCAGGCCGGCACGCCGATCTATTCGCTCTACGAAACCGACATTTATGGCAATGAGCGCGAGTTCATCAGTGGTGTCGATGACATGCAGATCACCTATGGTTTCGATACCAGCCCCAGCCCGGACGGGACCGCCGATGTCTACCGCGATGCCGCCAGCATTGCCGCCGGTGACTGGGACAAGGTGATGAGCATACGCCTGGGGCTGCTGCTGACGACCGATGAAAACGTTGCGAAACTGCCGATTGCCTATAACCGGCTTGACGGGACCGTGGTGGCCAATCCGACCGATCGCCGACTGCGGCGGCGGTTTTTTTCAACGATCACGATTCGCAACCGCGTGTTGTAATCCGGGGCCTGACCACTATGCACACGCATCGACCGCCACGACATGCACACCAGCAAGGCGCCATCCTGGTTATCAGCCTGATGATGCTGCTCCTGCTGACGATCATCGGCATCACGGCCATGAATACGGTCACCATGGAGGAACGCATGGCCGGTAACCTGCGCGATGCCAACCTGGCATTCCAGGGTTCAGAGGCCGCGCTGCGCGACGGCGAGGGCATGCTGGGGGCCCTGACCCTGGAGCCGGTGCTGTGTTCCACCCCGCCCTGTGCGATCTGGAATGAGGATGTGCTGCCGTTCTACATAGCGGACCAGACGGCCGCCTGGTGGACAACCAATGCCGAGGAATACGGTGTTGATGACACCCATGAGCTGGTGTCGAATTACAGCGATCCGCGCTGGTTAAGCGAGTTCCTGGAATTTTCCCGTGACAACCTGACGGTCGGACACGGGGTTACGACCGGACGCAGTTTTTTCCGGGTAACGGGGCGTTCAGCAGGTGGCAGCGACTCCTCTCTGGCCATCCTGCAGACAACATACGTGAAGCGACTCAACTGAGACCTGCCGGAGCTGAAAATTATGAATAGTTATTTCAAGCCGATCATAAAGACTTGCCGACTGAAGGCCGGCCTGGGCGCGGCCCTGCTGGCCCTGCTGGTCATGGCGCCGGCCATACAGGCTGTGACCCTGGGTAATTCACCGCTGTTCCTGAACACCGCGGTGGATCCCAATGTCTTTTTCGAGATCGACGACTCCGGTTCCATGGACTGGGAGATCCTCACCACCCAGCAGTGGCATGCCTGCAGTTACCGGAATGAGGCCTACTGCGATGGGTCCTCCGGCTACCTGGTCACCAATGGCAAATGGCGCGCCTATGGTGGCACGGTTAGCAAGACAGACACTTCGACCGACCCTGTCACCATCACCGTGGAGGAATACTTCGGCGATTTCGAATACATCTATGACAACAGCGACAATTCATACACCAATGGCTGTACCGATAACAAGGAAACCCTGTATTCCTGCGGCACCGACCTGAACACGAACACCCCCTATCAATTCGACTGGCGCATCCTGTCGAGTGATTTCAACGTGGTGTATTACGATCCACTGCAGACATACAGCCCCTGGCAGGCCGCCTGTGACGCCGTCGGGACGGTGTGTGCGAATGCGGATTTTAATGCAGTGCGCAGCAACCCGCGCGACGGGGAGGCGGGCTATACCGTGCTGCGCGACCTGGACGGGTTCCGCTTCGAGGTCTGGATTGACGACAGGGGATTTGATGGGGCGAATCCGGAGGCAGGCGCCACTGTCAACGTCAACACCACCCCCAACGAACTGGTCGACCTGTGGGACGCCCACACCACCTACGCGGTGAGCGGCACGGACATCATCGAGACGACCGTTCTTTATGCCCCTGACAGCAGTGGTCTGAACCCCGTCCTCGGCGCCCCGGTCACCTATGCCGCCGCCGACACCCTCTGCCATGGCGGTGGCAGCATCTGCCGCACTGCGGCCGAGGAACTTCAGAATATTGCCAACTGGTATCAATATGCCCGCAAGCGTTCCTTCATCACCAAGGGGGCGCTGGCGACGGTGATCAACAACCACCCGGAATTCCGCTACGGCATGAGCGTCATCAATAATTACAGTTCGATGTTTGTCGAGGTGCCGCCAGCAGCCGCGGACTACAGCGCCCACAACGAAGGCCTGCTGGGTGCGCTGTTCGAGATGGACTGGCCCGACTCGGGGACGCCCTTGCGCCAGGGGCTCGAGCGGGTCGGTGACTATTTCGACAATGCCGATGGCCGGACGGACCCGATTATCGATTCCTGCCAGAAGAATTTTTCCGTGCTGTTCACGGACGGTTACTGGAACCAGAGCGACCCCGCGGCCGCCATCGGTGACGCCGACGGCGATGCGGTCTCGCTCACGCTCGCGGATGTCGCGAAGCACTACTATGACAAGGATTTAAGCGCGTTTCCCAATAATGTAGCGCCGGACCCGTCCCATCGCGACCTGGCCACGCACCAGCACCTGGTGACCTTCGGGGTCGCCTTCGGTGTCGAGGGAAATCTCTCCGACAGCAACGGGAATGGCTGGCCCGACCCGGCGCTGACCGAGAGCGGCAATTGGGGTGATCCCTTTTGCTCGAACTGCCCCGAAAAGATCGATGATCTCTGGCATGCGGCCTACAACAGCCGCGGTGCCTTCATATCGGCCAAGACCCCGGCCGCCGTGGCCAGCAGCCTAGAAGCCGCATTGCAGAATATCGAGGGCCGCACCAAATCGGCTTCATCCGCCGCGGCCAGTACCGGCCATCTGCGTTCCGACACCCTGCTGTTCCAGGCCCAATTTGTTGCGGCCGACTGGCATGGCAAGCTGTTGGCCTTCAATGTGGATACCACGGATGGTTCGGTGATTGTCCCCGCCAATGCGGATGCGAGCCAGCGCCTGCCGGCGCCAAACAGCCGCACCATACTGACAACGGACCCCGATGCGGCCGCTGCCGTTCCCTTCAGCTGGGGCTCACTGACAGCGGGCGGGACGCTTCAGACTCACCTGAACAAGAACGCTATCGGTACGACAGATGGGCTGGGTGAACAACGGCTCGACTACTTGCGCGGTGATGCCGCGAATGAGGATGACAGCAGCGGCTTCCGTGAGCGGCCCGCCAGCAAGCTGGGTGACATCATCAATTCCGCGCCGGTCTACGTCGGAATACCCCATTTCCGATATCCGGATAACTGGGGTACAAGTGAGCCCGAGAGCTGTAGTGGCTGTGGTTATTCTGCTTTCAAGCTCGCTAAAAGCACACGTACACCCATAATCTACGTCGGCGCCAATGACGGGATGGTGCACGGTTTCAAGGGGGATGGAACCACCGATCTGCTGGTCGAGAAACTTGCCTATGTACCCTCCCCCGTTTACAAGAACCTGAGCAAGCTGACAGACCCCGGCTATTCGCATCGCTACTATGTTGACGGCTCACCGACCTACGGCGATGCTTTCTTTGGCGGCGCCTGGCATTCGGTGCTGGTCGGTGGCATGAATCACGGGGGGCAGGGCATCTATGCGCTGGATATCACGACGCCATCCAGTTTCTCCGAGTCCGGGACCGGGCCAGCGGACACCGTGCTATGGGAATTCACCGATGCCGATGATGCCGATCTCGGCTATACCTACAGTCAGCCGGCGATCGTACGCATGCAGAACGGGGTCTGGGCCGCGGTGTTCGGCAATGGCTACAACAATACCGAGGCCGACGGCAATGCCAGCACAACCGGTCATGCCGTGCTCTACATCGTCGATATCGAGGACGGATCGCTCATCAAGAAGATCGACACCGGTGTGGGGTCTCCCGCCGATCCCAATGGCCTGGCCACCCCGGCCGTGGTCGATATCAACGGTGACCACCGGGCCGATTACATCTATGCCGGTGACTTGCAAGGGAACCTGTGGAAGTTCGATGTCAGCTCGACCAACACCAGTGGCTGGGTGGTGGCGTTCAAGCAAGGCTCCAACCCTAAGCCCCTGTTTACCGCAAAAGACGCCAGCAACAACCCGCAGCCCATTACCAGCCGGCCCGAGGTCGGGCACGGCTTCTTCAGCTTCGACGTGATGATCTATTTCGGTACCGGGTCCTACCTGGGCGGTCCGGATGTGGCGGATACCAGTACCCAGAGCTTCTACGGGGTTGCAGATACCGACACCCAGATCACCAGCCGCGCCGGCATGCTGGAACAAACGGTCACCTTCCAGGGCACGGATCCCGGATTCCCGGATGACAAGCTGCGGACGGTCAGTGACCATGCACTGACGAAGACCCACACGGGCTGGTATATCGACCTGCCCGATACCGGCGAGCGCGTGGCGAGCAATCCATTACTCGTCGACGGGCGGGTTATCTTCGTGACCATTGTGCCCGATGCAGGCGTCTGCACCAGTGGAGGCTACAGCTGGTTGATGGAGGTCGATGCCCAGAATGGCGGTACCCTGTCCGATCCTCCGTTTGACCTGAACGATGACGGGCTTTTCACTCTTGCTGACATGATCGATACGGACAGCGACGGTGATGGTGACACGTCTCCCGCCGGTATCCGGCCAGGTGAAGGCATCAGCCCGGCGCCGGTACGTCTGATGGACTTCGATAAGGAACACAAATACATGCCGAGTTCATCCGGTAGCCTGGATCACGTGGTGGAAAATCCGGGTGAGGGCTATATCGGCCGGCAGTCCTGGCGCCAAATACGCTAATCCGACAAGGGGCTCATGATGAATTTTATCAACAAGTCGTTAATCGCCGGTTTACTTGTGGCAGCTATGTCGCCGCTGTGTGCCGAGCCTGAAATGGACGGTGTCATCCGCGAAGTGAAGCGCGGCACACAGCAGGTCCGGATAGATGAAACGCTCTACAAGCTGACGGGTAGCAGCCAGATCCGCAACTTTACCAGTGGCACTGACCGTATCTGGTCGCTCAAGGCAGGACAGCCGGTGCGCTACTCGACCACTGCGGGCAGGATCATCAGCGAGCTCTGGGTGCTGCCGACGGACACGCGTGAACTGAAGCGCCTCAAGCTGGCGCGTGAGCTCAAGGACTAGCCAGGCCAATAAAATAGAATGGGTGATCGATTATGAACCGAAACGGACAACGCGGTGTGACGCTAATCGAGTTGATGATTGTCGTGGCAGTCATTGCCATCATTTCGGCCATCGCCTATCCCAGTTTTACGAACTACGGTCTGCGTGCGAAACGCGCCGATGCCAAGGCGGCGTTGCTGGAGAACGCCCAGTTCCTGGAAAGAAATTATTCGGAAACCAACCGATTCAACCTCAAGCCTGACGGCAACGCCCTGGCGAATGCCGATCTGCCCTTCCAGACCGCACCCAGGGACAATCCCACCGCGGCCTATGCCTTGAGCTTTGTGGGTGGTGCGCCGGCAGCGAATGGTTTTACCCTGCAGGCCGTGCCGCAGGGTGGCCAGACCGCGGATGCCTGCGGGACCCTGACGCTGAACCAGGCGGGCACCCGGGGTGTCGGCGGTAGTACTGTAGCCGACTGCTGGGGGCGTTAGCCCTTGGTAAGAAAGTTTCATTTTTCCAGTCCCCACCCTTTCCTGCTCCTTTCATAGAGGGCGGGGACGCACCCATCATTAACCCTGCTTGAACAGCCTTCCCAACACCACCGGCTGACGGGCCCCGGTGACCTCGGGGAGGTTGCCCGGTTTGTCGTCCAGATGCTGTTTTGCCAGCCAGGCGAAGGCAACCGCTTCCACCCAGTCCGGGTCGAGGCCGTAGTTACGGGTTGATTCAACCTCTAGCGGATCCAGATCTGCTGCCAGTCTGCGCAGCAGTTCCTTGTTGTGCACGCCGCCGCCACAGACGAGCAGGCGCCGGGTGTCACCGGCAAACTGCCTGATGGCATTTGCAATGCTGAGCACCGTTAATTCACACAGTGTCGACTGGACGTCACGCGCCGCAGGACCGGTCTTTTCAAGGCAGGTCGACAGCCAGGCGAGGTTGAAATGTTCGCGCCCGGTGCTCTTGGGTGGCACCCTTTGAAAGAAGGGATCGGCCTGCAGGCAGGCAAGCAGGGCACTGTCGATACATCCAGCAGCGGCCCACTCACCGTCCCTGTCCATGGCGACACCCCGCTGCTCCCGGATCCACTGGTCCATGAGGGTATTACCGGGGCCGGTGTCGAAACCGGTCACCGGTTGCGCGGGATCGGCGGGCAGTACCGTGATATTGGCGATGCCGCCGATATTCAAAACAGCCCTCGTTTCGGTCGTGTCGCGGAACAGGGTCGCGTGGAAGGCGGGTACCAGGGGCGCACCCTGGCCGCCGGCCTCGATATCGGCGCGCCGGAAGTCGGCCACCACCTCGATGCCGGTCCTGCGGGCGATCCACAAGGGATTGCCGATCTGCAGGGAATAGGGCCGGGGGGCGTCCGGGGCATG
>CAMYMI010000025.1 GCA_947259415.1 uncultured Ectothiorhodospiraceae bacterium | reverse complement strand
GCGCTGGTAGGATCGGTGAGCGTCACACCGCTACCTCCAGGGACCACCAGGGTCCAGGAAAAGGTCAGCGGATCGTTCTCGGCGTCCGTGCCGCTCCCGTTCAGGGTTACCTGTGTACCTGTGTCGACGGCCTGATCGGCACCGGCATTGGCCACTGGAGGCTGATTGCCGGTGACCGCCCTGACCTGGCCGCGGATCTCACCGTTGGGGTTGGCAGCGGTATGGATATTGACGTAGACACCCCCGGCCAGCAGGGCGGTGCGCTGGTCGGCAGTCAGGTTTGTCCAGGTGCCCGATGACTGGCCTGCGACAAAGGGCTCGAGGGCTACGATAATAGCGCCGTCGGTCCCGACACGGCCCAGATGGAAATGTGCCCCGGTGATGGGACCGGACAGATTGGCGGTGTCAACGGTAACGACATATTCCAGATTGTCCCCCAGGAGCGTGTAGGTGCCGCTGCCCCGGGCGGTGATGGCCGCGACGGCCGGCACTTCCTGGGCGGCAGACAGCTCCGTGAAGGGGATATCCTGCATGTAGGCCACGAGATCTGCGACATCCGCCGCCGTGGGATTGCCCATGGATGCCCGGGTCATGATCGTATCCGGGATGCCCCAATGCACCTTGTGCATGAACTCGCTGAACTTGCCATCACTATTCAGGTAGGCAATCAGTCCGCCGGCGGCCGGTATCCCATCATTACTGGGATCGCCGTGGCACGCCAGGCAATTAGTCGTGTAGTAGGTCTCCCCGGCCGCTGCATCGGCCGTGGCCACCGGGGTGTAGATGGCCAGAGGGTTGCCATCGGCCGGCGCGGTATCCATGGCGGCATAGACCTGGTCGGCGCGCGCCTCGGGGGCGTTGAGGAACGCGGTCAGACAGGCAAGCTGATCCGCGGTCGGCCCCTCGGCCGCTCCCAGGTCCGGATGACGGTTGCCAGTGATGGCACCCGGTCCCCAGCTCGGGTCGACCATATCGAATATCGCTGAACCCTCGGCCCAGCTGCGTCCGCCTCCCGGAATCTCGATGGCGCTGCCGCGACCGAAGGTGGCATCGGTGCTGATATTGCGACTCGGCGTGCAGGTCGCGGGATCCGCTCCCGGCAGGTCGCAGTTGTTGGGGTCCTGATAGCCGGCATTGGCCCGGCCTGCATTACGGTCACGGCGCACATAGCCGCCCTCGGTGCCCTGCTGGTCCCAACCGTGGCAGGCCTTGCAGCGGGTGTAGTCGTTATCGGGCTCATCCGTGGGCAGGCCGCTGCCGCCGGCATCGGTCTTGTGCCAGGAATCCCAGGCCATGCCACCCAGAGCGACACATTCCTGATAAGCCGCCGGGGCGTCGGCAAGGTCGGTGCTGGTAAAGTCGTTGACATCGAATGCGTCTGCCGGGTCGGCACCATCCGAAAAGGAGGGAGCAAAGGCAGCCAACACACTGGTCAGCTCTGCCGAGCGCTGGTCGGCAGGTACCGCTTCGGCCGCTGAGCCGGCCGGCAGGCCGAAGGCCGTCTCTACGAGGCCGAGGGCCGCGGCAAAGTCCGCGGCATCGCCGGATGCGACCAGCCCGACGGCGGCACTGGTCAGTTCATTGGCAGCCACTTCATCGCCACTGCTGGCGATGAAGGTATAGAGCGTATAGGTGCTCTGTGTACCTGTTACCGTGGCCGGGCCGGTGATGCGCACATACTCGCCCCCGGAAGCCACAGCCGTTGAAGTTGAGATTGAGCCGGTAGCGGAGTCGTAGCTGTAGTCGGTTGCCGGTAGCACATCGGCATAAGGCCCGCCCGCTGCGGTGCTGGTCGCGACTTCGGTGACATCATCGAGGGCCGGATTGACCGCCGGGAAGACGGTAGTGGCACCACCAACGAAGTTATCGCTGTCACTGCAGCCGTACAACAGCAGCAAGGGTGCAAAAACCGCCAGCACCAGGCTGGGTAAAGTAGGTCTGGGTTTCATGTTCTTCGACTCCTCCGTTGTGCTTGTTTTTTGCGACGACGACAACTGCTCCGATTGCCGCCTGATCACCGCCACGACCAATCGAACCAACACCGGGATGCATTCAATTGGGGGATTTGATTGTGACGCCTGCTACGTAACCTTGTCAATTTCGTAAAACGACGTCAGATCACATTTTCAACACATATTTTGGAAGAAATGTGCATTGACACCCTTATACAAAAAAACCTGACCTTTCTCATACACACAGAAAACCCCGCTAACGCGGGGTTCATGAACGGCAACTGTCGGCAATAAAGCAGCGATAACATAGCCGTTCAATGTATCGCCTGGGTTTGCTCGCAATATCTCCTGGCTAGTATATCTTGGATAGCATTCCCTAGCTCGAGTCAGATGCTCGGGTTTTGTTCATTCTCAACCATACACTTTGTATGGCTGATTCAGTCGGCTGCCGCAAGATCATATGTAAACAGGCCAACCTTTAGGGCCTAGTGCTTATTAACCAGTCGTCGTCTAGATCGAAGTACTTATTCACCTGCTTTAGTGCATATCGGACATGAGATTTTGATACTCACTACGTGTTTCGTATTCTAATTCGATGGGCTGATCGTTGCCGTTCGAACCAGGTTGAGCTAAAGCAGGCATCGCTTTCAGGGTTAAAATGGCAGGTGCAACGTATGCGGTTGTCTTGAGAAATTGCCTTCTTGATATTTTGCTCTTGTCCATTTCGTCATCCTCCTGATGAATCATTTCCTTCACAGGCATCTCTGCGAGTATTAATCTATAATAATCCGTACCTTATGTCAAGTCTTGTCTAGTAAATGTTAATTATCCGTAAGGGGCCGTACCCGGTCATCTGAGTAGCTATACTGCGGAATTCTTCCAGCGGATTTCCGAGACCGGCCAACACCAGACCTCCCCATATAAACAAAAAACCCCGCTGGTGCGGGGTTCGTGAAGGTCGACTACCTGAAAAAAATGGCCGTACTCAATATCACGCCTGTTTATCGCCATATGTCCTGGCTGGAATACCAGAAACGGTAGCGTCAGGCCCGAGTCAGAAGCTCGGGTTTTTGTTCATTCTCAACCGTACACTGCAGAAGGCTGATTCAGTCGGTTGCCGCAAGGGCAAATGCGGGCAGATCAACCTACAGGTCAGTTAATTACTCGTCATCTAGTCCGAAATGCCTGTTCACCCGTGACTCGGTACCTAGTAGGGTAGTTTTTGATATTTACTATATGAACTATTGGAATTCATGATGAATTCAACTTCACCGTTGGTGTCGTCAGGCTCACAATTAGTTGGTGGCGAACCACACTGAGCTAAAGCAGGCGCTGCTTTCAGAGTCAAAATGGCAGGTGCAACGTATGCGGTAGTCTTGAGAAATTGCCTTCGTGACTTATTGGTCTTGTCCATTTTGTCATCCTCATTGACGTAGTCATCCTATTGACGCGTCAATTTATTGTTGTACTAGTACACTTTAAACACTAGAACAATCCCTCTCGCCTGTCAATATGTTGACTGTCGTCCTTTCTCAACCCCTCCTGACCTTCTTAACTTGCTATTTTCTAAGTTAAATTTTTCGAACCCAGCTAGGACCTCCATGCCACAATAAAACCGTGTCGGAGCACATTTCATCCTGATTATAAGGAGAAAATGCGCCCTGACATCCTAGTTGATTGATTTAAAAACAGAAAACCCCGCTGGTGCGGGGTTTGAGAAATGCAATCATCGGCCTAAAAATTGCCGTATCTGATCGCTCAGATGAGATACCGCCCCGGCAGGGGCGGCATCTCGAGCGACCGGTTAGTCGTTACAGGTAAGTCCTAACAGCATCTATTGAACGGGGGTATTTTCCCAGATCCCGCCGCGCTGCTCGGCCAGATCCTCCATGGCACCGGCATCGAACAACGGTGGTGCAGGATCTGTGGAGCGCACGTTGTGGCATGACACGCAGGCCTCTCCTGCGAGGACCGAACCGGAGCCGCCATGCGCCTGGTCAACCGCCACGCCCTGGGCATCGAGATAGGTCTTGCCCGCGTTCGCGCCAGTCAGGAACTCCCAGCTGGTGATGCCCGGCTGGAACAGGTTCAGCCGCGTCTTGGGAATCACCTCCCAGTTGATGGCAAGGGCACTCTCCGGTCCCCCGAAAATTATGCCAGTAAGGTCTACGGCATCGATATCGCCCGTGCCAGTGCCGAGGGAGACGGTCACGGGGAAGGACACGTAATGATCACGCGTGGTGTATTCCCACAGATGCACCTCGAACCCGGCCTCGTAGGTGTTACCACTCACCATGGCGATATCATCAGGGTTGAGGGTATCCAGGGCGCGCTGAATCTGCACGTTCCAGACCCCGTAGGAACTGTCAGGCGTCTCGGGATTGAACTCGGTACCGAAGGCGGTGATGTCCGCACGGCTGCCCGCACCGGCACGCAGGATACGCCGCGGCACGGTGTCCCCTTCGCTCGCCAGGTATCCCAGGGTGGCGGCATCGGCCCAGGCCATCTGCACCGGGTTCGGCGCCAGGGGTCCGATCTGCTCGGCATCCGGTCGGGTCATGTAGTAGAACGGCGTGGTCCAGAAGTCGTCCCATTTGAAGGCAAACTTGCCTGAGGTCGTACCCGGGTCCAGGACAAACTCCGGATTGCCGCCAACGATATTCTGCGAGGCGAACACCGATTGGCCAGCATCACCCTTGCGACCGCCATCGTCACCGCTGGTGCTGTCGACGAAGGCCAGCGACAGGATGTTCTGGTCGTCAGACCGGCCGATAGGATTGCTGCGGGCCGCCCGCCAGTGCCAGAGATCCAGGACGGGGGTTCCGCTGGGGCTGCCGGCATCTGCCGGGTCGATATATTTGGTGTCATGCCCGGAAGTGGAGGTCCATTCCGGCATGTGGCGACTCACGTCGTGACAGGCCAGGAAGCATCCGAACTCGCCGAAGCCGTCGACATTAGTCGCGCCGAGCGGATCGTTGATCATGATCGACGTGCGCTGCTCGTAGATCGTCGAGTTGACTGTGAGATCGCCCTGTTGGGCATCGCCATCGATGGTCGCCTGGGCGTCACGACGGTCACCACCCTCACGCTGCCAGGCACCATTGGTGAAGCGGATGTATTCGTGGCGCTTTTCTTCGGGCCCCCGGTAGGAGAGCCGCCAGAAGAACGTGGTGTCGTTATAGGCGGCCTGTACATCGTAGGGCAGGATCCTGTCATCCAGTGTATGGAATTGCGGTTCCGGGTCGGTCGGAATGTGGCCTTGCAGCGTGGGCAAGGCCCGCGTAACCCCGTCAGCTCCGTCAGCTCCGTCAGCTCCGTCAGCTCCGTCGGCACCATCGGCGCCAGCAGGGCCGGCAGGTCCAGTATCGCCATCATCGCCACAGCCCGCCATGGTGAGCAAGAATAGTAGCGGTACCGCTAATTTGAGTCCTTGGATAATGCTCATTTCACCCCTCCCTTTGGTTGTAGTTTTATCCCCCAGCGGTCGAGCAATTTGCAGACGTGCAGATGATAGCTGGTGGAGCTTAAATTACCGTCGTACTGCATACTGACAGTAATGATGCGGATGGATCATACAAGGATGGCAATGGATAACAAATGACATGGATCAATACATTGCTAAAACGGTGTCATGTCATACAACTGCAATTAAACAGTCAAGCAGATTACTTAGTAATATTACTGTTTGCTTAACAGCACTGACACTACGACTCCAGCCACTCCAGTAGGTAATACAGGTACTGCCCCTCGGAGGACTTGGAGGGGCCGACCACGCGCGCCGCGTGGCGCTTGTTTGTCGGATCGGCCGCAACCAGCGCCGCCTCGCGGGTTTCGAAGATCTCGACACAGCCGGCCGGATAGCGCTTGCGATTCTGGCGCGGTGTGAAGATCACCGCAAAGCGCACCTGGGAGACACCGGTTTCCGGATCAGGTGGGACAATTCCGCGCAGGCTCATGGGTACGTTTCCGGGTTCATGCCTTATCGGCACCCGTACCCAGCATATCGGGGCGGAGCATCCACGCCAGCATCCAGGTGTCGGCATCACGCCGTTCCAGGCAGGCCACACTGCCGGGGTGATAGTCCACGACATCCCGCTGCGGGTCACCCATCACCAGCAGCGAGACCAGCCGCGACATGAACGGCAGGTGGCCAACCACCAGGGTGTCCTGCTCCCAGACGTCGGCATCCGCAATAAACGCCTCAACCGGGTCATTCGGACGGATACCGTCAACCGCCTCCACCTTGCCAGAGGCCAGCAGCTTGCTGGCCAGTAGTTGTGCGGTCTGCTGCGCGCGCAGCTTACCACTGTGCCAGACGCGTTCGACGCGCACACCGGAGGCTGCCAGCAACGTGGCCATGGCCTGCACGTCGCGTCGACCCTGCTCACTCAGGGGGCGTTCCGGGTCGACTTCCTTGGCCACTGCCTCACCGTGTTGCACGAGATAAAGCTTCATAGCGTGGTCAGGATAACGCGCGCATGGCACCAATACCAAGCGCAGAGGTCCCGCGGTCAGCCCTTGATGAAATCGACAACCGTCTTGAGTGTTTCGGGGTCGCGCAGGATGCGGCTGTGACCCAGACCCCGGGTTTTCAGGAACCGGGCGCCTGCCCAGGCCGCGGCGACCCGCTCGCCCTGCTGCAAGGGAACGCTGTCATCGTTCTCGTCATGCAGGACCAGGGCCGGCACGGAAAGTGCCCCGACATTGCGCACGGTGGAGACCCGCTCCATGAGGCTGTCATCGAAACGCTGTTCCAGTTTGCGTTGCAACACGGCACGCACCGCTACCGGCATGGCCAGCAGCTGACCGAAACTGTCGAGCAGAAACTCCAGGTCGGCCGGCGGACTGATCATGACCACCCGCTCGACCGTCATGCCGTGGCGCATGGCATAGGCGAGCACCATCCCGCCGAAGGAATGGCTCACTGCCGCGTACACGGGACCCTGCTCCGCGGCGACCGCCTGCAACACGGCGGCGCATTCAAACAGGGTGGTCCGGTCACCCGGCGTGTTGCCATGCCCGGGGGCATCCACCGATACCACCCGGTAGCCTGCACCTGTCAGGGGTTCAACCAAGGCCGCCGCCTGGCTGCCGCGCCCCGACCAGCCGTGCACGAACAGCACCACCGGTCCCTGCCCCCAGGAATAGACGGCGACCGGAATCTCGTCCAGTTGCAGGGTGCTGTGCCACGCGTGGCGGATGGCCTGTTTGCCGGCAGCCGGCTCGGGAAAACGCCGGGTCCGGAACCACAAGCGATAGGCCCAACGCCCCAGCAGGCTGGGCAGCACGGGTCCCAGCCGGGAAAACAGCAAGCGCATGCCCCGCAAAGCCAGCGGGAGCGGCCGCTGGGGCGAATGCTTGCCATGTGTGTGCGCCGATCTGGCCGATGTCATTGTTTGATAACCCGATTCAGTTGCTCATCCATATAGACTGACCGTAGTCGGCCGTGCCACGCGCTGCAAGCCGGGCCGGTAAGGACACGGACAGGATTGACATACGTCAATGTTCCGACGATCGTGTAGGCCTAGACTTAGCAGCAGGTGAAACAACAGCCGGATCGTTTGGTATTCCGGCAAACAGCCATCGGAGGTAAAAAAATGACAACAGGAAACACAAGACGGCCGGCGCTCGTCGTGCTGATCAGTATGGCACTGACCGGCGCGGCAGGCAGCGTATGGGCCGAAACGGCTGCCCAGGCACCGTACCTACAGGCAGCACCCATCCAGGCAGTGCCCGCACCGGCAGCACCCATACAGGCAGTGCCCGCACCGGCGGCACCCATACAGGCGGTGCCCGCAGCGGTGGCACCCGCACAAGCAGAGCCTGCCATGGAGCCGGCCGCGCCCGCCCAGGCAGAGCCCGCAACGGAACAGGCCGCAGCCGCACAGGCAGAGCCCGCCACGGATCAGGCCGCGCCCGCCGAGGCAGAGTCCGCTACGGAACGGCCCGCAACCCGTCGCTTTACCCGCCGGACTGACCGCATGGACCGTATGCGTCAACTCAGAAAGGCACAGATGCAGGCGCGCCAGGATGCCATGAAACGTTATCGCAGCGCCCGCCGCTGGTGGAACAATCCCGAATCAGAGGCGCGCCGCCAATGGAACCGGGTGCGCAGCGACTGGCAGCAGCAGGCGGCCGAGCAGCGCCGGGAGTACCATCAAAACCTGCGGCCCCGCCATGGATACGATTATGCCTACGGGCCCGGCTACCGGCACTACCGTGGTTTCGGTCCCGGCTGGAGCCGCAGCTACTGATCAGAGCAGCAGGCGCCCGAACTCGGCCGCATAGGCCGGCTTGAGGCGTGACCAGGACAGGCCGGAGACATCCGGCGCCGGCGGCAGTGCACCCCGGTCATACTGTTCAGCAAGCAGCGCAAGACGCCGGGCGATCTCCCCGCTTTCCTGCTCGGCTTCTGCAGGCGACGAGGGGTAGCGGTATTCCGGGCCAAGCCATTCCGGGTAGGCCAGCCGGTCAGGTACCATCGGGATGCAACCGGAGGCCACGGCCTCGAGTACCGCCAGACCCTGGAACTCATGCAGGGCCGTGGACAATACGACGTGCGACTGCCGCAGCAGCGCGCGGTAGTTTTTTGCATCCCTGACCATGCCCCACTCCCCGATGCATCCCTCGAGTGCCCGCTGCATCTCGGCGAACACCGGTGGTACCTCGCGGAACTGCTGACCGATGACGTGCACCCTGAACTCGACACCCGCCCTGTGTAGTTGCAGAAGCGCGTGAAACAGGCGCTCCGGCGCCTTGTCGTATTCCCAGCGATGGTTCCAGACAATGGTAAAGGGCGCATCCGCCCCGGGCCTGGGTGACTGTCCGGAAAACCATTGCCCCTCCAGCGGCACCGGCAGGATGCAACTGCGCGCGCTGATCTGCTCGGCGATCCCCGGCGGCACCGCGTCCGGCATCTTGTCCAGCAAGGCCTGCACCCCGGCTAGCAACGAGTCGCGGTTGTGTGCGGAATTGAACACCACCCGGTCTGCGACCAACACGGAATAGAGGTTAACCATGCGCGGCTCGAGACGCGCGGCCGCCTCACGCCCGGCCGGGTAGGCGAACTGGTTCTCGTGGCAATACACCAGGGTCGGTATCGGCGCCAGCCCCGGCACCAGCCCCTTCAGGGTGGCCAGGTCTGTCATGGAGGTGGCGATCAGCAGGTCCCAGGGTTGCTCGAGGCGCTCACGCTCGGCAAAGGCCCAGCTGAGACTGTTGCCACGGATGCGCCAGTTGAAATGACGCGGCGGCAGCGTGAGCACACTCCAGTCCCGATCCGGGAAGGCCGACACCAGGCCCTCGCGCCAACGCCGGTGACTGTGCGCGTCATAGGCGGACAACAGCAGGATACGCATGATTTGATATCGCTAATTTTTGAAACAGGAAACTGCTGGAGATACTACCCGAGAATCGATCGAGCCTGACAACTGCTGTCCCATAAATCTTGATTAGAATTGTCTGTAACGTCATGAGTGAAAATATTAATACAGACTGTTATTTCATACTGGACATGAATGCCACTCACCACAATACAAACAGAACGTCCCTTCTCCTTCCGGGACTCTTTTCAGTACCCCCTTGAGGGGTAGAAGGACGATGTACATGGATGTACAAGTGTCGCAGGATGCAGGATGCCGGGAGCGACCAGGATGAGGGGATATAGAATCAGGCAATTACAATTAATTATATCCCCTCACCCCAACCCTCTCCCTGAGGGAGAGGGAGTTTATGGGCCAGTAGTGAGTCTGACAACGTTGACTAGATCCTCCAGTGCAAACGGCCTGCTTGACACTCGATAATGCGAGCGTGGCACTCAATCAGACATTTCCAGAAATAAATCTGTCCCCTTTTCTTGCTTTTCTCAAGACTCGCCTGTTATTGCCGAAAAATAAGGTATGCAGAGGTTATTGGGCAGGGCCTGTCTGGCGTTAGGCCGCGGCAGGCTGGTAGCGTCACGGGATCAGGGAAAGCAATGGAATCGCAAAATATTCTAATCATTGAAGACGTTAAGGACAGGTACAAGGCACAAGCCGTTGTACTGGTCCAGGCGGGCTATTCGGTGCAGGCGGTCCAGCCGGATAGCATCGAGCAGCTGGAAGACCACCTGGCAACCTCGAGCCCGGATATCGTGCTGTACGGCAAGGGTGAAAAGACGCCCAAGCTGGAGTCTGTCATTGCCCTTCTTGCTCAGGAATCCGCTGAGATTCCGCTGATCGTGATCATCAACAAGCTGACGAAGCGCAGTGTTGCAGCCGCTGAAAATTGCGGTGCGGCTGCCGTTGTCCAGCACGGGCAATCGGAAGACCTGCTGCGGACGGTCAAAAAGGAGCTCAGGTCTGCCTTGTTGCATCGCAGGGTTGCCCGCCTGGAGAGTGAGTTCGAGGTGATCCAGCTGCAGCACAGAATTATCGAACTTGAAAACACTCTGAGAGAAAAGGAAGTCCGCTGCATTGACCTTACGGAAGACTGCCGTAACGCCATTGCATATATTTACGAGGGCACTCATATCTATGCCAACCGGTCATACTGCAACCTGCTAGGTCATGATAACGATGATGAGATCATTGGCACTCCCCTGCTGAACTGGATTGATCTGCACTATAACGTGATGCTCACGAAGTTACTCCGCAATCCGTTCGCCCGCAATGACATTACCAAGCTTAAGGTCAAACTGATACAGGACGACGCAGAACCGGTCGAAGCAGACATGGAATTTTCCATGGTTAAATACGATAACAAGCTGTGTACCCAGATCACGGTTCGCACCAGCGGAGAGCAAAAAATACACAAATCATCGCCGGACACGCTCAGGCACCACGACATGATTACCGGGCTTTACAATCGCCAGTATTTCATGAAGGTGCTGGATGAAAAAATTGCGTCCAGCGTCAAATCCGGAATGTTCCAGGCGTTGACGTTTATCCTGCTGGACAACTTCAAGACAATTCGCGAGAAGATCGGCATTGCCGCCAGTGACAGCCTCATCAGTGAGATTGCCGAACTGATAAGGGAAATATACGGACACGAACACACCATAGCCCGGTTTGGGGACTACACCTTTACGGTCCTGAACAATTATAGCTACAAGGAGGGCGCCTATCAGCTCGCCGAGACCCTGCGCTCCAGGCTGGAAGAACACACCATGAGCGTTGATGGCCACACCGTCCGTACAACCTGCAGCATTGGCATATGCGTCATCAACGAGCATGTAAAAGATGCCCAGAATGCGCACTCGCGCGCCGATCTTGCCTGCGAACTCGCCCGTACATCTGGCGGGAACCAGATCCATGTCCACAGTACGACTATCGATGCGCAAATCGACCGTGAAGTCGAGAATAAAATGGACGACATGGTCAGAAAAACGATTGACGAGGACCGCTATTACCTGGTCTACCAGCCCATTATCAGCCTGAACGGCAAGTCAGGCGGACACTACGAGGTGCTCCTGCGTATCCTCGACGAGGACGGTCATATGATATTGCCCGGTCAGTTCCTGTCTCTGGCGGAAAAATCGCCCCTGATCATGGAAATTGACCACAGGGTAGTTCAAATGGCATTCAAGACGCTGGCTGAGAAACACGAGGAAGAAGAAAATACAGCGTTCTTCATCAAATTGTCGGGCGAAACACTTGCTGACCCCAAACTCCCTGAGTGGATCAAGCTGCAGCTGAATAGATTCAGCCTGAAGGGTGAATCGATTATTTTCGAAATACCGGAATCGGTTGCGGCGAACAAACCGAACGAAACACAGGCATTTGTACAAGCCATGCAGGCCCTTGATTGCAAGGTTGCCATTGAACATTTCGGATATGCCAATAAACCCGAAATCATCAAGCACCTGTCCGTTGATTATTTAAAAATTGATGGTTCGCTGATCAATAATCTCGCGACCAGCGTGGACAACCAGAAGAAGGTAAAGGCCATCGTCGATCTCGCCCGCAGCAACGATACACTGTGTATCGCGGAACATGTCGATGATGCCTACTGCCTCGTGATGCTCTGGGAATACAACATTGATTACATCCAGGGCTATCTTGTACAGGAACCCAGCAAGGAGCTTAACCACGACTTCGAGGATGAAGCCGCACTAGCCGTAATTATCGATTGAAAAGGGGACAGATTTATTTTTTCCTCGGTCTGCCACGCCCTCGTGTTTCCACCCTTCGGCCAATCCTGGTCTCGATTGCAGAGACAAAGCGATCACTGCCTGTTAGTTGGCCACGCTGTACAGCCTGTCGAATCATTAGTATTTCAGCCTCAGCGACACCTGATGCCACCCATGATCGATAGCGGGTCTGTCGCTCAAGATCTGTATTGCCAAGGGCAAGATAGCAGGGGTCCCTGTCCACCCATCTGAGCATATTGTCTCCAACTTTGGCACGGTAACTGGACCAGCGATACTGGTCCGGTGAGGCGACCATCCCTGCCCTGACCGGATTGAGTTCGATGTACCGGCTGCAAGCAAGTAAATACCGGTTAGTTTCAATTGGGCTTGACTTGTAGCGTCCTTCCCAAAGACTTCCGCTGCGATGCTGCAGCTTATTGACCCGCCGGGTCTGCCGTCCGGCTACTCGTTTCATCAGCATGCCCAGGTTATCCGGATTGTCACCTGGGTTTACTATCAAATGTATGTGGTTTGTCATCAGGCAATAACTGTACACCCTGCAGCCCAATCGCGTTTTCCACTCTGATAGATTTTCGAGGTAATGTTGATAGTCCCTGTCTTCAGCAAAAACCCCCGTCCGATTATGGCCTCGCTGAATAACATGGTGCGGGAAATTTGCCAGTACAATGCGCGCCTTCCGTGGCATTCACATCCTCCAGTGCAATATTCTGCTTAACACTAGACAATACTGCCGTAGCACTCAATCAGATATTTCCTAAAATAAATCTGTCCCCTTTTCCAAATAAATCTGTCCCCTTTTCCTCAATGCTCACAAACTGCGCGGTGGCAGATAGATTCCGATCGGCTCGCGGGCCCACCACTGTCCGGTCGCCTTCTTTTGTGCCGGGGTCGTGAAGCGGTAAAGCTCCAGGCGCACACGCACATAGTGCGGTGGCTGTCCGGGGAACGGATTGTGTTCCAGCAGGGCCAGCACATCCGGGGAACCTTCCAGCAGGCGCTGGACAAAATCATGGATCCAGTAGGACACCCGGGTGTAGGGGGGCGCGAGCGCCGCGAACCACATCTGCCAGTCGAGGCGCGGCTGGTGCGGGATATTGAACACCGGCCGGCGCGTCAGCTCACCGGGCTTGTAGCGGAATCCGTAGGCCTGCCAGGTCTCCCCGTCGCTGGAACCCTCGATGATGAGTTCCGGGCGCTCCGTGGTCATCACCGGGAACACGTGGTAGTTGTTGACTACATGCCACTGCACCAGGCCGCGCACAACCATTTCATTGAAGGCCGGTAGCGGCTGTTTGCTCAGCGTGGACCACATCATGGTGAGTGTTGACGACACGATCAATACGGTCAGCAGACCGGCACAGGCTGTCGCGACCCGTCCCGGTCCGCCGCCTGTGGCGACCGGCAGGCCCAGGCTGAACCAGCCGAAACTGGTGCGTACCTTTGGCAGGCGGATCCGGTGCAGGGCGCGGTCATCGAACAGCAACAGGCACAGCACCATGCTCAGCAGGTTGAAGAAGTTGTGGTTGCTGGTCAGCATGATGAGGATCTGGGTCAGGATGGTGGCCCAGGCCGCGAACATGCGCGGGCGCCGCGGCATAAACACCAGGAACGGCACCAGCAGTTCCACGAAAAACACCCAGCCCACCCCGCTGCGCAGGATCCACTCCGGCAGCTGGTGTGCCAGCCAGCTCCCGACATGCGGCAACGGCTGGGTCTCGAAGTAGTAATCCAGCGCCGTGAAGTTGGCCCAGGCCGGGTCCCCGCTTTGCAGCTTGGAGATGCCGGACAGGAAGCGCACCCGGAACACCAGCCAGTGGAACAGCCAGATCACCAGCGGTGAGCCCCAGGGCAGGAAGATGGCCAGGAAACCGGCCTCCAGCAGCATGAAGTCCCACTGGAAGTTGAAGAACACCTGGCCGGCATAGACCACCGAGAGGTAGAGCACAAACAGCAGCGGCAACATGAGCCGGGTGAGGATATTGCCGAACAGCAGCAACGAGGCACCAATCCCGGCCAGACTGACGAACTGCAAAGCGGCATCGCCCGAATTCAACCAGAATACGCTCGGGTACAGCCAGTAGCCGCGCGCCCCGGACTCCGTACTGATGGCCTGCAGGTCCGCGGCGAGCGGCAGGATGCCCTGGCTGCCGACCAGACCCTCTGCCTGCAGACCGAAGGAGACAAATGCGGCCAGGTAGATGAGTGCCAGCAGGCGCAGGAACAGCCAGCTGACCTGCTGGTAGTGGGCCGGATAGCGCTCCCGCCCCCACAACAACCGGGCAAGCCCATACGCCGCGCCCGGATGCCGCGTGGCCAGGGTATGAAAATAGCTCGCGACTTGGGCACAGCCCGGCAGGTATTGATGACAACGCCGGGCCGTGTGCCGCCCCGCATAGGACAGTACCCGGGCCGCCGCCCCGGCCCCCGTGTAGCGCTCCCCCTGCGGCGTGATTAGCAGGATGCCATGGCGACATCCCCCAGGAGAGATCTCGGGATAGCGATCCGCGGCGTCCCCGCAGGCCAGGTAGTCCACCGCATTCCCGGTCAGCCGCTGCCAGTAACGCGCCTGCCAGGCACGTAGCGGGCTTTCCGCATCGTAGATCAGGACCGGTCTCTGTGGCTGCTCCATGAAACCCCGGCAGTGAACTGAAGGATGGCTGAACAGGGTCAACTATAACGAGCGCGCCTTGATGGCGCTAATGTGCAGACCAGGCAATGCAGTGCGGGAAGCCGGCCGGTTGATGCACTATGCTTAATAGCAGGCAACCCTAACCGGCATTCCAGCACGCACCGACATGAGCAACCCGGCCCGCTTGATCAGTTTGATAATGGGTGCAACCTGCCTTTGTGCCGGCGCCGCGGCCTATGCCGACGACCCCTTTGCAGCGGCACGCCAGGACATGATCCGGGAGATCGAGGCCGACGTTAAGAGGACCAGCCTGCAACTGGACAAGGAGGTGCTCGACCCGCGCGTCATGCAGGCCCTGGCCACGGTGCCACGCCACGCCCTGGTACCCGAGTCGCTGCAGGATGTCGCCTATAGAAACCGGCCTCTGCCGATCGGCCACGGCCAGACCATCTCGCAACCCTACATTGTGGCCATCATGACCGACCTGCTGAAGGTTGCGCCGGACAGCAAGGTACTCGAGGTCGGCACCGGCTCCGGTTACCAGGCCGCGATCCTCGCTGAACTCGTCGAACAGGTATACACCATCGAGATTATCGAGGCGCTGGGCACCCGGGCGCGCGGCCACCTGGAGGCACTGGGCTATGAAAACATCACCGTGCGTATCGGTGACGGCTACTATGGCTGGGAGGAACAGGCTCCCTTCGACGGCATCGTTGTGACCGCCGCGGCCAGCCATATCCCGCCACCTTTGATCGAGCAGTTGAAGAACGGCGGGCGCATGATCGTCCCGGTCGGCAGCCGCTTCATGGTCCAGCAACTCGTCCTGGTCAAGAAGGACTCGCAAGGCAAGGTGACCACCCGCCAGATCCTGCCGGTGCGGTTCGTGCCCTTGACCGGCGAACATTAATTCACCCGAGATGACCGGGGCCGGGACACTGGAACGTCCGCCGCTGGTCTCCATCAGTCTGGTATCGGCCAGCGCCCTGGCCTACGAGATCCTGCTGATGCGCCTGTTCTCGATCATCCAGTGGCATCATTTCGCCTACATGATCATCAGCCTGGCACTGCTGGGCTATGGCGCCAGCGGGACCTTCATTGCCCTGGCGCGGCCCTGGCTGCTGGCGCACTATCCCCTGGCCTACCGAATCAACCTGGCCCTGTTCGGGCTGTCCGCCATTGCCTGCTACCTGGCGGCGCAACAGGTACCGCTCAATGCCGAAGAGATCCTCTGGGACTGGCACCAGCCCCTCTACCTGCTCGCGGTCTACCTGCTGCTGGCCTTGCCGTTTCTGTTTGCGGCCACTGCGGTGGCGCTGACACTCACCCGTTACCGGCAGGCGATCGCGCGCGTCTATGCCGCCGATCTCTTGGGTGCAGGGCTGGGCAGCCTGGGCATCATCCTGCTGCTGTTTGCCGTCTTCCCGGGCACAGTGCTGAAACTGCTCGGTGCGCTCGGCTTGCTAGCCAGCCTGGTAGCCGCGCGAGAACTCCAGGGCCGGCGGGCGCGTGGACAGGTCGCCACCTTACTGGCTGCCCTGCTGTTGCTCGCTCTGCCGGTGGCGTGGCTCGCACCGCAGCCGTCGCCCTACAAGGAACTGAGCCAGATCCTGCGCATCGGCGGCACCCGGGTCATCGAGGAGCGTTCCAGCCCGCTGGGTGTGATCAGCGTGCTGGAAAGCGCCCGGGTTCCGTTGCGCCATGCACCCGGGCTGAGCCTGCATTCCAGCGCACCCCTGCCCGAACAACTCGGCCTGTTCACCGACGCCGGCGGCATGACAGCCATCAACCACAACCCGCAAGGCCAGGCACTGGCCTATCTGGACGACCTGACCACCGCCCTGCCCTATTATCTGGCCGATCCGCAGCGGGTACTGGTACTGGGTGCCGGCGCAGGCGCGGATGTCCAGCAGGCACTCAACCACGGGGTGACGCAGATCGATGCCGTGGAACTCAACCCGCAGCTCATCGAACTGGTCAGGCAGGACCATGGCGACTGGGCCGGGAACCTCTACGACCACCCGGCGGTCCGGGTTCACCGTGGCGAGGCGCGTGGTTTTGTCCGCCACAGCCGGGCAACCTACGACCTGATACAAATCGCCCTGCTGGATGCCTTCGGCGCCTCCAGCAGTGGCCTGCACGCGCTCAATGAAAGCTACCTGTACACGGTCGAGGCATTACAGGACTACCTGGCCCGGGTGGCGCCCGGCGGTTACCTGGCCATCAGCCGCTGGATCAAGCTGCCACCGCGCGACACCCTGAAACTCGTTGCCTCCGCGGTAGCGGCATTAAAGGCCTCCGGTATCACCACCCCCGGGGAACGGCTGGCCCTGATCCGTGGCTGGCAGACCAGTACCCTGCTGGTCAAAAACGGCGTCTTCACATCGGACGAGCTTGCCCGGTTGCAGGACTTCTGCCGGACCCGGGCCTTCGACACGGCCTGGTACCCCGGGATGCCGGCGGACGCGGCCAATCGGGTCAACATCTTCGAGCAGCCCTATTTTTACCAGGCGGCGGCCGCGCTGACCGGCGCCGAGGGGGCGGCGTTCATGGACCGCTACAAGTTCGACATCACGCCGGCCACGGACGACCGCCCGTATTTCTTTCACTTCTTCAAGTGGGAGGCCTTGCCGGAGATCCTCGCCCTGCGCGGCCAGGGCGGGTTACCGCTACTGGAAGCCGGTTACCTGGTGCTGGTAGCCACACTGCTGCAGGCAGTGATACTGAGCGCAGTGCTGATCTTGCTGCCGCTGCTGGTGCTGCGTGGCCGCCGGGAGTGGCAGGCAACCTCGGTCCGTTCTGTCCAGGTGGTCGTCTACTTTTTCGCCATCGGCCTGGCCTTCCTGTTTGTCGAGATTGCCTTCATCCAGAAATTTATCCTGTTCCTGCATCATCCCCTGTATGCGGTCGCCATTGTGCTGACTGCGTTCCTGTTGTTCGCCGGGGCCGGCAGCGCCTGGACGGCACGCCGGGATGCACACCCGCGGCTGGCGCGGTATGCGACCGTCGGCGCGGTGTCCGGTATCGCCCTGTTCGGCCTGCTCTACCTGCTGCTGCTCGACCCGGTGTTCGCCGCCCTGCTGCACCTGCCTGTGGTGCTGCGCATCCTGGTTTCGATTGCACTGATTGCACCGCTGGCGTTTTTCATGGGCATGCCGTTTCCACTCGGGCTGGCCCGGGTCGCGACAGAAAGGCCCGCGCTGGTACCCTGGGCCTGGGGCATCAATGGCTGCGCCTCGGTACTGAGCGCGGTGCTGGCCACGCTGCTGGCCATCCAGTTCGGCTTCAGCGCGGTGATCATCGCGGCCCTGCTGTTGTACGCACTGGCCGCCCTGTCACTGCACTGACAACGGTGCCGCGCCGCCGGCCCCCAGGGCAGATGGGTGGGTCTACACTTTTAATCAGGAGACTGCGACATATGATGAAGGTGCACACCATGAGCCAATATGAGCTACAGATGAGGATTGCGGGAGAACCGGAGATCCCGCCGGAATCACCGCCGGAGGAACCCCAGCCCGACCTGCCGCCCGGCATCCCACCCGAAGGTCCGCCGGAGACCACGCCTGAACCGCCAATGGAGGTCCCGCCCGGTCAACCCCAGGAAATCCCGCCGGCACCGCCAAACGAGGTATGACAACCGCTAACCAGACGGCAACTTGCTGATTTATATTTAATAACGCGACACCGCTTCCGCTGGGCGCATAAATCCGTATGATGGCCGCCGCAGCCGGCCACTGGTGGGCCGTTGCACTGTCACACCCTTCACAATACAAACCCGGAGTCGCGCATGGCCTCAACCCCAGATGAACTGACCGTCACCTACGAGGAGGACGGCATCGAGACCGTCAAGGAACTGGACAAGGAAATCCTCACCAAGGGCGCCTGGTGCACGATCATCTACCGCTACCAGGACTGGAACCGCTCCAAGCAGGAGTACGGCCCGGACAAGTACACCATCCGCCGCTATCAGAAACGCGGCGGCGAATACCAGCAGAAATCCAAATTCAACATCTCCAGCAAGGACCAGGCCGAGAAAGTCATCGCAGCCCTGGAGAAGTGGATAAAAGATTAAAAAGTACTGCTGCTAGGTGAAAAGGGGACAGATTTATTTATTCCGCTCCTGACAATGACGACACATCAGAGGTTCACAATAAATAAATCTGTCCCCTTTTCTGGATAACGACCCCTCATCCTGCCCTTCTATTAGCTTCGCATTACAATTCGGAACGGCCTTCAAAGGGTTTCTGACAGCACAATCGCAACAAAGCGACAGAGTCCTGGTGGTCATTCAGGCGGTGCAGGCAAACTACATAAGGATGGTGCCGCGACGTGCGGTCAAGGCAGGATATAATCAGGCGCCTGGCAAAGAGAGATCACCCGATGTCTGAAACACGGCTTTATTCGTCGGCCAGTACGTCGTAGATCTGTTCCCGCAACATTTCTTCGTCGCGCATTTCTTCCAGCTTGCGTCGTGCCAGTGCCCGGCGCAACTTCTTGAGTGCGGCCACGCCCTTGCGACGCCCGCGGCGCGACTTGCCTTTTTTCAGTACATCATCGTGAGTTGCAACGCCCATATCTGCCCCCATCGTGTGCCTTGCGTGGATGAAGTGGTTTTCCCTGCACTATGAAAGGGATATCGGCCGCCGTATGATACGGCTTTAGCAGGACCGGCAAGGCCCCAATCCAGTCATTCCCGGAGGCCGTAAGCTCATCCTTATATATTGATTTCCATGGTTATTTACTCATTATCCGGGGACGATCCCAGTGCTGAAACGGGCAGGCCAGAGGACATGACCCGTTCCAGGCAACCCCCCGGCTGTTGTGCGCTGCTGGCGCTGGTTGCCGGCCTCGCAACACCCGCCCTGCTCCACGCTGGCGCCTGGTCGGGGTATATCCAGGCGGAAGCCCGGGTGTTTCTGCACGAGCCGGCGGATCCACGCCAGCACGGTGACAACCTGTCGCTGGCAACCGAACCGGAGTACTACACCGACTGGGACGGCGGACGGCAAAGCCTCACCTTCGAGGGCTTCCTGCGCTGGGACCAGCACGATGACGAACGCAGCCATGCCGACATCCGCGAACTGGTCTGGCAGAAGGCCGGTGACACCTGGGAGTTGCGTGCCGGCATCAGCAAGGTGTTCTGGGGGGTGGCGGAGTCGCAGCACCTGGTTGACATCATCAACCAGACCGACCGGGTCGAGAATATCGACCTGGAAGACAAACTGGGGCAGCCGCTGGTCAACCTCGCGTTGATCCGCGACTGGGGCACGCTGGACCTGTTCGTGCTCCCGGGATTTCGCGAACGCACCTTCCCCGGCCCCAGAGGCCGGCTGCGCAGCCTGCCCCGTGTCGATACCGACCAGCCGCGCTATGCCTCGGGCGCGGAGGATCGGCGCGTGGACTTCGCCATTCGCTGGTCACACTACATCGGTGACTGGGACTTCGGACTGGCGCACTTTTCCGGGACCGCACGCGAACCGCGCCTGCTCCCCGGGCTTGCGGACAGCGGAGAAGCCGTACTGGTGCCGCTCTATGAAACCATCGATCAGACCAGCCTCGACCTGCAGGCGACCAAGGGAGACTGGCTATGGAAGCTGGAATGGCTGACCCGTTCCGGGCAGGGAGGCCGCTACAGTGCCCTGGTCGGGGGCTTTGAATACACCGCCGTCGGCATCTTTGACACGGCCGCCGACCTCGGCTTTATCGGCGAATATCATTTCGACGATAGAGGCGAGGACGCCCCGACCCCCTTCGAGGATGACATCATGGTCGGCCTGCGCCTGGCACTGAATGATGCCCAGTCCACCGAGGCCCTTTTAGGCATCATCGCCGATCGCCAGGACAACGCCCGGTCCTATAACCTCGAGGCCAGCCGCCGGCTGGGGAACAACTGGACCGTGGAGATCGAGGCGCGGCTGTTTTCCAACGCCTCCCCGGGCGATCCCCTGTTAAGCTTCCGCGATGACGACCATGTACAGTTCACCCTGGCCCGGCATTTCTGAGTCACCCCCGGGATGCTAAACGAGGAACTTGTCCACACCTGAAGGCATCGAACCATAATGAAGCGACCAATCATAAAATATCCCCTGACCGGTTACCTCCTACTGACAGCGTTGCTAACGCCGGTGTTAGCCGGTCCAATCTACACTTGGGTCGACAGGGACGGGGTCACCCACTTCAGCGAGTCACCGCCGGAGAATGCCTCGACCAAGGCGAGGCAGATCGAGGTCGAACCGGTACCCGTAGTGGGCAACACCGGGGGAGACGATTATTATTCCGTGGTCCAGCAGCTTGAGCGCATGCAGAAGCGCCGCCTGGAAAACGAACGCGCCCAGGCGGAACAACTTAAGGCCGAGACCGCCGCACGCCAGGCCGAGACCGCGGCCGCGAAGGCACAGGAGCAGGAAAGCCGGGACGAACCGGTACCCACCATCGTCTACCCGGTACCGGTACCCGTTCACCCGCACCAGCGGCACCGCCAGGACGGCCTGCGTGATTACGTCCGCGATCAACACGGCCGGGCGGAGCGGCGGGACCCGCCACCCTATACCCGCAATCCGAAATACAAGCCGCCGGAACGTGAACACAAATCCGACCGACCACCGCGTCCTCGGCACCGGCCGGGTAGATAACAAATAAAGGGGACAGATTTATTTTTCCACAGTCTGCAACGTTCCACTGAGTGTCCAACTAAACAAAAAATAAATCTGTCCCCTTTTATATATGTCCCCTTTTATATGTCCCCTTTTATATAACCTTCTTATCCTTAATGATTTAGCCTTATTCACGTGGCCACTGCCTTATACTCCTCGCGGCTGACACGTTAAAATGCACCTCACGCCAACCAAGGCCAGATTACTGCACAGCATGAGTGACCCCCAAGAAAGCCCGCTGAAATTTCCCTGCGACTTCCCCATCAAGGCGATGGGCAAGTCCGACTGCAACCTTGATGTCACGGTTGTCGAGATCGTGCGCCGCCATGCCCCGGATCTGAGCGAGGGCGCCACCCACACGCGCGACAGCCGCCAGGGCAATTACACCTCCGTGACCGTTGTGGTGCGCGCCACAAGCCGTGCCCAACTCGACGCGATTTACCAGGACCTGGTTGATCACGACGATGTCATCATGGCCATTTGAAAATCGCTCATGTCCGCACTGCCAGATACCCAAATTGACTACGCGCCGCCGACAGTGCGGGTACGCCGGCTCGGCCGGGTGGACTATACGCAGGCCTGGCGCGACATGCAGGCCTTTACCGACGCGCGCACGCCCGCGACATCGGACGAGCTGTGGTTGCTGGAACACCCGCCGGTGTTCACCCTGGGACGCAACGGCAAACAGGAACACCTGCTCGACACGGGCGACATCCCGGTCATCCCGGTTGATCGCGGCGGCCAGGTCACCTATCACGGTCCCGGCCAGCTGCTGGCCTATACCCTGTTTGACCTGAACCGGCGCCGGTTGGGGGTGACGTCACTAGTCCGCCTGCTGGAACAGGCGGTGATCGATCTGCTGGCGGACCACGGCATCGGAGCGCAACGGCGCGACAAGGCCCCGGGGGTCTATGTGGATAATCGCAAGATCGCGGCACTGGGGCTGCGCATCCGCAAGGGCTGTTCATTCCATGGCCTCAGCCTGAACGTGGACATGGACCTGACACCCTTCTCCATGATCAACCCCTGCGGTTTTGCCGGCCTGCAAGTCGCCCAGATGGCCGACCTCGGCATCACAACCACTCTCGACCGGGTAGCCACGGAATTTCACCAACAACTCGAACGCCTACTGGACAACCCGATTACATGAACAACCCTGATAAGAAACAGCGCGGCGCGGCCAAGACCGCCCGCATCCCAATCAAGATCGAGACCACCACCCGGCCGCTGCGCAAGCCTGCCTGGATCCGTGCAAAGTCACCGGCCCATCCGACCGTCAGCCGGCTCAAGGGCGTGCTGCGCGACAACCGGCTGCACACGGTATGCGAAGAGGCCTCCTGCCCGAACCTCGGCGAATGCTTTGCCGGCGGCACGGCCACCTTCATGATCATGGGGGATATCTGCACGCGGCGCTGCCCATTCTGCGACGTGGCCCATGGCCGCCCCGATCCACTGGACGCGGACGAACCGGACAACCTTGGGCGCACCATTCAGCAGATGGGGCTACGTTATGTCGTGGTGACCTCGGTGGACCGCGATGACCTGCGCGATGGCGGTGCGGCCCACTTCGCCAGCTGCATCGAAGCGATCCGCGCCTACAACCCGGACATCCAGGTGGAGGTGCTGGTGCCGGATTTCCGCGGCCGCATGGACCGCGCCCTGGACATCTTGGTCAACTCCCCCCCGGATGTCTTCAACCACAACCTAGAAACGGTGCCGCGGCTCTACAAAAGGGTGCGTCCCGGTTCGGACTATGCCTGGTCACTGAACCTGCTGAAGCGCTTCAAGGCCCTGCATCCGGGGGTGCCCACCAAGTCGGGCCTGATGCTGGGTGTCGGTGAAACCATCGAGGAAGTGGAACAGGTGATGCGCGACCTGCGCGCCCACGACTGCGACATGCTCACCCTCGGCCAGTACCTGCAGCCCAGCCTGCATCACCTGCCCGTAGACCGCTATGTCCACCCGGAGGAATTCGAACGGCTCGGTGAAATCGGCTACGAGCTGGGCTTCACCCATGTCGCCAGCGGTCCGATGGTGCGCTCTTCATATCATGCCGATCAGCAGGCACAGGGAGCGCTGAGTTCATAGAACAGTCGAATTACTCCTGCTCCGGGAGATTTACTGATTTACCATGGCAGGCAGACGGACCTGAGCGCGTGATATGACATCCCAGAGAGACAGCGATTATTCAGATCAGGGCACGGTGACTGATGAAAGTATACGACCTGATCTGGTGCAGATCAGTGTGACTGCCGAAATTGACCTAGACAAACTCGAAACCGAGTGGCCCCGACTCGAGACACTAGCAAATGCACCCTATTTCCTTTCCTGGGGCTGGGTAGGCACCTGGTTGTCAACATTACCGGCCTCGATCAAGCCGCTTTTACTAACGGCGCAGCATAATGATGAAACAGTTGGACTTGCCCTACTGATCCGGAATACCAGATTAGGGAAACTTCTATTATTTCAGTCAAATGTCATGCTGATGAATGAAACAGGTGACCCTTACTATGATCTCCTGACTATCGAATACAACAACCTGCTGGTGCATAGAGATTATTGTTTACAGGTAACACACGCATTTATCAATTACATGGTGAACCATATAACTGACTGGGATGAGATCGTAATCAACGCGGCTGATGCGAACAGTTACCTTACGCAGCCTGATTTTATTGAGGCCAACCAGCTGCATCAGAAAGTCATAAAAGAGTTACCATCCTGGTATATTGATCTGAACATGATCCGCAACTCCGGAAAAAGCTATCTGGATCATTTAAGCAGTAATACACGCCACCAAATCAGGCGTGCGGTCAGAGAATGCGAAAAGACTGGGCCGCTGCAAATCTCTATTGCAGAATCTGTTGAGGAGGCTAATCAATTCCTGGACCGTCTTGCTGAGCTTCACCAAGTCTATTGGAACAATAAAGGACAAGTGGGATGCTTCTCAAATCCCTACTTTCTGAAGTTTCACAAGACGCTCATCGAGCGTCGCTTCCCACACAAGGAAATCCAACTGGCCAAAATTAGGCTAGGGGAAAGAGACCTGGGCTATCTATATAGCCTGATTTCAGACAAACAGTTATTCTTTTACCAGAGCGGCCTTAATTATGCGCTGGGTGAAAAGCTAAAGCCCGGGCTAGTTGCACATTACCTGATGATTGAGCATAACCTCAGTCAGGGTATGTCCCTATATAATTTTCTGGCTGGCAGCGAACGTTACAAGCGCAGCCTGTCGACTGACCATGACCGCCTGTTATGGCTTTCATTGCAAAAGAACAGGCTGAATCTCAGAATTGAAAACGGCTTTAATAATGTCTATGCAAGCAGCAAGCAGCTTGCGAAAAAAGTTATTTACCGTAATAAACGTCATTAATAATTACTCTTCATAAGATTTCCTTTTCAGGCGCCTTTCACTCCTGGCTTAGGAATAGAATTTGCTTAATTTTCTTTCAAAGGTTTCGCCATCCCAATCTCGAATTACACGTCTGGGCATATTGAACCGATTACATAATCGACTTACATTGCCCGGGTAAGTCGATAGCGCACATTGAAAACCGGCATTTCTTACTAGCCTGGCGGTATGGTTTGTGAAATGCTCTAATGTTCCAAATGGGTATGAAAAATTATTGACCGCACAACCAAGCAGATTTTCAAGATCATGCTTCCCACCCTCAATTTCTATTTTTTGCTTTTCATGTGACAACTCTGCCAGGTTTGAATGATATTGCGTATGCGCTCCGATCTCGATCAAACCACCTTTATGCAAGGAAAGTACCTGCTCCTCATTCATTGCTATATTTTCTGGTCTGGGCGCACCTATGTCACCTGTTATTTCCCTTAACTGCGCAATGGCATCGTCAATTTGCTCCGCCTCTTTGTTTTGAAAAAGTCTGCAGAGGTCAATATATATTTTTTCCTTAGTAAAGGATTTTCTGCCGGAGCTCTCATTAGCAGCTACATTCGACTGAACATTCCAACTATCTTCAACAGGCTGGTTTATAACTGACCAGTGAGTACTTTTACCGTTTAATTTGATTGAAATCTCTTCAGGTAAGAGTTTTTTGCTTAGAATGAGCCGATCCAGTTCATCCCACCAGAATTCACGATTTACACCCAAATATTTACTGGCAACAAAAACAGTTGAAGGCACATCGTATTTCTCAAGAATGGGGCGCGCATGGGTATAATTATCCATGTACCCATCATCGAACGTCACCACACAACTACGCTTCTCGACAGAATGCCTGGCAAGTCCGGTAACAAGATCATCCAAAGAAATCAGATGGAAATTACTGGATAGAATCTCCATTTGCGCATCAAATTTCTCAGGAGATACACAGAGTTTTTGCCTATCAGTTGGAGGATGGATAACCCTGTGGTACATGAGTATGAGTGCACTTGGGAAAATCTTAGTTGCCAGTGCATTGACTTTCAGGCGAACTCTTCTGAGTTTATTATTATTCAACATCATTGATACTCCACTAAACTACTTTCTTAATCAGAAAGCCGGGCCATCTTTTATCATTTAGCTAACAGCAAATATCCTCATATGGTGATTCATTACAAAATTGTTCGCAAAAAATATAGTCAACCGACTCTAATACACTAGAAATATGCAAATTTCACCAACACTCCTACATATGAAGACTTTGAACGCTACCATATGCCCGCGCGGCGCGAACAAATTCCCACCAAGATGGACACTATCATTCCCTGGAACGACCTGTGTAATGTCTCTTACATTCTTTAGAACATATAAGAAATATCTGAAACCGTCCATTGGACAAAAGTCCTAGGTCGGAGCATCCAGACCAGGGCTCCGGTTCGCTCCTAATTTATAGGAGTGGGTAACGTTCGACGACGGGATAATAATTAAGAGCGTTACATGCAGATCGAAACGACTAACGGCATTTTTTAAACTAATGATACATCAAGCACTTATCTCTTTCGGTCGCTCGTAAACAAATGCACCTCCTATCACTGCAAGTGTATACGGCACCATGAGGTAATAAGCCTCACCCACCATGAACATCAAGAACATGACAAATGCCGCGAGCGCCATAATACCGGGCCCGACGAGCCTCCGAAAGGCGAAGTAATAGGAACCAAACAGGAAGACAGTAAACGGCAGTCCGTATACTGCAAGAGATTTGGTAATCCCGTTGGATGAGCCATGCCCCTCACTTATTTTACCAATAGCACTAAACGCCCTGCCATAGTCGACGTAGCCGAGGCCGAAGATATGTTTTTTGAAGATCTCAAGATCCACCAGAAGATCGAAACTACGCCGGTCCCTGCTATCTGTAACCGCTTCCACTGCCAGAAAGGTCTCGATCTTCTCAAATATCACATGCTGGAACTGCGCGGCAAACACCCCCACCATAATGATGAGTACTGCTACCAACACGGTTTTGGCTTTTGTAGAAAACATTGTGCTCTTTAACAGAAACAGGACAAACATCACACCGAAGATCAAAAAGCCGGTCGTCGAGTACGTGGTCAGCAGTGTTACCAGCAGTATGATGATGTAAAACAGGCGCCTAAACGCCGTAAAGCCGGTCTTAACGAAAAACAGCAAAAACAATCCGGCATTCAGAAACGCCTGGTAGGCCCCCGGCTCAAAGAAGATGGAACAGTTGCGGTCGATTTGGACCCAGAACCTGAAGAGGTAAAAGATTCCCTCGTAACCAAAGTCCACTACTTGCGGCAACCTGGTTATCAGGCCATTGAATAGGCCGTATACATCAGATATATATCCGAACAGGCTGACTGCCGCTAGGAAGGTGATGACCCGGATGTAGGTATCGACGAATCGGCTGTCGACGGTCCTGACGACCAGGTAGGCCATGAGCATTTTCATGGTGGTGCCAATCACCGAGGAAAGTGGCAGGCTGGCACCAGTGTAAAAATGTATCAGCAGCAGAAAACCGCTGAAACTGCAGACATAGAGGACAAACCGGTTATTGAGGCTGCGGTCGGAATACAGCAGCCAGGCCGCCACCGCGATGATAAAAACCAGCACCAGTAACTTGTCACTGGACTGCTCATAGATGAGGCTGCCACTGACGAACAGCAGCAGGTACACCAGCACAAAATCGACGTAAGTCTTCGGCACTGCCCCCGGATCCTTACCTGACCGGACGCTCAGTACTGATTCAGAACAGAGCCGACAACGCCGGATTTCGCCTGCTCAAGCATGGCCATCAGATTCTTCACATCGGCGATTTTCGAATACCCGGCTCGCGTAACCAAAAGTGCACTATCAACGGCAGCTGCGAGTGGCATGACATCGGCCTGGAAAGTGGCTGGTGGGGTGTCAAATAGGATGACATCGAAATACTTTTTCAGCTCCTGCAGGATACGGGGAAACATCCCATTACAGAGAAGTTCCGCCGGGTTTGGCGGTACAGCACCGCAACCCAGTACCGACAGGTTCTGGAAAGTCGAGATCTGATCCGTTAACGTGTCAAGATCAGCCCTGTTGATTCGCCCGGCCAGTAACATGGAAAGCCCGATCCGGCGGGTGAAACCGAATAACTCGTGCTGATGTGGGGCGCGCATGTCGGCATCGATCAGCAGGGTAGAATGTCCCGACTGGGCGAAGGCCAGCGCCAGGTTGGCAGCGACATAACTGCGCCCTTCCCGGCCCGCCGGGCTGACAACGGCCAGCGTCCTGTTTTCCAGGTTCAGCCAGTTATTGATAAGCTGGCTGCGAATGGCTCGAAATTCCTCCGCCTGTTTACTGAATGGCGCATGTGCCATAACCAGGTCAGACGAAAGCTTATCGCGGTCAAAGCTGTAAGTGTAACCGAACTGTATGGAGAGCGCCCGGAGAATATCGTTCTGGTTGGCCAGCTTCAAGGCGATAGCAGTCTCACCGAAATGCAGACGGTTGCTATGCTGGTGCGAGAGAATATGCTCGACATCTTCGGATGTGAGCTTGCCATGGTCAACGAGGATTTCCCCCATCAGTCTGTTGGACCATTGGGTCCCGCCCTTGATCAGCTGTTTGATGTTTTCCTGTTCGTAACTAGCTTCAGGTGTTGCATCATCGATGTAGACCACTTTTTCGTACCGCTGCATACCATCTACATCCACGCGATCAGTCAGGCCGGGTGCCTGGCGGTCGCCATTTTCCTCTCCGCCAAGAAAATCCACCAGTTTTCTGATTTTCATTGGGCTGTCATCCGCCAGTAGTCATACTTTCTTCAAGTGGCCCAACAGGGGAATACCAAGCTCGGTTACCAGGTCATCCCTGGAATGCACCCGACGAATAAATATTTCCATCAGCACTGCCAACCCGATACCCAGCAACAGGCCGGAAAACGCCCCGAGGATCAGGTTAGTAGTCACCTTAGGCGAGGAGTGGTGACCGGGAATATCGGCCGAATCGACAATTGACACATTGGTCTGGTCGATCATGCTCTGCATGCTGGTGGTGTTCATTTCGTTCAGCGCGGCGTTGTAGCTGGCCTGGGCACTCTCGACGCTCCGCTTCAGCACCGCGATCCTGTCATGCTCGACCTTGAGGTCCAGAACGAGTTTTTTCTGATCCTCCAGTGCCTTATTCAGAGAATGTTCCCGTGAAAGACTCAATTCCACCCCATTGTCGATACCATCGGTAATGGCGCGGACTTCCTGATTCAGACGATTTTTTGCCGCCTGGAGCTCGGAGCTGACCCGTTTGTACCGGGGGTGGTTTCTGCCGAGACTGCTCGATATCTCAGCGATCTCTGCCTTAAGGCCGCGTATTTCGGTTTTGATATTCTGGACCATTGGATCACTGAAAACCGGTTCGAATGTCATCAGCGAACCACCACGGTCAAGGATCTCCCGCAGCTTGCTTTGCGCGGTTACTGCAATTCGGGTGTTCTGCTGTGCCTTCACGAGCTGCGCGGACAGCTCCTGCAGTCGGGAGTTTTCAGTATCAAGCCGCTCATCAGTAAAAACGATGCCTTCCTGCTGTTGATAGGCTGTGAGTGCGGTCTGGGCATCCTCGAGCTTCTTGCGCAGAGATTTCAACTGGGTATCGAACCAGACAGTGGTCTTGCGCGCCGGATCTATGACCATCTGTAGACTGGTAGCGATATAGGCATCGGCAAATCGGTTGGCCATAAGCGCTGCGATCTGGGGATCGGTTGTTTCATAGGATAATTCAACAATCCGACTGTTAAAACGCGGGTCAACGTTCAAGCGGGAACCAAGATAATACGTCAGCCAGCCATAAGCAGATCTCACGTCCAGTGATTCACTGCCACTACTCTCCAGGCCAGATACCTGCTGTTTTACCTGTCGACTACTGAACAATGAATTCAGCGCCCTCCTGATTCTGCTAATTATCTTATCAATAACTGTATTTTCTGCCTCTAGCGCCAAAATCAGGCGTTCTCTTTCGTAATCGCTCAGTCCATCCTCGACCTGCTGAGCTACATTCTGACTCTGTATGATACCTACCTGGGTTTCGATATAGGTTTCTTCGGCAAGCACAGATAACCCGCGGTTGTCCACCGGGTTTGCGCCTTTGAAATCAAAGTTCAGCAGCACGGTTGCCGTATAGGTTTTCGGTGTCATGTAGGTGATCACACTGGCGATGATCATGGCCATGATAAAAACAGCGCCAATCAGCCGAATGTGGTTGCGCAGCACCAGTATGTATTTTTCCAAACTCATGTCGTTCGGCGTCATGGCTTTATCCACAAAGTCATCTACTAGAAAAGGCGTTCCTTGACATACAAAACATCATTGGGCTGAAGCTGGTCGGTTAATTCGATGTTGATTTTATTAGTGCTTCCGTCCGGCAATGTCCGGGTTACCTTCAAGCCCTTCATTGACCCGCGATCATTCACACCGCCGCCAATAGACAAGGCCTGCATTGCGGTCATTCCACGTTCAAGCCGATACATTCCAGGACGATTTACTTCTCCCTGGATAAAAAAGGTATCCATCTTGGGAACCATAATCAAATCCCCCTGGGAAATCTTGATATTCTGATCCATGTCGCCGGCATAAAAACGCATCAGGTCAATTTCGTGCTTGACGGATTTGCCACCCTGCTTCTTCATCACGACAATCACATCCGCGGCATCTTCCTTAAGTCCACCTGCTTGGGCAATCATGTCCACAACCCTGGCCTCATCACGAAGCGCATATTCGCCCGGCTGGTTAACCAGCCCCATGATAGGGATCTGCTTGCTGAGGTAATCCTTCACGGTTACCGTTACCTGGGGCGCCTTGAGGAAACCGCCGTTTTTCAGCAGTCTGGCAATCTTGCGGCCAGCCTGCGCCGGCGTCAGCTCGCCGAGGGCTACCTCACCGAGTAACGGGTAAGCGATGGTCGCATTATCCTGGCTGAGCCTTGCCTCGATAGACAGGTCCGGCTGCTCGTAGACCATGATCTGCACGGTATCGCCGCCGCCGAGCAGGTATTCTTCGGCTGCATTTGTGACACCGACATGCGCTGCCAGAAATACCAGCCATAAAAAGTCGAGCCACTTTGGGCCGGAATTCCAAGCGTTACCCTTATTGGGAGTGTTGGCCATTATTGTCACTAGAGGGTTACTGACGTGGTAGTCATACTCGAATCCTTCGGACGAACCGGTATTCGTTTGTTAGCAATAGCGACTCCCCGGTTCAGCCGTGTTATTTATACCAAAGTATCATCATAACAAGGACTTAAACACTTATATAGAACTTTTATCAGAACATAGTAGTTAGTGCACGTATTCGTTTGTAATTCAATTAGTTGAGGTTTCTGATAACTACCTGGCGAGCCGATATGGATTGGCGCCAATCATTATCCCCTGCGCACAAAGATTTCGCAGATCAGCCACAGATAAAAGTGTTAATTTTTCCGACGCTCGCCAGGGAACTACCTCTGTTTACATATGTGATTCACGTACCAGTTTTACTTCAAATATAACTGATACCACTGGCGGTCCCACATTACGTGACCTGCATCTCGGAGCATACCGCCCGTTTTGCCGATGATTCTTCCTAGTTGTGATTGCTATGAGGCAAGGGAAGATGAATCTGAATCGCACCACACATCTGCTGGGACTGATGGTATCTGTATTATTATCAGCCTGCTTGGACGAAGGCTCGGTTTCATCTTTGTCTGGCGGTGCAACAGAAACTCAGGATATCCAGGTAGAGAGTGAATTCATAGAGATCACCGGTGCGGCTATCAAGGGTCCACTTGCTTTTGCAAATGTCAGTATTTATGCACTGGATACAAATTTCGATGGACTATATGACCCGGATAAGCCGGTCTCAACGGCCACAACCAATGCCTACGCTGAAATAAAAGGCCTGAAGGTCCGCCGGAACGGACCGGCCGACAGGGCTGCACCCTATGTGCTGGTTATCGACGGCACCAACGCCATCGACCTTAATACCAATACCGCACCGGTGATCAAAAAGCTGGTGGCCCTCATCACTGTGGAATCGCTTAATGCCAAGCAGCCGGTGTATGCCACGCCCTATACCACACTTGCCTATCACATGCTGCGCCTGGATATTCCTCGATCCGAAGGCAACGGGCTGCAGGCACGCTATTATAATGACCTCAGCTTCTCCAATCTCGCAATGGAGCGTGTTGACGCCACGGTCAATTTCTCCTGGGGTGGTGGTTCGCCTGACGGCTTGGTCAACCAGGATAATTTCTCGGTCCGCTGGTCAGGCTTTATCGAGCCTGATTTTTCGGAAACATACACCTTTCATACTTCCACCGATGATGGCGTCCGTTTGTGGATAGACGGCCAGTTGATTGTTGACCAGTGGCAAGACCAGGGGGAGACGGAACACACCGGTACTATCAGCCTTGATGCAGGAACCCGCTACCCGGTGGTCATGGAGTACTATGAGAATGGGGGAGGCGCCTCGGCCAAACTGTCCTGGTCCAGCCCCAGCCAGGCAAAATCAATTGTTCCGGCGGCAAATCTCTTCACCGAAGAAGCCGGCTCAGAACGCGGCACAGCCCCGCTGCTGGCGACCAGGTTATCCACGTTTAATCAGGAGATTATTGAAACGCTGGGTTTTGGTATCTCAACGGAGACGAACTTATTCTCCACCCCGCCAATCATCACCAAAAACACAATCACCATCGAGCAACAGCAGCTGGTGGTCAATTACCGCGCCGCGATAGAGGCGCTGTCATCGTTCCTCTACGAGATAGCCTTGGCCGCATCAGATGTCACGGCTGACGCGATGTTGCAAAATCTGGCACTTGACCTATACACTGATGGCAGCGTTGATGGCCAGCCCAGTGGAATCGATCCTCAAATCCTCTACCGTGACCCAATGATTGTAGATATCGCGAATACACAGTATCAGGTGCAAGACATCATCTCGCTCATGGATGAAGAAAGGGCACTTACCGGAAGCGGCGGAAATGTTATTTTCCTGAAAGACTCCATTTCCGTGAATCTTCAGTCTATTGATATGTCATCCAATTTGGCTCCAACCCAGTCAACGGATAATAACGTTGTTACTGAGCCCGCTGAAACTGGCACCAGTGTGGGCAACAGCGTTAGCAGTGGCACGGCTGTTTTGTATGCTGATTTTGAGAATCGGGGCCAGGGTGCCTACCAGGAATCAGATATAAGATCGGATTTCCGCGTTGGCCAAGAAGGATATAGCGACA
>CAMYMI010000024.1 GCA_947259415.1 uncultured Ectothiorhodospiraceae bacterium | reverse complement strand
TGTCATTGCGAGCGTAGCGAAGCAATCTCCTAACAGTCAGATCAATAGTTTGGAGATTGCTTCGTCACGTTGTTCCTCGCAATGACGAATAAATCAGAGTTTCCCTATTTTGATTGATTAACTGTCAGCATTTTTTACTGTATTAACATTCGCTGATGGTCTCCGGGAAAAGGCTCCCCGATATTCTGCTGATATCTAATGGAAAATCCAAATCTGGCATCTTTTATGCGTTGATTAATCAAGGACGTTACGCCCCGAAGTTCCATCTGCCAAGGTGGCGTTTGTTGACGGATACTCAATGATGAACTACATAACTGTTATGTAAGGACGTCAAAAATTTATCCCTCATTCAACCGGATGCAAGCCGCACTGGGCCTTCGCTACATCCGGTTACAATGAGTTACATTATTAACCGGAATTACCAAGGATCCAACTAACAACACGAAGGAAGGGGAACATGAAATTACGAGACAAATGTATGCTCTTTATCACCTGCCTGTTTGCTGCCTCAATAGCGCAGGCCGGTGTGACGGCAACGTCGTTTATAGAGATCCAGGAGTTCACCTTCAGGGGCAGCGACGGAGCGGTGCTGGACGCGATCGCCGATCTGAATAACCTCGCCTGGACGGGCGCCGCCGATGAAGACGTCTTCCTGGATGGCGCGACTGACGAGCGTGACGTTCCGAACTCGACCACGGGCATCGATTTCCCGGCCATCTGCGTGGGTGACTGCCCGCAGGTCGGGGATAACACCTTCCCGGTGATCTCCGGAGCCCCCGCGGGCAACTACGCGACGGCCGACCAGGAGGAGTCCGGCGCACCCATCACCAACTTGGGCGCATTCAGTTTCCCGGCCAACGTGGGCAACAGCGCCTACGTCGGCATTGCGACCGGGGAGCAGGAAGGCTCGGCCAACTCCAACAACGCCCTTGAGGCCAACTGGATATTCCAGCTGGCCCAGCCTGGCGGGGTCACCGTCGAAGGTGTCGTAAGAGTCTATGCAGAGGCCTTCGCGAGCGGGGACGAACTGTTCCCGGGCAAGGCCGAGGCAGGACACAGCTTCATTATCACGGTCACGGATCTGGTCACCGGGCAACCGGTCTTCGAGGCAGCCCCCACCGTCCTGAACCAGGCCGTCGCCGCCAATGCCAATGACCTCGGCTTCGACCTGCAACTGACGGGCACGCACACGGCAGGGGTCGCAACGGTGGTGCCCATATCGATCACGACCCCGCCCCTGAACAACACCACGGTCTACCAGCTCTCGGTACGCAGCAATGCGAATGCCGATGCCGCGCGCATCGACCGCCCGCCGGTCGAAGAGATTGCCTGCCGCCTCACGGGTGGCGGTGTGTCTTCCTCGACGCTGGATACCGGCGAGATCATCTATGTCTGGGATGGCAGTATGTGGAGGGGTGAGGATACCGATGAGGAGAACCGCTACCAGTTCGGTGGTCAGGCCGGCGCCAACACGGCGTTGCCGCCGCAACCCAAGGGTGAATGGCAGCACCACCAGCAACGCGGTCCGTTCGGCAGCTTCAGCTTCCACGCCGGCACCGCCAGCGCACCGGCGGGCACCGAGATCATCGAGATCCGCTGCAGCGATCCGGGTGGTTGCGCGCCTTCGGGCAATCCGCCGTCACCCAACAAGCAGCTCGATTTCGACTGCATCGGCACCTTCAGTAATATCGCCGGGGGTGGCCGTGCGCCGAACTGGCTGATCCCGGATGCCAATGCCAGAGACGAGGGTCGTGGCAACCGGACCTTTGACGGCACCTTCCATTACTGCGAAGTCAACGTCGATGACCTGGGTGAAGGCCCGGATCCGGCCGAGGGCGACGATGTGGCCTGCCCGCCGGAAGGCTTTGGCGAGAAGGGTGATCCGACCATCCCCGCCAACTGCGACTGCCCGGACTTCTACCGCATCACCATCTACGACGGTGTGGACGCGGCAGACGTGGTCTTTGTGGATGTGGACGGTGATGGTGTCGATGACATCGATCCGGCCTCGCTGAATACCACCGACATCATCTATGAAGTCGATGGTTACATGGGCCGGGGCGGCAACGGACTGCAGCTGCACGACCTGACCGGGTTTGATCGCCGCTAGCGTTCAAACATCGTTAGTTGGACCATCAGGGGGCGGGTTACCGCCCCCTTTTTTTGTAACTTTTTTGTTTTGGGGAAACGGGTCAGGCGAGTAACGGGCTGCGCAGGCCACCCATCTTGAAGAACGTGATCAAGTCAGCAAGATCGGTCCTGTGATGAGGTGGCAGATTGTCGCGAATCGCGTGCAGCTGACGCAGCATCTCCGGGTTGCGGGTGCCCGTGCGCGCCGGGCTCTTGATGGCCACCATGAAGGGCACCAGGAAGGTGGAATAGAGCCTCGCCGTACCGTGCAGGTACTGGCGCGTGAGACGGTCGAATTCCTGTTTTGAAAAAGCCGCTTGCAACGAATACAGGTAGTCGAGGGTAAACAGCTCCGGCTGTCTGTCGGCATACTGGTAGGCAAAGGTCTGAATGGATTTTTCCGCCTTCAGATGCCCGAAATCGACCAGGTACACGCCACCACCGGGTTTGAGCACCCTTGCTACCTCGCTGAAGGTCTTCTCCAGCGCGGCAACATCCGGCAGGTGGTGGAAGGCGAACGTGGAGACCGCGGCATCCACGCTGTGATCGGACACCGAGGTCAGCGCGGTGATGTCCTGGGTGCGCAGCTCGATGTTGTCCAGGCCCTGTTCAGCGATATGGGCCCGGGCCCGGTCCAGCATGTCCGGCGACAGGTCCAGCCCGATAAAAGTGTGTATCCGGATTCAGCCGGGCCACCATGGCCAGCTGCGTGGCCGGCCCATAACCGAGATCGATGATGGTATCACCGGGGCGGATGAGCTCACACATCTATGCACAGTGGTACAGGTAGACCGGCGCTATCACGCCGGCCTCGCGCCCCGCCTCGGTGTAGGCGGCGACCTTTTCCGGGTCGTCTATCACCAGGTCGGCTTCGTTGACCCGCGGGCTGCGTTCGCGGGTGATGAGCTCGCGACACAGGGTTTTGATTACGAAGAGGCTTGGCATAGCTGGAATCAGCGCCTCCTGGCAGCTAAATGATTTTCCTTCGATGTGGCTTACGCCGTGGCGGCCCTGACAGCCAGCCGCATGGTGCCATACCGGGGTGGTGGCGGAAAATCAGAGGCCGCTGTCAGCATTTTATACAACGAACCCGGATTACGTATCTTTTTGTTTTAACTATGTTTTATATGCATACTCGCTTCGGGCCAAATCGTTGACAGGGGAACGGCCCACTGCAGGTGTCCGGTAATTTTACACGTGGGTCGGAGAGAGCCTTGGGTCAGAATCCCTCTGATACCTATGCCTATGTAATTATTGGTAATTACTGTTTTTGGCACAATAACTGCCTCATAACAGTCAGCAAAGAGTATTTGCAACCCGTACATTGACCAAGACAGCATGACACCCAGGAGATCAGACAAATGAAAATAACCAAATTTACCACCACCACCCTGCTGGCAAGCGCCATGCTTGGTTTGTCGGTCGCCGGATCCGTGCAGGCCGATCTGTTCGCAACATCGGTGATTACACTGGATGAACTACTCTTCAATAAATCAGACGGCTCGACACTGGACTTTGACACCGATTTCGTCGATGGTACGGTGACGTTCACCAGCAGCGCCGACATGGACGGCGTCCTGACGGGTACGGGCGGCTATTCCTTCGCCGAACCGAATGGCGGTGACATCGATTTTCCCGCCAGCTGCCTGAGCACGACGGGTGACTGCCCGGTCATCGCTGAGAACACCATCCCGCCCCTGATACTCAGCGGCCCGCAGGGGACGGACTTCGTCACCTCCGATCAATACCAGGCCGATGCGCCGATTGCCAACCTGGCAAATGAAGTTGATTTCCCTGATGGTAGTGTTGATTTCGGTCTGGGTGCCGACGTTGTGCAGGTCGCCTACGCTAACCTGTCCACCACCACGGCGGAGGGTTCGGCCAACGTCAACAATGGCTTTGAGGCCAACTGGGAATTCAGCCTGGTGGGGGCTGATGTCATCAGCATCGAGGCTGGTATTGTCACCTACCTGGAGGCCTTTGCCAGCGCCGGCGAGGTCTTCCCCGGCAAGGCCTCGGCCGGTACTGAATTCGTCATCACGATCACGGACGTCGGCGGTGCCGATGGCGGCGGGGTCATCTTCGATTCCTCCACCCTCGCGGCCTTCGACCTGCTGAACGAAACGACGTCCGCCAACGCCAATGACTTCCCGTTTGATATCCAGACCTGCGGTAACCTGTTCGACATCGCGGGTGCTGGTACTGGCTGCGGCAACGCGTTGTCAGTGGCCTTCAGCATAGACACGCCGCTGTTGTCCGCGGAAAACCTCTACCAGCTGTCGATCCGCAGTAATGCCAACGTCGATATCGCGCGCGTGATGGTGCCGGAGCCGAGCATCCTGGCGCTGCTGGGGCTGGGTTTCCTGGGCATGTTCCTGAGTCGCCGCCGTGCCTGATGGGATGTAGGTGGGTCTCACTCCCGAAAAGGGGCCTTCGGGCCCCTTTTTCTATTGTCGGAGACCCAGGATACCCCGGCCTTCAGAAGATCCCCCGGTCAGGTCAGCCGCCAAGCTGTCGTGGCGTTCTCGCCTTGCCAGTTAAATTCCCCTAAGGCATGATAGTCCGGTTCCGGCGCCTGATACGCTTTGATTTCTTTTTCGAACACCTATTATGAAGGTTGTAAGCCCATGCCCAGTCCCCTGAAGCTCGTCCTGTTGCTGTTGTTGCTGAATCCACTCGCCGGTTGCGGGGGTGGCGAAAGCCGCTCCCCCGAAGAACACATTGCCGCCGCACAGGACTCTATCGACAGGGATAAACCTGAGTTTGCCTTGATCGAGTTAAAAAACGCCCTCCTGCAGGCGCCGGACAATGTCCTCGCGCGGCGCCTGCTCGGGGAGACACACCTGGCCCTGGGCGATGGCCCCTCGGCCCAAAAGGAGCTGGAGCAGGCAGCAGCGCAGGGTGTGGACCCGGCGTACATCCAGCCCCTGCTCGCCCGGGCCCTGCTGATGCAGCAGGACTATGAGGGCGTGCTGGAGATCAATCCTTATCAGGATAATCTGTCGCCGACCGGCAAGGCGTCTGTCCACGCCACCCGGGGTATGGCCCTGCTCGCAACGGACAAGCTCGACGAGGCCGGGGAGGAGTTCGAAAAGGGCCTGGGCCAGGATGCGCAATCCGTGGAGGTGCTCACCGGCATGGCCTGGCTGGCGGGAACCCGACAGGAGCTGGACCCGGCCCGGGCCCTGCTGGACCAGGTGTTCGCCATCGATCCCGGCCACGCCGAGGCCTGGAGTCTGCTGGGCACGATCGAGCGCACCCAGGGCAATCTGGAGGCGGCGCTCGACGCCTTCAGCAAGGCCGTGGACAACCGGCACGCCAATACCCTGGACCGTATGAACCGGATCAGTATCCACATGGCCCTGGGCAACCTTGACCCGGCAAGAACGGAAATCGCCGCCCAAAGAAACCAGGGTGTCCGGAATCACCTACTGGATTACCTGGAAGGGCTGCTCGCCTACCAGGAAAAGCGTTATAAGGATGCGCAAGGCTTTTTCGAGCAGACGCTGGCGGCCAATCCCCAGCATGTGCGCGCGTTGTATTATGCCGGCGCCTCCATGCTGATGACGGGGAACCTGGAACAGGCCAACAGTTATCTGCAGCGCTTTGATTCCAAAAATCCCGGTTTTGGCCCGGCACTGAAAATGCTGGCCTGGATTGCGATACAGAACGAAAATTACAAGGACACGGAGCGCTTCATACGCCCGGTCCTTGCTCAGGAACCGGGCGACACCTACTCCTTGAAGCTGCTGGCCAGTGCCCTGGCCGGCGAAAAGCGCCATGTCGAGAGTCTCGAGGTCATGCAGCAGTGGGTCGAACAGGACCCGGAATCCGCGGAAGCCCGGATCAAACTCGGTATCGGCATGATCCAGGAGGGTGAGCTCGAGTCGGGCCTGAGAGAACTGGAGTCCGCCAGGAAACTGGATCCCGTCATCCAGCAAACCTCGCTGGCCATTATTTTCACCTATCTGAAAAATAAGGAACTGGACAAGGCACTCGAGGCCGCCCTGCAATTGCGGGACACCCACCCGGACAGCGTGGTCGCCAACGCCGCCCTGGGGACGGTGTATATCAGCCGACAGGAGCATGACAAGGCCGGCCAGGCCTTTCGCGACACCCTGGCGCTGGACAGCAACAATGTCACGGCCAACAGCGGCCTGGCGTCCCTGGCCGTGCAGGCCGGACGGCCCGAGGAGGCCAAGACCTATTACAGGAAGATCCTGGAGCACCAACCCGGCAGTCTGACCACCTCCATGAATCTCGCCTACCTGTCGGCCCTGGACGGGAACGTGGACGAAATGAGGACCGTGCTCGCACAGGCCATCGAGACCAGTCCCCAGGCGCTGTTGCCGCGCCTGGCATTGAGTCGCCATTACACCAGGCAGGCCGAGTATGCCAAAGTGGTCGAGATCCTGGCGCCGGTGCACCAGTCCGGCAAGGGAAGCTTCGAGTACCTGAAAATACTCACGGAAGCCCAGTACCGTACGGATGACTCTGTCAGCGCCCGGGACAACCTGAGGCTCATGGTCGACATGGCACCCAATAACGCCAGCGTCCACTATTTACTGGCCATGACCCTCAGAAAGCTGGATGACACGACAGGCTCCCGGCACGCGCTCGAGCGCGTGCTGGCGCTGGATCCGGACCACGCTGGTGCCCGCCAACTGTGGATTGAACAGCTGATTGCCGCAGGCGACACCCCGGCGGCACGCAAGCATATCGATCTGCTGAGGAAGCAGTCCGGCGAAACCGCCGAAGTGTTCCTGCTGGAAGGCCGCCTGGCCAGTTCCCTTGGCAATCACAAGATCGCCGCTACGGCCTATCGCCGCGCCTTTGAACTGAAGGAGACCAACTTCAACCTGTTGAAGCTCGAGGCCGCGACCTGGGACTCGGGTGACCGGGAGGCCGCCATCGGCCTGCTGACAGCCTGGCTGGACAAACTCCCGGCCGACCCGTTGAGCAGTCTGCGGTTGGCCTCGAGGTATGTGGCCATGGACCGGAAATCCGACGCCATCGAGATCTATACCCGCATGCTGGAAGCCAAGCCCGATAACGCGGTCGTCCTGAATGATCTCGCCTGGCTTTTGCAGGATTCGGATCCGAAGCAGGCACTGGCCTATGCGGAAAAGGCCCATTCTGTTGCGCCCCGCTCCCACGCCGTCACGGATACCCTGGCGGTCGTGGTCAGCAAGTCCGATCCCTCCCGGGCACAGTTGCTGATACGCGAGGCGCTGAGGGCCAGCCCCGGCAATCCCGGCTATCGCTATCACCAGGCCTTGATCTACCAGCGGGCGGATAACCCTGAGCAGGCGTTGCGGGTGGTGAAAGAACTGCTGGAAGACACCTCCGATTTCCCGAAAGTCGAAGAGGCGAGACAGCTCATGCAAGAACTGGGAGGCTAATCTACCCGGTCTGCGCTAGCGTTACTTTGGGGATCTCTTACGGAGCTGGCGGATGGCGGGTCAGGCGTCATCAGGTTCCAAATTGACTGATATCCAGATTGTATTTCTTGGCCAGGGCATAGAATGTCGGGCGCGTAATGCCCAAAAGATTCGCCGCCCGGGAGACATTGCCCTTGGCATGGCTCAGCGCCTGTAACATGGCCTTGCTTTCGGCCTGTACGCGCACCTCGCGCAGATTAAGCGGCAATGGCTCGGTTTCAGTCGCCGCCAGTTCCAGGCCCCGTGCGGTCACCTGTTTTCCTTCGGCCATGATAACGGCGCGCTTGACCCGGTTGGCGAGTTCCCGGACATTACCCGGCCACTCATAGGCGTCGATGGCGGCCAGTGCATCGCTGCTGAAGGAGAGATTGCCTTTCTTCTGCTGCGCGGCCTCCTTGCCCAGGAAGTAATTCGCTAACACGACGGCCTCGCCCTGGCGTTCTCTCAGCGGTGGGATCTGGATACTGATCTCGCTGACCCGGTAGTAAAGGTCTTCCCTGAAGCCACCCTGCTTGATCAATTCAGACAAGTCCTGGTGGGTGGCCGAGACCACGCGCACATCCACCGGGATTTCCTTGCGACCGCCGACGCGCACAATGATCCGCTCCTGCAGGAACCTGAGCAGTTTGGCCTGCAGTGGCAGCGGCAAATCACCCACCTCGTCCAGGAACAGGGTGCCACCGTCGGCGTATTCGATATTGCCCTGGGTCTGTTTTGCCGCGCCGGTGAAGGCCCCCTTTTCATAACCGAACAACTCGCTCTCCAACAGGGTATCCGGTATGGCGGCGCAGTTGATGGCAACGAAACGCTCTTTGGCACGGGGGCTGAGGGCATGCAGTGCGCGCGCCAGCAATTCCTTGCCGGTCCCGCTCTCGCCCAGTAACATCGTCGTGGCATCCGTCGGCGCCACCTTCTCGACCGTCTGGCAAGCCTCCAGCATCTGCGGGCTGGTCGCGATGATCCCGGCCATCGGTTCCTTGATGTCACGCCGCGATAGATCCCGGTTCTCCTGTTCCAGTTGATACAGGGTATAGGCGCGCTCCACGATAAAACTCAGTAGCTCGGCATCCACCGGTTTCTGGAAAAACAGCCAAGCACCCAGACCGATGGCGTGGACGGCATTTTCCCGGTCGTTGTTGCCGGTGACCACGATCACCTTGATATCGGGCGCCAGGCCGAGGACCTCCTGCAAGGTTGCCAAACCCTCCGAGGCGCCTCCCGCGTCCGGTGGCAGACCCAGGTCGAGGGTGATCACCTGCGGTTCGTGCCGGCGTAACTGCGCAATGGCGCTATTGCGATCCTCGGCGGTGACCACCTCGAAATCGTTGAAGGCCCAGCGCAGGGCCTTCTGCAGACCGGGATCGTCTTCCACCACCAGCAATGTCTTGTTCGGATTACTCAACCAACCGCTCCTTGTGTTGATAGCTCTTTTGCTCAGCCACACCCTCGGCTACCAATGGTAGCGTAATTTGCATCCGGGTCCCCGCCCCGGGTTCACTTTGCACACGAAGTTCGCCGCCCAGGCCCTGTACATACTCCCGGCACTCATAGGCACCGATGCCCATACCGGTATCCCCCTTGGTGGTATCGAAGGGACGGAACAGGCGCTCACGAATGAACGCCGCGTCCATCCCGCAACCATTATCCGCGATCACGATCACCGCCCGTTTCCCGTGACGGGTCAGACTGATACTGACCGCGCCGTCATCCGGGGTGGCGTCCTGGGCATTCTGGATCAGGTTCCCGATCACCGAGGTCATCCGGTCCTGGTCCATCATCACCCAGGCCTCCTCGGGCATCGCGTCCAGGCCGGGCACGGGTCGGCTGCCGCTGCGCTGATTTACGGCGTCCCGCAGAACCGTCACCAGGTTGGCTGGCCGCGGCTTGCTGCCGGGCACACCGGCGCGCAACAACTGCATCAGGCGCTGCATCTTGGCCACTGAATGTTCCATGATGTCGATGGCATCATCGATAAACTCCGGCTTGTGTTTGTGCTGTGCGGCCGTACCGACCAGCAGGGACTGCTGGGCAATCAGGTTCTTGATGTCATGCAGCACAAAGGCGGACAGGCGGTGGAAGCCCTCGAACTGGCGGGCCTCGGCCAGCGCCTCCACGGCCTCCAGCTGCGCCAGGTGGCTGGCCGCCTGGGATGCGGCGGTTTTCAGCAGGTCACGCAGCTCCCAGTTGAACGGTACCCGGGCGCGCGGTTGGGTGATGACCACAAAACCGAGTAACTGCCCCTGGTCGAGTAGCGGTACCAGTAGCCAGGCGCGCGGCAGCTCGAGTACCCAGTCCGGCAATTCCAGCGACGCATACAGTTCCGGGTCCGTGCGGTACTCTTCCAGGTCGATCACCCAGGCGGGCTCGACCAGGTAGCGGGCCAGCGGGGCGTCAGCGGCCAGGATCTCGTCTTCCCCGCCGGAGACCCCCCAGTGGGTTACCTGGACCAGGGCGCCGTCCTTGTCGCGCAGCCACAGCATCCCGCCGGGGCTGTCCACCACTTCCGCGATCGCCCGCACCACGCATTCATGTGGCAGGACCTCCTGCTTGCATTGCGACAGGGCCTTGGTGAAGCTGAGCCACTGCGCCCGGTAGTCATAGCGGTGGTGGATGAAGTGCTTGCCGAGAAATACCCGGATGCGGGCACGCAGCTGCCCGGAGAACAGCAGCACCAGCAACACCACCCCGGCCCCGAACAGGAAGACGATCTGTAAAAAGCCCCCCCACTCGCCCCCGAAATAGCGGATGTAGTAGCCGGCGATGGCCATGAGCAGCAGGTAGGCCCCGGCCGCCAGCAGGGTCGCCGTGTGTACGGCGAGGTCCCTGGAGATGAACATCGAGAACGACCACTCGGGATTGCGCGCCACCGAGATCCCGATCAGCGGCATCACCAGCATGTACACGGCACCGCGCGCGTGCAACAGATTCGGATTTAGCTGGTTGAACAGCAGCGCCTCGGCGTAGAGGAAGAAGTCATAGGCGAACAGTGCACCCACACCCAGGCACAGAAACTTGATCCCCCAGCGCTGCTCGGGACGGGTGTTGCGATACAGGTTCTCCACCAGGAACAGGCCGCCCACGGTCAGCAGGACATAGCCGAGAAAGAAGGGTTGCGAGACGGACGTCGCCTGCGGGAGCCAGGCAGACAGCAAGGGAAAGATCAACGGCCCCAGCAACAGGATGGCCGCGAGGCCGTACATCAGCAGACTGACCAGGCGTACCCGGCTGCGCGCATGACCCAGCAGGCCGGACAGGAAGGCAGCCCAGGCGACGAGGTGCAGGGTCTCCCCGGTCTGCACCAAGGTGCCCGGCAGCAGTCTCCAGCCGGCCCACAGCGCCTCGGCGCCACACCACAGGGCCGTCACGAACGTCGCCGTCACCAGCAGGCCGCCCTGCAGCCGCCCCCGCCAGCCGGTCAACAGCAGCGCCGTCAGCGCCAGGTAGGCCAGTGCGCCCAGCGTGTAACTCACTACACCGATGTTCATCGCACCCGTGTTAATCACACCCGGTACCGTTCATGCTCTAAATCCTGCGCAACCGCCGTGGGGATCAGGGTGGGGATCAGGCAGCCACCGGCTCTGGGGGGTCTCGGGTCAGTGCGCACCCTTGCCTGTCAAAACAACCTGTATCGTATGAAGAATTATCAGCAAGTCCAGAAAAATACTGTAATTTTTCACGTAATACAAATCATACTCGAGCTTGCGGAAGGCGTCCTCCGCTGAATCGCCGTATTGATAGGATATCTGGGCCCAGCCCGTCAGCCCCGGGCGCATGCGGTGCCGTTCGCGGTAGTAGGGGTATTGCTGCTGCAGCTGTTCCACGAACACCGGGCGCTCCGGTCGGGGGCCGACAAAACTCATGTCACCCTTGAGGATATTGAAGATCTGGGGCAGCTCATCCAGCCTTCCCTTGCGGATGAAGGCCCCGACCCGGGTCACCCGGTTATCTCCCGCTTGCGCCCACCGGGCCACGCCGTCCTTCTCGGCGTCGGGCCGCATGCTGCGGAATTTATAAATGGTGAATTCATTGTTGTTAAGGCCAACCCGGGGCTGTGTATAGAAGACAGACCCCTTACCCCCGCTTTCGATCCAAATGGCAATGGCAACAACGAACATCAGTGGCAGAAAGACAGGCAACAGTAGCAGGCTGACCACGATATCGAAGATACGCTTGAGCGTCTCGCGAACCGCATTGAAACGAAACCCGTCCGACAGAAACAGCCAGCTGGGATTCATGAGGTCCAGTTTGATCCTGCCGGTTTCCCGTTCAAAGAAGGTCAGCATATCGAGTACGTCCACACCGTCCATCTTGCAATCCAGGATCTCGCCTACCGGCATGCCCTTGCGCCGATCATCGACGGCCAGGATGATTTCATCAACCTTTCTTTCCGTGACGATTTCACTTATGGACCTGTCCAGCCGAACGAGGCGACCGTCATCAATGACATCGTGATCCCTGTCCATGTGCGTGTAACCCACCACCTCGACACCCAGCACGGGCAGCTGATCCTCCAGTGTCCTGATATGACAGGCACGCTTACCCGCGCCGAGCACCAGGGCACGGCGCCTGAAGACCTTGCGGTCCACCACGTTGATAAATAACAGGCGGGTCATGATTACACCGATCAGTGACATGCACAACACCAGCAAGGTGGCGCCACGCCAGAGGTGAATTGTCGGCATGAGGTAGAACAGGAAACTCAGGGGAAAGATCGCGACCAGAAAACTGGCGAACACCCGCAACAGCATCGCGGAACGCCCTTCCAGTGACCATGCCGTGCGATCGTAGAGCCCCAGTGAAATCATGGCGAATACAATGATCGCCGTGTAGACAAGGGCCTTTGGCCACAAGGTCCCGAAATGACTTGCGACGACAGCGGAATCGCCCAAGAAGCGCAGGTAGACACCGGCATAGAATCCCAGGAAGCAAATCAACGCCTCGATGATCCCCAGGATAATGAACGATGCCGGGATATAGTGGCGGAATATGCGGAAGACAGGCATGGGATTACGTCACTCGCTGTTCCCGGCGTACCCGGAGCGCGCAACCCAGGGAACCGGTCGCCTGCTGATTATGTCTTGCTGCCATCCCTAACCCTATGTACTTCAGTATCTTATTAATAAATATAACCGTATTAGCGGCCCTGGCTGGAGAAACATAAACCGCCAATCTCTGCCACAGCCGGTGCGAATCCATGCCGTTATTGTCCTGACCTCCAGCGCTGGAGAATTCTTCACCCTGCCGAGATCAGAGGCTCAACATAAATAATACATTGTATACTTATATAATTATTCAATCGAGCTGCGCAAGCCATTGATAACATTCAAACACAGAGTTAGGCACCCGAGCTAGTGGCAAGCCGGCTGGGAGCCCATGGGTGTGCCCGGTCATTGGGTGACGCACACGTGGCGCAGGTAGCAGGTTGCGCCCAGATTTCGGACGCACACAGGAACACCGGGATTGAATCGATTATGTCCCGGAAATGCAGGAATCCAGATTGCGGGCCTGCAGTCCCCAGGCAAGCATCTTGAGCATCTTCCGATTGGTCTGATCAAGATGCCTGGCCGAGTTTTCCAGTAATTCCAGCAGGAACCGGTAGCCTATTCCGGGGTGTTGTTCGAAGAACTCGAGCAGGCGCTCGCCGTCAATGACGACTATCTCGCAATCGGTTACCGTAATCACAGTGGCACTGCGCTGATTCTGGCTGAGTAGACCGAATTCACCAAAGACCGCCCCGGCCTCCAGATCGCAGAAACCAGGATGAATGGCCTCTCCCTGTTGCAACTCGACGCTACCCGTAATCCTGACGCTCCCGCGCTGCAGGACAAAGACCTCCCGACCAGTATCACCCTCCGATATAATCTTTTCATTCGCTGAAAAATAGCGACGTACCCAGTGTTCACTTTCCCTGAACCCGGGATGTTCTAATAATTTGTCACAAATGCCTTTCACGGGGAGATTACCTGTGGACCGGGTATTTCTGGAAGGCGACCTGTTCTGTATGCAGGATGCGGGAGATCGTATTTCGTGGACATGCCACCACTGACCTGAATCGTGTGAATTCACATGATTCTTATCGGCACGGCGTGTAATTCCTTGATAGTCAGCTAGTTGATCAGGAGGCCCTGTGAGGATACATAGCCGGGGATCCTGTCATTTTCAGTTGGCATCATGCCGATCAGACTCGCAACGGAGAGGATTTCGCCGATATTACCGTGCCGGGGTCCGTATTCGGGGATTTCAGTGTACTAATGATCATTTGAAGAAACATTGGGGTGTCATTTTATTTAACATCTATGTCTTTAAATAATAATTGGATTATGTTACTTATTGTTTTTAATGTATTAAATATATTGGCATCATATTTGCGGCAATTATAAGCAGCATGCCAAGCTGGCGGGCCAACGGGTGTAATTACAAGTCGTGGGAGTAGAGTGGATATGAGTACAACCGTAGTCGTTGAGGATGGCGAAGCGACCAATGGCAGATCGCGACGTGTCCGGCGTTCACGCTCCAGGTACCAAAGCGAGACCAGGCTAAGGCGCTATCGATACCTGCTTGCCGGCTTAGCGATACTCTTCACGCTTACCTATATTTTCACCTGGTTCTACATAGCCGGAAAATCCACCAAACTTGAGCAATCCACAGTGCAACTGCGGAAACTGGAGGCCACGCTGCAGAATGTTAGCAAGGAACTCGAAACGGTACGCGGCGAGCGAGACCTCCTTGTACAAGAGCGGATTCCCAACCTGCTCCCGTTGACCTATGACGAGGCGATTACAATTGGTGAGGAATATGTACGTAATGTCATCTTCACCCTGGTGAAGAGCGGTAAGAAGAAGATCTATGAATACCGACTGGTATTGCACAATAACAGTCTGGGGATCGTACGGCCGAAGGTCGAGATCTTTTTATTCAACGACATTGGAATTCAGATCGGCGTCGCCCAGGTCACATCCGGCGATGCGACGACTGACGTGGACAGGGTTGAGCTGGATCCGGGTGAAGTGCGCTCTTATTCGTCCGCTATTGACATGATTCGGGATGAAGAACCGGTATATTTTCTGTTGACGTTATCTGAATCCAACCTGGCCTCTCCAGACAGGTTGCGCGAACATCTGGGCAGGATCATTTCACCTTGAATGAATACCGGCATGTGAACACCGCACTGCTGCAGTGCAGAATAGTCAATAGGTGGCAGCGGGGTTTCGGATAATGTCGCCGCGCGGAACAAAATGAATTCGGGGGCTGAAGAGTCAGCCCCCGGAATCTGGTGGAGCCAGGCGGGATCGAACCGCCGACCCCTTGCATGCCATGCAAGTGCTCTCCCAGCTGAGCTATGGCCCCAGAAAACGAAGCGCGCAATCTACGTGAGGTGACTGTCGCTGTCAAGATTATAACGTAATTCAGCTCAGATCCCGACCGCCTAAGTGCTTGACGTCCTGATACATATTAATATGGTCTGCCATCCGGATACAATCAACACCCCTTTACGGCAGGCCGTGAATTAAACCTTCTGTTGCTGCTCGATTTTCGCCCAGGAGTCGCGCAGCGTCACGGTGCGATTGAATACCAGGGAAGATCCGGTAGACAGCTTCGTATCGACGCAAAAATAACCCTCGCGCTCGAACTGGAAGTGCTCGCCGGGATGGGCATCCGCCAGGCTTGGCTCCACGATGCAGCGGGTCACAGTCCGCAGGGAATCGGGGTTCAGATACTCCCGGTAGTCCTTTCTATCCCGGGTCGAGTCCGGACTGGGGTGGGTGAACAGGCGGTCATACAGGCGCACTTCCGCTTCCAGGCCATACGGCACAGAGACCCAGTGGATGACACCCTTGACCTTGCGGCCCTCGGGGTTCGCCCCCAGAGTCGCCGGATCGTAGCTGCAATGGAGTTCGATGATGTTACCATTGACGTCCTTGATGACCTCCTCGCAACGGATCACGTAGGCGTTGCGCAGGCGCACTTCGCCACCGGAAACCAGTCGTTTGAATTTCTTGGGGGCCTCCTCGCGGAAGTCATCGCGATCGATGTACAGCTCGCGGGTGAACGGCAGCTCCCGCTGTCCCATCGATTCATCCTGGGGATGGTTTGCAGACCATACCTGTTCCACCCGGTCTTCCGGGTAGTTCAGAATCACCACCTTGAGTGGATGTATCACGCCCATGCGCCTCGCTGCATGCGCATTCAGGTCCTCGCGGATGCTGTATTCAAGCATCCCCATCTCGACCGAGTTCTCCGACTTGGTGATCCCGATTCGATCGCAAAAGTCGCGGATCGAGGCCGGCGTGAAACCGCGCCGGCGCATTCCAGCAAGTGTCGGCATACGCGGATCGTCCCAGCCCTCCACGTGCCCATCCTCGACAAGCTGGGTAAGCTTGCGCTTGCTCATGACCGTATATTGCAGGTTCAGTCGAGAGAATTCGATCTGTTGCGGATGGCAGGACACCGAGACGTTATCCAGTACCCAGTCATACAGTGGCCGGTGATCCTCAAACTCGAGGGTACAAAGGGAATGCGTTATGCCCTCGAGGGCATCCGAAATCGGATGGGTGAAGTCATACATCGGGTAGATGCACCACTCCTCCCCGGTCTGGTGATGGATGACACCGTGACGGATGCGGTACAGGGTGGGATCACGCATATTCATGTTCGGCGAACCCATATCGATCCGCGCCCGCAACACCCGTGCCCCGTCTTCGAATTCACCTGCGCGCATGCGTGCGAACAGGTCCAGATTTTCCTCGACCGGACGATCGCGGTAAGGGCTATCACTTCCGGCCTCGGTCAGGGTGCCGCGGAATTCACGGATCTGCTCGGCCGTCAGGTCGCAGATATAGGCCTTGCCATTGCGAATCAACTCGCAGGCGAACTCGTAAAGCGGCTCGAAATAATCAGACGCAAAAAACAGGCGGTCTCCCCAGTCATAGCCGAGCCAGCGGATGTCATCCTCGATTGCCTTAACGTATTCGATATTTTCCTTGTGCGGGTTGGTGTCGTCGAAACGCAGGTTACAGGTGCCGTGGTAGTCCCTGGCAATACCAAAATTCAGGCAAATAGATTTCGCATGGCCAATGTGCAGGTAACCGTTCGGTTCAGGCGGAAAACGGGTGGCCACCCGACCGTCATGCTTGTTGGCCCGCCGATCGGCATCAATGATATTGCGTACAAAGTTGCCGGGCGTGGCTGCCTCGTTGTCACTCATAAGTTGGGTCCTTACATCAAGCCCGATCAATTCTCGGTTGCGCGTTGCGCGATATAGTTCAGCGCCTTGTCAATCCGGCGCAGGCAAGCCTGCTGGCCGACCAGGTGCAGCGTCACATCGATACCCGGAGAAGCGGCCCTACCGGCGATAGCCACGCGTAATGGCTGGGCGACCTTGCCCAGCTTCAGCTCCAGGGATTCGGCTATGTCAACGACCGCCTGGTGCAGGCTTTCCGGTGTCCATACAGTCATTTCGGCCAGCACATGACGCACTCTCTCCAGCACATCCCTGGCAACCGGCCTAAGGTGCTTCCTGGCGGCCTTCTCATCATAGGCATCGAAGTCCTTGTAGAAAAAAGCGCTTATTTCTGCCATCTCGACCAGCGTCCGGGCACGTTCCTGCTGTGCGATCACAACATCCACCAGGTTGGGCCCGCTTGCCGGGTCGATATCCAGATCGCCCAGATGTGGGCTCAGCAGATGGGCAATCCGGGCCGGGTCGTCGTGCTTGATGTAATGCTGGTTCAGCCACAGGAGCTTGTCGTTGTTGAATGTCGAGGCTGCCCGGTTTACCTCCTCGATATCAAACAGTTCTATCATTTCGTCCAGCGAGAAGATCTCCTGGTCGCCATGTGACCATCCCAGGCGCACCAGGTAGTTCAACAAGGCCTCAGGCAATATCCCCTGCTTGCGATACTCCATGACGCTCAGTGCACCATGCCGCTTGGACAGTCGCGAGCCGTCATCACCGAGAATCATCGGCACATGCGCATAGCGGGGTGGTGTTTTGCCCAGGGCCTGCAAAATATTGATCTGCCGGGGCGTGTTATTGAGGTGGTCATCGCCACGAATGACATGGGTGATTTCCATGTCGGAGTCATCCACCACGACCGTCAGATTGTATGTCGGCGAACCGTCGGTGCGGCGGATTACAAGATCATCGAGTTCCTCATTCCGGAATATGACCCTCCCGCGCACCAAGTCATCCACCACCACGCCGCCCTCAAGCGGGTTGCGGAACCGGACCACATGCGGCTTTTCGGGATCAATCTGCCTCGCACGGCAATGCCCGTCGTAGCGGGGCTTCTCCTTGCGCTGCATTTGTTGTTCACGCAATGACTCTAGACGCTCCTTTGGACAATCGCAATAATAGGCAAGGTCCTGGTCGATCAGTTCCTGAATGACCTTGTTATAGCGATCAAAACGCTGGGTCTGGTAGAACGGACCTTCATCGTACTCCAGACCCAGCCAGGTTATGCCCTCCAGTATGGCGTTAACGGACTCAGCCGTGGAGCGCTCGAGATCGGTATCCTCGATTCGCAGGACAAATTTTCCACCATGCTTGCGGACATGTAGCCAGGAAAACAATGCTGTGCGTGCACCACCAACGTGGAGATAACCAGTCGGGCTGGGGGCGAATCTTGTTTTTGTTGTCATATGTGGTTTGAGTCGTCATCAAATCTGTTCAATGGAAAGCAGCCACTTGTCCCAGCTGCACCAGATATCTGCGCCTTTTCTGGCCCGAATATGCTTCATACAGGCACAGGCATTTCATCTCTGAAACAAACCAACTCAGACACGACGCGACGTAGTTCATTTAATTCGACTGGCTTGGCCAGAAATCGACTGACCCCAAGCTGTTTACATTGGGCTCTGACTTCAGCAGTCGCATCCCCCGTTACGATGACTATAGGAGCTCTTTCAGAAGCTTCCGTGTCTTCGTTGTATTGGCTGATCACATCAAATCCCGACATGCCAGGCATCTGGATATCGAGCATGACCAGATCAAATCTCTCTTGCAGTAGTTTTCCAAGGGCAATGGTGCCTGATTCAGCAAAAATTGCTGAAATACCCAGTTTCTTGAGCATCCCCTTGAAAACATGCCGGTTCATCTCGTTGTCCTCAGCAACCAGGATCCGGATTTTACTACCGTCACTCAACAGCCGGTCTGCTTCTGCCTGATCCTGGTCAGCTGCCATAGACATGCCATTATCCGGGCCAACCTCGTAGGGAATGGTGAACCAGAAGGTACTCCCGTGTCCATATTCACTGTCCAATCCGATTTGTCCGCCCATCATCTCCACCAGATGTTTGGCTATCGCCGTACCTAGCCCGGTACCACCATGTGCTCTCTGGGCTGAATCGTCTGCCTGACGAAAGCGATCGAAAATATATGGCACCGCGGCTTTCCTGATACCAATTCCACTGTCATGCACTTCGAAGCGAATAATGCTGCGCTGCTGCCGATCATGCATACTTGTAAGGCACAACTTGATATATCCTGTGTCTGTAAATTTAATGGCATTGCCAACAAGGTTCACAAGAATCTGGCGTATGCGGTTGACATCACCCAGAATAACTGGTGGAACATTTGCATCTGTTTCGCAGAAGAATTGAATTCCTTTTTTATCAGCCTGCAGCGAGAATACACTCCTGATGCTGTCTAGCAGGTCCTCCACTTCAAACGGCTTGCTCTCGAGATCGATTCGACCTGCTTCGATCCTGGAGAACTCCAAAACGCCGTCAACAAGCGTCGTGAGGCTGCGCGTTGAGCTCTGGATACCTTTAATCAGACGCCTCATATACACCTTATCATGAGTCTCATTCAACAGCTCGCTGAATCCAGCGACTGCATTCAGCGGCGTCCTGATTTCATGGCTGATATTCGCAATAAAACGCGACTTTTCCCTGTTGGCCATCTCTGCCTTGATTTTTTCAGCCTGCAACCTCCGGAGAAGCACTGCTACGTATACTGGAACTATGGTCAGTACAACTACGCCTGTTGCGACCATGGCAGGCAAATCATTCCAGTATGGATTATTAATGGCAACCCACAAGAATCCAGTGATAGAGAGAAGAGCGCATGCAATGAGATATTCAACACCGAAGCGGAATCCGTTCCCAATTGTCACCCAAAGGTATACTGCGAATATTGGTGCTCCGTATTCAGATAAAATATTTAGATATACTGACGTCATGAGAATATCTAAAATTATGCCTGCCACACGACGCAGATATTTATTTCCGATAGCAAATCCCGCTAGCAGCATTAACAGGAATGATATCGAAGTATAAATAACCCCAAAAACGATTATATGATTTATTGTTGTATCAGAAATGTGTCCATAATTTACGAGCGGAAATATATAGGCAGCGACGACAGCAATGCCAATAATCCTTAATATAGACTGCTCAAATTCTGTATTCTGATTCACGTAAATGCTGAAGTTATCGTTTTAAATTCAAATTGAGTTAGTCAATTGATATCAATTCTGCTCTGCGCCATGCATGCCAAACCATCGCAGTTTCTTCTGCAACTGCACAACTTCACCAACTATAATAATAGTTGGTGGTCTAAGTTCTTTCTTTTTTACCAGGGCAGGCAATGACCCGAGGGTTTCAATAAACACACGCTGTTCCGGTGTTGTACCTTTTTGTACCAGGGCGACCGGGGTAGTCTCCGGAAGACCATGCGCAATGAGTTCCCTGCTGAGTATCTCGATACTGTGCAGTCCCATGTAGAACACTATAGTCTGGGCCGGCTTGGCCAGTCTCTCCCAATCAAGGTCAACACTGCCGTCTTTCAGGTGTCCTGTGACAAAGATGCACGACTGTGCATAATCACGGTGGGTCAATGGTATTCCGGCATACGATGCACAGCCGGCAGCTGCTGTGATCCCCGGCACCACCTGGAAGGGAATACCCTCCTCTGCCAGTGTCTCGATCTCTTCACCGCCGCGCCCGAAAATAAACGGATCACCTCCTTTCAGGCGCAACACACGCTTGCCCTCTTTGGCCAATCGAACCAGCAGCTCGTTGATGCTCTCCTGTGAGAGCGTGTGATTATCACGTTCCTTGCCGGCATAGATCATCTCAGCATCACGTCGCACCAGGTCAAGCACCGGCTGAGATACCAGCCTGTCGTATACAACCGCATCCGCCTGCTGCATCAGGCGTAATGCGCGGAAGGTAATCAGGTCAGGATCGCCTGGTCCTGCACCCACCAGATAGACCTCACCCTGGGTCTCATATGACTGGCTGGTATCATCAATGGCCTCTTCCAACGCGCTACGCGCCTCCTTGTCGCGACCAGCAAACAGCAGTTCCGCAACTCGCCCCTGCAGGACACTCTCCCAGAAGTAGCGTCTCTGGTCTGATTCGGTAAACCGGTCCTTCACCTTTTGTCTGAACTCGTCAACCAGCGATGCGAGCCGGCCATACGCGGCGGGAATGAAGCTTTCGATGCGCGCGCGTAACAAGCGCGCCAGAACCGGTGATGCACCCCCCGTGGAAATGGCGACCTGCACCGGCGAGCGATCAACGATTGACGGCACAATAAAACTGCAAAGCGCGGGTGTATCTACCACATTGACCGGTATCCGCATGTTCGTGGCAAGCTCCGAAACTTTGTGATTCACGCTCTCGTTATCCGTGGCCGCGATGACCAGCACCCTGCCCTGGATATCCTGGTCATCGAATTCCCTGGCTTTATGATGAATCCCGCCTTTATCACAAAGATTTGCAAGTTCGGCGCACAAAGTGGGGGATACCACGGTGACATCCGCACCCGAGCGTTTCAGCAGGGCAACCTTACGCGCCGCGACCTTGCCGCCGCCAACGACCAGGCATGGACGATCATTTACGTCCAGAAAAATTGGTAAAAATTTCATTTACTGTATCAGCAGATAATAAAATATCCGGGCACCCGGCCGGCACCGTAGGGGTGGGCGGGACTATACCTTAATTCCTCAAAATATTGATTTGTTCGTGCAACGGCTCGCTGACCGGCTTCAGCTTCTTGCGCATCACGGATCCGATGGCATCGGAGCGCGAGAAGATCGGGTTGACCAGTGGCTCATCCACATTTGACAGCACCAGCATCGCGCACACCTGCTGCTTCAGTTCCGGTATCGCCGACAGCACATCGCCAAGTGCGTTTCCCCGCTCACGACAGGTAGCAAGAACTTCCTCAGCATACTGCAATATTTCTTCCATATCCTCATGCTTGCGCGTATCCATACGCAGCGACTCGAAGTAATCAGCAATTGCCAGCAACAGTTCAACGACCACATCCTGATTGGATGGCTTACTGAGCACCCTAGCCGCGGTGGCCAGAAAGCCCTGGCCTTCTGCACTCAGCAGACGACATATCTGAATCGCGTAGGGGTTGTCATTGGCACACAGCCCCTCGAGCTTCGCCCGGGCCTGCTGCCAGCCCGGGTGTGGCGCCGGTTTATCTGGCAGGTCATCCGGGACACCATGAAGAAAGCCGACATAATAGGCATTTTTGTGCCTGCCCTTCTCCCAGATCTTTCGCCGGGTTTCAGCACTGATCAGGCCGGGCTGCAAGACCAGCCGCACCGAGTCGATTACGTCCTCTGCTTCCTCCTCGAAAGGCAGGAACTCAACCAGGAAGTCCGCCAGGACGGTGCCTATTTCGTCTTCCGCAACCGGTTTCTGCCGAAGCATACAACGGGCGTTCTCGGCGGTCTGTGACGCCCACCAGGCCCGCCGGGCAATCTCGCTGTTAATACCGCTTGCGTTGACGACGGCCACAACGGCCTCGGGCTCCCCAAGCAACAGCAGTGACTCGAGCATTCCGTGCCGTGTCTGCCCCATCCGCGTCCAGCGCTTAAGGTAGACCGGGTAGCCCCCTGGTGAGCCCAGTACATGGCTCGAGAGTGCCTCACGCACGCGGCGCAAGTAGGATTCGTCACGGCAATTGGGATTCAGCTTGACCCTGGCCTCCCCCTTCTCGGAAAGTGCATACAGGGTCATGCTGGATTCATCGATGCGAACAGCCTCAATGGGGCTTGCCAGCAGGACATTAATCCGCAGTGCATCTTCAGCTGATAACTCCATCTCAACTGACCTGCTCAATCATGCACACACGGCCCGTGATCAGAAGTCGAATCCTGCCTGGGCATATAATTTCCTTGCCATCTCCGGATCTTTTTTCACACCGTTACCATCCTCGTACATCTTGGCCAGAGTGGTGAGCGAACCCGCCAGGCCCTGCTCAGAGGCCTTGCGGAACCACTCGACAGCCGCGGCACTGTCCTGCTCGACACAATCCCCCTCCAGGTACATGAATCCCAGGCCATGTTGTGCCAGGGCAAATCCCTGATCGGCAGCAGCGCGCATCATGTCGTAGGCCATATTTTCGTTGCGGACAACGCCCAGCCCGTTCTGGCACATGATCGCAACACGGTGCTGAGCATCGGGATCACCGGCATCGGCCAGCGGCGATAGCAGCTGCATGGCAAGAGAAAAATTCTTGGCCTCGAAGGCCGCCACACCACTGGTAAAATTCGAGTCGTACATATCGGACATAGTCTGCCTCGTTGCGCTCACCGGACCTTGCGTACTGGGACTGCACACCGGGCAGGAGCCATGATTAACAACCGGCTATGCTATCCACTCGGGGGTGTTCTTCGAATATCCCCAAAGGGGGAATGTATCTGATTTAATTATGGAAACCACCCAGGCACCGGCCGCCTGAATTCTCCCCCCATGTGGGTATTCGGGGGTAAAAGGGGCTCCTGTATACTGGCCCCAATTTTCAGTAACCCCAGTTGAAACAAGGGTGTAGCCGAATCTTATGTCTGCACAACTAATTCCTGACAGTTCCCCTGACCTGGTGATGCGATCGTGCATCCAGAAGGTCGCGACTGGTCCCGAATTCAGCAAGAACCGTATCGCCAACCCGGATATCGGCTGGGGATACGTGGATCAGAAGCCATCCTGCCCCTGCCTGCACGGCCTGGCGGAACAGCGTTCACGCATCGTCAAGCGCCCGGTATTGACGACCGTCGAGAACCTGACAGGACCTGTTCGGGGCAGGCAAAAGACACACCTGATGGTCGGCTATGTCCACAAGGCCTATCCACCGGTGTATGCACGACTGGCCCGCCAGGCCGGCTTTGATTCGGCAGCGATTATCCGTGGCGTCGAAGGCGGCGTCATACCGTCAATGAAACAGCCTGCGCCGGTATTCTGTTATCATGACGCCGGCAAAGAATCACGACTGGACTTTGACCCCCGGTCCATCGGAATAGACCAACCGACCCGCGCCGTTCCCATACCCGAGGTTACCCCGTTGGCCGGGACGCAGGGCGATGTCATTGCCACCACGGTGGACATCGATGCCGCCACCAGGACGGCTGCCGCGGCCGGAATGGCCGCACTCGGTGGCAAGGCCGGTCCGGTACGCGACAGCCTGGTGTATGCGGCGACTATCGTCCTGAGTCAGCAGGTCGCAGTGGGTCATTCGTCGAAGCCGCCGATGCCGCGCGCAAGGCCATCGATTCGGGAGACGCATTGAGCAGATTTATGGCAGCCATTGGATTGCCAACGCAGACAGCCGATAATTCTGATTATTTTATTGTTTACTTTTCAGACAACACGAGGAGTTGAAGATGGACCAGACATACTATGACGCAAACACGAAAATGGAAAAGATGGGCGTGGACCCGGAATACATCCAGGGCTGGCAGTGTGGCTATCTGCTCAATCCGGCGCGTGAGGAGCAGCGGTTGACCGAGGCCTACTCCGCCGGTTACGAGGATGGCAAGGCCCGCAACACAGACAACTTCTCAAACTGGGCCAAGTAAGCACCCGGCTACTCCAAAAAGGCGGGCACTGCCCGCCTTTTTTATTTCCCGGGATAACTCCTACGCAAACAAATCGCGCAGTGCCTTCCTCAGTGGTTTCAGTGCTTCCGGGACCTCGATGTCCATGACCTGATCAGTGATCCACTTGTTGTCCTTCGCACCCATCACGGCCCTGACATTCTCGCCAAAGTAACGCCGGAAGGCGAAACCCGGCTCATTGTCCGTAAATGAAAATTCCGCATAATCGGCCGCCCGTTCATTCAGCAGCTTCACCAGTGGCTGGCGGTACTCACCCTTGCCCTCGGCATCGGTACGGTTCTGTTGCATATTGTCGGCAAGGTGCCTGGCCAGCGATGTGATAAATTCCACCCGTTCCTCCTGGCCCAGGTCATCGCTGGTCATGCGATCGACAAGGTGCACCAGGAAGGCAAGGAACTCGGCCATAATATCCAGGCGCTGCGCATGAGTATCGGTCTGGAATCCCTCGTTCTCCAGGTTCAGCACCCCCTGCTGAGCAATGCGCCAGAGGATAAAGGCCATGGCCCCGCCGGTTTCCGCAAGGGAACGCTCCTTGTCCTTGAGATTCCATTTACTCTTGACGCGCACACCGCTACTCCTTTGAAAAACAATCGACTTCACTCCACAGCCAAGGGCTGCTGGCAGTGATTATGCCTGCATGCTAGCATAGAAAAACCGAGGATTTCAGTAAGGTATTCGGTGTGTCCACAGTTCCCAATCCAACCCCGTCCTGCACCCCCGACATCAGCGACGAGCTGGTCCCCACCCTGGCGGCCGTGCGCGCAAACTGTCATATCACCGATGCCCGGCATGCCACGGACTACACCCTGTGCGTCTACCTGTTAAAGATGCGCGAGTATTACCGTTGGGAAAATGACCTGCCCTTCAGCCACCCGTTACCGCACGGGGAACTGACCGCCTGGCTGAGCGAACGGGAGGAACTCTGGGAGACGGTTGCAGAGAGGCCATTCGAGCCCATACCCGTCACGAACCGGCAGCTTGACCCGTTTGACGCCGGCACTATCAACCACCACCTCAACCAGCTCGGATATGTCTACAGCAGCGGCATCGGCCGCAACATGCGTACGCATTTCTTTCTGGGCACGCTGGATGAACAGCGCCAGTACGATGGTTACACCCTGTATATCTCCGGCAGGGAATACGCACGCGACCTGACTGCCCCGCCCGCCATGAGCCTTGACAATAAAATCTTCATCCGCCGCGAGTCACTACGCCGCATGTTATGGGAGAAGATCGAGGAATGGCGCTGGAACCGACCTGCAAATGCCATGCAAAAGGCCATCAACTGCTACAGTTTTGATAACTTGCCTGAACAGTCCCTGGATGAAATGACCAACAATGAAATCCGCACTGTCATGCTGCACGAAATCGGCGAGGTCATGGTAGGTAATGAACTGGGCAGCGACTGGGAGGAACTGCTGGTCACAATCCCCCAGAGCAAGACCGAATTACTGCTGCGCGCCGTGCGTGATCATGCAGCCGATGCCCTGTCCACCCTGCCCAATTTGCTGGATGATATCACCCCGGCCTCACTGCATTTTTATATCGCCAACCTGAGCAATCTACGCAAGTCGCTGTTTCCCGGACTGCTGTCGGCCTATGAGAGCTGGGCCAGGAGCGGCAGCCCTGTCGAATTGAACAAGGCCGCCAACAGCGCGCGCGGCCACTGGCTCACACTGGCACAGGAAATTCTTGAGCTTTATCGCCACAAGGGTAGCGACTGCCAGGACGAGATCACCGCCCTGGTGGAACAACGCATCCTCTGACAACCGGCCGCTAAGACAACAGCAGAAGCAGGCATAGCCGGACTGTGGAACCACGCACCGCACTGAAGAGCATCACCGAAGTCAGGGAGAATACCTTTATCTTCGAGAAACCCGGGGCGCTGCCTATTGACGTTTGCAAGGAGATGATCCGCCGCTTCGAGCAATTTGAAGAAGAACAATACCAGGGGCGTATCGGACAGACGGTAGCAACAGACCACAGCATCAAGAAATCGACCGACCTGGTGATTAGCGGCAAGGAACACTGGAAGGACATCGACCAGGCCCTGTTCCGCTCACTGGGGACCGCCATCCACGAGTTCCGCGAGACCTACCCGTTTTTCAAGGGACCTTTCAAGGATTCCGGCTATGCGATCCAGCGTACCAACCCGGGCGAGTTCTACCACTGGCACATCGACGGGGGCAGCCATGAATTCAGCCAGCGCCAGCTGGTTGCAGTCTGGTACCTGAACGATGTCCCCGGCCCCGGCGGGACGACGGAATTCTCCTACCAGAAAGTGCAGATCCGTCCGCAGGCCGGCAAGCTGCTGTTATTCCCACCCTTCTGGACCCACGAACACCGGGGCGCCACACTCGAACGGGGGGTGAAATACATCGCCACGACCTGGGTGGTGTTCGCCTGAGAGACCGCCGACCATGCGCCTGATTGAACCGGCCAGTAACGCCGAATTCAAACAGTATTACGAGCTGCGCTGGAAGATCCTGCGCGCCCCCTGGAACCAGCCACACGGCAGTGAACAGGACGCACTCGACGCCACCAGTACCCATGTCATGGTCATCGATGCCGGCAATGTAGCACTCGGGATCGGGCGTCTCCACTTCAACTCCATCGCTGAAGCACAAATCCGCTTCATGGCAGTCGACGTCGGGCATCAGCGCCAGGGCATCGGCACGCTGATATTGCAGGCGCTGGAAACCCGGGGCGCCGAGCTGGGCGCCACCCACATTGTGCTCGATGCCCGTGAAACCGCACTGGGTTTCTACTGCAAGCAGGGCTATACCGCCATCGGACCCGGTCACATGCTGTTTGACAATATCGCCCATGTGAAAATGAGAAAACGCCTTTAGGGAGTCAGCCCGGATTCACCGGATTCACCCGGGGATGTAGTGCACAATCATCGACCAGGCCACAGGACACACGGAGAAATTGGAGGTCATTCGAGTGAACGCGAGGATCAGCCTGTTCAATCGGGGCTGCCCGAGCATGGATGTCGCGGGACGGGCCGGATTCTCAAAATTAAATCCGGCAGCGGGAATGCCGGGTGACGGCGCCACACACCTGACCCGACCTGTATATCAAGGCAGGCAGCCGGCCTCAAGTAAAATTTGCTCCATTTCGTGGCGGGCGGGATAGTGATCACCAATCTGCTCGAGGTGGAATTGCCACTGCGAGAATTCGGCGGCCTCGTCAGGGTTGGTGCCATGGCAGCCCAGCACAGTGATCACGGCATCCCCGACCTTCCAGGGCCCCTCGCCGCGCACCTCGCCCGACAATACCAGGATGCCTTTTCTTCGGGGCAGGCGGTCCCAGAAAGACCTGAAATACACCAGCCCGTCGGGATGACGGAACAGTTCCACCATGACGTGCTTCGTGCCATCCGGGTAACGAACCAGCAACGGTGCCGTGATCGAAAACAGGTCGGCCATGGCTATGGATGAGTCAACCGGTCACCAGCTCGGTCTCGAGCATCTCCCCGTTGGTGTCGATGCGGATGGCGGTGACATTCGGGGCGCGATTCAGCACATAAGCTGACAGCAGCACCATCAGGCGCTCGTCGTTGTTGTGCATGGCCGTGAGCATCTTGTCACCGACGATCTGGCAACGCTGTTCCAGGTTCGGATTGTCAACCCAGTCCCGGCTCATCTGCCAGCCATTGTCCATATCCCTGTCGATCTTGCTGAAAAATTCCTCGGCGCCCCGGACGATGTCGTCCGGGACGGTTATGGGATAAACCTGATCCTCAACAACCACTTTCAAAATCATACTGGCAGCCTTATTCTTGATGGCGGAAATACGTGATTCTACTCGATACCCGGCATTCTCTGCAGGATAAAAATACTATGCTGATTCAGATCAAGGGCGTTCTCGATGCCCGCCAGCTCCAGGCCGCACAGCAACTCATCAGCGCGGGCAGCTTTGCCGATGGCAGCCGTTCCGCCGGCATGGCTGCACGGCGAGTCAAGCACAACGAGGAACTCTCGCTGGCCCCGGCGCAACTGACCGAGCTCAACAACCTGGTGATGGGGAACCTGGTCAAACACCCGATATACCGCAGCGCGGCCATGCCGCTGAAAATTGCCGCACCCTACTACGCGCATTACACCGAGGGCATGTCCTACGGCCAGCACGTAGACGATCCGATTATGGGACAGGGGTCCGAACTCTACCGCTCGGATGTTTCCGTCACTATATTTCTGAACAGCCCGGAAGATTATGACGGTGGAGAACTTGTCATCCAGACAGCGTTTGGAGAGCAACAGGTAAAACTACCCGCCGGTGATGCCATCATCTACCCGTCATCCAGCATTCATCGTGTCGCTGAAGTGAGTCGCGGGGAACGCCTTGTTGCTGTCAGCTGGATTCAGAGCCTGATCAAGGAAGCCGAGAAACGCGCCCTGCTGCATGATATGAACCTTGCACGCGAGGCACTGCTGCAGGAACAATCGGATTCCGAGGTCACCCGTCAGGTAAACCAGTCCTATATCAACCTGGTGCGCATGTGGTCGGAAATGTAGCGGCACTCCCAATCCGGGAGTCACTCGTCCGCCGGCCCAACATTCATACCGACTGACAGCCTTAACTCCGAACTGAGGTTTGCAGTCACCTCATGCATCACCTTCGGAGCAAACATAACCACCTTGCCTTCTTGTGGCTGAATGATGACCTTCTTGCCGGCTTCATGCAGGATCAGGTCACCGGAATTTTCGGGTACGCGAATGTAATACACCGCCGAGAGCAACTCATCATTTTCATCGTGATGATGCAGTGCAGTCCGATGCCCCGAATCCATGGCATTAAACCAAAACCCGGCCTTTAATGTATCCACCGGCATGCCCAGCAACTGTCCGGCCTGTTGCTTCACCACCTTCAGCACCGTGGCAATGCCCGGTATGTCGACCTCGTTTATATAGCTATTTTCAAAACGGCCTTCAAAATGATGCGACCGCCTAATCCGGTCTGTTCCTGACAATTCCATAAACCGGGCGTACAATTCGGCATTGAGTTTATCTGGCTTTTCTAATGTTAATTCTTGAAAAAGCATGTATTGACAATCCGGCGATATCTCAGAATCAACATTTTACCTGCAACAAGGCCCTGCCTGAAATTACGGGCCTGTAACTAATTTCCTGTGGGAATCTTCCATACTGGGAAGGTCTGGATGAGCATTGGGTGGTATTTGAAGCTCTTCCGATAGTGGTCACATTGCAATACAATTTCACCTTCAGAGTTCTTTTCTAAATTTGAATCAGGAGCAAAGAAATGGCACTGGAAGTAAATGGCAAGATCATTGAGACCGATGCAAACGGCAACCTCACAGACCCGGGTGACTGGGATGAAGATGTCGCCAAAGCGCTCGCTGCAGAGGACGGCATTGAGCTGACCCAGGAACATTTTGACGTAATCAATTATCTGCGTTCAGAATATTTTGATAATAACGGTGAACAACCCATGGAGCGGGCAATCAATAAAGGCATGTCCAAGATTTGGGGCAAAAAAGTCAGCAGCAAAGATCTATATATACTGTTCCCGCTTGCACCCAGCAAGCAAGGTAACAAGATTGCGGGATTACCGTACGTCGCGCGCAAGGGTGGCTATTAAGTGCAGTAATTCAGACCTGATCTGACAGTCGCTGCACACGCTCGACCCATGAGACTTGTTGGATATTATCTACGCCATCGCATCTTTGATGCGAAGCATTATTATCAAACCCGGCACCAGTCCCAATAAAAAAGCCGCACCCTTTCGGGATGCGGCTTTTTTTTAAAAAATCCTGAAACAGATCTAGCGGTGTGAACCCTTCTCCGCGTGAGCCATATCAACCAGCTTGATGGCCAACTCATTGTATTCCTGTCGGAAGTTGTGCAGCGGGTGACCTTCTTCACCAACAAAGTAGTCTTCCATTTCCACACCCTTCTCGTGCTCGAAGTCAATGAACTTCTTCTGCATTTCCATCATCTTTTTGATTAGTTCCTGCTTTTCACTCATCACTCTGCCTCCAGGATATGTATAAATTCTATAAAATCCTTTAATTGGCCCAACTATAGCTTCAGTATCCGGCTGGTAATATATCCCGAATGGGCAGTTTTCGCTGGCAGGCACCCGTTAACCACGCATGCAATATGCGTATATCCTGCATCTGATGATAAATAAGGCACCCCCCCGGTTGGGGTAATTCATTACTGGCCATTTTCTTCCTTCACCGGCTTGATGCCCTTGTGTGGGATGAACAGGCCGCAACCGATCTTGCGGCCCTCGCCCAGGCCGACCTGTTGCAGCCTCACCGAGGCCTCGGGCTCCAGGTCGGCGACCATCAGGCTACGGGTAGACACCGGCCCATCCGGGAATTCGAGTGTATGGGTGATACCGCACAACATCTTGCGGCAGGTGATTCCCAGCGCCTCGAACTCGTGTGCGGCCTGCTGCATGAATTCCTCTTCGTCGATCTCCTTCCGGGTCATCACATAGCGTGAAAACAGCGTCGGCAGTGCAGTGAACAGCTGCACATCGGACTTACCCACCTCGAGGATGTAACCGTTGATATCCAGTGATCGACCGGTCAGTTCACGTGTGTCATCCAGCCGGTGCTTGGGTACGCGCAGACGCATGCGTGCACGCCGCGACAGGTGCAGCAGTTGATTGGCGCTATCCTCCGGCCGGTACCAGCCGTTGCCGGACGCCGCCCCGTGGATCAGGTGGATACCGGCATATTCCTCCCCGCCTAGCCAGGGCAATGCCGCCTGCAGCTCGACAGACAGGGCATGCGCATGATCGATCGGCAGCACCGGGCACTTGATCACGAACGCCAGATCCACGACATCATCCGGAACCACGTATTCCCCGGTCTTACTCTCTTCACTCCAGAACATAATGATTTACCCTACCCGGCTCAGCCTGGCTGTGCCGAGGAAAATGCCGCCTCCAGGCGGTCTTCCCAGTCTTCCGGCGTATCCGGAAACGGTGGACGCACATCCATGCGGAAGAACATCTCGCCGGCTCGGGCGCGTTCCTTGATGGCCTCCGTCAGACCCTCGAACGATTCGAGGTCATGACCTTGTAATAAAACTTCACTCAACCAGAGCATGTCACACTCCTGACCAGACGTTGTTCAGTTCAGTGCCGCGTATCCGGTCTTGGTAACGGGCACGATATAACAGGCGCTGCGGACCCGTTTCCGGGGCATCGGTAAATGCCTCGCGCCGGTGTAGGACATTATTGCAGATTACACCCTGCCCGGCTTGAAGGTGATGCCTGAATATATAGGCCGAATCGCTGGCAAGAAGTTCAGCCAGAAACCCCGCCGCCAGGCGTGTATTTCTGTCGTCCTTCCAGACAATGCTGCGCGTACGCGCGGTATAGCGCATATGCAAGGTCCCGGTCAGCGGTTGCACTGTGAATACCGGTCCACTCTGCGCCGGGCGTAGTTCCACCCCATCCTCGACATTGGCCGGGATGGTCATCGTATCGGGTTGCATCAATGCCTCGATGTAATCCGGGTTCTCATCACGCAAAAGCAAATAGGCAATCTCATGGTCCAGGTAGCCGTTACCCCCGCCCTCTTCAGCATCCGTCACGCAGTGCATGACGATAGCGCGCACCTGCTCGTCCGGGCTGTTGTAGTAACCATCGGTATGCCAGTTCAGTGGACGGTTGGTATACGGTATATAGTGAGTTTTACCAGCCTCCGGCACCACCCTGAGCGAGGTGATACTGTCCTCATCTGCACGCAGGTTGTTGTCCAGTTGTTCCAGTCCGAACTGGCGGCCCAGGGCCCGGACCAGTTCCTTGCCAGACTCGCTACCTGTTCCCAATTGATATATGGCCATGTTGGCCCGTTTGCAACACGCCAGCAGGGCTTTTTTTTCGTCGTATTCGAGCGCGTGAGGATTGTTGATCGGCACGATCAGTTGTTCGACCGCATTCGGATACACCCCGAGCTTCCATTCACGCCAGCTCTCATAGGCCGGACGGTCGGCCAGGTCAAAGGGGCTTGCGCTCGCGCCTTGCAGCGGGGTATTGGTCACGGGATCTGACATCGACTGGATGGCCGCCTGTTTATGCGGCATTTAACTATTACGATTACAAAATATTGTAATACACCGGGCCGTTCGTGGTGCTGATTTCACAGACCTGAAAAGATGAGATAGATTCTCATCTTGACACTAAACCGGGGCACGTGGACCGGGTCACCCCTCCGCAAAAAGTAGTTAAGTACGCGTTAATATAAGAAAAAATTACAGGTGGATTAATTATTACCCGATGGACAACTAACTACTGGAAAATAAATAAAATTTTTTAATATACCTCTTTCGGGATACAGCCCTATTCCAACGCCATCCCATGGGTAGGATATGTTCAGGTTAATACCGCACCTAGAATGCGCGTATCCACCAGGCTAGCTGTCTGTGACCGGATAGTTAAGCTGCTGATTTACTGGTTGCCTGCCATCAAGTAAGGGCGCCGTTCTCGCGAGTAACATGATCAAACAATGGTGTATGCAGAAAACAACTTAGGAGACCACCATGGCTAAAGACACCCATCCAACTCCAATGCTTGATGACCTGGAAAACGGTCCGTGGCCGAGTTTCATTTCGGGCATCAAACGTCTGCGCGACAAGCATCCGGAAAAACGTATCAACGAGGTGGCCAACAGCTTGCTGGGGCAGCTGGAACATTCCTACGAAACCCGCAAGGGCTACTGGAAAGGTGGCACCGTCAGTGTGTACGGCTATGGCGGCGGTATCATCCCGCGCTTCTCCGAGGTCGGCGACGCCTTCCCCGAGTCCAGGGAATTCCACACCCTGCGTGTGCAACCGCCGGCGGGTAACTTCTACACCACCGACATGCTGCGTCAACTCGGCGACAGCTGGGAAAAGCATGGCTCAGGCCTGGTGACCTTCCACGGTCAAACCGGCAACATCATGTTCATCGGTGCCGACACCGAATCAACCCAGCACTTCTTTGACGAAATCAACGAGTACGGCTGGGACCTCGGCGGCGCCGGCCCCTGCGTGCGTACCGCCATGTCCTGCGTCGGCGGCGCCCGCTGTGAAATGTCCAACTGCAACGAGCAGGGCATCCACCGCCACCTGGTGAACAACTTCACCGACGACGTACACCGCCCGGCTCTGCCCTACAAGTTCAAGTTCAAGGTCTCCGGTTGCCCGAACGATTGCCAGAACGCCATCGAGCGTTCCGACTTCGCCGTCATCGGCACTTGGCGTGACGACATGAAGGTCAACCAGGAAGAAATCAAGAACTACGTCAAGAAAAAGGGCCGCCAGTACATCATCGACAACGTCATCACGCGTTGCCCGACCCAGGCTATTTCACTGGACGACAACGACAACTTTGTCGTCGACAACCACAACTGCGTGCGCTGCATGCACTGCCTGAACGTCATGCCCAAGGCGCTGCACCCCGGCGACGACAAGGGTGTCACCATCCTGATCGGCGGCAAGCGCACCCTGAAGATCGGTGATCTGATGGGCACGGTCGTGGTGCCGTTCAAGAAGCTCGAGACC
>CAMYMI010000023.1 GCA_947259415.1 uncultured Ectothiorhodospiraceae bacterium | reverse complement strand
GTCTCTTCGAGTGCGTATAAATGTGTATTTATCAGCTCTTGTTAATCAGGTAATAAATACATAAGGAGGTTGTCATGAACGATCTGTTAATGCTCATTGTAATAATCATAGCATCAATTGGAGCAGCTAGCCTTATTCTGGCACTTAGTGAATTTGTAATCATTACATTACCTGGAGCCCTGATGCATTCTACAAGAAGAAACAGTGCGTCATCAGTCTCTACCCGGAAACGATCATCGTGCCAGAGCAAAACAGGAACATGCCCATTCCATTAATCAATGGTATAAGAGACAGGCTCAGAAGCATCAACTGGCAATGACTCGCCCTGGTCATAAGGCAATAGCTTTGGTCTTTCCAAACAGGCGGCCTCCGGGTCGTCTTTTTTCTTGTCGGGAAGGTCTTCTAGTGGCCGTATCCGGAAGTAGCTCAGACCACCACCACGCCGCCTACGACACACCGACGAACGTCCGCATCGCGCTTGCCGATTCAACCGGTCGTTCGATTAGCACGATGATGCCTGATGTGTATAAGTGGGCAGGACAGATGCTGGGAGCAACCCCGTGCACCATTTATGTCGGCACCGAGGGACTAAGATTCCCCGGCCCCGACGTCGTAACGCCATGAAATTTATGTGAGATGGTGGGTCCGCCAGGACTCGAATCTAATGACGTCGGATATGTAGGCCTCATCAGATCTCTGAGTCTTACTACCCTGATTGGCTCAATGTTGAGTGCAAATCATCACAATCCTTTGCTTTGCACGATAGAGTGAATAGTCTTTTTGGCGTTTTCCAGTTGTCGGACACGTTTCCACAATTTGTCGGGAGCATGGTCATAGATTTCGAGTAACTCATTTCCGGAGAGCCAGACCAGTTCTCGCCGTTTTTTGAACCGACCGACCGTGTCGGTTTCCCACTCCCGATTCAATACATCGATATTACGGTACGGAAATTCTATAAAAAACGTATGCCACTGCTTGGGGTGGAGAGGGTTTCCAGGTGCCCGTCTACAACACCAATCTGGGTGAGCCGCCAGTGTCTCATCAAAAAGTGCTTCAACGATGGGGATCTGATTCTTGACGCTTTCAACAGTTCGTTTTGCCTGCTGCACGTCATTGGAGAAATACATCGTCTCAGTTTCTTCTACAAACTCCCGTATGGCGGTCTCCCGATAATTTTCACCCTGTCCCAAGCCACCACCGAAGTCAATGAAATAGCCGACCTTTCTGCCTGTAAAGGTCTTTTGGAACAAGAAGTTTACTTCGCCAGCAATAACAGCAAAGGGTATTACACCAGCACCCATCTATTAGTCACCTGTCCGGTAGATAATGCGTGACATTAATTTTAGGTTGGTCTGAGTTGTCTGGAAGTATAGATCACAGTTTCAAGGGGTCAGAGTACTTGAAGAAAATTTCTAGTACTCCGACCCCTTGAATTAATGGATTGTATCCCTGGTATTGTAAGGAATTGGGTTTTCCGCCGTGCCAGTGACGCCGGGATCGGGCGTCTGTCGTTGCGTCCATCCGTCTCGCTACCTATGATCCCCGTATGCCGCTTTCCGATTTCCACCCTGCCGTTGCCAACTGGTTCTCGGCACATTTTGACCAGCCAACCGAGGTGCAGGCCCGGGCCTGGCCGGCGATCCGTGCCGGGCAGCCCAGCCTGATCGCGGCGCCGACCGGTTCGGGCAAGACCCTGGCCGCGTTCATGGCGGCCATCGATCAACTGCTGGTGGAGGGCCTGGCCACGCCCCTGCCGGATGAGACCCGGGTGCTGTATGTCTCGCCGTTGAAGGCCCTGTCCAACGACATCCACAGGAACCTCGAACTGCCGCTGAACGGCATTCGCGACCGGTTGCTGGAGTCGGGCCTTGCCGACGTGTCCATCACGGCGCGGGTGCGCAGCGGCGATACCTCACCCGCGGAGCGCGAGGCGATGAAGCGTACCCCGCCGCATATCCTGGTCACCACGCCGGAGTCGCTGTACATCCTGCTGACCTCGGATTCCGGGCGGAAGATGTTGCGCAGCGTCCACTCGGTGATCGTCGATGAGATCCACGCCCTGGCGGGCAACAAGCGCGGTGCCCACCTGAGCCTGTCTCTGCAGCGGCTGGATGCGTTGTGTAATCAACCGCCGGTACGTATTGGCCTGTCGGCGACGCAGAAGCCGGTGGAGGCGATGGCGGCGTTTCTGACCGGCCGCCAGCATGATGATGTGGAGCGGCCGTGCCACATCATCGATACCGGTCACGTGCGCGAACGGGACATCCGGCTGGAGGTCACCGGTTCGCCGCTGGAGGCGGTGATGGCCAACGAGGTTTGGGCCGAGATCTACGATCGCCTGGCGCAGCTGGCCGAAGATCACCGCACCACGCTCATTTTCGTCAACACGCGCCGCCTGGCCGAACGCGCCGCCAAGGCACTGGCCGAACGGCTGGGGGAGGACGTGGTCACCGCCCACCACGGCAGCCTGGCGAAGGAACACCGGCTCGACGCGGAGCAGCGCCTCAAACAGGGGCAGCTGCGCGCCCTGGTGGCCACCGCCTCGCTGGAACTGGGCATCGATATCGGCGACGTGGATTTGGTCTGCCAGATCGGTTCGCCGCGGGCCATCGCCACCTTCCTGCAGCGGGTCGGGCGTTCGGGCCATGCCGTGGAGGCCACGCCGCGCGGGCGGCTGTTCCCGCTGTCGCGCGACGACCTGGTGGAATGCACGGCGCTGCTCGATGCCATCCGTCGTGATGAGCTGGACGTGATCCACATACCCGACCACCCGCTGGACGTGCTGGCGCAGCAGATCGTCGCCGAGGTGGCCAGCCGCGAGTGGGACGAGCAGTCACTGTATGCGTGTTTTACCCGGGCCTGGCCCTACCGCAAGCTGAGCCACGCGCAGTTCACCGCCACGGTGAAGATGCTCGGCGAGGGTTTCCATACCCGCCGCGGCCGGCGCAGCGCGTACCTGCATCGTGACGCGGTGCATGGCCGGCTGCGGCCGCGCAAGGGCGCGCGCCTCACGGCCCTGCTCAACGGCGGGGCGATTCCCGACCAGTTCGATTACGACGTGATTCTGCAGCCGCAGGGGGTGTTCGTCGGTACCCTGAACGAGGACTTCGCCTTCGAGAGCATGCCGGGGGATATCTTCCAGCTCGGCAACCAGTCCTACCGCATGCTGAAGATCGAGCAGGGGCGAGTGTTCGCGGAGGATGCGCAGGGCCAGCCGCCGAACATCCCGTTCTGGTTCGGCGAGGCGCCCGGGCGCAGTGACGAGCTGTCCTTCGCCGTGTCGCGCCTGCGCGGGACACTCGATGAAAAACTCGAGCAGGGGCAGGACGCCGCGCGGCGCTACCTCACCGCTACGCTGGCGCTGCCGCCGAGCGCGGCCGAACAACTGGTTGGTTATCTGGCGTCGGTGAAGGCGGCGCTGGGTCTGGTGCCGACGCAGGAAAACCTGGTGTTCGAGCGCTTCTTCGACGAGACCGGCGACATGCATTTCGTCATCCACTCGCCCTGGGGCTCGCGCGTCAACCGCGCCTGGGGGCTCGCGCTGCGCAAGCGCTTCTGCCGGCGCTTCAATTTCGAGCTGCAGGCCGCGGCCAATGAAGACAGCCTGATCCTGTCGCTGGGTCCGACGCACAGTTTTCCGCTGGATGAACCGGCCCGTTACCTGAAGGCGGCGACGGTGCAGGACGTGCTGGTGCAGGCCACGCTGGCCGCGCCCATGTTCCCGGTGCGCTGGCGCTGGGTCACCAACACCGCGCTGGCGGTGCCGCGCACCCGCAGTAGCGGCAAGGTGCCGCCGCCGTTCCAGCGCAACAGCGCCGAGGACCTGATCGCGCTGATCTTTCCCGACCAGCTGGCCTGCGCGGAGAATCTCGCCGGGGAGCGGGAGGTGCCCGAGCATCCCCTGGTCGACCAGGTGCTGGCGGATTGCCTGCACGAGCTGATGGACATCGAGGGCCTGGTCCGGGTGCTGCAGGGGATCGAGGCCGGGCGCATCGCCATCAGCGCGCGCGATCTCGCCGCGCCGTCGCCGCTGGCGCTGGAGATCATCAACGCCCGGCCCTATGCCTTCCTCGATGACGGCGCCGCCGAGGAGCGCCGCACGCTGGCCATCAACCAGCCGCGCCATCTCGACCCGGCGGAGGCCGCCGCCATCGGCCGGCTCGACCCCGCGGCCATTGCGCAGGTGCGGACGGAGGCCTGGCCGCAGGCGGGTACGGTCGACGAATTGCACGATGCCCTGCTGGTGCTGGGCTTTATCACGGCAGCGGAGGGTGCGGCCGGGGGTTGGCCGGAGTTGATGCAGCGCTTGCAGGACGCGCAACGTGCGACGGTGGTTACGCTTGATCACGGGGCGACACTCTGGGTGGCAGCGGAACGCCTGCACCACGTGCTGGCCCTGTTTGCCGATGCGCGTCTGGAGCCTGTTATCGAGCCCACGGAGCCGGTGCCCGACGAGCGGGCCGGCGCTCTGACCGAACTGCTGCGCAGCCGCCTGGAGGGCCTGGGTCCGGTCACGGTGGCGCAGTTGAACAGTCCCCTGGGGTTGCCGTCGAGTGAGATCGAGACGGGCCTGCTGGCCCTGCAGCAGGAGGGCTTCGCCATCCAGGGGCAGTTCGCCCGCTCGGATGAAACCGAATGGTGCGAGCGCGGTCTGCTGGCACGCATTCACCGATACACCCTCAGTCAGTTGCGCCGCGAGATCGAGCCGGTCAGCCCGGCGGATTTCATGCGCTTCCTGTTTCACTGGCACGGCCTGGACGAACCGGCCGAGGGCGAGGCCGCGCTGGAGCGTACCCTGCAGCAACTCGAGGGCATTCCGCTGGCGGCCGCCAGCTGGGAGCGCGATATCCTGCCGGCGCGCATTGGCGACTTCACCACCGCGCAGCTTGATCAGCTCTGCCAGTCCGGCCGGTTTGTCTGGCTGCGCCTGCAGGCACCGGCGGGCGGCAAGGACGACAAGCACCGCAACCCGGCCGTGAAGAGCACGCCGATCAGTTTCATCCGCCGCGAGCACCTGGCCGACTGGCGCAGTTACAACGCGATGGCCGCTGCGGCCGATATCCGGCTGTCGGGCGACGCGCGCAAGGTGCTCGACAGTCTGCAACAGTGGGGCGCCAGTTTTTTCCAGGACCTGCAGGACGACACCCGCCTGCTGCCGGTGCAACTGGAGACCGCGCTGGGCGAGCTGGTGGCCTGGGGCCTGATTACCGCCGACGGTTTCGGCGGCCTGCGCACCCTCATCACCCCGCAGCCGGTGCTGCGGCGCAGGGCCAAACGCCGGCCGGGCTACCGGCCGCTGGCCCAGGCCGGGCGCTGGTCGCTGCTGCGGCAGGCGAGGGCGCCGCGCGATGACACCCACCGCTTTGAGGTCGTCGAACACATCGCCCGGGTACTGCTCAGCCGTTACGGCATGGTGTTCCGCAAGCTGCTCGACTTTGAGACCGGTCTGCCGCCGTGGCGGGACCTGCTCTATGTCTACCGGCGCATGGAGGCACGCGGCGAACTCCGCGGCGGGCGGTTTGTCGAGGGCTTTGCCGGCGAACAGTTCGCCCTGCCGGAGGCCATGCAGACCCTGCGCCGCATCCGTAGAGAGGAAAAGGACGGCGCGCTGGTCGCCATCGCGGCCACCGACCCCCTCAACCTGACCGGCTCCATCACGGCCGGCGATCGGGTCGCCCGCCAGGCGAACAACCGCATTCTCTACCGCGACGGCGTGCCCATCGCCACCAGCGTCGCCGGTGAAGTCAACTACCTGGAAGCGATTGCGCCGGAGGTGCAATGGGAGATCAAGACCACCCTGTTAAGGCAAACCCGCCCGGAACATTTCCACCCCAGCCCACCGCGGTCAATCATCCCCTCTCCCACAGGGAGAGGGTTAGGGTGAGGGGATCCAAACAGATAACTGCCTGTATTTAAATCCCCTCATCCTGGCCTTCTACCCCTCAAGGGGGTACTGAAAAGAGTCCCGAAGGGAGAAGGAATAATTCTCCATTCCATATGATTTTGAATTTCATGTCTCACTAGGCTACCGACACAAATTTGTACGTGACGTGGAGGGATCCGCTTTGACATGATCGAAAATAAGTGGGACAGCAGTGGAATAAATAAATCTGTCCCCTTTATTTCCCTTCCTGATATAACTGCGGCGGGGGGATGGCTGTTTGATTGAAATCGATGGCATGATGGGCGAGGGCGGCGGCCAGGTGTTGCGCAGTTCGTTGTCACTGTCGCTGCTGACCGGACAGCCGGTTCGGCTCACCCGCATTCGAGCCGGGCGCGCCAAACCGGGCCTGGGATTCCAGCATCGCATGGCCGTAGAGGCGGCTGCCCGGATCAGCGGTGCACAGGTAGAGGGTGCCCGGATCGGTTCGCAGGAACTGTATTTTTCACCCGGTGCAATCGTGCCGGGAAACTATCACTTCGACATCGGTACGGCCGGTGCCACAGCGCTGGTGTTGCAGACCGTGCTGTTACCCCTGGCCCTTGCTTCGGGCTCCTCGCAGTTGCACATCACCGGAGGAACGCATGTCGCCTGGAGCCCGTGCTATCACTACCTGGACTGGCACTGGCGGCCGCTGCTGGGACGCCTGGGCGTGGTGTTCGAGCTGGACATGGACATGGCCGGATTCTATCCGCAAGGCGGTGGTGTTGTGCGCGCCGTGCTGCCGGGCGATGCACGGCTCAAGGGTCTCGATCTCCGTGAGCGTGGCAGACTGCTGCGGGTGCGCGGACTGTCTGCAGTCGCCAACCTCGCGGAGGAGATCGGGATACGTCAGCGCAACCAGGCCCTGCGGCAGTTGCGCGAACTCGGTTGCGAGATCGACATTGTGCTGGCGCAATTACCGGCCCATTCACGCGGCACGGTGCTGGTGCTGCTGGCCGAGTTCGAGCATAGTCAGGCGTGCTTCTTTGCGCTGGGCGCGCGCGGCAAGCGCGCCGAACGGGTGGCCGATGAGGCCGCGGGTGAATTGCAGAAATTTCTGGCGACCGATGGTGCCGTGGATCGCTGGCTGGCAGATCAGCTGCTGTTGCCGCTGGCCTGCGCCGGGCAACCGTCGGCATTGCGTACCAGCGAAGTGACTCTGCATCTGCTCACCAATGCCGACGTGGTCCGGCAATTCCTGCCGATGGAGATCACGCTGACCGGTGCACTGGGTGAGCCGGCGACCGTCAGGCTTGTTCCCGGTTAAATCAATGGGGTCAGACTCATTGCTGTCCCACTTAATCCCCTCTCCCACAGGGAGAGGGTGAGGGTGAGGGGATCAAAACAGATAACTGCCTGTATTTAAACCCCCTCATCCTGGCCTTCTACCACTCAAGGGGGCACTGAAAAGAGTCCCGAAGGGAGAAGGAATAAGTCTCCATTCCATATGATTGTAACTTTCATGTCTCATAGGCTACCGACACAAATTTGTACGTGACGTGGAGGGATCCGCTTTGACATGATCGAAAATAAGTGGGACAGCAGTGGGTCAGACTCCATGGATACGTCAATTACACATCGAATCAATCGAGTCTGACCCTGTTGATCCAGGAATAACCGGCCTCTGCCTCCATTTGTTCTGAAAACATCGGTACACTGGCGGCTCTGTTCTTAAAGCCGCGGAGAACTGCCTTGTCATCCGACGAAGAGACCCGGAGCGAAGAACCCGTGCCCTCCGCCCTGGTAGCTGCGCATATTGTCTACGGCTTGCATGCGTTTGCTATCGTGCTGGGCATAACCGGGGCTGCAACTGTGATCGGGGGTTTCGTCGGGAGTGTGCCATCGATCATTGGCGTTATTATCAACTACGTGAAACGCGGCAGTGCGCGCGGGAGCTGGGCGGCATCGCACTATCGCTGGCAAATCCGCACCTTCTGGTTTGCATTGCTGTGGCTGATCATTGCCATGCTGCTGGTTGTGACCCTGGTCGGCGCCCCGGTTGGGCTGGTCCTGCTGGTCGGCCTGACGCTCTGGTTGATCTATCGTATTGCCCGCGGCTGGCTGCGGTTGCTCGACAAGAAGCCGATGTATGAGTGACAGGGGAAAGGAGCTAATTCGCGGATGCAATCCGCTCCCACAGTGTATTGTTCCTGCCTCGAGGAAAGCACCCTGTATCTTATCCCCTCTCCCTGGCCCTCTCGGCTTTGGCGTCCTGCTTCGCTCTACCGCCTACATCCCTGTAGGCGTCCCGGAGGGAGAGGGGATGCATTTATCTGCAGGGGGAGTAAATACATTCGCGGACATGGTCCGCTCCTACAGCGATTTTTCAAAGAACAATAGAAAGAACAATAGGGTCAGACTCGATTGATTCGATGTTTAATTGACATATCAGACGAGGATAATAATTCCGGCCCCAGAAACAATTTATTCATCCCCTCTCCCACAGGGAGAGGGTTAGGGTGAGGGGATCCAAACAGATAACTGCCTGTATTTAAATCCCCTCATCCTGGCCTTCTACCCCTCAAGGGGATACTGAAAAGAGTCCCGAAGGGAGAAGGAATATGTCTCCATTCCATATGATTGTGAATTTCATGTCTCACTAGGCTACCGACATAAATTTGTACGTGACGTGAAGGGATCCGCTTTGACATGATCGAAAATAAGTGGGACAGCAGTGATCTTCTATATATATATTAAAGAATGGGAAATTTGAGATGGATGGATGAAAAAGCACTTTTCTATAGCCATATTGGTAAAGGGATTTAGCGGACTGGTTGCCCAGATACTCCTTTTAAGGGAGCTTCTGATTGTTTTTTCAGGCAATGAACTTAGCATCGGCATTATTCTGGCCAACTGGCTTATTCTTGGGGCTTTTGGAGCTTACGTTCTTGGCAGGAGGGCCGAGAGATCCAAATATGCGCTTGAAGCATTTACTGTTATTACAATTCTTTTTTCCTTATCGCTGCTCATAGCAATTTACCTGATACGCATCCTGAAAGTAGGGATGGGCATTTCCATTGGTGAAAGCATCGGATTTTTGCCGATGTTATTCTCCTCGCTTCTTGTTCTTTCTGCCGTAAGCATACTTCAAGGTGCATTATTTACTTACAGTTGCCGGATCTATTCCCTGTTTTCCAGCCCGGGTGCATCTTCTGTCGGCAAGGTTTATGTGTATGAAACTGTGGGCACAATTATCGGCGGAATTACCTGCACCTATCTCCTGATTCCCTATTTCAGTAGTTTTCAGGCGGTCACCGGACTCGTTTTGTTGAACTTTGTAGTATGCCTTGTTTTGCTGGCCCCTTCCTGGAAAAAAGGATTATTTCAAAAAACAGTTCTGGCTGTCCTGGGTGTGCTTGTCCTGTTTACAGGCTATTCGGTTTTTACCGGTCAGGCGGACAAACTGCATCAGTATTCAATCAAGGCGCAATGGAAAAAACAGAATGTCGTTCATTACCAGAACTCCCAATACGGCAATATCTGCGTTCTGGAAAATGAGGGCCAATACAGTTTCTTTCTCGACGGTGTTCCAAATCTCATAACACCTGTACCGGACATACCATCTCTTGAAGAGTTCGTTCATCTTCCGCTTCTTGCCCATCCTGAACCGGCAAACCTCCTCGTCTTGAGTGGCGGGGCAGGCGGCCTGATAAACGAGGCACTGAAACATCCGTCGATAGAAGTCATTGAATATGCAGAACTCGATCCCTTGCTGCTTGATCTATTAAGAAAATTCCCCACACCGCTGACTGAATCTGAATTAAATGACAGAAGAGTAAAGATAAAACATGTTGATGGTCGTTTGCTGCTTAATAAAACACAGAATAAATACGACGTAATTTTTGTTGGGGTTCAAGAGCCGTCTAATTTGCAGGCAAACAGGTACTTTACACAAGAGTTCTTTTCCCTCGCAAAGGCAAGACTGAATAAAGGGGGCATACTTGTCCTTGGATTGCCTGGCTCTTTAACGTACGTCAATGAAGAACTGCGAAATCTGAACAGCTGTATTTTCAATACCCTGGAAAGTGTCTTTTCTCATATCAGAGTAATTCCCGGTGATGGCAGGAACCTTTTCCTGTCATCGGATTCCGGGGACATTACCCGGATTGACAAAATGCAGATTATAGAAAGATTGAGTCAGCGCAATATTGCAGCAGAGGTGATGGTTCCCTGGCATATTGAGAAAAAGCTACACTCCGGATGGCAGGATTGGTTCTCTCGTTTTATTGAAGAGAGCAGTCAGAAAATCAATTCTGATTTCACACCCCTGGGACTGTTTTACAGCATCGCTCACTGGAATGCGGTATTTGCGCCTTCACTACGCGGGATTTTTAGTCAATTTGAGAGGATAAACTTAAGGAGTGTTGTTCTTCTGTTTGTCATTTTACTGCTTCTTTATTTCCTTTTCCGACCAAAAAACAGGCAATTCTTCCAGGGAGGCATCACCTTATCCATTATCACAACAGGTTTTGCCGGCATGATGTTTGACCTGATGATTATTTTTACCTTCCAATCGATGTATGGCTACGTGTTTTCATGGATCGGGATTCTGGTGGCATCTTTTATGGCAGGGGCAGCCGGTGGGGCATTGCTCATAACAACCGTTCTGGGACGAATAAAAAATTATTTTAAAGTATTTAAAATAATTGAATTGGCAATCATCTGTTTTTGTATTGCATTCCCTGTTGTATTTCTTGCTGTGCCAAACTATCCGGGCGATTCCGGGCACTTCATTTTCTTCAAGATGCTGTTTTTAAGCCTCTCATTTATAAGTGGCTTTTTAACCGGCTCGCAGTTTCCTCTGGCAAATAAGTTATACTTGAAAAAGAGCAGAAGTTTAAGCCAGACGGCAGGATTACTGTATGCCGCTGACCTGCTGGGCGGGTGGTTTGGTGGCATTGTCGGTGCTGTCGTGCTTTTGCCTGTGCTTGGGCTTACCGGTACCTGCCTAACAGTGGGGCTGCTTAAATTAACAAGCTTTACGGTTCTAAGCACCCAGCATGATCGGCGTCTAGTGGGAGGGGAGAAATGAAAGAATCTTGCCCTGAAAAGATGACCCGTAGATGTTTTCTGGAAAACACGGCCAAACTCTATTTCACAATAGGACTGCCTTCCCTCTTCCTTGATTACGGTAAGGCAGAAGCTTCCGTTAATACCGGATCTGGTTTTGAACCGGCTTACCTGAAACTTCACAAAACAGGTGAGCTTAAAAAGCGGGCAGAAGCACTCTGGGCCATTATGGAAAGCTGCGAGCTCTGTCCGAGAAGATGCGGCGTTAATCGTCATAAAGGTATGAGCGGAGTCTGTCAGGCGCCGGGTACAACGCTTATTATTTCAGCATCTCATCCGCATTTTGGCGAAGAACGGCCACTCGTTGGAGAGGGTGGATCAGGCACAATCTTTTTAACCCATTGCAATTTACGCTGTGCATTTTGTCAAAACTGGAAAATAGCCAACCTTGGCAGGGGCTCTGAAAGCAATATTGATGATTTCGCCAGCATGATGCTTGAGCTGCAGGAAATCGGTTGTCACAATATAAATCTTGTTACACCAACGCATTATTCCGCACACATCCTTAAAGCCATTGATATCGCTGCAGAGCGAGGGCTGCGGCTGCCAATCGTGTATAACTCCTCTGGATGGGAGCGTCTTGAGATACTCAAACTTCTTGATGGAATAGTTGATATCTACCTGCCGGATTACAAATACTGGGACAGTGACATGTCGGCCAAGTATTCTGAAGGAGCAGAGAGTTATCCTGAAATGACGGGTAAAGCGATCCTTGAGATGCACCGTCAAGTTGGTGTGGCAAAACCTGCAAAAGACGGGATTATGCAAAGAGGATTGATGATTCGTCACCTGGTTATGCCAAACAATACAGGTGGCTCAGAAAAAGTTATGGAGTGGATAGCAGGAAATTTACCAAAAGACACGTATGTCAATATCATGGCCCAGTATAATCCGGTCTTTAAAGCATATGATTATCCGGAGTTATCGAGGAGAATCACGAAAGAAGAATATATAAAGGTTGTTGAAAAGGCAAAAGACATGGGGCTTACAAACCTTGATATTCAGGGATACTGGTGGCTGAAATGATAAATGCCTTTTCCTGCAATTAAAGGGGTCGGATACAATTTCCATTTAAAGGGGTCGGATACACTGCTGTCCCACTTATTTCGTATTAGTTCTGAGCATGCACCTGTGCATACAGTATTAAAAGTGAAAGCAATTGGACCAGAGACATGAAATATGTGTGTGATGTCAGGGATAGAATCCCCTCTCCCACGAGTGGGAGAGGGCCAGGGTGAGGGTTGATATATCATGCAGTTAAGAAACTTCGTTTCTCACCCCTCATCCTGACCTTCTCCCCTTTGAGGGGAGAAGGAATTAAGTGGGACAGCAGTGGGTCGGATACCATTTAAAGAGGTCGGATACCATTTCTGATCATATTCTGCCGTATTCACCTTTTTATTAAAAACATAACCGGCTCCTATAATTTGACTTGCAGGCAGATTTCGACAATTACCTGCAGGTTGTGGAGATGTCATGAGTGTCGGATCACCGGGCGCCTTTGTCGCGCAATTGAGCTGGCCGGAGGTCGAACGACGCATCAAGGCCGGCGCTGTTGCCGTGCTGCCGGTCGGCGCTGCTTGCAAGGTGCACGGTCCGCACCTGCCGATGAACACTGACTTGCTGCAGGCCGAATGGCTGGCCGGTGCGCTGCTGCAGCGCACCGAGGTGTTGGTGTGGCCAACCATCGACTATGGATACTACCCGGCGTTCAGGGATTACCCCGGCAGTGTCAGCCTGTCGCATGAAACCTTCCAGCGTCTGGTGCAGGACATCCTGGGTGAGATTCAGCGTGCGGGTGCGCGCGCGGTCGTGATACTGAACACGGGTATCAGTACCATCAGGCCTTTGCAAACCGTCGTGGACGACATGCCGGAGGCGATGCGCATCCGGCTCGCCAACGTCTACGCGGGTCGACGTTACCGCAGCGTGGTGAAAATCATCGAGGAACAACCCCGCGGCGGACACGCCGATGAGATCGAGACGTCCATCATGCTGGCGATTGGCCGGGAGCACGTCGCCCTGGACAGGGCTGAGGCGTGGACGCCGTCTGCCATGGACGCAAGCGTTGCCTTCAGTCGCAGTGATCCGGACAATCCCCGCTTTTCCCCTGCCGGCATCTGGGGCGACCCGACGCTCGCCAGCGAAGACAAGGGACGCCGTCTGCTGGCTGCCATGGTCGATGACCTGCTGGATGCTGTTGAGGTGTTGCAGCAGGGAAGGGAGGAATAGGGGAGGAGGGTATTCGCGGACGCGGTCCGCTCCTGCAAAGGCTTGTGTTAGCGCAATGGGCGATAAGTGCAGCTACACACAGGCGCTGGCCTCGTCGGAGGTGCCGAGCCAGAAGCCCAGGTTTTTGTCGAGAAATTCCTCCCAGGGCATGTAATGGGAGCCGTCACACGAGAAGGTCAGGCCGATAAGGCCGTTGTAGATGTTCAGCATACCCGAGCGCAGGTAAATGGTTTCATCCATGAACCTGAGATCACGGAAGCAGTGCAGGATCCGGGCAACAGCATCTGCCGGGATGGCAGCATCGGCCGGATAGTCCCGGCGGGGATAGGCCATGCAGAGATCGGGGTTGGTGAGCTCATCGATGCCGTGGATGCGGAATCGATACGGGTCATCCACCGTCCAGAGGGTGGCGCGGGAACTGGAGAAGTGCAGCTTGGCGTGGAAGATTCCGTTGACCGTAATCAGCTCTGCCAGCAGGTCCAGTACCTCGTTGATGTGCTCATCCATCGGACTGGTCACCCGCGCCTGGTGAAAGAGGCCGGAGCGGATGGCCGGATCGCCCTTGAGCTGCATCCACTGACCGGGCTGCTGGTACAGGGCCTGCGTGGCGGGCAGTTCGCGCAGGTCGAAGTCCGCCCCGAGATAGCCGAGCAGGCGGCCGTCGTCTGCGCGGATGAGCTGCACGGCCGTCAGTGTGGGACGCCGGGCATTGCGACTGATATAGGCATCGGAGAGGGAGAACGGTGCACCGGCCAGCGCACTGGCAAGATAGGGGCGTTCGCTGCGGTCACGGCCGTACTGTGATTCCAGCAGGCCGGCGCGGGACGCATTGGAGGTGATCTGGTGCGCCCGCTCATCGAGCAGGTAGAGGTACTTGCAGTACGGCAGTTCGGCCATGCCCTCCATCAGGCGCGCCTCCAGGGCCTGTCGATCCGGCCAGTGCTGTCTGCAGTCGTCCGCGATGTGGACCAGCGAGGCTGCCAGCCAGCCTTTCAGGATGTCGCGCTGCCGGTCAATGGATTCCTGTAATGTGCTTTTCATATGGCTGGCGGAAATTATAGCCCAACATGGCATTGGCCGGGCAGGAAGATTCAAGGGGTCAGGATTCAAGGGGTCAGAGTACTTGAAATTTTATTCAAGTACTCTGACCCCTTGAATTGCACTTGAAGACCGCCTTACAAGCGAACTCAACCCCGCCTGCGATATACTCGACCCGTCTACTCAGGGGTTAACCATGAGAGTAATCAGAATGATGGTCTTGTCGCTTCTGCTGGTCGCGCATGGGCTGTCGTGGGGCGGGTTTTATGAGGGGCTGACGGCTTATGAGCGTGGCAACTATGACACTGCACTGCAGGAATGGAAGCCACTAGCCGAATACGGTGACTACGAGGCGCAATATTACATTGGCACTATGTACTACAATGGCCAGGGTGTCGCGCAGGATTACGAGGAGGCGGTGAAGTGGTTCCGCAAATCGGCTGAACAGGGTTATTCCGATGCGCAATTCAGCTTGAGCCTGGGATACTACAATGGCCAGGGTGTACCACAGGACTACAAGGAAGCAGCGGAGTGGTACCGTAAAGCGGCTGATCAGGGGAATGACAGCGCGCAATTAAACCTGGGTATTTTGTACAACGTTGGGCAAGGTGTTCCTCAGGACCACAAGGAAGCGGTGAACTGGTACAGCAGGGCGGCTGAACAGGGTTATGCCAGTGCGCAAAATAACCTGGGCGTTATGTATGCCACTGGCCTGGGTGTTCCGCAGGACTTTGTGCAAGCGTACATGTGGTTCAACATCTTAATTGCAAATGGCGATGGAGAAGCAATCAAGAGCCGAGATGCTCTTGCTATACAAATGAACCCCGCACAGATTGCCGAGGCAAAGAAACTCGCCAGAGAGTGGATGGAGAAACATCAATAAGGAAGAATTAGGGGACAGTATACTTATATCGCTGCAATGACGGGTTTTTTAATAGGTATACTGTCCCCGGATATATCCAAGCCTGTATACTGGCGCACAAATGCGCCGGGGCTCGAAATAAACCAACAGATCGATGGACAGAGAACAGACAACATCCTCGCCAGACATTAGCAAGGCGGGCATCCTCGAACAACGACTGCGGATAGCGAACACGATCTCCGCTATCTCCACCCGTCTCGCCCAAACCGGCGACCTGAACGCACACCTCGACGACACACTGGAGGTATTGGGAACCCTGGTTGGAGCCGATCGCGTCTATATCTTCCAGTTCAGGGAAAGCGGCACCCTCATGGACAATACCCATGAGTGGTGTGCGGAGGGTGTTACTCCACACATTGCGGAACTTCAGGGACTTGAGTCCGGGACCTTTGACTGGTTTATGGAAAAAGTAAAGCAGGGTGACGCCTTCCAGATCAGCGATGTCAGTGCGTTACCCCCCGAGGCCGAATCGGAGCGGACAATTCTCGAGGCGCAAGGCATCCGGTCCCTCCTGATCATGCCTATAGGCACTGTGGGGCACCAGACAGGTTTCGTCGGCTTCGATAATGTCCGTGAGGCCGCTGAGTGGCAAGCTGAAGACATCGATCTGCTGCGGGTCGTCTCCCAGCTGATGGGCGATGCCCTGGAGCGACAGCGCTCGTACCAGGCGCTGGAGCAGAGCTTGCAGTACCAGAAGGCGGTACTTGAAGGTGAGAAACGCTACCGGCGCCTGTTGGAGTCCCTGCCCGCGATCGTTTATCGCTACTCCCGCAGCAAGGGAGCGAGCTACTGGTCACCACAGGTCGAAGACATCCTCGGCTTCTCGCAGCAGGATCTGATCGATAAGCCATTTATTTGGCACGATGCGATTCATCCAGACGACCTGCCGATGGTGGATGCGGCCATTGCGGCATTCCAGGTCGGCAAGCGAATTGACCTGAATTACCGCATTCAGGATGCCGATGGCGCCTGGCACTGGTTTCATGATCGCTCCATCGGACGATTGAACGTCGAAGGCGAAATCTTCATCGAGGGCCTCGCCTTTGATATCACCGCCGAAAAAGTCGCGGAGCAGGCTCTGCGAGACAGCGAGCAATCCTATCGCGGGGTCGTGGAAGACACACCTGTATTGATTTGCCGCTATCTTCCCGAAGGTGAGATTGAGTTTGTAAACGAAGCCTACTGCCGGTATTTCGAGAAAACCGCTGAGGAACTGGTGGGCTCTAACTTCCTGACATTGATTCCCGAAGAAGACCGGGAAACCGTCATGCGTAATATCAATGCCCTGACTGTAGATTCACCGACCCAGTCACACGATCATCGCGTCGTTTCGTCGGAAGGTGAAATCCGGTGGCAGCGCTGGACAAACCGGGCTCTATTCGACGGGGAAGGCAACCCGGTCGCCTATCAGTCCATAGGCGATGACATCACCGAACGCAAAAAGGCCAAGGAACTCATCGAGTATCAAGCCACGTATGATACCCTGACCGACCTGCCCAACCGACGATTGTTGCTGGACCGTCTGGTCCAGGCATTGGCCCGTTGCCGGCGCCACGGCCACAAGGGTGCCTTGCTGTTTTTTGATCTCGACCAGTTCAAACACATCAACGACTCTCTGGGTCATCCGGTGGGGGATGCGTTACTGCAGGAGGTGTCCAGGCGCCTGAAAAATACGCTGCGGGAGGAAGATACCTCAGCGCGACTGGGTGGGGATGAGTTTGTGGTCCTGCTTCCCGAGGTAAGTGACAATCCGGATAAGGCGGCGCAACAGGCACAGACAGTAGCGGAAAAGATTAAGACCGGGCTCTCTGCCGTCTACAACATCCATAATCACGATCTGCATTTGACCGTCAGCATCGGCATCACAATGTTCCCCATGGAAGATGAGAGCGCCGATGACATTTTAAGGCAGGCGGACACGGCCATGTACCGGGCCAAGGAAGAAGGAAAAAACACCATACGCTTCTTCCTTCCCAGTATGCAGCTTGCGGCGGAAGAGCGGTTAAGCATGCAGAACGACTTGCGGCAGGCACTATCGCGTGATGAATTGGATCTGCATTTTCAACCCCAGGTGGAAGCTTCCGGCAACATAATCGGCGCCGAGGCCCTGCTGCGCTGGCAGCATCCGGAACGAGGCAACATTCCACCGGTTCATTTTATCCCTGTGGCCGAAGAGACAGGCCAGATCCTGGCCATCGGGGAGTGGGTACTGGCCAGTGCGCTCGGCCGATTGAAGGCATGGACAGATAATATTGCGGAATCCACAATACAAAACCTTGCCGTCAATGTGAGTCCACGACAGTTCCGTGAGGCCGATTTTGTCCTGCAGGTTGAGCGTGTCCTGGACGAGACGGGCGCTGATCCTCACCGACTGACCCTGGAATTCACTGAAGGTATCTTTATTGAACACCTTGATGAGACTATCCGGAAAATGGAAGCCCTGAAGAGGCTGGGAGTGCGATTCTCCATCGACGATTTCGGCACCGGCTATTCCTCGCTGGCCTATTTAAAGCGCCTGCCACTGGATGAAATCAAGATTGACCGCTCTTTTGTATGTGACATTACCACTGATCCCAGTGACGCTAACCTCGTGGAAACCATTATCAACATGGCCAAGCACCTCGGTCTGGATGTGGTTGCCGAGGGTGTAGAGACTGAAGAGCAACTTGATTTCCTCAGGGCAAAAGGTTGCAGGCTGTTTCAGGGTTATCACTTCAGCCGACCCCGGCCTGGACAGGATTTCGAGGAACTTCTCCGGAAACCCACACCATATTCCATGGGCCCGTCCGGCGACGAATGAGATTCAAGTAAAGATTCAAGGGGTCAGAGTACTTGAAAATTTCAAGGAAATTCAAGGGGTCAGAGTACTTGAAAATTTCCAAGATTAAGAAATTCAATACTTGAAATTTTATTCAAGTACTCTGACCCCTTGAATTCAATAACTGGGATCTAACCCTATTATTTTCCCTTATTCAGTCGGGACGCCTGGCGCTGCAGTTCGGCCTCGAGTTCGGCCAACGCGTCCCTGTGTGCCTCGGCCTGTAGCCTGGCGGCGCTGAGTGCCTCACTGGCGGTGCTGGCCATGGCACGTGCCTCTGCCAGGGCCTGTGTGGCCGCCTGCAGTTCGGACTCCAGTGCGGCCAGTTGTTCATCCTGGCTGGCGAGCTCGCTGTGCAGTTGCTCGTTTTCCGCCGAGAGTTCACGGTGATGCACCTGGTGATCATTGATCAGCTGGTGCTGCTGTTCCAGTGTGGTCCTGGCGCTGTTTAGCGTCGATAGCAGTTCCGTCACGCGCACCCGCAGGGCATGTTGCTCGCGGTTGCTGTACTCGAGGTCATTGGTCAGTCTTGCTTCAACCGATTGAGAGTCCTGCAGCTCGCCGCGCAGCTGATCGAGCAGGCCGCGGGCCTCGTCCAGTTCGCTGCTTTTCGCGGACAACTCTTCCTGTGCCTGTTTCAGTTCGGCCTTGAGCGGACTTTCCCGTGTGGTGGCCGGCGCCGCAGGGTAGGCCGGGTACTGTCCCGCCTGCGGATAATGCGGAGGAAAACGGCCATAAGGCTGCTGAGGCGCACGCCAGTGGGGCGGTTGTTGCCAGCCTTGGGCATACCCGCCCGGAGTGGTGTAGGGAGACGGGCCCGGTGCCACGCCGCTATCGGGTGCCGGCGTTTGTTCGGCAGGTGCGACCGGTTCGCTTGATGTTGGATCTTCCGACCAGGCAGTCTGCGGGAGGCTGCCGATCAGCGCGGTGGCCACCAGGGCGGCTAAAGTCGTCGATTTGCTCATGAGGTACTCCTTGTTTGTATTATTATTGTCGGTACCAGCTTATTTTACCTGAATCTGGAAAAGGGGCCGGATACATTGAAGAAAGACAAAGGCCACCCGAAGGTGGCCAGCGCGTGTCCTATACTAATTTATACAGACGACGCCCCGAAGGCCGCCTGATCTCTAGGTGGCCAGATAAGTTACCACCTCAAAGTAAATGCCAAAGGTCCAAAAGGATAATGGCTACAAGGGCAATTACTGCTGTCGTTACTACGATCATTTCCTCTTCCTTTGCTCAGTAGTATTAACGGCAGCATGAGTCAGTTCTTGAATGAGGTCTAACATCGCATCTGAAGCGAGAGCTGAGGAAGATTGCTGCCGAGAATTAGGGGACAGTATACTAATTTCAATTACGTATACTGTCCCCGGATTTCGCGCATCATTCGGGATCCGGATCAGGCACGGCTCCGCTTGATCTGCTCGTAGGCCGACTTGATCTCCTGGGTCTTTTCCGTGGCCAGTTTCATCATTTCCTCTGGCAGTCCTTTCGCGGCCAGCTTGTCCGGGTGGTGCTGGCTCATCAGCCGCCGGTAGGCCTTCTTGACCTCGGCATCACTGGCTTTCCGGCTGACACCGATTACTTCGTAGGCATCGGACAGGGATGATTTTCCGCTGTCTATTGCTTCGCCGGACTCGATAAAGCTGAACAGGTGCTCGATGGCGGCACGGTCGAATCCGAGTTGTTCGCCGATGCTGAATAAAATTCTTCGTTCGCTGGCGTGTACCTTGCCATCTGCCATGGCGGTCGCGATTTGTATTTCAAGGAACATCTGCACCAGGTTGCGGCGACGATGACATTCCTGGCGAAACTGCGCGAGCACCGCGTGCAGCTGAAAGTCGTCACTCTTACCGGCATTGAACAGTTTAATGGCGGCCTTGCGCTGCTGTGTGTCCAGTTGCATGCGGCGCATGAAGGACTCGGCGGCCGAGATCTCATCCGGCGTTACCTTGCCGTCTGCCTTCGCAATGTGGCCCATCACCGAGAAGGTCGTCGTGAAGAAGGCGGCCTGGACGCGTTCCTGCTGGCCGGTGCCGTATACCCTTGCTCTACCGGAGACCTTCAGGCCCTGGTCGAAATTGCGCCCCAGTGCCGCACCGATCAGTGCGCCCAGCGGTCCGCCGAACATGTAACCGAGTGTTCCGCCAAGCAGCGTGCCCCACCATGCCATGAATATCGTTACCTCGTGTTGGATTCCGGGGACAGTATACTTATATAGTCACAATCACGGGTTGTTTAACAACAATAACCGGGGTCAGATCCCAGTTTCCGGTAATATTGGGAATAATTGCAGAATTAGGGGACAGTATGGTTATAGCGTTGCAATAACGGGTGTTTAAATACGTATACTGTCCCCGGATATCCGGATATTGTTAAAATTTAAGAAGACCAGCTGAACACTGCAATAGATTATGTTGAAAACATGATGCTTCGCTGGCTACTCCACGAATCCCTTAAATAAATATTAAAACTAGCCACCATTAATATAGGCTCATAAATGAGCGATAACCTCAGCAAAGGAAAGGAATCCTTACGAACAGCATTCTTCTGCTTTGCTCTGCTTTTTGTAACCACCTTCGTCGCTGTTGCATCCATGGCATATACCCCTTACTGGTATTCGATAAATTGCAACTGGCATCCGCGGTGTGAAAAATTAGGCATCGATATTGCTCAAGAACATATTGTCGAGCTGGTAGGATACCTGCGCCATCAAAACGAACTTACTTCGACGATGTGGTCTGAAAAAGAACGAAACCATTTGGCCGAAGTCAGGGTTCTTTATAGCCAGATCCTGGCAGCGTTTTTAATAACGCTGGCAGTTTTTGTTTATTTATTACGTGACAGACCTTGGGCGCAGTTAAAAAGGGCTGCCAAAATTAACCTGGTCTTTCTGGCGATCTGCCTCTGTGCCATGCCTTGGTTTAAAGAATTCTGGCATGATGTGTTTCACCCGCTCTTTTTTGGCAATAGGGACTGGTTCAATACTACCAAGGAGGTGTCATACTGGATTACACCACAGGTCTTGTTTAATTATAGTGCCATTGTGATTATGGTATTGCTCGTACTGGTTAACGCCGGAGTATTGTTTGCGTTAAGAAGCCGACCAGGTATCACGACAAACGACTAATTTTGAGTAACACCTTATACCGGAATCAGGGGGCAGTATACTTATAGCGCTGCAATAACGAATTTTTAAATAGGTATACTGTCCCCGGATATTCCTTCCTAATCGCGTCCCTGCAGAGACAATAGCTGAGCGTGCATCCCGGTAATCGATTCCTCGGTCGTTTCCCAATCGATACAGCCGTCAGTTACAGAAACGCCATATCTCAGTCTTGATACATCGTCAGGTATCGGCTGGTTCCCGGCATTGATATTGCTCTCGATCATCAGGCCGATGATGGAGCGGTTACCCGCCAGGACCTGGCGGGTGACATCTTCTACAACGCCCGGTTGCAGTTCCGGATCCTTGCAGGAGTTGTCATGGCTGCAATCGACCATGATGTAGGGGCAGACATCCGCGGCACGGAGTTCCGCCTCGCAGCGGGCGATATTTTTAGCATCATAGTTAGGTTGACCGTTGCCGCCACGGAGTACGATATGCCCGTATTTGTTACCCGTGGTTTCCACGATGGAGACATGCCCCCCGGCATCGATGCCGAGGAAGCTGTGCGGGTGGCTGACCGATTTCAGCGCATTGATGGCGATACCGAGGCTGCCATCGGTGCCGTTCTTGAAGCCGACGGCACAGGACAGTCCGCTGGACATGACGCGATGTGTTTGCGACTCGGTGGTGCGTGCGCCGATCGCCGACCAGGAGATCAGGTCCTGCAGGTACTGCGGTGAAATCGGATCGAGTGCCTCGGTGGCCAGCGGCAGACCGAGTCCGGCCAGGTCCAGCAGCAGGCGCCGTGCGATGTGCAGCCCTTCCTCGATTTCGAATGAGCCGTTCATGTGCGGGTCGTTGATCAGTCCCTTCCAGCCAATGGTGCTGCGCGGTTTCTCGAAATACACCCGCATCACCAGGTACAGGGTGTCGCTGACCCGGTCGGCGAGCTGGCGCAGTCGTTCGCCGTACTCGAGGGCGGCTTCCGGATCGTGTATGGAGCAGGGGCCGACCACGATCAGGTGGCGCTCATCCTTGCGATCGAGAATATCGCGAACAGTGTTGCGGCTGTTGATGACGGATTCGACGACCTGCTGGGTCACCGGCAGTTGGCGTTTGAGCTCGTCGGGTGTAATCAGCCTGTTGCAGTTGCTGATATTGATATCTTCAATGCGTTTATCGGTCATGGTTGTTGCGTCATCAAGCGCTGTATCTGGCAGGAAAGAGGCAGATGATAGCAGAGTACCGCAATAAACCGGGGTCAGAACCACAGCTGCCCCACTAAATTCCTTCTCCCCATTGGAGAGGAAGTGAGGATGAGGGGAAATAAATCATGCAGTAAATCCTTTTGATCCCCTCACCCTAACTCTCTCCCTCTGGGAGAGGGGATTAAATGAGACAGCAATGAATCTGATCCTATTTCCTCGTTAGTTGCGGTCAATTTTCTGCAGCACCATCGTAAAGTCAATGAGGTCTTGCCGGTTTGTGCCTATCCATTGTGTTTCAAGCGTGTGGTACCCCTCGGCGGTGACAATAAAATGAATATGCGGCGGGGTAAGGTCGGGCCACTCGGTCGCAAACTCGAAACGCCCGTCGGCATCAGTAAACAGGTAGGCGCGTAATCTGTCGCTGTAGCGGCCATCCTCGCCAGCCTGCCAGTGAGCCACCCTGGCCGGGGCGACCGGTGTGCAGTCCGGTGCGGCAAGCACCTGGCCGCGGACAACGACGCCTGTGCTGATGTCGGTTTTTTGCACCGTCACCGCTTTGTAGTGGGTACCGGTGGTCCGGTGTGGCGTCGGGATACACTTATCGGCAAACACAGGGACGGAGAGGGTGAGTAAGGCAATGCCTGTTAATAGCTGTAGACGCATGTTGTCTCCTCCCAAAAACCGGGGTCAGATCCCAGTTTCTTCTAATATTAGCGGAAACTGGGATCTGACCCCGGTTAATCTGTCACCCGTCGAGCCTGCCCAATGCATTCAGTTGCGACAGTTCATCGTAGCCGCCGATGGCAGCGTCATTGATGAAGATCTGCGGCACGGTTCGATTTCCGGAACGCGCAATCATCTCCTGCCTTACCTTGACATCATTACCGACATCAATTTCCCTGTAAGGAAGTCCTTTTGCCTGCAGCAGGGTCTTTGCCCTGACGCAGTATGGGCATTGCTTTGTTGAGTAAATCTGAATATCAGGCATGTCGGTCTCCCGGTTAAAATTTATAGGCCCGGTTACTTGCTGACACCCACGTCGTACCAGGGGGTCGGATTGATCGGGCAGCGGTAGCGGAATCCATTTTCGGTGATGTTCACGGTAATCGAGCGCGACTCCCCCGGTTCAAGCGGAAACATGTCCATCCGCTCATGGGTGACCCCATCCTGAAGCAGAAACCCGACCAGCTTGTCGGCCTTGTTCGTGATGATGAAGCGGTACTTGCCCGGCTTGAGTCCGGCCAGCGTCTCCTTGGCCGTGAAATAGCCGTTGTACTCGTCAAGGTGAATGGTGGTGACGCCATCCTTCGTGACAGGGGTTGATGCGAGTCCCAAACCGGGAACTGCCAGCGCGAAGGAAAGCAGCAGCGAAGTTAACAAGGTGCGAATTTGCATGATCCTATCCTCAATAAGTTGTTGAATTAACCCTTGCCGGCCTGGTTGCCTGCAATGGTTAGGTGTAACTATAAGGACTTTAAGAGTATTAAATATGCTCAAAATGACATAAAATGTGTCAATTCGTCTAATTTATCGGTTATTATTGGGACTATGGATGTGGTCAGCGACATATTGCGCCTGCTCAACCTGCGCGCAAGCGTGTACTTCCACTCGAGTTTCTGCGGCAGCTGGGCGATAGATGGCAGCAATGAGTATCGCGCCACGTTCCACCTGATTGCGCGCGGCAATTGCTGGCTGCACCTGCCGGAAACTGGCCGCAGCATTGCCCTCACCGGTGGTGACCTCGTGGTGCTCCCGCGCGATACGGTGCACACCATCAGCAACAGCCAGCAGGTGCCGGCCAAAGTTGACTCGCCCCCGAGACCTGCTGCAGAGGGCGAACAACCCACGACCAGCCTGATCTGCGGTTATTTCGATTTCGAAAGCCCGCAGGCCAATCCCCTGCTCGATACGATGCCCGATGTCGTGCACATCAAAAACGAAGACCCGGCAAGAACATCGTGGATGAATTCGCTACTTCAGTTCATCACATCGGAGACGGAATCCGATGCGCCCGGTTCTGAGGCTGTTGTAGATAAACTGTCCGAAGTGCTGTTCATTCATGTGATTCGCGCCTTTATGGAACAGACCGGCGCGGACAATGGCCTGCTCGCTGCCCTGGCGGATAATCAAATGAGCAAGGTTATCACCGCAATCCATGAACATCCCGGGTTTGCCTGGTCGGTCGAGCGGCTTGCGGAAAAAGCCGGCATGTCCCGCTCGGCGTTCGCCAGGCAGTTCCAGCAGATCACGGGTATGACACCCATGCAATACGTGATGCAATGGCGCATGCAGGTCGCGTACGAAAAGCTGCGCACGACGAAGGAATCCGTCAGCCGGATAGCCGAAGAATCCGGGTATCAAACTGAAGCTTCGTTCAGGAAAGCCTTCAAAAACCAGATGGGTATCGGGCCGGGGGCTGCGAGGAAAGGTCCGGCTCAAATTACTGCAACATAACCGGGATCAGATCCCGGTTATCGCTAATATTAGAAGAAACTGGGATCTGACCCCGGTTTTTAAAGGTGATTGATGAAAACACACACCTTAATCTTGATAATACTGCTTACAGTACCGGTAACAGCATCATTGGCACGGGGTAACTACTTTAATGGAAATGATATGTACGCATTCGCGACATCTGATGATCCAGCTAAAGAGGCCTTGTTCATTGGCTATGTATCGGGAGTGCTGGATGCAAATACTGAGGTGCTCTGTGTACCAGCGGAAGTATCATTACAGCAAGCTGCAGATATAACCAGGAAGTACCTGGAACAGCATCCAGATATTCGTCATTTTGCAGGTAGAGGCTTTGTTATTCTCTCAATAACCGAGGCATTTCCTTGCGGCACTAAATAGCGTCGGCCTTCGGGCCGCCTTTTTGTATGTAATACATAACCGGTTTTGGTTGCAGAAGTCGGTAGTTTCCTGGAGAAATAGCTGAGTAAATTACTCAGATGATCACTTCCGGCCCTTCTGAGATTTTTATTGAGCGCTATTCCTGGCTTTCCTCCAGGATCTTTCAAGCGAACCATGATGCTAATTAATTATTTTTGGCCTAAGAATTTGGTAAATCCGTACGTGGCACGATAACACTTATTGCGCGCCGCACAGGATATGTACGCCTGAGGTTTACCCTTTGCCATGGAAATCGGAATTAACTGCAAAAAATAATAATAAATCTCCATGAAATGGTTCTTAGCGAGAATAAACAGACCTTCCCTGGCAATTAATATTTAATTACGAGATATGTTGCTTTCCTGATGCTCGCAGTTTGTCTAGTGATAACCAACGCCCACGATGTCTACAGGTGGCTGGCTTGACGGCCGGTGCAGCTCGGAAAAGCGCGCCAGCGGACGGGTGGTTGGGCGGACTGCGATGCTGGAATTCAGGTCAAGGCTGCGTCGAGTCGCAGATCGACGGCTGACCGGTGGCGCGGACGCCAGCAGGGTGATGGTTCCAGCGGTGGGGAAGAGGGTTTATGCTGCCTGTACTCGACAGCTTTGCAGGCGTGATTCCAGAATAATTGCCCGTCATTGTCACCCTTTTGGCTGGTGTCACGTTAATTATTACCACGACACAAAAAAGCGAGCAAAAGGAGTATGTTATGAACGTGAAAACCATTACCAGTGCATTGATCGTGGCCGTTTTTTTGGGCTTTTCCCTGGGTCTGCCGGGGACGGCACTGGCCGGCGATCGTCAACATGACCGCCATGGTTCCGGTCATAGCGGTGGTCATCGCTACAAGCAGGACAGGCACCATAAACGCAACTACAAGCGCCACAACAAGCGTCATTACGGACACAAAAAGCACCATTACAAAGGGCATCACAAGCGCCCATATTATGGTCACTATGGTCACAGGGGCTATGGCGGACACTACTACTATGATGACGATGATTACGATGAACTGCTATTCGGCCTGGTGACCGGCGGGATCCTCGGCTACGCGCTGAATCAAAGCCAGCAAAACCAGCGCTATGCCAACCCTCCTCCGCCGGACACATACAGCAGTTACAGCGGCGGCAGCTGCCTGCAGCAGCGCGAATACCAGACGACGGTGATCGTTGGCGGCCGCGAAGTGGATGCCTACGGTACTGCCTGCCTGCAGCCGGACGGTTCGTGGATGCGGAGCCCGCCAAGAGTCGCTAACTACTGATTGCTCGTCCTTCTCTCCTCCCAATCCCCAATCTCCCCGGGAGGAGAGAAGTTTTTCCTTTATTGCAAACGCGCCTTGCAGGCGCGATTCCCTTCCACCACATTTCGGCTATGCGATGTGTAATCGCGATCATAATTGTGAGTGTGCTGCAATCCGGCTACCCCCAATGGCAGCGGCAAGAACGGCATTCTGACAGGCAAGCCCTTCTATGCCATCCTTCGGGCCTATCTTCCAGTGCCTGGGGCCGACATGACGGTGCGCGTTAAACGCCGTAGCGATATATTAGCGAGCTCAAATTTTCGCTTATGGCCGGAATCGGAAGTAGCCAAGAAAATACCTGAGTGTTTTACTCAGATGATCACTTTCGACCCATAGGCGACATCTAGGAAATCATTCCCATTTGTCACGGCTCCCTCTAATTCGTTATGTTAATTCAGGCGCCCGTAAGTTGTGTCACATCGCAACTTACGGCAGCCTATGACCTCGGGACGAGACCTTTTCCGTTAATTACCGCCTTCAGTCAGACCGTTGATCAGCGCCTTGTCCAGCAACGCGCAACTCTCGGGATTATCCAGCACCTCGTTCGCGATGATCAGGCCGGTTGCGGACCAGATCTGGAAAAAGTTCGCACGACGGCCCACGAGGTCGCCGCGGCGGCCATCGTAGTATTCCGGCCAGTTGTCGTTCTTCAGCCGTTTCGTCATGATGTTGAGCGCCTGCTCGGCCAGTTCCAGTCGTCCGACGCGGACCGCCGCCGTCACGAACGGCCATAGCAGCACCGGCCAGTTGCCGCCGTTGTGATACGAATATGGGACGTTCTTCGGATCGCTGCCGGTCGAGAAACGCCATTTTTCGCCGACCATCGCGGGATACAGTATTTTGACGGGCATTTCGCCGACCAACTCGTCCCAGTGATTGAGATAGAGGTTCATCACGCGCTGGGCCTGTTCGCCGGTGGTAATACCGAACAGTATGGATAACAGGTTACCCTGCGCAAAGAACCGGAAGTCGATGCGTCCCGGCCCGACATTTCCGACCATGTAACCGCTGCGCGCGTCAAGCCAGCCGTCCATCCAGCCGGGAATGCTTTCCGGGTAGACGTTAAGTACGTTCACCACGTCCCTGCCGAATTGTTCCGATTCAAAGCGATGCATCTGGTTGAACCGTTTGCGATCGATCCAGTAGTAGTGCTGCAGGTGTTCGACCAGCGCATTGCTAATAGCCGTAAGATCACCGATGATCTTTTTGTTGCTTTCGGTGTCGACCAGTAGCTCGCGCGCAGCCAGCAGCATGCCGTAGTAGAGCGCCTGGATCTCGAGCGGATAACCATAGACTGCCATGCGGCGGTCGATCATGAAGGCCGCATCCGGTACTAGCAGCGTGGGTGAAGATTCGAAGCGTTCGCGCAAATACAGATCCAGAATATGGGAAATGCATCGCTGCACGTCTTCGCGTTCGGCAAACGTCCGGTCGCCGGTGGTGACGACGTAGGCCCGCAGCAGGATCATCCACCACATCGCCGAATCGACCGGCGTCACGCGCCCGATTGCCCGATCGCCGAAGTCGGTGATCACTTTTTCCTCGCCGTTTTCCGTGACCACGTGAAAACTCGCGGGCATCAGGCCCATCGAGCGCTTGTGGCCCTTCATGACATGCTGATGACCGCTGAGGTGCATAACCGTTTCGAGAAAGTTGCGTACGATCTCATGCCGGTCGGTCATCAGGAACACGAGCGCGGAGGGCACGAAGTCCCTGACGAAGCATTCATTGTAATTGGCCGCGACCACGCTCTCGTCACAAGCGGCCGCGGTGCCGACCGGTCTGCCCTGGTGATAAATGAGTGAACGGTTCAGTAATTCATAGGCGGACTGGATGGGCATGACTGGCGACTCTAAATGGTTGATTGATATGTCGTGATTCAATATTTACCAGCGCCTATTATCAGGATTCTGATAGAAAAGGGAATTGTTTACGGGGCTGCCGACATCAGCTGGGCCGTTCTATATCCTGGGAACGGCAACTTTTATGCCGTACTCAGAAGTACAGTACGTCACTATAAAAGTTGTGATTGGTACCTGCTGAACAGCTATTCTGCACCGAAATATGTCCTTCCGGGCCATATCAGTGGGCTTTGTAACAGAAGCGCCAGGCGCTCTATCATGCCGTATAACACATCAGTGAAAAGGCTGTTCTAAACCCAGTTTTAGGATATTGATATTCAGCAAATTGTGAAAAGATTGCAGGGAAACTTTATCCATTTTTGACGTCCCTCAAGGCAGTTTCCTTCGAGATAAATATAATAACAAGCAGAAAGGCATGGGATAGATATTCAGTGGATTATCTCAGCATGGAGGTGAGCCATGAATAAGTTGTTACACCATAAAACCAGGAAGAGGTTGCTGACTGCGGCAATTACTGCTGTCATTCTTTTCTCGACGACATCTGCCGGTGCTTGGCGGGGAGCAGCAGGGCCGTATGCATGGGGTTGGGATCCTTATGAAGCCTATTTGGAAAAGTATGGATTCCTTGACTACCATGGGCCATCAAGAGGAGATATCCAGCGCATGCATCGGGATAACTGGAGGGCTATGATGGGATATCCCGTTCACCGCGATGGAGTCGGTCCGTATGGTCCCACGCGGTCAGATGTACGCAGGCAGTACCAACGGAAGGCGAAACGCTTATGGGGATATCCTTACTAGTAGTCTGTAAGTGTTCGCAATAAAAGATGACGTGATGCTGAAGTATTCTCGGTGGCTCAGTGTACTCTATAGGCGCCTTTTTAGTTTGGGTTAAAGGTCTGTTGTTGGCCGAACTCGGACATGCATAAACCCGATCCAGCTGCCTCACTGGAGTCATTCTCATCTGACTAATGGCTATCTATTAGCTGGGTCAAATCATACTTTTGGCCAATATCAAGTCTTCACTATCTACCGTACTGTATGAAGTACAGATAACAGCCAGCAGCAAGAATGAATCAGGCTGGAATATAAGATTTTACGGTGGCTCACCATGAAGAAATCACAACTCTTGGGCGCAATATTCGCACGTTTGATGCCAGCCTTGATTGCCTTCTCACCAATCCTGTACGCCGATGAATCCGTCAATGAGCACCAGCGGAGTCAGGGCGCTATCAATAAGAGCACCAAGCAGTGGACCATCCCGCCCATCACCAGGCAGTGGACCATCCCTGCGGGCACCAGGCAGTGGACCATCCCCCCGATCACCAGACAGTGGAACATCCCCCCGAGCACCAGGCAGTGGACCATCCCACCGAGCACCAGGCGGTGGAACATCCTCCAGGAATAACCGGGATCTGACCCCGGTTTCCCGTATGCATTACAGCGTAATCTTCGTGCCAAGCACTTTTAAAAACTGGGCCAGCCACTGCGGATGTGCCGGCCAGGCGGGCGCGCTCACCAGATTTCCGTCCACGTGGGCCTGGTCCACGGGAATATCCGCATAGTCACCGCCGGCTCGAACCACCTCCGGCCTCACGGCGGGGTACGCCGAACAACTCTTACCGTCAATCACGCCGGCCGCCGCTAACAGTTGAGCGCCATGGCAAATCACCGCAATGGGTTTGTCGGCGCCGGCGAAGTGCTGCACCATGGCCAGCACTGTTTCATACAAGCGGATATATTCCGGCGCACGACCACCCGGGATGACCAGGGCATCATAGTCCTCGGCCTTGGTGTCGGCGAACGTTGCATTCAATGTGAAGTTATGGCCACGTTTCTCACTGTAGGTTTGATCACCCTCGAAATCGTGTACCGCGGTGCGCACGGTCTCACCGGCCTCTTTATCGGGGCAGACGGCATCAACGCTGTGCCCCACCATGGTGAGCGCCTGGAATGGCACCATCACTTCATAATCTTCAACATAATCGCCCACCAGCATCAGAATTTTCTTTGCACTCATCGTGATTCCCTCCTGAATTACCGGGGTCAGACCACGGTTTCCTCTAATATTAGAAGAAACCGGGATCTGACCCCGGTTTTTTTGCAGTGATCCGACCCCCGTTTACCCGCTCTGGCTATTCTGAATTAGTTTGAGGTAGTATTTTTGCTATGCGCAACCGCAAATTATATGCAGCCCGGGTTGTGTCCCCGGTGGTTGGCGAATGAATCATCAATCGCCTGAAAGTATTGTCATGGCATTCATAAATGCCATAGAGGCGCGTGATTTTGAATGTGCTCGAGGCTACCTTTCAGACACACAGTTTACCTACCGCAGTCCAGTCTCAAGGGCCGATAATGCGGATACCTTCATAACCATCATTTCTCGTATCGGACCAATCCTCGAGAGGATCGAACGACGCAGAACATTCATCGACGGCAGTGACGTCTGCAGTATCCTGAACTACAGGACAACCATGGAAGCCATAAAGGAAGTGCCCGTTGTCCAGCTCGCGACGGTGGACGCTGGAAAAATTATTGCACTGGAAGCCTTTTTCGATGCAAGTGAATACAACAAGATGATTGCTGGATAAGGAACAGGCGGGGTCAGAGACCAATTGTTTCTGATATCAGCGATATCGTTCTCTGGAACGATTATTTTCCAGTTGTTACCGGAACAATGATCCATGTCGCAAATCGCGCCGGATATCGGCGCTCCTGCAGGTGCAATATCCTGTAATGCAGGAGTCAGTCGATGGGGGTTTTGTTTGTTGGCGGCAACAGCATAAGGAAACCGTCGGGTGCCAGGCTGGTCGCCAGCATGACCTCGTTGATGTCCCGGTGTTCGGTCCAGGTGTCGCTGCGCTGGTTTGCCGGATCGCGCCAGAAGGTCTCGATCGCATCGCGCAGGGGCAGGTGCTGCATGAGTTCCTGTACCTGGGCGCGTAACCGCGGGCTTGCCGTGGTTCGCGGTGTTCCCTGCTCAATCACCCGCTGCAGGCGCTCCAGGGCGTGCAGTCCGATGGCCAGGCCGAGTTCCCGAAACGCCAGCCGGTATCTGGCCGGCAGGTGCAGTTCGTCGCCCCGGGCATACTGCTGCAGGCCGATGAGCGCTCCCTCGAACAGCCGGTCGAGCAGTGGCACGTCGGGCTGTGCACCCTGCTGGATGAGCTGCTGCACGCGCCAGGCGTCGACCAGCAGACCGCCCAGGCCAAGCGGGTCGGCGGTGGCCCATTCGCTTTGCCTGATCATCGCCGCGTAGTCGCCAGTTACGCCCTCGAGGTCCGGCCCGGCGGCCGGCTTGGCCAGCGCGGCCGCGGTGGTGCTCAGCTGCAGCGCGGTGATGTAGCCGTCCAGGGGATCGTGCTGTCCCATGGATGGCACCAGCATGCGCGTCAGGTCGATGCTCATCTTCCAGGCCATGCGGCGCGGGCCCAGGTGGGGGGCGGGCCGGTAGGTGAAGGCGTCGAAGGCGGACCGGGCCAGCTCGCGCGCCCAGGTGTTGAAGCCGGGTTGCTGCGTGGTCCGGCTCACCTGGTCGAGGGCGTGCATCCACTTGGTGAGGTAGTGGAAGTACTGGCCGTCGCGGTCCCACTCCAGGCGTTCATCCAGTGGCTCGTCGGGACCGCGTTCGGGCAGCGCCTTGCCGATGCGCAGACCGCCCCGGGTGGGGTGGCGCTCGCCATCGGCCTCGTCCAGGCCGCTGATCCAGCCCCGGCGGCGTTCGTCGTCGCGGTGCCGGCCCAGGGTGTGGTGGACCTGGTCGACCAGCTGCAGGGCAAGCCCGGCGTAGTCTTCCTTGCCAGTTGTGCGCGCCAGGCCCAGGTAGTTGCAAACCGCGAAGGCATCGGTCCACAGGTAGCGCCGCCGTGGCTGCCCGGATGTCAACCCGGTGTGCTCCGCGAATCCGTTCATCAGGGCGATGGCTTCCTGGATGCGTGGGTCAGGCATAGTGCCCGTCTCTGTTGGTGCGCCTGCCATTATCGACGTGAAAGGCAGCAGCGTGATCAGCAGGTAACAACGAATGCGCATAGCAAATAACCGGGGTTAGACCCCGATTATCAGTAATATTAGAGGAAACTGGGATCTGACCCCAGTTTTACATAACGGTGACTGTATGTATCGCCGTAAATTATTCATGCAAGAAATACCCTTCGACAACGAGGGAATCTGATCCGGATATGTCATTCAGGCTGATTACATAAATCACAGGCAGGTTATGTATATCAGACTGTCATCCTTGGATATTCACAGACTGTTATATGACTCGCATCACATACAGCAATCTCTTAAATATCGCGCTTAATTTATCGTGAGCGTGGTCACACCCGCCATCGTCACACTCTCCTAGATTGTCTATCAGCAACGTGGTCTGAAGTCATACAGATTATTGGAGCTACTGCTGTTCAATAGACAATGAATCAGGAGATACATCGATGAAAAAGATTACGCTCATTTCAATTGCAGTTTCCCTGGCCTGCACATCCTTTGTAGTGAATGCCAAGAAACCTCATCCTATATCACCATATGTTATTGCTGACGTTGCTTGTGCATGCGATTGGGTCACAGTTTCAAACACCTGTACTGTATCCTGGGATGACGTTGCAGCTCCCAGCTATGGCGTCGATGTCGAGTTTGAGGCGGAGTGGCTGGTAGATGATGTGGAAATGAAGAGCACTGCAGAACTCGACCTTGATGACAACTGGATGTGCGTTGATGGCAGCTGTTCAGCGAGTGGTGAATTTGGGTTGCCTGTTTATCCCGTTGACGCGGTTATTAAGTTCGTAGGCAAGGTAAAAGGTTTTGACACCGGCCCTGATGGCATCACTTCACGTGACTTTGTCAAGGCAACCGGGGAATGCAACCTTCCTATGTAGATAGCTGAAGAATTGCGCATGGATGGTAAATAAGGCCCCACTTAGGGGCCTTATTTATTCAATAATGCGGATAATGCAAATAACCGGGGTCAGATCCCGGTTTCCTCCAATATCAGGATTAACCAGGATCTGTCCTCATTATTCCAAACAGTGTCTTGCGCAGGTCCCGCCTTTACAGGTTACTCCCTGACAGAAGAATCGCCGACAATCTCCCTTATCCCGGCATGGATATCCGAGAGTTCATTCGCCAGCAGCAATTTTGTCAGGGTTTCCGTATTGGCACGCTGCCGGCTTGCGAGCATGATCGCCATATTGTGGATAAGCTTGAATGCAATCAGGTGATCCTTTTCGATAAGATCATTGAATTTATCCTGCGGGATGCGTAAGGCCACCGTATTCTCTTTGGCGCTAATGGTCGCGGAACGTGGCAGCTTGTCCAGCACAGCAATTTCACCGAAGCAGGATCCAGGCTCAAGAATCCTGATTGTTTGTTGACCGCTGTCGGATTGTTTCTGGACCTCTACTTCCCCGCTGTACAGGGCGTACCAGGCCTCACCGGATTCGCCTTCACGGAATATGATTTCCCCGGGTGCAAATTTCTGTATCTCGATGATATGGATGATATCCTTGATCTCCAGTGGTTCGAGGTCCTCGAACATCGGTGTTGTGAGCAGAAAGGTAATCATGTTTTCAGGTGAAATGTGCGCTTCCATAAGTTCCTCCATGATGATTTTTGTGAATGATAATCCGGGTCAGAGAGCAATTGTTTCCAATATTAGCGAAAATTGCTTTCTGACCCTATTCGTACATCACTAATATTAGAAAAAACTGGGATCTGACCCCGGTTTTTGCTGGTAAATTAGGGGGGATCCACATGTCAGGGAAGATAACCGTTCTGTTGCTGTCGCTGTTCATCGCCGCATGCGCGGTGCAGCCGACCCACGAGAGTCTGAAGGACGGCGCCCTGCCAGCACTGCTACCGGTGCGGGACTTCGTCGCCAATATCGCCTCCAACGGCCACTACCGGATCTCCCCGGATGGCAAGCAGCTGGCCTGGAAGGCGGTGGCGGGTACCCGGGAGGAGATCTTCGTCCGCAGCCTGGCCAAGGACGATACGCGCAGCCTGGGTTTTGATGCGCAGGGTTATCCGTTTGTGTGGGCCCAGGACAGTCGACACCTGCTGTTCATCAAGGACGCGGGCGGTAATGAGAACTTCCATCTGTTTCGGGTGGCAATCAACAAGCCCGGTCAGGCCCCGGTGGACATCACCCCGCTGGACAACACCCGCGTGAGCATCAAGCAGCTCATCGAAGACGACCCCGCGCACATTCTCGTCATCCACAATGGTCGCGACAAGGCAGTGTTCGACCTGTACCGGCTGAATCTCGACAGCGGCGAGATGAGCCTGTTGTATGAGAATACCGAACAGGCCACCCACCTGGTAACCGATCGCCAGGGCCGGCTGCGGGCACGGGTGCGGCAGGACGACGCTCATCGTTATCTCGAACTGCCGGATGGGGACGCCAGTCGCTGGACAATCCTCACCCGCTGGAGTCAGGACGACGATGTCCGGGTATTGAAGTTCAACCGGGACGGTGACGCCATCCATATGCTTTCTAACCGCGGTCGTGACAAGGTCGCACTGGTCCGGCTGGACATCGCCACGGCGGAAGAGACAGTGGTCTATGCGCATCCCGATGTGGATGTGAGCTCTGCCCAGATTAACCGGCGCAGCCTGGAGCCGGCGCTGGCCTATACCCATCCCGACTATCCGCAAGTGGAGGCGCTGGATCCCTCTCTGCGCGATGCCCTGGACGCATTTCGCAAGGATGGACCCGCTGGTATCTATGTCTCCAGCGTGGATGACGCGCAGCAATTGGCCACTCTGGATGTGAACGATGACCGTGAGGTGGCCTTTTATCTACATGACCGGCGCAATGGCCAAACCAGCCTGCTTGGCAAGAGCGCCAGCCATGCCTTTGCCGATGCGCTGGCAACCATGCAGCCCATCCGGTTCAAGGCCCGTGACGGACTGACTCTGCACGGTTATCTGACGCTGCCGGTCACGACCAATCGGCCGCTGCCCATGGTCATGCTGGTGCATGGCGGGCCCTTTTATCGTTACATCTGGCAATACAACCGGGAGGCCCAGTTTCTCGCCAACCGCGGTTATGCGGTGCTGCAGGTCAACTACCGGGGCTCGAGTGGCTACGGTCGCGGGTTCATGGAGGCGGCCATCGGCGAGTTCGCCGGCAAAATGCACGATGATCTCATCGATGGCGTGAACTGGGCGGTTGACCGGGGCATTGCCGATCGGAAACGTATCGCCATTATGGGCCGGAGCTATGGCGGCTATGCCACCCTGGTGGGACTGACCATGACCCCCGAGACCTTTGCCTGCGGTATCGACATCGTTGGCCCGGCTGATCTGGAGACCCTGGATAAAAACTTTCCCGCCTATTGGCAACCCTTCATGCACCGCTGGCGCAAGTATGTGGGCGATCCGGACAACGCCGAAGATCGCGCCCGCATGCGCGCCCAATCACCGCTATATTATGCAGACCGGGTGGTGCGTCCTGTGTTGATCATCCAGGGCGCCAATGACGTGCGGGTCAAGCAGGATCAGTCTGACCGCATGGTGGAAGCGCTGAGCGCCGCTGGAAAAGAGGTCGACTACAGGGTGATCAAGGGCGAAGGTCACCGCATCCGCCATTGGAAAAACCGGCTCAAGCTGTACCGGGCGACTGAGGATTTTCTCGCCGCGTGCCTGGGCGGGCGCAGCTCGGGGTTTGATTACTACCAACTGGGCAGCTGGCTGTTCTAAATAACCCGGGTCAGATCCCAGTTTTTCCTAATATTAGAGGAAACTGGGATCTGACCCCGGTTTTTGCGGTTTTTGTTGTTTGTCATAGACAATGATGCGATCCCGTCCGCCGGACTTGGCTGCATAGAGTGCGTCATCGGCTGCCTGAATGAGTGCCTCGGTGTCAGTAAAACTGGTCGCCTCGCCCTGGACGACCAATCCGATTGAAATGGTGACCACAGTGGACTTCTCGTCGCTGATGCTGTGGTGCGTCTCGCGAAAGGCCGTCAGGAGCCTGTCACATACGACCTGCGCACCTTGCAGATCCGTGCCTGGCATGATGAGTACAAACTCTTCGCCCCCGAAGCGGGCCGCAGTGTCTGAATTACGCGAACACCTGGCCAATAACTGTGCGGCCTGTCGCAAGACTTCATCGCCTGCCAGATGTCCGTAGGTATCGTTGACTTGTTTGAATTGGTCGAGATCGATCAGCGCAAGTGCCAATGGCCACCCCTGGGTGACGGCAGCGTGTAGCTCCTCATCCAGCACTGCATCGAAGTGAGTGCGATTATAGATCCCCGTTAACCCGTCACGTCGAGTCTGTTCCTCGAGATCCCGCGTACGTGACTCCAGTGACTGCGTGGTTCGAGACAAGCTTTCTGCCTGCAGTTGCGAATGCAGGCTGCGTACAATCAGAAGCTCCCTTGCCTGTGCCATCAGTGACAGCATGAGTGAGGTATCGCCCAGATCTATTTCGAACATGCTGGCGGTCTGTTCAACTTCTTCCGTCACTGCCTCGATGACGTCGGCCAAGGTCTCGCGTTCGATATGGAGCCACTTTTCGGCCTGATCGGCTGCCCGGGCCAGTACGGCCTCGGGATTATCACTCCACCAGAAATCGGCAAGGTCACTCGATACCGCTACACAATGCGCCAGGGTCTGATGTTCCGTGTCAAGCGCTGACTCGGGATTGTGACTCGTAGCCACCGCTGTCACCCAGCGTTCCGGCAGGTTCCAGCGTGCCAGTAGCCAGGCCCCAACTGTCGCGTGGTCAGCCTCCAGCGTTGTTTGCTCGAATGCGTGTAGTGCCCGATGATCGGACTGCAAATTACCATGCCCGATGTAGATCTCCGGCATGGCCTGTTCGAGCGCAAGCATGCCGATGTCCTGGAGCAGTCCCGCCAGAAAGAGATCCTCCGTGTTGCTGAGGCCAACGCGTTTGCCGAGTTGCCGGCAGGCACTGGCCGCAGCCAGCGATCTGCGCCAGAAAGCGTTATAACTAATCCCGGTAGTGTCTCTTTTACCGTGCGCCTGGACGAGAGAGAAACTCAGTGCGAGTGTGAGTGTGCCATTGAGACCAAACATCACAATGGCCTGTCGCAGGTTTTCGACCTTGCGCTGGCCTGCATAGCAGGTCGAGTTTGCTATCCGCAAAATCCTGGTGGTAAGCGCAGGATCGAGACTGACAACCTCGGCGATCCTGGCAAGGTCCGCGTGCGGGTCATTGCAAATCTCGAGGATCCGGATTGCCACACCCGGGGGGCTGGGCAGATCCGGGCACTTGAGGAGCTTTGCCTTCAGCGCCTCATCGATAAGAAATGTCCTGTCTAAGTCGTTCAAAGTGATTCAGAATTTTATTATATTAATAAATTTTTAATTGTTATTAAAATCATTGTAGTGCCAGAAAACATTACAGTCAAAGTATTAATGGATTAAGGACGCAACCACAGGATTAACCGGGTCAGATCCCAGTTTTCTCGTCAATTAGGAATAACCAGGATCTGACACCATTTGTTCCGTATGCCTAGAAGAATAATTCCTGAGTGATTTACTCAGATGATCGGTTTCGACCCGCTCCGGGCGTTGGCGCGACTGCCTACGAGCGCCAACGTCTGTAACGTCCCCTTTTTTACCAGCTGATTGGTGAAGACTATTCGGTTTCGAGGCTAAGGTGGCGGGGCAGGGCACAGAACTGCCAGGCTATGTCCGGCGGGAATTCGAGGACTATCTCAAATGCGGCGGGCTCGAGCACGGTATTCCGCGAGTGCGCTGCGAGACCTGTCATGTCGAAGAGCTGGTGGCGTTCGGTTGCAAACGCCGGGTCCTTGTTGACGGCAGGCCTCAGTCAACAGGCTTGTAGGAATACGGCAGAAGGCGGTGAAATTGCCTATTATTTCCTAAAGGTAGTGAATTTTTCATCTGAGAAGGGTTCGTTCATGAAAGCGCTTCGTATATTCATTTTGTGTGTCACAACAATGTTATTCGGCCTGTCTACAGCGCTTGCCAAGGAGATCGTTGGCTATGCTGAAAAAACCCGTATTTACCCCGGCGAGCTTGATGTCCGCACGAGGGTAGACACCGGTGCCAACCTTTCATCGCTTCACTGTGAATGCATTAGCCCCATCAAGCGGAACGGCGAGGACTGGGTCAGTTTTACCGTGATGAATTTTACAGGCGAAAAGATAAGCCTGCAGAAGAAGGTACACCGTATTGCAACCATCAAGCGCCATTTCGGTGAAACACAGGAGCGTTTTGTCATTGAATTGGGGATATGCCTTGGCAGTATATACCGCGAAACCGAGGTGACCTTGATCAACCGCGCTGGGCTAACTTATCCGATGCTCGTCGGCCGCCGGTTCATGGGGTCCGATTTTCTGGTTGACACCGCCGAGAAATACATCAATGAGCCGAAATGTGAGATCCCACTGAACAAATGAATAACCGCCACCTCTATGTCCTCACATCGTTGCTGATCCTGGCAGGATTGGCATTGTTCAGCTACAAGCTCCTGGTTTTGCACTTTCCATTGAGCCCGGACAGCCAGGTTAAGATCTGGGACATGGAGGTGCGCGTTAGCTTTCTGGCCAAAGACCGGCCGATCAAAGTCTCATTGTATATTCCACGCACAAGCAGCAACTACGCGCTTCTCGATGAGAACCTGGTATCGCGCGGTTACGGTACGCGAATCAGAAAGGTTGCGGGTAACCGCCAGGTGGTATGGTCGATTCGCAAGGCCAGCGGCCAGCAGACACTCTACTATCGCGCCACTCTGCAGAAACTCCGATCACCGGATGAACTGGCGCCGGCAAAACCGGAACCGCTACAAGCTGGCAAGTCTGACTTGAAGGGCGCCCGCTTGATGGCGGCAATGGCGGTTGTGGACGATATCCGTGCACGCTCTGTGGATACAGATATGCTTGTATCAGAGTTGATGATGCGTCTGAATGCGCCGAAACTAAACCAAAACCTTGATCTGTTGCTTGGCAGTGCACCGACGGAGCTGACCCGGGCTCGTACCGCGGTGGATATTTTGCAACTGGCCGGGTTACAGGCACGGATTGCACACGGTGTGCAGTTGTCAGAATTTCAAAGGGATCTAAATGTTGTTCACTGGCTGCAGGTTCTGCAGAGGGATCACTGGCGTCCTTACGACCTGGCCACAGGCGAGGCGGGGGTATCTGATGACTATTATTTGATATGGCACAGCAACAAATCCTTGATTAAGATGCGAGGCGGCAAGCAATTAAAGGCGACGATTTCAGTTGTCCTGAACAAAACCGCAGCACTGTATGGCATCCTCTTGCAGAGCAAGGCTGATATGCCTGCCTTGTATAAATTCTCCCTGCACAGCTTGCCGGTGGACAAGCAGGCAACCTACCACATCATGCTGCTGATACCGCTCGGCGCCCTGTTATTGGTGTTTCTGCGTAATGTCATCGGCATCAAGACGTTTGGCACCTTCATGCCTGTGCTGATCGCACTGGCATTTCGTGAAACCCAGTTGCTCTGGGGACTGATACTTTTCTCACTCGTTATTGCTGCTGGTTTGATGGTGCGCTTATATCTGGAACGCCTCAAACTGCTGTTGGTGCCACGCCTTGCATCTGTGCTCATCGTGGTCATTTTGTTGATAACAGCCTTGAGTATTTTCAGTGACAACCTGGGACTGGAGCGTGGTTTGTCCATTGCACTGTTCCCCATGGTCATCATGACGATGACCATCGAGCGCATGTCGATTGTCTGGGAAGAGCTCGGCAGGAAAGAAGCAATGCAGCAGGGCATCGGAAGCTTGGCCGTTGCCGCTTTAGCCTATATAGTGATGATCAACCAACAGATGAACCATCTGGTTTTCGTGTTCCCTGAAATTCTACTCGTGGTGCTTGCCCTTAGCTTGTTGCTGGGTCGGTATTCCGGTTATCGATTGCTTGAATTGATTCGGTTCAGGGCGTTGTTGCGAGGGTCATCCTGATGCTGAATATCGCCAGGCGTTTGAAATCAGCTGATGTGCTCGGGATCAACCGGCGGAATGCACAATACACCCTCCCACATAATGCGCGGCGCCTGTATCCACTCGTGGATAACAAGGCGCGTACCAAACAACTTGCCATGGCCATGGGCATCCCGGTGCCGGAACTGTATGGCATTATCGACTATGAACACCAGCGCCGAAACCTCCATGAGCTGCTTGAGCGATACCCGGACTTTGTCGTCAAACCGGCCCGAGGCAGTGGCGGTAAAGGCATTGTCATGATCACCGGCCGCCAAGGACAACTCTATCGCAAAGTCAACGGGCAAGTGCTGAGCTGGGACGATTTGAAGCATCATGTATCGAATATCCTCGCCGGTATGTACAGTCTCGGAGGGCAACCCGATCAGGCACTGCTGGAATACCATGTATTAATTGATCCGGTCTTTCAGGCGATCAGTTACCAGGGCGTTCCGGATATCCGAATCGTGATCTTTCTCGGCGTGCCGGTCATGGCGATGGTCAGATTGCCAACACGGCAATCTGAAGGCAAAGCAAACCTGCATCAAGGGGCTATTGGCGCCGGCATCGATATTGTTACAGGTATCACACTCGATGCGGTCCGGAAAAACCAGATTGTCACTGAGCAACCCGATACCGGATTTCCTGTTTCTGGTATCCAGGTACCTCACTGGGATACGATGCTGAAGACATCGGCTCGCTGCCATGAGATGACCGGATTGGGATACCAGGGGGCTGATTTCGTCCTCGATCGTGACAAGGGCGCGTTATTACTTGAAGTCAACGCGCGCCCCGGCCTGAACATCCAGATTGCCAACCAGGCCGGTCTGCACAATCGTCTGAAGCTTGTTGAACAACATCAGCAGTCGCTCAAATCAGTCGATGATCGCGTAGCGTTTGCGCGCCAGCACTTTGCTGCGCAATAACCGGGGTCAGATCCCCAAAAACCGGGGTCAGATCCCAGTTTTTACTAATATTAGAGGAAACTGGGATCTGACCCCGGTTATTCGGCTTTGCGGTTATTGAAAACGGCCCCGTAGGGGCCGCATATTTCCATATACAGTCCTAGTTGTTGCCGCCAATTGTAATCACGACTTTGGCCACCGGATTGATCCATTGGTGTACCACACTGTTCAAATCACTGGCGCCACCAGTGGCATCTGTATCACCAACAATACCGCGATGCACATGCACAGTCGTGTTATGGTCAGCACCCGTTACACCGCTACCGCCTGTGCCATTGTTGCCGCCGGGATCGGCTGGAATGCCAGGGGTACCGGGCGCGCCACCGCCATTGATGATTTCATCATTGGCTTCGGTACCGGCATCGTAGCCATTGAGATAATACGTATATGTGCCCCGTTTCCTGGGTATTCTTATAGCATCAAGCCCGACAAAACCATCATTGGTTGGCAGCAACATGGCAGCCAGTGACAGGTGCCGGTTGTGTCCACCTGCCATCAACGTGGCACTGGCAGATGCGCCCGGCGCCAGTAAACCACCGGCTGGGTCGACAACATTGTTGGCACCCAGGGCCGAAAGATCTGTATCAAGGAAGGAAATATCACCGCCCTCGGCCATGGCCTGCAGACTGGGTGAAGCGGCTGTCCCTGCCTGGAACATATGGGTATCTGCATCATGTACCGATACCAGCAAAGGTGTGAAATAAATTGCATTGGTCAGGTTGGTGACTTCGATGCTCATATGACGACCGCTTGCCATAGCGCTCATCGGGCCCAAACTGGCAGCAGTCAGCAGGCCGATCATTAACTTTTTCAGGGCGGCACCCGCCAGGGAGGCGCGACCCGATGTCTTGATTGTATTCATAGCTGAACTCTCCATTTTATTTTTCCGTTAACGGGAATTCATTATCACGAGAGGCCATCACGTGGCGGTCCCGAAAATATCACAAATTGGTAACAACGAAGGGCTCAGATTTGCTGAATAAATAAATCAGTTCCCTTTACACCGGAATGCGGAATGAAAAGGTTGTGCCCCTTTCGAGCTCGCTGCTGACTTTGATTACGCTGCCGTGCAGCTCGAGAATACGCTTTACAATGGCAAGGCCCAGGCCGGCACTGTTGCTGGCGGGGCGGTTCTTGTCCTGCTGATAGAAACGTTCGAAAATTCTCGGCACATCTTCTGCAGGAATTCCACAGCCGGTATCGGCCACCTGCACAACGACATTACCCGAATCCACATCGACGCCAACATTGATACTGCCACCTGCCGGTGTATGCCGCAGTCCGTTCTCCAGCAGGTTCTCCAGTACCCGCTGCATCATGGCGATATCACCGTAAACCAGCGGGGCTTCCGGATTCAGGCTGGCGTTGAGTTGAATCGACTTTTCCCGGGCACGCAGCTGGAATTTCTGGGTAACATCCTGCACCAGCTCGCACATCGAAAAGGGTTCGGAAAAGACCACAGACTCGCAGGAGTCCAGCCGGGCCAGTTCAAACAATTCCTCCACCATCTGGCCCAGCCGTTGACAGTGACTGAGAGCCGTTTGCAGGTATTGCCGCTGTTCCTCTGTGGACAATTCAGCATGCTTGAGCTGTAACGTTTCGAGATACCCGCGCATGGTTGTCAACGGGGTGCGCAGATCATGCGAGATGTTTGCAACCATTTCACGGCGCACGCTATCCATCTGCATGAGTTCATTAATCTGGGACGTGATCTTGTCAGCCATGGCATTGAACTGCTGTCCAAGGACATCGATTTCATCATTTGTGTTGCCCGAATAGCGGATGGCCAGACTCCCGTCACCGCCTTCTCCGGCATAGCGGCGCATGACATTACCAAGTACCCGTAACCGGCGGGTCTGCAAGGCAAAGACCACCAGGCCACCTGTTAATGCCGCGGCCAGGGCGACCAGCAACACCAGCAGCGCAGAATCCAGGATATAGCTGTTACCGAGCATCTGTACAACATGATCATATTGCTCACCACCCAGCACGATATACAGATAGCCCTGTAAGCCGTCCTGGTTAACAATGCTGGCGGCAGAAAACACTTTACGGCCATTGGTATTGCGCGGGTCATCGCCCTTCAGCGGGAACCTGGCGCTGCCATCGAGAAACTCCTTGACAGGATCCAGTGAAACCTGCGTTCGTTTAACCTTCCCTTCAGGCGCTGAATAGCCAAGTACAGTACCTTGCTTATCGAGCAGGTATAACTCGATGCTGGGATTGATCACCATCAGCTGATGAAACAGGTGGTCCAGCGCCTGGTGATTAATCTTGCGGTCCTGGATCAGGGGTTGTTCAGCGACAATATGGGCAGCCAGTTCACGGTTGAGTTTCTGTGCAACTTCCTGCTGGTACAGGGTGCTCGAATGTCCAATGATCTGGATCAGGATGACGCCAACCAGACACAACAGGATAAACAGTGTCAGCGCAAGCCTGCTGTACAAAGTTCTTAGCATCATGCGACACCCTGCCCGATTTCATTTTCGGAGAACTTGTAACCAACACCCCAGACGGTGATTATATAGCGCGGTTTTGCCGGGTCAGTCTCGATCTTTGCACGCAGGCGATTGATGTGAGAATTCACGGTGTGTTCATAGCCGGCGTGTCCGTAACCCCATACGCAGTCCAATAGCTGACTGCGGGAAAAGACCCGCCCCGGGTTACTGGCGAAATGCCATAACAGATCGAACTCCTTGGCAGTGAGTTCAATGTTGTTGTCACCGAGCTGTACCCGGCGCTTGTCTGGGTCCACGCTTAGCTCGCCGAATCGCAACGGTGAGCTTGCCCGTGTTGCCTGCGAGGGTTGATATTGATCGGACCTGCGCAATATTGCATTAACACGCGCCACCAGTTCCGGGACGCTGAACGGCTTGGTGAGGTAATCATCCGCGCCCACTTCAAGTCCAAGCACACGGTCCAGCTCGGTAGTCCTCGCAGTCAGCATCAATATCGGGGTATAGACCTTCTCGTTGCGAAGAGTCCGGCAAATATCCAGACCATCCATGCCGGGCAGCATCAAGTCCAGTATCACTAGATGGTATTGCCCGGTGAGTGCCATATCCAGGCCGACCGTGCCTTCGGCCGCATGATCAACATGCATCTGCTTGCTGTGCAGATTCACCATCACCAGATGGGCGATGTCCGCATTGTCCTCGATTACAAGAATGTTTTTTTTCATGGTAGCAGGCAGTGCAACCCGAACGGTCTCCCGCGGGTTCACTGATGTCAGCATTACTGTCAGTTTATCAGGCAGGTATCACGGAAACATCACAATTTACAGGAATTACAAAAGGCGTCAGAGCACATTTTCTACTTATTTTAGGTTTAAATGTGCTCTGAAGCCTTTCGGTCTATTATTCTGACAAACCGGATGCCAGCCGGTGAGCGTGTCGCGTGGTTTCGGGCAGGCGGTAACGGGTCGTGCAGCGCAAGGTGTAATCGATGGCCGTATCCAGAGTCACACGATGGCCGATCGATACATACACCGGACTGACACGTGTCCGCGTGCGCAAGACAGCGCCGATTGTTTCATCCTTGTCACGCAAGGGTACCCACCGGCCCTTGTCCGGCGGCAAGGCATCATGGCGGCCGACCAGGCGTGACTTG
>CAMYMI010000022.1 GCA_947259415.1 uncultured Ectothiorhodospiraceae bacterium | reverse complement strand
CCGCTTGGGGGCATCCTGCTCTTCAATACCGGCCGACTGGATCAGGAACACAAACGGACCGGCACTGCCATCCATGATCGGTACTTCCGGCGCACTCAGATCGACAAAGGCATTATCTATCCCCAACCCGGCCATCGCGGACAGCAGATGCTCAACCGTGGAGATGCGGACATCACCGCTCACCAGGGTTGTGGAAAGGGCCGTATCACCCACGTTCTCTGGGCTGGCCTTGATCTGGACGGGTTCGCCCAGATCAACGCGACAGAACACGATACCGGTGTCTGCCGGCGCGGGTCTCAGGGTGAGGTAGATTTTTTCCCCGGTGTGCAGTCCCACACCGGTTGCGCGTATGACGTTTTTGAGAGTACGTTGCCGGATCATGGCATCATTATCCCTTGTTAAGGCTGCCTTCTAACTCTGACAAGTACCAGAAAAGCCGACGCGATGTTATCACAGCCGCCCAACCCTGCCTAGAAAAGCATCGGACTCAGGTCTCAAAACCGTCAAAAAAATATCATTAAGATAAAATCTATTAATTCATATATTAATAATACCTATCAATTGTACCGGCTAGCTGACCGACCTCGGCCAGAACCCTGCCATTCCAGCCAGGCTCAGTCGGCCTGGCGCCGCAAAAATGCAGGGATATCAAGGTAAGCGAGGTCTTCCGCCTGGTTACCACCGACCGGTGCCCTGCGCGGCTGCTTGCGGATCACCGTGGGCTTGTCGAGCTTGCCGTAGTCCACTTCTCCATTCTTGGTCTTCTGCACCAGCGACACCGGCTTTTCAGAAGACTTGATGCCCTGCTGACCCAGGCCGGTGGCTACTACCGTCACCCGCAGCTCATCGCGCATGTCCGGATCGATGACGGTACCCACAACCACTGTGGCATTCTCGGAGGCGAATTCCTTCACCGTGTTGCCGACCTCCTCGAATTCACCGATCCCCATGTCCATGCCGGCCGTGACGTTGACCAGGATGCCGTGTGCGCCCATCAGGTTGATATCCTCCAACAGCGGGCTGGCGATCGCCGCCTCGGCCGCTTCGCGGGCACGATCCTCGCCCTTGGCCGAACCGGATCCCATCATGGCCATGCCCATCTCGGACATCACGGTGCGTACATCAGCGAAGTCGACGTTGATCAGCCCGGGCCGCGTGATCAGTTCCGCGATACCCTGGACGGCGCCCAGCAGCACGTCATTGGCCGACCTGAAGGCGTCCAGCAGGCTGATCTGCTTACCAAGCACCGACAACAGCTTCTCGTTCGGGATGGTAATCAGGGAGTCCACGTACTGGCCCAGTTCCTTGATGCCGTTATGCGCCACGTGCAGGCGTTTGCTGCCCTCGAACGGAAACGGCTTGGTGACCACGGCGACGGTGAGAATACCCAGTTCCTTGGCGACCTGGGCTACCACAGGTGCGGCACCGGTGCCGGTTCCGCCACCCATGCCGGCCGTGATGAACAGCATGTCGCTGCCCTCGATAACCTCGTGAATCCGGTCACGGTCATCGTGTGCTGCCTGCCGCCCCACGTCCGGATTGGCTCCGGCACCCAGCCCCTTGGTGATTGCGCTGCCCATCTGCAATGTGGTTCGTGCCGACATGTTCTTCAATGCCTGCGCATCCGTGTTTGCACAGACAAAATCCACACCATCGATATTTGCCTCCACCATATGCTGCACGGCATTTCCACCGCCACCACCGACACCGATAACCTTGATCACCGCGTTCTGTCCGCATGAATCCAGCAATTCAAACATAATGTCTCTCCTTTTCAAAAAAACGTGAAAACAATTAAATAACGATTGCAGCCCGCATCAAACTCCAGATACCGTCACATCTCACACCACCCCGGTACACCCTTCAGAAATTTCCCTGAAACCAGCCCTTCATCCTGTCCCACACACCACGCAAGCCCTTGCCCAGACCATCCTGCATCGCCCGCTGATCACGGTTGTGATGACCAAACAGCAACAGGCCGACACCGGTCGCGAAAATAGGGTTACGCACCACATCCACCAGGCCGGTCACATACTGGGGCACACCCAGCCGAACCGGCATGTGAAACACTTCCTCGGCAAGCTCGACCAGGCCCTCGATCTTGGAGCTACCACCGGTCAACACGATGCCGGCAGCCACCAGATCCTCGAATCCGCTGCGCCGCAGTTCCGCCTGCACCAGCGACAGCAGTTCCTCGTAGCGCGGCTCCACGACCTCGGCCAGGGTATGACGCGCCAGGCGCCGCGGCGGCCGGTCACCCACACTGGGGACCTCGATGCTCTCGTCGGCACTGGCCATCTGGGTCAGGGCACAGGCGTACTTGACCTTGATCTCCTCGGCAAACTGGGTGGGTGTGCGCAGGGCGACCGCAATGTCATTGGTGACCTGGTCGCCGGCAATCGGGATGACCGCGGTGTGGCGGATGGCTCCCTCCGTGAACACGGCGATATCGGTTGTGCCGCCACCGATATCCACCATGCAGATACCCAATTCCTTCTCGTCCTCGGTCAGGGCCGAATAGCTCGATGCCAGCTGCTCCAGGATGATGTCGTCGACCTCGAGACCGCAGCGGCGCACGCACTTGATAATGTTCTGGGCGGCACTGACCGCCCCGGTGACCATGTGCACCTTGGCCTCCAGCCGCACCCCGGACATGCCCACCGGCTCGCGGATCCCCTCCTGGTTATCGACCAGAAATTCCTGCGGCAGTATGTGCAGGATTTTCTGGTCCGCCGGGATAGCCACAGCGCGCGCCGCATCGATTACCCGCTCCACGTCAGCCGCAGTCACCTCCTTGTCCTTGATCGCAACGATGCCATGTGAATTCAGGCTGCGGATATGGCTGCCCGCGATACCGGCGTATACAGAGTGAATCTGGCAACCGGCCATTAACTCGGCTTCCTCGATAGCGCGCTGAATCGAGTGCACGGTGGACTCGATATTGACAACCACACCCTTCTTCAGGCCGCGCGATGGATGGGACCCGATGCCGATCACCTCGATAGAACCTTCCGGGGTGACCTCCCCCACGATGGCGACGACCTTGGAGGTCCCGATGTCGAGACCCACAATCAAGTTCTTTTCACTCTTCTTTGTCATCGACTTAACCCTTGCCCTCCTTCGCAGTTGTTGACGCCTGGCGCCAGTCGACCGAAAACCCGTTGCTGTAACGCAGGTCAACACGCTGCAGTTCATCGAGACGCAACGCGAACACATCCTGGTAATTACGCACGAAACGCTGGAGGCGCCGGTAGGTATCTGTGCGCCCGAGTTCCAGCTGCACACCGCTGGCCAGTTCCACATGCCAGGCACGGCGCTGGTCCAGCTCAACGCGGGTGACCTGCATACCCAGGCTGGCCAGCGTCTTGTCTATGGCCTGATATTGCTTGAGCACGGTCTCTTCATGGCCTGCCGGGCCGGACAACCGCGGCAGGCCGGTCAAGCCGGGTGTGTGCCCCGGAACAAATGACTCACCATGGCGGTTCAGGAAACCGTCCTCACCCCAGCGGGCAATCGGATCCTGCTCCTGAATGGACACGCTGAGGATGTCCGGCCAGACCCGCTGAACCCGCGCCAGGTGAACCCAGGGCAGGCCCTCGACCACAGCACGGATGCCAGCAACATCGACGCCGAAGAAACCGCCATCGATGTGCGGGGCCAGTACCTGCTGCAGTGGCTCCCTTTGCAGGTAGCGCAACTCGCCCTCGATCTCCACGACCCGCAACGGGAAGCGGTAGGGGTCCTGCAGCCACTCCGCACCCTGCATGACCGAGATCGCCAGCAGCGCCAGCAACAGCAGGCCGGTCAGGGAGTTAAAATGTGCCTGCACGAATGCCACCAGGGCCTGCTGCGGTGACGGGCGCCTGGTCTTAGGCATCAGGCCCTCCGCTGGCAGCCGTCGGCTGCCCCAGTGAGGTTTCCAGAATTCGGCAAACCAGCCGGGTGAAATCCATGCCGCCGGCACGCGCGGCCATCGGCACCAGGCTGTGATCGGTGAGTCCCGGTACCGTGTTGACCTCGATAAACCAGGGCTGTTCATCCTCATCCAGCATAAAATCAACCCGTCCCCAGCCGCTTGCCCCGACAGCATGGAATGCGGCCAGTGACTGCGCCTGCAACAGCGACTCGCCAGCCGCAGCCAGACCGCAGGGAATCAGGTAGCACGTGGTATTGGCCTCGTATTTCGCCGCGTAATCATAGAAGGTGTTGGGTGTCTCCAGGCAGATCAGCGGCAAGGCCTCGTTCAGCAGTATCCCTGCGGTGTATTCCCGGCCCGAGATCCACTGCTCGGCAATAATCTCGACATCGTATTTGCGGGCAAGCTGCCAGGCACGTTCCAGCTGGTCGGCGGAATCGACCTTGCTGATACCAATGCTTGAGCCCTCGTGCGCCGGCTTGATGATCACCGGGTACTGCAGGGCATCCATGCTGGCGGCGACCTCGGCTGCATCCGTGAGCAACGTGAACGGCGGCGTCGGGATGCCCGCACTTTCCCATACCTGCTTTGTGCGCAATTTGTCCATCGCCAGCGCGGAACCAAGGACACCGCTGCCGGTGTAGGGCAGGCCCAGCATGTCCAACAGGCCCTGCATGACGCCGTCCTCACCCCCACGGCCATGCAGGGCGATGAATGCGCGCGCATAACCCCCACTGGAGAGTTCGTCCACCAGGCCCGCGTCCGCGGTATCCAGGCCGTGGGCATCGATGCCCGCTGCCTGCAGCGCCTGCAGCACGGCCCTGCCGCTCTGCAGCGAGATCTCGCGTTCAGCCGATTTTCCACCCATCAGCACCGCCACCTTGCCGAATTCCGGTTCGCTGTTTTTGCCTGTATTGCTCATTGCTGGATTCAAGCCGCCGGTTTGTCACCGACAATGCGGACCTCCGTTTCCAGCACAATGCCGTGCTCCTGTTCAACCCCGTCACGCACCTTTTCTATCAGGGCCTCGATGTCCGCTGCACTGGCGCTGCCCGTGTTGACAATGAAGTTGGCGTGCTTTTCCGAGACCTGCGCACCCCCGATGCTGACCCCCTTGAGTCCCGCGGTCTCGATCAGGCGCGCGGCGAAATCACCCGGCGGGTTGCGGAACACCGAACCACAGCTGTACTGCTGGGTTGGTTGCGTTGCACCGCGCTGTGCCAGAAGTTCGCGTATGCGCTCCTGTGCGGCCGTGGCATCGCCATGCTCGAGCCGCAGGTGCGCGGCAATAAACCATTCGTCCTCAGGGCCCGTCACGCTGCGGTAGCCAATGCGGTACTCGGCCGGATAACGCGTATGCAAGCCCCCCTCACGGTCCACCGTCTCAACCGCCACAACATGCGTCCAGGTCTCGCCACCGAAGGCCCCGGCATTCATGGCCAGCGCACCACCCATAGTCCCGGGTATTCCGGCCAGAAACTCGACCCCGACCAGCCCGGCCCTGGCGGTCAGGCGCGCCACCTTGCTGCAGGTGACGCCGCTGGCGGCACGCAGGGTTTCCTCATTCAGCCACTCGAAGGTCGACAGGGCAGCGAAGGTGGAAATCACCGTGCCCGGAAAGCCGCCGTCACGCACCAGCAGATTGCTTCCGAGACCCAGCCACAACAGCGGCTCGTCGCGGTCCAGGTCGCGCAGGAAATTACACAGGTCATCGACGTCAGCGGGCTGGAAAAAGCGCCGCGCCGGACCGCCGGTGCGCCATGAACTGTGCGTGGCCATGGACTCGTCATAATGCAGCTCGCCGCGCCACTGTGATGTCTGTTCGGCCACCATCATCCTCGTTGCCACCACCGGCTTGAATCAGTCATCGCGCCCCCCTGCCGCCTGCAACTCATCCGCCAACCGGGCCGCGACGGCGCCGATATCGCCGGCACCCAGCGTCAGCAGCACATCACCGTCCTGCAGGATGTCCTGTAACACCTGCGGCAATTCACTGATGTGTTCCACGAACACAGGGTCGATCAGCCCGCGCGCACGGATGCCACGGCACAGGGCACGCCCGTCCGCGCCACTGATAGGCGCCTCGCCGGCCGCATACACCTCCCCGAGTACCAACACATCCACCTCGGACAGTACCTGGATAAAATCATCGAACAGGTCGCGGGTGCGGGTATAACGGTGCGGCTGGAATGCCACCACCAGGCGCCGTCCCGGCCAGCCGGTACGTACCGCAGCCAGTGTCGGTGCAATCTCGCGTGGATGATGTGCGTAATCGTCGATCAGCAACACGCTGCCGGCGCGGGTTGTGACAGGGCCGGCGACCTGGAAACGCCTGCCGATACCCTGAAAATGGGAAAGTCCCTGCTGGATGGCGGCATCCGGCACGCCCAGTTCGGAGGCCACGGCAATCGCCGCCAGTGCATTGAGGACATTGTGACGACCCGGCAGGTTCAGGATCACCGCAAGGTCGTCGTGCCCGGCCCGGCGCACCGTGAAATGGGTCTGCATGCCGCGCTGCTGCAGATCAGTGGCCTGCACATCGGAATCCGTACCGAGCCCGTAGGTGATCACCGGCCGGGTAACCTCGCCGAGGATGTTGCGCACCTCGGGATCCTCCAGACACAGCACCGCCAGCCCGTAAAACGGCAGGTGATGCAGGTAATCGATGAAGGTCTGGCGCAGGCGCTCGAAATCGCCCTCATAGGTCGACAGGTGATCGGCGTCGATATTGGTCACCACGGCCATCGATGGCTGCAGATACAGAAACGAGGCATCGCTTTCATCAGCCTCGGCCACCAGATAGTGGCCTTCACCAAGCCGGGCATGGCTGTCGGCACTGTTGAGCTGGCCGCCGATTACGAAGGTCGGGTCAAGCCCGGCCTCGGCCAGCAGGCTGGTGATCAGGCTGGTGGTGGTGGTCTTGCCGTGGGTACCGGCCACGCCGATCCCGTAACGGAAACGCATCAGTTCAGCGAGCATTTCGGCGCGCGGCACCACCGGCACACGTTGCTGCCGTGCTGCGACCACCTCGGGATTGTCGGCTGTGATTGCCGATGACACCACCACGGCGTCACACTCGGCCACATGGCTGGCAGCGTGACCGATCCAGATCTGCACACCCAGCCGGGCCAGGCGCCGGGTGACCGCATTCTCGCACAGGTCGGAACCGCTCACCATGTAGCCGAGATTATGCAGTACCTCGGCGATACCGCCCATGCCGGCGCCGCCCGCACCGACGAAATGGATACGTCGCACCCGACCCATGCCCTGCGGCTGCGCGGCAGCGGTGGGACGTGCAGGCAAGCTCAAGCCGCACCTCCCGCAGCGCCCGGCAGCGGCGCCTGACCGGCCGCGTTCAGGCAAAACCCGGCTACCTGCCGGGCCGCATCCGGCCGGGCAAGCCCGCGCGCGCGCGCGGCCATCTCTAGCAGGGCTTGCCGGTCGGCACTGTAACTGGTCAACAGTTCGGCCAGCCGTTCCACCGTCAACTCCGGCTGCGGCACCAGCATTGCGGCCCCGGTATCGGCCAGGTAGCGGGCATTGCCGGTCTGGTGATCGTCGGTGGCGTAGGGGAACGGTACCAGGATCGATGCCACGCCGACGGCACTCAGTTCTGCCACGGTCAGGGCGCCGGCACGACACACCACGAGATCTGCCCAGGCATAGGCGGCGGCCATGTCCTCGATGAAGGCCTCCACCCGTGCCGTGCCATCGAGTTCCCGGTAACGCTTACGCACGCCGGTCTCGTCCGCCGGACCGGTCTGGTGATGAATCTGCGGACGCGTCTCCCGCGGGAGACGCGCCACGGCCTGCGGGACCACCCGGTTCAGTGCCTGCGCGCCCAGGCTGCCGCCAATGACCAGCAGGTGCAGCGCCCCGGAGTGCTCACGCAGGCGCTGAGCCGGTTCCGGCATGGCGGCGATCGCGCTGCGCACCGGGTTGCCCGTATGCACGGCATGACGTGTGGTCGGCATACTACCGGGAAAGGCCTCGAGGACATGACGCGCCAGCGGCGCCAGCAGGCGATTGGTCAGGCCGGCAACCGAGTTCTGTTCATGGATCACCAGCGGACAGCGCAACAACCAGGCCACCAGGCCACCCGGACCGGCGGTAAAGCCGCCCATACCGAGTACCGCCAGGGGGCGCAGGCGTATAAAGATGACCAGGGACTGGAGCACGGCGAAGGCCAGCATGAACGGGGCGAGCAGCAGGCGCAGCAAACCCTTGCCGCGCAGACCGGACACCCGTATCGATGACAGTGCGTATCCGGCCGCCGGGACCACCCTGGCCTCCAGTCCGCGCCGGGTACCCAGCCAGGAGACGGGCACCCCCCGGGTCGACAGTTCATCGGCAACCGCGAGCGCCGGAAAGACGTGACCCCCGGTACCGCCTGCCATGATCAGCACCGGTCGCTGGTTTCCTGCGGCCGGCATCATGCGCGCCGCCTCCGCTGGCGTGCCGCGGCCGTGCCGCTCGCCAGCAGACCGTTGACGGTGCAGCGGGTCTCGTAGTCGACCCGCAGCAGCAGCGCGACGGTGGTGCACATCACCACCATGCTGGATCCGCCATAACTCATCAGCGGCAATGTCAGCCCCTTGGTGGGCAGCAAACCCATATTGACGCCCATATTGATAAAGCTTTGCAGGGCGAACCAGATACCGATGCCGTATGCCAGGAAGGCGGCAAAGGCATTGCCGGCCTTCTCGGCCTGCGCGGCAATGACGAAGGCGCGCCACACCAGCAGCACATACAACGCGATCACAATGAGCACACCCAGCAACCCGAGCTCTTCGGCCAGTACCGCGAATACAAAGTCGGTGTGCGCCTCCGGCAGATAGAACAGCTTCTGGATGCTGGCACCAAGTCCTACGCCGAGCCATTCGCCGCGCCCGATGGCGATCAGTGACTGGGTCAGCTGGAAACCGCTGTTGAAAGGGTCCGCCCAGGGATTCAGGAAGGTGGTCAGACGTTCCATTCTGTACGGCGAAGACACTGCCATTCCGGCCATCGCCAGCCCGGCCAGTCCGAGCACGCCGCTAAACTGCAGCAGGCGCACGCCGGCGATGAAGATCATGCCCATGGCGGTCGCGATCAGCACAACGGTGGCACCGAAGTCCGGTTCGAGCAGTAACAAAAGCGATGCCAGCACCAGCAGACCCAGCGGCTTGATGAAACCGGAGATATGCGTGCGCACTTCTTCGCTGTGGCGCGCCAGGTAGCTCGCCAGGTAGATCAGGATCATCAGCTTGGCCGGCTCGGAGACCTGCAGGCGAAAAAAACCAGTGTTGATCCAGCGTACGCTGCCGTTGACCTCGTGGCCGACGCCGGGAACGAGCACGGCGATCAGCAGCGCAAACCCGCCCACCAGCAACACCAGGCTGCTCTGTTGCAACCAGTTTAGCTGCAAACGGTACACGGCCAAGCCGAACATAACCCCCAGGCCGATATAGATGCTCTGGCGGATGGCGTAGTAGAACGGCTGCCCCAGTTCACGCTCGGCCGGGGTGATCGAGGCGGAGGCCACCATGACCAGCCCCAGTGCCGTCAGGGCCAGGGCAGCGCCAAGCAGCCAGTAATCCAGGCGCGGCATACGCACAGCGCTGGCGCCGATTACACTGGCCTGGCGCGCCGCGACCGGGATCATGCGATCTGCCCCCGCACTGCCTTGATGAAGACGTCGCCACGTTCCTCGAAATTGCGGAACATATCGGTACTGGCACACGCCGGGGATAACAGCACACTGTCACCGGCCTGCGCCATCCCTGCGGCAAGCGCCACGGCCTGCGTCATGTCCGCGGCCTGCGCAACCGGTACAATGTCCTGCAGGACGGCCTGCAGCCGCACGGCATCCTTACCGATCAGAACCACCGCACGACCCTTGGCCTGCAGCGCCACAGCCAGCGGTTCCAGGTCAGCCCCCTTGGCATCACCGCCGGCGATCAGCACAACGGATCCCTCTGCACTGTCGATGGCTGCCAGCGTGGCGCCTACATTGGTGCCCTTGGAGTCGTTATACCAGCGAACGCCCTCATGCTTCGCGACCAGCTGCATGCGGTGTGGCAGCCCGCGGAACTCGTTGATCGCCTCGATCATGGCTTCCTCCTCCAGACCGATGGCATCGCCCAGGGCCAGAGCGGCCAGCACATTCACCACGTTGTGACGGCCTGCCATGCGGATGGCCGATACCGGCATGATGCGTTCGTTACCTCGTGCCAGCCACCGGGTACCCTGGTAATCTCGCACACCGAACTCGCCGGCGGCTGGCTCCCCAAGGGTAAAATGCAGCTGGCGGCGGTCCTTGTCGGCCAGCGCAGAGACCAGCGGGTCATCGGCGTTCACCACCTGCACAGCCGCGTTTCGATAAATGGTTCGCTTGGCGTTCGAATAGGCCTCAAGATCGGAGTAGCGGTCCATGTGGTCTGCGCTGATATTGAGCACCACCGCGGCTGCGGGACTGAGCGAGTGCGTGGTCTCCAGCTGGAAGCTGGAGAGCTCGAGCACATAGAGATCAGGCTCGGTGTCTGTGATCAGGTCGAGTGCCGGCACACCGATATTGCCGCCGGTGCGCACCATTCTGCCGGCACGCTGCGCCATCGCGCTCAGCAGGGTCGTTACGGTGCTTTTGCCGTTGGATCCGGTTATGGCCACCACAGGGGCGCGGGCGACCTGGGCAAATAGTTCGATATCGCCGATGACCGGTACACCACGCGCGATGGCGGCGGCAATCGGCGGTTCCTGTAGTGATACACCCGGGCTGACTACAATGCGTTCGGCCCGCTCAAAGGCCGACTCCTCGAAGCCGCCCAGGAACAGGGCGACATCGACCGGCAGTTCATTGCGCAGGTCTTCCAGGCCCGGTGGCTGCTCACGGCTATCGACGACGGCGACCGGCACCTTGTGGCGCGACAGATAGCGCGCCACCGACAGGCCAGTCTTGCCGAGCCCGACCACCAGCGTCCTGCGTGCATTGTCAATCATGTCTTCCATTATCGAAACCGGAACCGCCATTGAATTCTCGAACTGTCCTCAGTTAAAAGTTTAATTACACTGCCCCTGTCCCTGTCCCGCCCCAGTCAAAGGGGATGGGGACGTACCCCTGAATGTCGACTTGCTAACGTACTCCTTAGTTACCATCAACCACTGCAAGCCCGTTGACATCCTGGCCTGGCGCACAATTGCTCAACGTATTTTCAGTGTTGCTAGACCGACCAGCACCAGGATCACTGTGATGATCCAGAAGCGCACGATCACCCTGGGTTCCGGCCATCCCTTCAGCTCAAAATGATGATGCAGTGGCGCCATACGGAATATCCGGCGCCCGGTCAGCTTGTACGAGGCCACCTGTAGAATGACCGACACCGTCTCCATCACGAAGACCCCGCTCATGACCAGGAATACCAGCTCCTGGCGTACCAGCACGGCAACGATTCCCAGCGCCGCTCCCAGGGCCAGTGCACCCACATCACCCATGAAGACCATGGCCGGATAGGCGTTGAACCAGAGAAACCCGAGCCCGGCACCAACCAGTGCGCCGCAAAAGACCACGACCTCGCTGGCGTCTCGGATGTAGGGAATACCCAGGTATACGGCGAACTTCACATTGCCGGTGGCGTAGGCGAAGATGCCCAGCGCGCCGGCAATCAGGACGGTTGGCAGTATCGCCAGACCGTCCAGGCCGTCGGTCAGGTTCACGGCATTGCTTGAACCGACAATCACGAAATAGGTCAGCACGACATACAACCAGCCGAGGTTGATGGCGACCTCCTTGAAGAAGGGCACGATCAGGGTGGTCTCTGCCGGTGTGACGGCTGTCAGGTAGAGGAACAGTGCAATCCCGAGTCCAATCAGCGACTGCCAGAACATCTTCACCCGTGCCGGCAGGCCTTCGGAATTCTTCAGCACCAGCTTGCGGTAGTCATCGACCCAGCCGATGCTGCCGAACAACAAGGTCACCAGCAGCGCCACCCAGACATAGCGGTTCGACAGGTCCGCCCACAACAGGGTGGCAATGGCTATGGCAACCAGGATCAGCGCACCGCCCATGGTCGGGGTGCCAGCCTTGACCAGATGCGACTCGGGCCCGTCGTTACGCACCGGCTGACCGATCTGGTAATGCCCGAGGCGACGGATCATTTCCGGCCCGACCACGAAGGAAATCAGCAGGGCCGTCAGCACCCCGAAGATGGCACGCAGGGTCAGGTACTGGAAGACATTGAAGCCGCTGTGGTACTGGCTCAGATATTCCGCAAGGTAGACAAGCATGGCTAGCGCCTTGGCTCCGGCTGGATGGATGCGTTGTGGACACGGCCCCCCAGTGCCTTTACGACCCGCTCCATGCGCATGCCCCGCGAGCCCTTCACTAGGATATGCAGGTCGGCACGGCGCAACCCGTGCAGCGCCGCCAGCAGCGCCTCCAGCGTATCGAACGCCGCACCCTGGTCACCGAAAGCCTCCACCGCACCCCGCGCCAGCTCACCCAGGCCGAACACCCGGTCGATACCCACGTGGCGCGCCCGGCGACCTGCCTCGCGATGCAGCGTCGCCGACTCCGAACCGAGTTCGGCCATGTCACCCAGCACCAGCCAGGTCTCCCCCGGCGCCATGGCCAGCACGTCGAGCGCAACCTGCAATGACTCGGGGTTGGCATTGTAGGTGTCATCGATCAGTGTCACCCCGTTGGGCAGGTGCTGGATGTTGAAGCGCCCGGCGACCGGTGTCAGTGATTCCAGTCCCTGGCGCACCGTTTCCAGATCGGCGCCGGCAGCCAGTGCGGCCGCTGTGGCTGCCAGGGCGTTCATGACGTTGTGACGGCCGGGAACCGGCAGCATTATTTCAACTTCGCCCCGGGGCGTCTTCAACAGCACCCGGCTGCCGCTGACATCGCCTTTCCAGTTGGCCTGTACCGCGGCCGGCTGTTCCAGCCCGAAATCGATGACCTCTGCGGCCCCCGCCAGCTCGCGCCACAGCGGGGCAAAACTGTCGTCGGCATTGATCACGGCGGTATCCCCTGAAGCCAGGCGGGCAAATAACTCGCCCTTGGCCCGGGCCACGCCTTCCAGATCGCCAAACCCCTCGAGGTGCGCCGGCCCGGCATTGGTAACCACCGCGATCGTGGGCCGCGCAATGCATGTCAGGTAATCGATCTCACCCGGATGATTGGCGCCCATCTCGATCACCGCAAAGCAGTCATCCTTCGACAGGCGCGCCAGTGTCAGGGGCAGTCCGATATCGTTGTTGAGATTGCCCCGGGTCGACAGGGTGCGGCCGACTTGGGAAAGGATCGCGTCGGTCATGGCACGCACTGTGGTCTTGCCGTTGCTGCCGGTGATCGCCACGACCGGCAGTGCAAAACGACTGCGCCAGTTGGCGGCCAGCCGTCCGAGTGCCAGCCGGGTATCGTCAACTTCGAGCAACGGCAATTCGGTTTCCTGCAGGCGGCTGACAGTAGCCGCGGCCGCGCCCTGCTCACGCGCCGCCTCCAGAAAGTCGTGACCGTCGAAGTTCGGTCCCTGCAGCGCAACAAACAGGTTGCCTGACTGAAGCTGGCGGGTGTCGGTGCTGATGCCGCGAAAGAAAACGTCGCCGGTGACACAGCGACCACCAAGCACCTGCGCGGCTTCAGAAAGCTGCATCGCCATCATTGCGCCCATTCCCGCTGCAGTGCCATGACACGCTCGCGGTCACTGAAGGGTATCGATTTGTCGCCAACGATTTGTACCGTTTCATGACCCTTACCGGCGATCAGCACAATGTCGTCCGGACCGGCCTCCTCCAGTACGCTGCTGATGGCAGTCGCCCGGTCGTGCTCGATGCGCACCCGCTCGGGACGATCAAGACCGGTGCAGATATCAGCTATGATGCGCTCCGGATCCTCGCTGCGCGGATTGTCATCCGTGAGCACGATGCGGTCTGCGCGACGCTCCGCGACCGCTGCCATCAGCGGCCGCTTGCCGCGGTCACGATCGCCGCCGGCGCCGAACACGCACCATAATTTCCCCGCGCAATGCACCCGCAGGGACTTCAGTGCCTCGTCCAGCGCGCCCGCAGTATGCGCATAGTCCACCACCGCCAGGGGTCTGCCGGGCCCCATGTCGAAACGCTCCATGCGCCCCGCTACGGTGTGCGTGCGCGACAGGCGCAACAGGGCTTCTTCAAACGGGAGCCCGGCCACACACAGGCTGGCCAGCGAGGCCAGCAGGTTACTGGCATTGAAACGCCCCAGTAGCGAACTCTCCAGCACACCGCTCCCCCAGGGTGTATGCACCTCGAGGGAAATACCGCCGAGATCCAGCTTCAGGTTGCGCCCGATGACCCACTGCGCCGGGTACCGGGTCCGGTAAGGTTCGCCCTCCAGACGGTAGGCAACCGGTGCCACGCCCGGCGGTATATCATCGAGCAGGGTGCGCCCGAACGCGTCGTCGGCATTGATGACGGCATAACGCAGCCCGCTGCTGTGAAACAGCTTGCGCTTGGCATAGGCATAGGATTCCACGTCGCCGTGATAGTCGAGATGGTCGCGCGACAGGTTGGTCAGTACCGCCACATCGAAGTCCACTCCACTTACCCGTGCCTGATCCATGGCATGCGAGGAAACCTCGGCCACTACGCAGCGCGCACCCTTGTGCTGCATTGCATAAAGGCTCTGCTGCACGGTCAGTGCATCCGGTGTGGTATGGGTTGTGGCGCTGAGTTCGCTGTAGAGGCCATAGCCCAGGGTACCGATCACACCACAGCGGCGGTCACTGCTGTCCAATGCCTGGGCGATGTAGTGACTGCAGGAGGTCTTGCCGTCTGTGCCGGTGACACCAATCACGAACAGGCCGTGCGAAGGGTGGCCATAGAAACGATCGGCAATCAGGCCGACCAACTGGCTGAGCCCGCGAATCGAGATGACAGGTACCGGCAACAGGGCCGCCAGTTCGGCCAGTCCGGGTTCATCGACCGCCGGCTCCCAGGCAACGGCGGCCGCGCCCAGGGCAATGGCCTGGCGCGCATGGTGCAGGCCGTGGGTCCTGCTGCCCGCCACGGCCAGGAACAAGTCACCCGATTGCACCTTGCGACTGTCGAGCGCCAGACCTGAAAGCGTCACTTCCTGTCTGACTGATGCCTCGGTCAGACCATGCAACAGACCTGACAGGGTATGATCTGTCATCAACGCCTTTGCTGTCATCATGCCGGTTCTCCTGAGGTCTCGTTCCGGGTCTCCAGAATCGGATAATTGTCCGGTGGTATCGCCATCAGGCGCAGGGCACCCGACATGACCCGCGAAAACACCGGTGCCGCAACCTGGCCGCCGTAATACTTGTCGTTGCCAGGTTCGTTGACCATCACCACCATGACCAGGCGCGGATTGGTAACCGGTGCCACACCGGCAAATACCGCGAGATACCTGTCATCCGCGTAGCCGCCGGCGATTGACTTACGCACGGTACCGGTCTTGCCTGCCACCCGGTAGCCGGCCACGCGCGCGGCCAGCGCGGTGCCCTCGGGGCCGGTGACATCTTCCAACATGGCCATCACCTGCTGCGCCACACGCGCCGACAGGACCCGTTTACCGCGCGGCACAGTATCCCGGAGCAGGAAACTGACCGGCCGTCTGATGCCCTCAGCGGCCACAACCGCGTAGGCCTGGGCAAGTTGCAACGGGGTTACCGAAATCCCGTAACCGAATGCCAGGGTCGCAGTCTCGATCGGGTTCCAGTTGCGATAACTCGCCAGCAAGCCGGAGGCCTCACCCGGGAATCCGCTCTCTGTCTGGACACCAAAACCGGCATTCGACAGCGTTGACCAGATACGCTCGGCAGGCAGAGACAGGGCGATCTTGGTAATACCCACGTTGCTGGACTTGCGAATTACCCCGGAGACATCCAGCATCCCGTAATTGTGCACATCCTTGACGGTATTCACGCCGACACGCAGCCAGCCCGGTTCAGTATTGATCGGTGTGCTCGGTCGATAGCGCTCGCTCTCCAGGGCAGTGGCGACAATGAACGGCTTTATGGTTGAACCCGGTTCGAACACATCGGTGACTGCACGGTTGCGCAGGTGCTTGCGACGCAGCTTGTGGCGATTGTTGGGGTTGTAGGATGGCTGGTTGACCATTGCCAGCACCTCGCCGGTCTTGACATCCAGCACCACTGCTGATGCCGACTGTGCCCCATGCTCCCTCATGGCCGACTTCAGTTCGCGGTAGGCCAGGTACTGGATGCGACGGTCAATACTCAACACCAGATCCTTGCCGGGATGCGGGCGGCGGATGCTTTCTACATCCTCGACAGCATGACGCTGGCCATCCTTGATCACCCGTTTGGCACCCGGCTCGCCACGCAGCCATTCCCCGTAGGCCAGCTCCAGACCCTCCTGGCCGACATCGTCTATATTGGTGAACCCGAGCACGTGCGCGGCCACTTCTCCGGCCGGGTAGTAACGCTTGTATTCCTTCTGCAGGTACACGCCCTCGATGTCCAGCATCCTGACCTGCGCAGCCAGCGAGGGACTGACATGACGGCGCAGGTAGACGAACTCGCGCGCCGCATTGCGGGCCAGCAACTGCTGCACGTGATCACGGTCGAGTGACAGCAGGCGTGATAGCGTAGAGATACCCTCCTGCACGCTTTCCAGTTCCTGCGGATTCACCCAGACAGATTCTACCGGGGTGCTCACTGCCAGCGGCTCGTTGTGGCGATCCAGGATCATGCCGCGATGCGCCGGCAGATCGACCACACGCAGATGCCGTGCCTGACCCTGGGTCTGCAGAAAATCCTTGTCCAGCACCTGCAGGCTGACGGCGCGCCATACCAGCATAAACAGTGCCAGCAGCATTACCAGAATCAGCAGAATGCGCCGGCCCGGCGGCACTGAGAATGTTGCATTCCTGTTCATGGTCTCAAGATTACGAAGGTGTCCGGCCCCGGACTGATCATTCCCAGCCGGGTGCGCGCCGCCTGCTCCACCTGCCCGTGGGTTGTCATTGTGCTTTGTTCCAGTTGTAGCTGGCCCCACTCAACATCCATCCGGTCTTTCTCGTAACCCAGAGCCTGCAGCTCGACGAACAGCATGCGGTTCTGGTGCCGGGCATACACCATCCCCACGGATGACGCGATAATGGCCAGCAACAGGATGAGCGTCGTTGTCGGCTTCACGCTCATTGCAGGCGCTCCGCCAGCCTCAAGACCGCACTGCGGGCGCGCGGATTGCGGGCCAGTTCAGCAGAGCCCGCGCGGATGGCCTTGCCAACTGGTCGCAGACGCGGCCTGTGGCCGGGACCCGCCAGCGGAAGATCCGGCGGCAACTGCTCGCCCTGGTACTCGCGGCGGATGAAGCGTTTCACCAGGCGATCCTCAAGGGAGTGGAAACTGATCACCGCCAGCCGTCCGTGCGCTGCCAGGACATCCGGCACCTGCTTGAGTACCGACTTCAGGTCATCGAGTTCATGGTTTATGTAAATGCGTATCGCCTGGAAACTCCGGGTGGCGGGATGCTTGTTCTTTTCGTGTACCGGCACAGCCGCCGCGACCAGCTCTGCCAGCTGCCGCGTGGTCTCGATGGGAGTAGTCTTGCGCGCCTTGACCAGTGCGCGCGCGATGCGCTTCGCAAAGCGTTCCTCGCCATAGATCCTGAGCACATCACTGATGGCAGACTCGCTTGCCTGCGCGAGCCATTGTGCGGCACTGATGCCCGCGCCAGGATCCATGCGCATGTCGAGTGGGCCGTCGTCCGAAAAGCTGAAGCCTCGTGAAGGGTCGTCGAGTTGCGGCGAGGAAACGCCGAGGTCCAGTAACAGGCCGTTGATCTTTCCTTGCAGTTGTCGTTGTGTAACCAGATGACTCAGCATCGTGAACGTACCCTGTTCTATCTCGAATCGTGGATCACTGCCGTATTGTGCTGCGGCCGACTGCACGGCCTCGGGGTCCTTGTCCATCGCCAGCAACCTGCCCTCCGGTCCAAGCCTGCCGAGAATACCGCCCGCATGCCCCCCTCGACCGAAGGTTCCATCCACGTACACACCGTCCGGCCGAATATCGAGCCCTTCCAGTACCTCTTCGAGTAGCACCGGCTGGTGTGAGTAATCCGTTACCATGAATCAGAGCGTCAGCGATTCCAGTGAGTCCGGCAGTTCACCGGTATCGTGCTTCTCTGTTACCCATTCACCACAGTTCTGTTCCCAGGACTGCTCATTCCAGATTTCAAATTTGTTACCCAGACCGGCAAGCACCACGCGCTTCTCCAGACTGGCGAATTCACGCAAGCGCGGCGGAATCAGGATCCGGCCACTCTTGTCGATCTCGAGTTCGGTAGCATGGCCCAGGAACATGCGCTGCAGGGTGCGGGTGCGCTTGTCCTGGTTTGGAAGGCGGACGAGTTTGCGTTCGATCTCGTCCCAGTCCGGGTGGGGGTACAGCAGCAGACAGCGATCGCCGTGGACGGTCAGTACCACGCGTCCTTCACACCGCTCCTCCAGCGCAGCCCGATAGCGGGTGGGGAATGCCAGCCGCCCTTTTGCGTCCAGATTGACTGTGCTGCCACCACGAAACACTTTTGCCCCCTAAGCTCCCCAAAAATCCATTTATTACCACTACTTCCCACTTTGCGACACTATAGGGAGGGAGGAGCGCTTCTGTCAAGCAAAAAACCAAAAGAATCTCCTTTTTGGGCAGTAACTTAGCACAGGTTCTGGATTTGAAAGGTAGCATCTTGAATATATAAATTGCAAATCAAAAGCTTGCTGAAATTACCTACAGTAAATTACGAACTGTAAACAATTATCCACCCCTTTCGGGACCTCGGTGGGCTGGATTTGCCACTTTTGGGTCTAATAAACGGGAAATAAACCCAACATGTTGGGCTAATTTTTTTGCTGTTACCTAGATGCTGAAGGCAATGACCCGGGAGAGCGGACTGTTTGCAGCCGTGCGCCGGCAACGGGCGTAAAAAAGGCCTGCTGGGCAGGCCTTGGGTGAAACACACTACTGCGGTTGGTCTCAGAACGGAATGTCATCATCAAATTCACCCTTCCCGCCACTGCTAGCGGCTGCCGGTTGTGCGGTTGCGGGCGCCGCTTCAGCGGTATACCCGGCACTGCCGGCACGGCTTCCCAGCATCTGCATTTCATTGGCAATGATCTCTGTGGTGTAACGGTCATTACCGTTCTTGTCCTGCCACTTGCGGGTCTGCAGCCTGCCCTCCACATAAACCTGTGACCCCTTTTTCAGGTATTCACCCGCGATCTCGGCCAGGCGGCTGTAGAACACGATATTGTGCCATTCGGTGCGTTCCTGCTTCTCGCCGGTCTGCTTGTCTTTCCAGGAATCCGTCGTCGCCAGTGTGACATTGGCCACCGCATTACCACTCGGCATGTAGCGAACCTCCGGGTCCCTGCCCAGATTGCCTACCAGTATTACCTTGTTTACTCCTCGTGCCATAGTGCTCTCCTGTTGTGGATATCCATTCACTTTCCCTGTGGTCCGCACCCCGCCATCGGGATCGATCAGCGCAGGTGTCTCAAGCCCCTATTCTATGCGATGGCCGACGGACGATCTATGCAATCCTGCCGAGCCCGACCAATCCGCCTCAGGGCAGGGCAGCCTCATCGAACAACTGCTTGTCCACCTTGAGGTAGGCCACACCCTCGTCCGGAATGACGACTGCCTCGGCGACCCCAACCACACCGGTCAGTTCGCGGGCAATCCGCTCGGCGTCGGCCACATCCACCGCGACGACCTTGTGAATATAGTTGGCCAGCTTGCGCGGCGGGCGCATCGGCAGCGCCAAGGCAAGCCAGAGCAGCAACACCAGCGCGGAGGCCGCAAATACAGCCGGCAACCCGAACCATCCCTGCACCAGCCCGCCCAGGGCACCACCGAGGAAGGCGCCGAGGAACTGGGAACTGGAGTAGAACCCCATCGCGGTTCCGCGGCAGTCGACCGGTGCAACGCGCGAGATCAGCGAAGGCAACATGGCCTCCAGCAGATTGAAGGCAGTAAAAAATGCGAACAACAGGGCAACCACCGTGACCAGTGTGACCGGCAGCAGGTACAGACCGGCCTGGGCCAGCGCGAGCATGGCTACCGCACCAAGGAACATCTGCTTCACCCGCCCCTGACGCTCCGCCAGTATAATGAAGGGCACCATAGCCAGCACCGAGCACAGCAGGACTGGCAGGTAGACACTCCAGTGTTTGCCAGCCACAAGACCCACCCCGTCACGCAACACCAGCGGCATGACTACAAAGGTCGCGGTCAACACCATGTGCAGCACCAGGATACCGAAATCGAGCCGTAGCAACTCGGGGTTGCGCAGCACCCGCCCGAACTGCGCGGGCACCGCCTCTGCCTCCCGGTGCACCTGGAGGGCAGCCGGCCTTGGCACGATGAAGGCCACGACACCCACACCGCCAAACGCCAGCACGGCGGTGATCCAGAAAATTCCCGGCACCCCGACCCAGTCATTCAGCAACGGCCCCAGGATCAGCGCGGCGGCGAACGACAGGCCGATGCTCATGCCGATCAGCGCCATGGCCTTGATGCGCTGGTGTTCGCGCGTCAGGTCGGCGGTCAACGCCATCACGGCGGCGGCAATAGCGCCCGCGCCCTGCAGGGCACGGCCCAGGATCACGACATGAATGGATTCGGCCTGCGCCGCCACCACGCTGCCGCCGGCAAATACCAGCAGGCCGACGATGATGACCGGTTTACGGCCGATACGGTCGGAGAGTAGACCGGCGGGGATCTGCAACAGCGCCTGGGTGATCCCATAGGCGCCAATGGCAAGCCCGGTCAGTGCCGGGGTCACCCCCTCGAGTTCACCCGCATACAGGGCAAACACCGGCAGGATCATGAATAACCCCAGCATACGCAGGGCATATACACCGGACAGGGAAAATGCCGCCCGCAGTTCGGTAGCGTTCATGCCGGTCACTGATCCTGAGTCCTGACTCACCTTGCTAAACCCTCTTTGCCTGCGCGCATCAAAACGCCGTATATTAACAGGTTGCCGTTTTCGCCGGAAACCACATGGACACCATACAAATCAGGGGTGCACGCACCCACAACCTGCAGAATGTTGACCTGGACCTGCCGCGTGACAAATTGATCGTCATCACCGGCCTGTCCGGTTCCGGGAAATCCTCATTGGCCTTCGACACCATCTATGCCGAGGGTCAGCGCCGCTATGTCGAATCGCTCTCGGCCTACGCGCGCCAGTTCCTCTCCATGATGGAAAAGCCGGACGTCGATCACATCGAGGGGCTGTCACCGGCGATCTCGATCGAACAGAAATCGACCTCGCACAACCCGCGCTCCACCGTGGGAACCATCACGGAGATCTACGACTACCTGCGCCTGCTGTTCGCACGCGTCGGCACGCCGCACTGCCCCGAACACGGCACCGTGCTGGAGGCCCAGACCGTGAGCCAGATGGTGGACCACGTGCTCGAACTGCCGGGAGGCACGCGCCTGATGCTGCTGGCCCCGGTGGTCCAGGCGCGCAAGGGCGAACACCACCAGGTACTGGAAGAACTGCGCGCCCAGGGCTTTGTGCGCGCGCGTATCGACGGTGAGGTCATGGAACTCGACCAGCCACCCAAACTTGACCTGCGGCGCAAGCATGTCATCGAGGCAGTGGTCGATCGCTTCAAGGTCCGGCCCGACATCCAGCAGCGTCTGGCCGAGTCCTTCGAGACCGCTCTGCAGCTGTCGGAGGGCCTGGCGCGCGTCGCCTGGATGGACAAGTCCGGGAAGGAGGAACTGGTGTTCTCGGCCAAGTTTGCCTGTCCGGAGTGCGGCTATTCCCTGACCGAACTGGAGCCCCGGCTGTTTTCCTTCAACAACCCGGTGGGCGCCTGCCCGGAATGCGATGGCCTCGGTGTGCGTCAGTTCTTCGATGCCGAGCGCGTGGTCGCCCACCCGGAACTCGGCCTTGCCGGCGGCGCGGTGCGCGGCTGGGACCGGCGCAACGCCTACTACTTTCAACTGATCAACTCGCTGGCCGAACATTATGGCTTCGATATCGAGACCCCCTTCGCCGAACTGCCCGAGAACATCCGGCACATTCTGCTGTATGGCAGCCACGGCGAGGTCATCCGCTTCCGCTATCTCAACGAGCGCCGCGGTGCCGTGGAGCGCAGCCATCCCTTCGAGGGCATCATCTCGAACATGCAGCGGCGTTACCGCGAAACCGAATCCAACGTGGTGCGCGAGGAGCTGGCACGGTACCTGGGCACCCAGCCCTGCCCTGACTGCGGCGGCGCGCGCCTTAACCGGGCGGCACGGCATGTCAGCGTGTCCGGCAAGTCATTGCCCGACATCACCGCCCTGCCGGTCGGCAGCAGCCAGGAGCTGTTCGGCCAGCTGCACCTCAAGGGGCAACGCGGCGCCATCGCCGACAAGATCCTGAAGGAAATCAACCAGCGCCTGGACTTCCTGGTCAATGTCGGCCTGGACTACCTGTCCCTGGACCGCAGCGCGGAAACCCTGTCCGGCGGGGAGGCGCAGCGCATCCGGCTCGCCAGCCAGATCGGCGCCGGCCTGGTCGGTGTCATGTATGTACTGGACGAACCCTCCATCGGCCTGCACCAGCGCGACAACCAGCGCCTGCTGAATACCCTCACCCGCCTGCGCGACCTCGGCAACACCGTGATCGTAATCGAGCACGACGAGGAGGCCATCCACAGCGCCGACCATGTAGTCGATATCGGGCCCGGTGCCGGCGTGCATGGCGGACGCATCGTCTCCCAGGGTCGCCCCGAAGAGATCATCGCCGATGAAAACTCCCTCACCGGCCAGTACCTGTCGGGCAAGCGGTCCATCGAGATCCCCGAGCACGTCTGCCGTGTCGACCCCGAACACATGCTGGTCATCGAGGGCGCCACTGGCAACAACCTGAACGCGATCAGCGCGGAGTTTCCGGTTGGCCTGATGACCTGCGTGACCGGGGTGTCCGGCTCCGGCAAGTCAACCCTGGTGAATGACACACTCTACCCGCGTGCGGCGCAGGTCCTTAACCGGGCCTCCGAGTCCGGTGCGCCCTGCGAGGACATCCGGGGACTGGAACAGTTCGACAAGATCGTGGATATCGACCAGAGCCCGATCGGCCGTACCCCCCGTTCCAACCCGGCGACCTACACCGGCCTGTTCACGCCGATCCGCGAACTGTTCGCCGCCACCCAGGAGGCGCGTACGCGCGGTTACAAGCCGGGACGCTTCAGCTTCAACGTCAAGGGGGGGCGCTGCGAGGCCTGCCAGGGTGACGGGGTGCTGAAGGTCGAGATGCACTTCCTGCCCGACATCTACGTGCCCTGCGATGTATGCAAGGGTCGGCGTTACAACCGGGAAACGCTGGAAGTCCGCTACAAGGGCAAGAACATCCACGAGGTGCTGGAGATGACGGTGGAAGATGCCCTGCCTTTCTTCAGTCCTATCCCGGCAGTGGCACGCAAGCTGCAGACGCTGATCGATGTCGGCCTGACCTATATCAGGCTCGGACAGAACGCGACCACCCTGTCAGGGGGCGAGGCGCAACGCGTGAAACTCGCACGCGAACTGTCCAAGCGCGACACCGGCAAGACCCTCTACATCCTTGACGAACCAACCACCGGCCTCCACTTCCACGATATCGCGCAGCTGCTGGCGGTATTGCATCGCCTGCGTGACCATGGCAACACCGTTATCGTCATCGAGCACAATCTGGATGTCATCAAGACCGCGGACTGGATTATCGACCTGGGACCGGAAGGCGGCATCCGCGGCGGCAATATCGTCGCCACCGGCACGCCCACCGACATCGCGCACAACGCGCAGTCGCACACCGGGCGCTTCCTCAAACACGCCTTGAAACCGCGTCGCCGGAAAAGGCGCGCCGCCGGCTGACGCCCGGCACGGCGTTAGACCTCCGTGGCCGGTGCTCAGCCGGGCGGGTGTCGCAGCACGATCGGCATGCCGGTCCGTGCCCCGAGCACCTCGCTGGCCCGCCCCCGGTTCACGGCGATCTCGACCAGCCCGCTGGAGTTTGCGTACCAGAACGCCTGCGCCTCGGGCACATCGCAAAAGGTGCGGGCTGCGCGCAGCGGATAGCCGTTGATTTCGAGCAGTGCCTCCGGCTCCAGGGCCGTGGCGCGCACTCCGCTGATGGCATTGCCGAAATGATCGATATACACCACCTGGAACAGCTCGTCCGGCCAGTCGGTCTGAGGGTAGCGCCCCGGCGCCACGACCTCGGCGTCGAGCACCCCGTCACGTGCCAGGCGCGCGGCGACCGGTGCAAACACATCGCGACCGTGAAAACTGCTCGAGGCCCCGGGTGTGCGCGGCAAGCGCCAGCATTCCAGTTGGGAGGCACGCCGGGCCAGCAGTTCGAACAGCCCCTCGTCCGGGCCTACAAACCAGCACCCGTCCGCCTTGAGCACCGCACCCGGGCGCTCACCGCCGACACCCGGATCAACCACACAGAGAAACACTGTAGCCGGGGGGAAATCGGCCACGTAGGCCGGCAGCAGATACGACGCTGCCTGGATGTCAAAGGCCGGCAGGTCGGAAAACAGCCTGATAACCGGCACCCCGGGTGCCAGCTGCTGTAATACGGCCTCTACCTGACCGATATAGGGCCCCTCCAGACCGAAGTCGGTAAACAGCACGATCATGACCGGGCTTTTACCAAACGGGCTTTATCAGTTGTCATGGGCGCCTTGCTCTACCCAGAGCCGCAGCACCTCGATCTCGCGCCCGGTCAGCGGCTCATCGCGCCCGTGCGGCATGTGCATGGAGGCATCCGCTCGACCCTCCACCAGCATATTGAATACACTACGGCGACTGTCACCCGGCCGGATCACCGGACCGTAAAGCGTGCCCTGCATGAGGGTCTCGTAGCTTTGCATATTGAGGCGGGTCAGCAGGTAGCCCCTGCCCTTGGGCGGCGTATGGCAGTACAGGCAGTTGTGTTCCAGGATCGGATAAACGTCCCTCTGGAAACTCATGTACGTCTGGCTGGCGCAAGCTGCCAGCAGGATCGCAAGCGGCGCAGCGAGGATAGCGGAAGCGTGATTCATCGCCGGCATGAGGCATTGTTACGCACGCAGGGTCGGGCACAACCGGTATCCCCATCGACCGGGATGCCCGCAGCCGGTGCAGGAGCGACCCCGGATGGGTCTCTCCCCGCCAGGAGCAGCGCACCCACGGCATGGTTTTCCGTTGCCCCATCCACCACTCTGGACCGATCCGGCGCGGGATTCTGCTCCAGGCCCGCCTGGATGCGTGCGATGCATTCAATCCTCTCCAGGCTGGCCAGCGTTGCCTGCCGGAGCTTCTTCTTGACGAAGTGACGGCCGATAAGAGGTGGTATATAGAAGTCCGGCTCCATCTTCGCCTGATAGATTACCTGACTGTGCTCACCGTTGCCCAGGATCTGCCATTCGGCATTCCCGGACTTGAAGCTGCTTAGTGCCGGGACGGTCGTGGCCAGCAGGCCGCCCGGGCCCGACTCGCGCACGTCCTCGACCCGGTCGATTTCCTTGCAAATGAATGCGATGCAATCGAGCATCCGGGTCCTCACCCGCACCATCCCGGGCCCCGGCGAGGGCAGGATCTCGCTATCGGTGATTGAAGGATTCAGCCGGTAGATCCGCGGGTAATCGGTCAATACCCGTTGCACCTGCTGCGCCGGTGCCTGCAGCTGCATGATCAGATTGATCCGATAGACCCCCTCGCTTTCACTGACCTGGAGTTCGGCCAGGTCAGCGGCACGGGCCAACGGGTTCAGCAGGCACAGCAGCAGGCAGGTGCCGGCAGTGGCCAGCTGCCCGGTGAGTCCTGCGGATAGCGGCGTCCATGTGGATGGACAGAACATTCACCGTCCCCCTCTACCCTGCCCGATTACCGCAAAAGTATAGCAGGCGATTCCGGTGCCGTTGCCGCCGGCCGGCCCCGCTCGTGGCCATAAAAAAACCGGGCAAGGCCCGGTTTTTATTGCTGTTTCGTGTGCGCCTGGCGCTGTCAGTCGAGCCCGGCATCGACCGCGTCGGCCTCGGACTGCGGGCGGTCGACCAACTCGACATAGGCCATGGGCGCATTGTCCCCCGGACGGAAACCGGTCTTCAGGATACGCAGGTAACCGCCGGGTCGGTCCTTGTAACGCGGGCCCAACTCGTTGAACAGCTTGGTGACCGTAGCGCGGTCACGCAGGCGGTTGAAGGCGATACGGCGCTTGTGCACGGTGTCATTCCTGGCCATGGTGATCAGCGGCTCGGCCACTCGCCGCAGCTCCTTGGCCTTGGGCAGGGTTGTCTTTATCACTTCATGCTGCAGCAGTGACACGGTCATGTTCTGAAACATGGCCTTGCGATGTGTGCTGTTACGGTTTAATTGCCGTCCTGACTTGCGATGACGCATTTTTCTAACTACCTGTTAACTGGTTTGAGTTGCCTGCTTCATTTGCTTTCAATCCGGGTGGCGGCCAGTTTTCCAGGCGCATACCCAGCGAAAGCCCCTTGGTGGCAAGCACGTCCTTGATCTCGGTCAGAGACTTCTTGCCCAGATTCGGTGTCTTCAGGAGTTCAACCTCGGTGCGCTGGATCAGGTCACCGATAAAATAGATACTTTCTGCCTTGAGACAGTTCGCGGAACGTACGGTCAGTTCAAGATCATCAACCGGACGCAGCAGAATTGGATCAATGTCGGTTTCCATGGTCTCCGGCTTGTCTTCGGTTCGGGCCTGGAGATCGACAAACGCTGAAAGCTGGTCCTGCAGAATGGTTGCGGCATGCCGGATCGCCTCTTCCGGATCGACGGTGCCGTTGGTCTCGATATCGATAATCAGCTTGTCAAGGTCGGTACGCTGCTCGACACGGGCACGGTCCACAATACAGGAAACGCGGTTGACCGGACTGAATGACGCATCCAGTCGCAGGTTCCCGATGCTTATGTCCTCGCCCTCCTCGTTCAGGCGTGCGGTGGCCGGCTGATAGCCACGACCCTTCTCGATCTTGAGGGTCATGGAAAGCTCGCCAGCCTTGGTCAGGTTGGCAATGACATGTTCCGGGTTGACGATCTCGATGTCGTGATCGACGCTGATGTCTCCGGCAGTAACCGGGCCCGCTCCCTTCTTGCTCAGTGTCAGGGTTGCCTCGTCGCGGTTGAACATGCGCAGTGCAACCTTCTTGAGATTAAGCAGGATGTCGATGACATCCTCCTGCACACCTTCAATGGTGGAATACTCATGCAGGACACCATCTATATGCACCTCGGTGATTGCCGCGCCCGGCATCGAGGACAGCAGTATGCGCCGCAGCGCATTACCGAGGGTATGACCAAAACCGCGCTCCAGCGGCTCCAGCGTAACCTTGGCATGTTTGTCGGTGGCGACCTGAACATCGACGATACGCGGTTTCAGGAATTCATTGACTTTCCCAAGCATGGATAATCCTCAGTTACTTACTTCGAGTACAGTTCGACAACCAGATGTTCGTTGATATCGGCCGGCAGTTCACCGCGTTCCGGCCGCGTCTTGTAGACGCCTTCCATTTTCTTGATGTCCACATCGATCCAGTCCGCGATGCCGCGCTGCTGGGCGAGGTCAAGGGCAGACTGTATGCGCAGCTGGGAACGCGCCTTTTCGTTAATCGTGACAACATCACTCGGCTGCACCTGAAAGGAAGGGATATTGACCCGTTTACCATTCACGCTGATCGCGTTGTGGCGGACCAGCTGACGACTTTCACTGCGCGAGGAAGAGAACCCCATACGGTAGACCACGTTGTCGAGTCGGCTTTCAAGCAGCTGCAGCAGATTTTCGCCGGTTGAGCCCTTGAGACGCGCCGCTTGCTGGTAGTAGTTCCGAAACTGGCTTTCCAGCACTCCATAGATACGCCGCAGCTTCTGCTTCTCGCGCAGCTGGGTGGCGTAATCAGACAGGCGCTGGCGCCGCTGGCCGTGCTGGCCGGGCGGGAACGGACGGTTCTCGATAGCGCACTTGGCTGTAAAACATTTTTCGCCCTTGAGAAAAAGCTTGCCGCCTTCTCGACGACACTGGCGACATTTGGATCCTGTGTACTTTGCCATCTTATATTCCTGCGCTAGACGCGACGCTTTTTGGGTGGACGACAGCCGTTATGCGGAATAGGCGTCACGTCGGTAATGTTGGTAATCTGGAAGCCTGCATTGTAGAGGGCACGCACAGCAGACTCGCGACCCGGGCCCGGTCCCTTGACCTCGACATCCAGGTTCTTCATCCCGTATTCCTTGACAATCCCGCCAGCGCGCTCGGCCGCAACCTGCGCTGCAAACGGCGTACTCTTGCGCGAACCACGAAACCCCGACCCGCCGGCTGTTGTCCATGCCAGGGCATTACCCTGACGGTCGGTGATCGTGATGATGGTGTTATTGAATGAAGCGTGAATATGGGCAATCCCGTCAGAGACATCCCGCTTCACCTTCTTGCGTGTACGTGTAGCCGCCTTCGCCATGCTTCTGTTACCTGGTTAATTGTTGAATGTGCTTGAATCGTTACTTGCGGATTGGCCTGCGTGGTCCCTTGCGGGTACGTGCGTTGGTACGCGTGCGTTGTCCGCGCAGGGGTAGCCCACGGCGGTGCCGGATACCACGGTAGGTACCCAGATCCATCAAACGCTTGATGTTCATGGAAATCGTACGGCGCAGATCACCCTCGACGGTATAACTGGCAACCTGATTGCGCACCAATTCGATCTCGGACTCACTCAGGTCCCTGATTTTCATGTCCGGCTTGATACCGCTGTTCGCACATATCTTGCGCGCAGTGTTCCGCCCGATGCCATAGATCGCCGTCAGGGCAACCTCTGCATGTTTGTGTGTTGGAATGTTAATTCCGGCAATTCGTGCCATTTACATCGTCTCCAGCATAGCTCGCGTCGCGGGCGCCGCGAAAAGTGCGTAAGGATAGCTTCTGGTCATCAGAAAATCAATTACAAACAACGCCCTGCGCCACTGTCAGGGGCACAGCCCGGACCTCCGGGCAGACGTTGATATATCCCTGATATTCAAAGCCTTGCATACTGCCCGGAGCGCTCAGCCCTGACGCTGCTTGTGGCGGCCGTCCTTGCAGATGACCCGCACCACACCCTTGCGCCGTATGACCTTGCAGTTACGACAGATTCGCTTGACCGAAGCACGCACTTTCATGTCACCACCTTCCCGATTGATTAAACATCCGGCCGCCTAGCGCAGCAGGCCGGCACCACCCTGGCCTTGCAGATTGGCCTTCTTCATCAGGCCGCTGTACTGGTGGGACACCAGATGCGCCTGGACCTGGGCCATGAAGTCCATGACCACCACTACAATAATCAGCAACGAGGTACCGCCGAAGTAGAACGGTACATTCCAGTACAGAATAAGGAACTCAGGCAACAGGCAGACCAGTGTGATATAGACCGCACCGGCCGTTGTCAGGCGGGTCATCACGCCATCGATGTACCTGGCAGTCTGGTCACCAGGACGTATGCCGGGGATGAAGGCGCCGGATTTCTTCAGGTTGTCCGCCGTCTCCCGGGCATTGAACACCAGCGCCGTGTAGAAGAAACAGAAGAACACAATCGCCAGGGCATAGAAAATCACGTACAGCGGCTGGCCCGGTGACAGGGTTGCGGAAATATCCTTCAGCCAGCCCATGCCCTCGGTGCTGCCAACCCAGCTACCCATGGTTGCCGGGAACAATATGATGCTGGAAGCGAAGATCGGCGGGATAACACCGGCCATGTTCAGCTTCAACGGCAGATGAGAACTCTGCGCCGCATATACCTTGCGACCCTGCTGCCGCTTGGCGTAGTTCACGGTGATACGGCGCTGGCCACGCTCGATGAACACAACGAAGCCGGTTACCGCGATCGCCAGTGCAAACAGCCCGAGGATCATCAGCGCGTTCATTTCGCCGGTGCGCGCCAGTTCCAGTGTGCCGCCAATGGCCGATGGCAGACCGGCCACAATACCGGAAAAGATGATAATCGAGATGCCGTTGCCGACACCGCGCTCGGTGACTTGCTCACCCAGCCACATGAGGAATACCGTACCGGTGACCAGCGTGACCACTGCAGTCAGTACGAAACCGGCGCCCGGGTTGATCACCAGTGCGCCCCCGCCGATCTGCTGGGCCTGCAATGCCGATGAAATACCAAATGCCTGCATGGTCGCCAGGCCGACGGTTCCGTAGCGGGTGTACTGGGTGATCTTGCGGCGTCCGGCATCACCGCCTTCCTTTTTCAGCTGCTCCAGCGACGGCACCGTTACGGTCAGCAGGTTCATGATGATGGATGCCGAAATGTACGGCATGATCCCGAGGGCAAAGATCGACAGGCGCTCAAGTGCACCACCGGAGAACATATTGAACATCTCCAGAATGGTGCCGCGCTGCTGCTCGACCAGGGCAGCCAGTACCTGCGGATCAATGCCGGGCAAGGGGATAAAGGTGCCAATACGGAAAACGATTATGGCGCCAATGACGAAAAAGAGCCGCTGGCGCAGCTCTTTAGTCTGCCCGATGCCGGCGGCAGCATCAGTGATGGAAGGACCGAGTGCCATTTATTCCTCGATTTTGCCTCCAGCCGCCTCAATGGCAGCCCGGGCACCCTTGGTTACCTTTATGCCACGCACTGTCACCGCCCTGTCGATGGCGCCGGATGCGATCACCTTGACGTTGCTGACGTGACGGGAAACCAGGTTAGCCTGCTTAAGGGCGTTAATATCAACAACATCCGCGTTGACCTTGCCCAGCTCGTGCAGGCGAACCTCGTCCACGTAGCGGGACTTGCGGGAAACAAACCCGACCTTGGGCAGGCGGCGCTGCAGTGGCATCTGGCCGCCTTCGAAGCCGACCTTGTGAAAACCGCCGGAACGCGATTTCTGGCCCTTGTGGCCCCGGCCGCCGGTCTTGCCGAGCCCGGAACCGATACCACGGCCGACGCGCTTGCCGCTCTTCCTGCTGCCGGCTGCCGGTTTTAATGTATTCAGACGCATTGTCTAGCCCTCGACCCTTAACATGTAAGAGATCCTGTTGATCATGCCGCGTATTTCAGGCGTGTCATCAAGCTCGACACTATGACGGATCCGTCGCAGGCCCAGGCCGCGCACGGTGTCCTTGTGGCTTTGCAGCCGGCCATTGAAACTCTTGACCAGCGTAACCTTGACTTTCTTGTTTCCAGCCATGACTTATTCCAGGATCTCTTGTACCGACTTGCCACGCTTTGCGGCCACTTCCTCGGGAGAATGCATGTTCTCCAGGCCATTCATCGTGGCGCGCAGCACATTAATCGGATTGTTTGAACCAATACATTTGGCAAGCACATCGCGCACGCCGACAACCTCAAGCACGGCGCGCATCGCACCGCCGGCGATAATACCGGTACCTTCCGAGGCCGGCTGCATATACACCTTGGCAGCACCGTGACGTGCGGTGATCGGGTAGTGCAGGGTGCCGCCCTTCAGACTGATCGTCTTCATATTCTTGCGCGCGGCTTCCATAGCCTTCTGGATGGCCACCGGCACTTCACGAGCCTTACCGTAACCGTAGCCAACCCGGCCTTCGCCATCACCGACAACTGTCAGCGCAGTGAAACCGAACTGTCGGCCGCCCTTTACAACCTTGGCTACGCGATTGACCGTGACCAGCTTCTCAAGCAGTCCGTCACCCTGCGGCTGTGTATCTACTCTTGCCATATCAGAAACCCTTGCTCAGAACTCGAGACCGTTTTCACGCGCCGCGTCTGCCAGCGCTTTGACACGGCCATGGTATTTAAATCCGGAACGGTCAAAGGCGACGCGGGAAACACCGGCTGCCTTGGCGCGTTCTGCAATCATCTTCCCTACGACTGTTGCTGCTGCCACTCCGCCGGTCGTACTGACATCCTTGCGGACACCGCTGTCCAGCGTAGAGGCACTTGCCACAACCGTGTTACCTTCCGGTGCAATGACCTGCGCGTAGATATGACGCGGGGTACGGTGCACACACAGGCGGGTTACCCCCTGTTCCTTGATGTGCGCCCGAGCTCGGCGGGCACGACGTAAACGTGATGCTTTCTTATCCATAATAATGCCTATTTCTTCTTGGCTTCCTTCCGGACCACCATCTCGTCAGAATAACGTACCCCTTTACCCTTGTAGGGTTCGGGCGGGCGAAATGCGCGGATCTCTGCTGCCACCTGGCCTACCTGCTGTTTGTCGATGCCCTTGATGAGCACTTCCGTCTGGCTGGGCGTTTCCGCAGTGATGCCCTCGGGCAATTCATAATCAATCGGATGCGAGAAGCCCAGCGTCAGGTTGAGCACCTTGCCCTTGGCTTGGGCGCGGTAACCGACACCCACAAGTTCGAGTTTTTTCTCAAAGCCGTCGCTGACACCTGTCACCATATTGTAAATCAGGGACCGCAAGGTACCTGACAGCGCCACGGCCTCCTTGGAGTTATTGCGCGTGCTTATCCTGAGCCCGGTCTCCTCGCGGGTCAGCGCAACCAGATCGTGCAGGCGGTGCTGCAGCGAACCCTTGGGACCCTTCACGGTCAGCATCTGGCCATCCTCCGTTACCTCGACGGAAGCAGGGACAGTTATCGGCATCTTGGCAATTCTTGACATCTTGATTCCCCGATCAGCTGACTACACAAAGAATCTCGCCACCTTCACCGGCGGCGCGTGCCTGACGATCACTCATCACACCACGCGAGGTGGATACAATGGCAACACCGAGGCCACCTTGTACACTGGGCAGTTCATTCTTGCCCTTGTACAGGCGCAGGCCGGGACGACTGGCACGCTGGATAGTCTCTATCACAGGCTTGCCCTCAAAATATTTGAGCGTCACCGTGAGCACCGCCTTGGCTTCGGCATCATCAACGGAAAAATCCGCTATATAACCTTCATCCTTGAGCACCTGCGCAATGGCACATTTCAGACCGGAGGAAGACATGGAAACTGAAACCTTATTGGCTGCCTGCCCGTTACGGATGCGCGTTAATAAATCGGATATTGGATCAGTCATCATAGTCGTTCACCAACTCGCCTTGACCAGACCGGGAATATCACCACGCATGGCGGCCTCGCGCAGCTTGTTCCTGGACAGTCCGAACTTGCGGTAGTAACCATGCGGGCGCCCGGTGATACGGCAACGGTTGCGCTGCCTCGACGGGCTGGCATCACGCGGCAGGGATTGCAGCTTGAGCTGTGCATTGTAGCGCTCTTCGTCCGAGCTATCCGGACTTTTGATGACCGCCTTCAACTCGGCACGCCTGGCGGCAAACCTTTTGACGGTGCGAGTGCGCTTGTCTTCACGGGCAAGCATTGAATTCTTTGCCATTGTGCTACCTCAGTTCCTGAACGGGAAGTTGAACGCCGCCAGTAGCGCACGGCCTTCCTCGTCCGTTTTTGCAGTTGTCGTAAACGTGATATCCAAACCACGCAACATATCAATCTTGTCGTAGTCGATCTCCGGGAAGATGATCTGCTCCCGTACGCCCATGCTGTAGTTTCCGCGCCCGTCAAAGGACCTCGGATTCATGCCACGGAAGTCACGGATACGCGGGATAGCGATATTGATCAGCCGGTCAAGGAACTCGTACATCTGCGTGCGGCGCAAGGTCACCTTGCAGCCTATTGGCCAGCCCTCGCGCACTTTGAAGCCGGCAACCGACTTGCGCGCCTTGTTGACAACCGGTTTCTGACCACCAATCTTGGTCATGTCATCGACCGCATGCTCCATCACCTTGCGATCACCCACCGCTTCACCCACACCCATGTTGAGCGTTATCTTGGTGATACGCGGTATCTCCATGACATTCTTGTAGCCAAACTGCTCCTTGAGCTGTTTGACGACAGTATCACGGTAATATTCCTGCAGCCTGGCCATATCTATTTACCAATTACAAATATCAGATGTCCACTACTTCATTATTGGACTTGAAATAACGCACCTTGCGACCATCTTCGAGATACTTGAAGCCGACCCGGTCTCCCTTGTTGGTTTGCGGGTTGTACAACATGATATTGGAAGGATCGACAGGCATCTCCTTTTCCACGATACCACCGGGAACGCCCCGGTTAGGATTGGGCTTGGTGTGTCGCTTGACCATATTGACATCAGAAACGACAACCCGGCCGTCCGGCATCACACGCAGCACACTGCCACGCTTGCCCTTGTCCTTGCCCGCGATTACGACAACATCATCACCTTTTCTGATTCTGCGCATGGTCCTGTCCTACAGTACTTCCGGTGCAAGCGAAATGATCTTCATGAAGCGCTCACTGCGCAGCTCCCTTGTCACCGGGCCAAAAATACGTGTCCCGATCGGTTGCAGCTGGTTGTTGAGCAGCACGGCTGCATTTCCGTCAAAGCGGATTAACGAGCCGTCCTGACGCCGCACACCCTTGCGGGTACGCACCACGACCGCGTTGTAAACCTCACCCTTCTTGACCTTGCCGCGGGGTATGGCTTCCTTTACGCTGACCTTGATGACGTCACCAATGCGCGCATAACGCCGGTGTGACCCACCCAACACCTTGATGCACTGCAGGCGACGTGCGCCGCTGTTGTCAGCCACATCAAGGATTGTCTGCATTTGTATCATGCTTGCATTCCGTCCGTATTGTTCCCGCTAGAGCGCCGGCTACTCGCCGCGCTCGACTATGTCCACCAATTGCCATGACTTCGACTTGGACAGTGGACGGCACTGCTGAATGGTTACCGTATCGCCTTCCTGGCATGCATTGTCAGCATCATGCACGTGCAGCCTGGTTGAACGGCGAATGTACTTCCCGTAAATCGGGTGCTTGACCTTGCGTTCAATAAGCACTGTGGCCGTCTTGTCCATTTTGTTGCTGACAACCTTGCCGATGACGGTGCGCTTGACTTCGGTTTGCTCGCTCATGATACGTCACCTGCATTGATTTTCTGATTTATTACCGTATAAACCCGCGCAATATCCTTGCGCACCTTGCGCATCTGGTCCGGGCGGGAGAGCTGCCCGGTACCGCGCTGCATGCGCAGGCTGAAACTCTCGCGCAGCAGGTTACCCAGCTCCAGGCGGAGCTCACTGACCGACTTGCTTCTAAGCTCTGCTGCTTTCATCACATCACCGTCCGTGTCACGAAGGCTGTCTTGAACGGCAGCTTTGCTGCCGCCAGCCTGAATGCCTGGCGAGCAACGTCTTCCGAAACGCCTTCAATTTCGTAAAGTACCCGGCCCGGCTGAATCTGTGCGATCCAGTATTCCACGTTGCCCTTGCCCTTACCCATGCGCACCTCGATGGGCTTCTTGGTAACCGGCACATCCGGAAACACGCGGATCCAGATCTTGCCACCGCGCTTGACGTGTCGCGTTATGGTGCGGCGTGCGGCCTCGATCTGGCGTGCTGTCATTCGACCCCGTGCCGTCGCTTTCAGTGCATACTCTCCGAAACTCACCCTGCCGCCACGAATGGCAAGACCGCGATTGCGACCCTTCTGCTGTTTACGGAATTTGGTTTTCTTGGGCTGTAACATGACCTATCTCCGCTATCAGGATGCAGCCTGGCGTGCCGTATCCGCCTCGGCCTCTTCACCCTTGTCAAAAACCTCGCCCTTGAAGATCCAGACCTTGACGCCGATGACGCCATAAGTGGTATTGGCTTCGGCAACGCCGTAGTCGATATCCGCGCGCAGCGTATGCAACGGCACCCGCCCTTCGCGGTACCATTCCGAGCGGGCAATTTCTGCACCGTTGAGACGGCCGGCGACACTTATCTTGATACCCTCGGCGCCAATGCGCATGGCATTACTCACCGCCCGCTTCATGGCACGGCGGAACATGATGCGCCGTTCCAGCTGCTGGGCAACACTTTCCGCGACCAGAGTCGCGTCCAGTTCCGGCTTGCGAATTTCCTCGACATTAATATTGACCGGGATACCCATGCGCTCGGATACCTCCTTGCGCAGGCGATCAATGTCCTCACCCTTCTTGCCGATCACGATACCGGGACGCGCGGTATGCACCGTGATCACGGCATTGTGCGCCGGACGTGAGATCTGCACACGACTTACCGATGCCTGGGAAAGTCGCTTCTTGATGAAGTCACGGATCGCCAGGTCCGTATTCAGGTAGTCGGCAAATTCCTTCGAGTTGGCGTACCATGTGGACGTCCAGTCCTTGACTACGCCGAGTCGAATGCCTGTTGGATGTACTTTTTGGCCCATACTGATCCTTTCGCCTCTACCTGTTAGTTCGCGTCACCCACCGTAACGGTGATGTGACTGTTTCGTTTGAGTATCCGTGTACCCCGGCCCTTGGCGCGTGCCCGGAACCGTTTCAGGGTGCGACCTTCGTTAACGTAGATCGCCGCAACCTTGAGTTCGTCAATATCGGCACCTTCGTTATGCTCGGCATTTGCAATTGCCGACTCGAGCAGCTTGCGCATCATGTCCGCTGCCTTCCTGGGGCTGAAGGTCAATACGTTGAGCGCTCTTTCAACCGGGAGCCCGCGAATCTGATCCGCTATCAGCCGGCACTTCTGCGGGGAAATCCGCGCATGTTTCAATGTTGCACTGACCTGCATCTCAATATCCCCTTACTTCGCCTTCCTGTCCGCCGCATGGCCCCTGAAGGTCCTGGTCAGGGCAAATTCACCCAACTTGTGGCCGACCATGTTCTCGTTGATCAGTACCGGTACATGCTGACGCCCGTTGTGCACGGCAATGGTCAAGCCAACCATTTCCGGTAAAATCATAGAGCGACGTGACCAGGTCTTGATCGGACGTTTACTGTTCTCGGTAACCGCCTTGTCCGCCTTCTTCTGGAGATGGATATCGACAAACGGTCCTTTTCTGATCGAGCGTGGCACAGTTCAATTTCCTCGTAATTACTTGCGATAACGACGTCTGACAATCATATTGTCGGTACGCTTGTTCTTGCGTGTACGGTAACCCTTGGTCGGTGTACCCCAGGGGCTGACCGGATGACGCCCGCCGGCTGTACGGCCTTCACCGCCACCATGGGGATGATCAACCGGGTTCATGGCAACACCGCGAACAGTCGGCCGCACTCCGCGCCAGCGCTTCGCCCCGGCCTTGCCGAGCGAGCGCAGATTATGTTCGACGTTGCCAACCTCGCCGATGGTGGCTATACAGTCCGACTGCACCTTGCGCATCTCGCCCGAACGCAGGCGCACGGTTGCATGGTCGCCTTCGCGCGCCACCAGCTGGACACCACTACCGGCACTGCGGGCAATCTGTCCGCCCTTGCCCGGCTTGATTTCAACGTTGTGGACCAGGGTACCCACCGGAATGTTGCGCAGCGGCATGGCATTACCCGGCTTGATCGGCGCATCAGTGCCGCTGCGGATCTCGGCCCCGGCCTTCACGCCCTTGGGTGCCAGAATGTAGCGCCGCTCGCCGTCGGCGTAGAGCAGCAATGCAATGTGCGCCGAGCGGTTGGGATCATATTCGATGCGTTCTACCCTGGCCGGCACACCATTCTTGTTACGCTTGAAATCGATCACGCGATAACGCTGCTTGTGGCCACCGCCGCGATGGCGCGTGGTAATACGGCCCGCATTGTTTCTGCCGCCGCTCTTCGATTTGGCAGAAACCAGCGCAGCATGCGGCTCACCCTTGTGCAGCCCGGGCGTGTGCACCTTGACGACAAAACGGCGTCCCGGCGATGTTGGCTTTGTTTTATCGAGTGGCATAATTCAAACCCTTAAAGCATTCGGCAACGGAGCTAGTCTGCTCCCATAAAATCAATATCGTGCCCTTCAGCCAGGGTCACATAGGCCTTTTTCCAGTCGGCGCGTTTACCAAGCGCCTGGCCAAAGCGCTTGACCTTGCCGCGCACATTGCTCACCTGAACACCCTTGACCTTGACGTCGAACATCAGCTCAACGGCCTTGCGGATCTCCGGTTTGCTGGCGTCAGGCAGCACCTTGAAAACATACTGGCTGTATGCATCTGCAACCCGCGTGCTCTTCTCGGACACCAGCGGACTCAGCAGGACCTTCATTAATCGTTCCTGGTTCATGCCAGTCGCTCCTCGATCTGTTTGAGCGCCTTTGCCGTCATGACGACCTTGTCAAAACCAACCAGGCTGACGGGGTCGGCATCTTCCGCATCACACACAGCAACCCTGGGCAGGTTACGGGCGGCCAGGTACAGATTGTCGTCCGGTGCATCAGAGACGATCAGGACGTTGTCCAGCCCGAGCTTGTTCAGCTTGACTGCCAGTTCTTTGGTCTTCGGCGCATTGACACCGAATTCGTTAACGGCTACCAGGCGCTCCTGCCGTACCAGTTCGGACAGGATCGAACGCATCGCTGCGCGATACATCTTGCGATTGACCTTCTGGGCATAGTCCCGCGGCGTAGTGGCAAATACCTTGCCGCCGCCACGCCATAGCGGGCTGCGAATGGTGCCTGCACGTGCCCGGCCGGTGCCCTTCTGGCGCCACGGCTTGGTACCGCCGCCACGCACCTCTGAACGGGTCTTCTGCCTGACCGTTCCGGCACGCGCACTGGCGAGACATGCCGTGACCACCTGGTGTATCAGGGCTTCCTTAAAGTCCTGGCCGAAGGTGTCATCAGAAACCTTCACCTTGCCCGGGCCGCCGCCTTGCAACTGTAATTCCATCATGCCACTCCTAGCGCGCCTTCACTGCCGGGCGGATAATCACATCACCGCCCCTGGCACCCGGTACTGCACCCTTGACCAGCAGCAGATTACGCTCGGCATCCACGCGGACGATCTCTATATTCTGGATAGTGCGGCGCGCATTGCCCATGTGACCGGACATCTTCTTGCCCTTGAACACACGACCCGGTGTCTGGCACTGGCCGATCGAGCCCGGGGCGCGATGGGAGATCGAGTTGCCGTGCGTGGCGTCCTGCATATGGAAATTGTGGCGCTTGACCGTGCCTGCAAAGCCTTTGCCGATAGAGGTACCCGTCACGTCGACGCTCTGGCCCTCCTCGAACTGGTCGACCTTGATCTCGTTACCGGCCTCGATCTCTTCGCCTTCGCCTTCATCGAGGCGGAACTCCCAGAGACCACGCCCGGCCTCGGAACCGGCCTTGGCGTAGTGCCCGGCCTGTGGCCTGGTAACGCGCGAGGTGCGGCGCATGCCGGTCGTAACCTGCAGCGCACGATATCCATCGTTCTCAACGGTCTTTACCTGGGTAACCCGATTCGGCTCAACCGAGATAACGGTCACTGGCACAGAAACGCCGTCATCCTTGAAGATGCGCGTCATACCCGCCTTGCGTCCAACAATTCCGATAGTCATTTCTTTGGTCCTGTCGTGCCTGGCCTCAGTTCAGCTTGATCTGGACATCAACGCCTGCGGCCAGATCCAGCTTCATCAGGGCGTCAACCGTCTTGTCTGTAGGGTCAACGATATCCATCAGACGTTTGTGAGTCCGAATCTCGTACTGGTCACGCGCATCCTTGTTAACGTGCGGTGAAACCAGCACAGTAAAGCGCTCCATCTTGGTGGGCAGGGGGATCGGTCCCCGTACCTGTGCACCCGTGCGCCTCGCAGTCTCGACAATCTCGGCCGCCGACTTGTCGATCAAGCGATGGTCGAAGGCCTTGAGACGTATCCGGATTCTTTGGTTAGCCATAATTTAAGTACCGGTGACAGAATTCAGTTCTGTC
>CAMYMI010000021.1 GCA_947259415.1 uncultured Ectothiorhodospiraceae bacterium | reverse complement strand
CAGGACGATAATCGGCAGCACCAGTACGCGGGTGATATTGAAGATTTCCGCCACCTTCAGGGTTTCGATACCGTCGGGCTGATAGGCCAGCGCTGCACCGGCGACCTGCGCGGAGTTGAGGATGCCGGTTCCGGCCCAGGCGCCGAACTGAACATATGACATACCCAGCAGGTTGCCGATGATCGGGAAGATAAACATGCAACCCACACCCCAGATCAGGATGGTGCCGATGGTATAGGCGATTTCAACCGACTTGGCCTGCACCACGGGTGCCGCGGCAACCGTCGCCGATACTCCGCAGACCCCCATACCGGCAGAGAGCACGCCACCCATGGAGTTGGGAATGCGACGGCGGGCGCCGATCCACAGCACCAGTCCGACCGAACCCAGCACGAAGAATCCGATCATGACGATCGAAAGGCCGCCCAGGTTCTTCAACTCGGCCGCGCTGTACAGCGTACCCAGCAGGATGACACCGGTCTTGAGGCCCAGACGCGAAAGGCGAACACCGTTCTCGGCCCAGGCGGGTATCTTGAACACATTCACGATGATGATACCGGTCAAAATACCGAGCACGACGTAGTTGAGACCCAGCAGTTTGTGGATATAGGAACCGGTGTCACCGACTTTGCCCATGCTGGTACTGATCACGGCCACTTCCGGAGCGACGAACCAGCGGACCAGCATCGCGATGAGAAGGATGAACATGCCACCCGCGATTGACGAGGAATAATAGTCCCAGTGAGTTTCCTTGTGTTTGCCAAACCAATGCCAGAGACCGATAACCGCCGCGACGATACCGAAATACAGGGGCAGGCTGGTGAGTTCCGAGAGATATTTATACTTCTTGCCGTTGGCGAGATGCTCGATATAGGGCGCCATGGTGCCGCTGTCGGCGAGCCACCAGATGGCGAGCATGATGATTCCAATAATAAATAACGCCGGTGATTTCTGCGTATAGACCATAATTTACTCCTCCCAGGGTTCTTATTTAGGTTATTGCGATTCCAAGTCTTTTTGGTGCATTACCTCTTGATACTTATTGGCGTTATAGCCTTGCTTTTTATTCCATCACTACACCTAAACCTCATATATATTGTTGCAATTGAACCCTGCTATGAGAAAAATATCAATACATTTATAAATTAAATTAATGTTGATGGGCTATTCAGCATTATCCAATAATATTATTTATTAATTAATTTACGGTGGGGCCGAGTGGATGCCTTTTCGGCATTGCGCCTCGCACACGGAGAGTTTCAGCTCCAGTTTCTCCCGTTTTTCCGGATCGGTTTCGGTAGCGTGCCAGGCGCGAAGTTTCTGTTCCCTTTCCACGAGCTTCTCAAGCACCTCCTCGCTGGAGTCGACCTGCACCCGTGGAAAATGGGGACATTCTGCTTTTTTTGTAATCAGAAATTATCGAAGTAATAAACAGTGAAAAAAGCAGAATGTCCCCGTTTGCACCCCTCTGGTACGAGGACCACGTGGTCGCCGCCCGTGTCGGCATTGCGGGGTATCAACTGGCCAGGGACGGGAACTACGATGGCCTGCAGCAGGTGAGAGATACCGACAAGTAAGAGACAGGCATCGCCTGGATGAAGTGCATCCTGATCCAGGTGCACGGATTGGCTTACCCTGCATCTCTACGACACCCCGATACGGGAAGCAGAACATCATTATTGACATCGATCATCTTTTTAACCGTGTATGACAGATATAACCAGCCATCGAGTGACAATAACTCTATGTTTCAGGTGAACACTGAGAAGCGGCGTCATTGCATCAGCAGCCAGGCCCTGGAACCGATGTTCTTAAAATGATGGAATCTAACAGGCTGTTAAACAGCAGTATTCAGAATTTTTGCAGCACGGAACTACTGCTTTCCGTCATAACGGTGTTGGCGATGATTCCCGGTGTCACGGCCTGTGGCGGTGGCGGGGGACAGCCGACACCCGACCCGGCACCACCCGTGGAGCCGCCTCCGTCAGCGGACCCGCTTGCACTCAAGCAGATACTGGGTAGTCTGCTGTTTTTTGATACCAATCTTTCAACCCCGCCAGGGCAGTCTTGTGCGACCTGTCATGATCCAGATGCCGGATTTGCAGATCCGGATAGCCAGGTTCCTGTATCTCAAGGAGTTCATCCGGACCGCTTCGGCAACCGCAATACCCCCACAGTGACCTATGCGGCATTGACACCCGAATTCAGGATGATTACCAGTCAGAACTTCATTGGCGGTCAGTTTCTGGACGGCCGTGCGGCAACTCTGGTCGAGCAGGCCAAACAGCCGTTCCTGAATCCGCTGGAGATGGCCAACCCCGATGAACAAACCGTTGTGCAGGCCGTTCATGCTGCCGATTATGCCGATCTTTTCGAAGAGGTTTACGGCGAAGGCAGCCTGGATAGCATCGAAACCGCCTACAACCAGATCGCGGACGCGCTTGCCGCCTTCCAGAGTTCGGACGAGATCATTCCGTTCACATCGAAGTTTGATGCCTTCCTGGCGGGACAGGTCGAGCTGACCGAACAGGAGAGCCGGGGGTTTCAACTGTTCGACGGCAAGGCCCAGTGTTTTTCCTGTCATATAGCACCGCTATTCACTGATCATACCTACAGTAACATCGGGGTACCGAAAAACCCGGATAACCCTTTTTATGATTTGCCGCCCGAATTCAATCCGGACGGAGCCGACTTTGTGGACCTGGGTCTGGCAGCTAACCCCAATGTGCTGCTGGTCTCCGAGAATGGCAAATTCAAGGTTCCGACCTTGCGCAACGTAGCGATCACGCCGCCGTATATGCACAATGGTGTATTCCAAACACTCGAGGAGGTTGTGAATTTTTACAATACCCGGGATGTCTTGCCGCAATGCAGTCAAGCGGGCACACCCGGCATAGACTGCTGGCCGGCTCCGGAAGTGGCTGACAACGTCGAACTGCTGCTGATGGGCAACCTGGGTCTGACGCCGCAAGAAGTGGCCGCTATTGTTGCCTTTCTGCAGACGATGACGGATGGCTTTGGCACACCGTAATCCCTTCTTCAGCGCTACTCGGATGCCAGCAGACTGTATCTATATAAAGGTGTGCCTGATCACCTATGAGCCCGTGGATGTTATCCACTCGGTTACGGACTTCTGAGGATTGTCATATCGTCGGTTCTTGCGCGGTATAATGCCCAAATGCCCGAGGATTCCAGTCTGATCAAGGTCAGTATCGAAGAGCAGTGCCTGCAGCTGATCGAGACCGGCCGTGTCATCATGGATTGCCGTATCTCCACCGCGCGCAATGGACCGGGGGAACTCATTCACAGCGAGTGCACGCCGCGTGGCTGGCATCGAATCCGCGCCCGGATCGGGGCGGGTTGTCCCGAGAACACGGTGTTTGTCGGACGCCGGCCCACCGGTGAGATCTACACCCCCGCATTAAGGCAGCAAGATCCCGGGCGAGACTGGATCCTTACCCGCATCCTGTGGCTGTGTGGGGAGGAACCCGGCAGGAACCGCCTGGGCAAGGTTGACTCCATGCGGCGCTATATCTATATCCACGGCAGTCCGGAGGAGGACCCCATGGGAATCCCGTCATCCCATGGCTGTATCAAGATGACCAACCGCGAGGTTATCGAGCTGTTTGACCGGGTCTCCGTGGGTACCCGCGTCCTGGTAGAGGAGGCATGGTAACAGGCACGCCAGGCCCTGAATATCGCTTCACTGGGTCATGTGCCCAGTAGTCACAGAAATAATGTGAATCAGAATCAATTGCACCCGACCGTTTCTCTCCGGCGGCCCTGACCCATCCAGCCATGCAGGTGACCCGGAGACGTAGCATTGATACCCCGGCGGTCGAGCCAGGCGCATAACAGGCATCCACGTCAGGTGTTATCTCGACTAGCGGCGTTTGCGCCCGCGTGCAGCACGCGGGTCTTCGAAACGTACCCGCAGGGATCTGTCGGTGCCGTCAATCATGTTGCCATCCAGCGCCGCCTGTGCAGCACGGGCTTCATGTCCTTCCATTTCGATGAAGCCGAAGCCCTTGCATCTGCCGCTAAAGATATCCGAGACCAGGCTGATGGAGCGCACGGTGCCGTAGGCGGAAAACATCTCACGTATAGATTCTTCTGTAGCATCCGGCGGGAGGTTTCCGACAAACAGCTTTTTCATATGTGTATCCTCGTTGGAGCCGGATGGTTGCCGCCGGCTGCGGTGAAAAAAGAACCCCGCGAGCGGGGTTCTTCATTCTTACTTAATGGCTGGAGCCTTGTCAGCTTGCCAGCGTGACGTTGGATGCCTGCAGGCCCTTGGGGCCTTTTTCCACGTCGAAACTTACCGACTGTCCTTCCATCAGGGTTTTAAAACCGCCACCCTGAATCGCGGAGAAGTGCACAAACACGTCCTCGCCGCCATCAGCGGGAGAGATGAAACCAAAGCCCTTGGACTCGTTGAACCACTTAACGGTACCTGTCGTCATTTTTAAATTACCTTTAAATAAATAATAAACACTTAATCAATTGCAGATCTCAGGAAAGGTAAATTACAGGAGATACCGGAAAGGGGCTTCTGAGTAGACCTATTAAGGAGGTGCAACTAATCTGTACTCAGACGGGACCTGGCAACATACTGTTGTTTCACTGGCTAACCGTCTGATATTTCCAAGCATATCTGTCAATGCGATGAATCACAAGCGATTTTTTGATTCGCGTGAAAATCATAACCTGCTGCACCCTCAAACCGGTCTCATTTTTTGCTGCTGGAGTTCTGCAACGGTAGCGGGCGGGTGCCGCCAGTATGTATGCCAGCCATGAACAAACTGTCTCGCCGGGATCTTCCGTCATTTGTTCCGAAAACAGCTGCCAATCAAATCAGCGCTGCCTTTTTCCGGTCCTGACCGGAGCGCGGGTGCCGATGCTGCGGTTTTGCCCGGGAATCACTCGATTTGCGCCGGACATGCTTGTGTGCGGGCTTCGCTTGAGCACGTTTACCGTCGGAACGGGTCGATCCTGTTTCGCGCCGGGCATCTGATGCCCCTTTGGCTGACGACCGGCCGGGATTACGGCCAGCGGACTGTTTCCGGGGCTGGGACCCACTCTTGCCGTTGCGTCCATTCTGAATGGGCTCCGCCCGAATGGAGGGATCCGGCGCATAGCCCTGCAGAACCATCCTGGGGATCCGATCTTTCAACAAGCGTTCGATATCCCGCAACAGCTTGTGCTCATCCACACATACCAGGGAGACCGCCTCACCCTCGTTGCCAGCGCGACCGGTACGGCCAATACGGTGCACATAATCCTCCGGCACGTTGGGCAGTTCGTAGTTCACCACGTGGGGCAGCTGATCGATATCCAGTCCGCGGGCCGCAATATCGGTCGCTACCAGCACCCGCACCCCGCCATTCTTGAATCCCGCCAATGCCCGGGTACGGGCCCCCTGGCTCTTGTTGCCATGGATGGCAGCGGCACTCAGACCGTCCTGTTCCAGCTGCTGGGCCAGACGGTTGGCGCCGTGCTTGGTGCGGGTAAACACCAGCACCTGGCGCCAGTTACGTGAACCGATCAGGTGGCTCAGCAGCTCCCGCTTGCGCTGCCTGTCCACCGGGTGGACCACTTGTGCAATGCGCTCGGCGGTGATGTCACAGCGCGGTACCTCGATCAGTTCGGGGCGGTCCAGCAGACGGTCAGCAAGCCGTTTGATCTCGGCGGAGAAGGTCGCTGAAAACAGCAGGTTCTGGCGGGCGCCATTCTCAGGCAGCAGGGCCAGTACCTTGCGAATATCGTGGATGAAGCCCATATCCAGCATCCGGTCGGCTTCGTCCAGCACCAGGATTTCGATCCTGGACAGATCCACCGTTTTCTGTCTGGCATGATCCAACAGTCTGCCCGGTGTGGCTACCAGGATATCGACGCCCCGGCGCAGCTTGTCTATCTGCGGATTGATCTTGACCCCGCCGAAGATCACTGCCGATTGCAGCGGCAGGTGACGACCATAGGTGTTCACGCTGGCGCCTACCTGGGCGGCCAACTCCCGGGTCGGGGTGAGCACCAGCGCCCGAACCGGGCGTCGACCGCTCCTGGTGTGATTTGCGTTCAGTCGTTGCAGCAACGGCAGGGTGAAGCCGGCCGTCTTGCCGGTGCCGGTCTGGGCGCCGGCCAGTACATCCTTGCCTTTCAGAATGACGGGAATCGCCTTGCGCTGTATAGGGGTGGGTTCACTGTAGCCCTGATCGCCGATGGCGCGCAGGAGTCCGGCCGTAAGGCCGAGAGAATCGAATGACATAGGAAATACACTCCAGTCTTGCCCTCCCTGCAGCGGCATTCGCTGGCGGGAGCCGGTCCGGGCTGGAAAAGGGAATTCTTTGTTCAAGCGGGAGGCCTTGTCCCTGGCCCCATAGTCAACGGGAAAGGATCGGGCAAACGGCTCAAGGTTTTTCCGGCGATCTCAAAATCGCGAAGGGTGCCAACCGGTCAGGCACCCGGAAGCGCAGCACTATAACAGAATTTTAACTAGCGGTCTGTTTTCTTTCTCTTTTTCGCCTTGTGCCCGCCTGTTTTCTTTTTCCCGGGCTGCTCCAGCCGTGTTATATCGAGGCGTTGACCGCATACCCGGGTCTTGCTGAGATCCTGGAACACCTCTTTCGGCATGCCCCGGGGCAGGTCGACCAGGCTGAAGTCCGTGTGAATATCGATATGACCGATGTGCTCGGCATCCAGCCCCGCCTCATTGGCAATGGCGCCGACGATATTGCCGGGCTTGACCTTGTGCCGGTGGCCCACTTCGATACGAAACCGCTCCATGCCCTTGGCGGGCCGACCCTGTGGCTTGCGCTGCCTTGGTTTTGCCTCGGGGCGTGGGGGCTTCTCCTTATCGGGCTTTAGCAACAACGACTGATCGCCGATGGAGATCCTGGCCAGCGCCGCTGCGATCTCCAGCGCTGGCACATCGTGCTCCTGCTGGTACTGTTCCACCAGACTCTGCATGAAATCCAGTTCACCGGCGGCCAGGGTATCGCTGATGCCCTGTTTGAAATTGGCGATCCGTTTGTTGTTGACCATCTCGGTCGAGGGCAGCTCAAGCGGCTCAACCTTCTGCCGTGTCGCCTTTTCGATGATACTGAGCATCCGCCGTTCCCGGGGCGCGACAAACAGGATGGCATCGCCCTGACGGCCCGCCCGGCCGGTGCGGCCGATACGATGAATATAGGCCTCGGTGTCATAGGGGATATCGTAATTGACCACGTGGCTGATCCGTTTCACATCCAGGCCTCGTGCGGCGACATCGGTGGCAACCAGGATATCCAGTGAGCCCTGTTTCAGGCGTTCGACCATCTGCTCCCGGTGTTTTTGCGCCATATCACCGTTCAGTGCCGCGGCCGAGTAACCTCTGGCCTCCAGCCGTTCGGCCAGCTCCGTCGTGGCGGTCTTGGTGCGCACAAACATGAGCAGGGCATCAAAGGGCTCCACCTCCAGGATCCTGGTCAGCGCGTCCAGCTTGTGCAGGCCGCTGACCAGCCAGTAACGCTGACGAATGGTAGCGGCGGTGGCGGTACGGGCCTTGATGGCAATCTCCTGCGGGTCGCGCAGATGACGCCGGGCGATGCGCTGGATCTCTTTCGGCATGGTAGCCGAAAACAGCGCCATCTGACGCTGCTTCGGCGCCTGCTCCAGGATCCATTCGACATCGTCGATGAAGCCCATACGCAACATCTCGTCCGCCTCATCCAGCACCAGCGCCTGCAGCGCATCCAGCTTGAGTGTGCCCTTGCGCATGTGATCCATCACCCTTCCGGGGGTACCGACAACGACATGCACGCCCCGCTTCAGCTGCCGTAACTGCCCGGCATAATCCTGACCGCCATACACCGGCAGCACATGAAAACCCCTGATGTGAGAGGCATAACGCTGGAAGGCCTCAGCCACCTGGATCGTCAGTTCGCGGGTTGGCGTGAGCACCATCACCTGCACTTGCTGGCGGCCGATGTCGAGACGCGCCAGCAGGGGCAAGGCAAACGCGGCAGTCTTGCCGGTGCCGGTGGGGGCATGTCCAAGCAGGTCCAGACCCTCCAGCAGATGGGGAATCGCCTGGGCCTGGATCGGGGTGGGGGTTTCATACCCAACCTCATCAAGCACGGTCAACAACGGGACCGGTAGTTTCAGATCGTAGAAACCGGTGACATAGGAACGGGTAGCGGACATCGGAAATTCCTGACAAGGGGTAAGAGACACAGCCATGGGGGTGGCCGGGCGGCGAAGTATAATGCCCAGTCCAGTGATTATAATAGTCCCACCGGGAAGACAATGAGTTTGAAACAGATATGGGTCGACGCCGACGCCTGCCCGAAAGTGATCAAGGAGATCCTGTTTCGCGCCGCGAACAGGGTAGGCGTACCGCTGATCCTGGTAGCCAACCAACCCCTCCAGGTTCCCGGGTCCCGCTATATCCGCTCGATTCAGGTGGCAGCCGGATTTGACGTTGCAGATAACCATATTGTCCAGCAGGCGGAAGCAGGCGACCTGGTGATAACCGCGGATATTCCGTTGGCCGCCGAGGTCATCACCAAAGGCTGCCTGGCCTTGAATCCGCGCGGCGATCTCTACACCGAAGACAATATCCGCCAGCGCCTGAACATGCGGGATTTCATGGACACCCTGCGCAGCAGCGGAGTGGATACCGGAGGGCCGGCATCGTTTAGCCAATCCGACCGCAAGGCCTTTGCCGACCAGCTGGACCGGTTGCTGGCCAGCTAGAAAAATGGGGTCAGTGAGCAATATTCGCTACCAGTTAGAACCGATTGCTCTCTGAGCCCGGATTTTACATTGAGTTATTGGGCATCGTTATCAAGGTGTTCAGACAAAAAACGCCCAATGCCCTCGATGTAGCCCCGGCCTGTCACCAGGAAGCCGTCATTGTGTCCGCCGCGCAGTTCCAGGAACTGCTTCGGTTCACGGGCGTGTTCGAACAGGCGCTGGCCGTGGGTGAACGGGATGATCTCGTCATCCCGGCTGTGCACAATCAGGAGCGGGCAGCTGATGCGGTCTAGCTGCCTGCGTGCATCATAACGGTAGCGGCTCAGTAACCGCACCGGCAGCCACGGGTAGATCGTCGCCGCCATGTCCGGCACGGAGGTGAACGCCGATTCCATGATCAGTGCGCCCGGCCGGGTCCTGGCGGCGAGTTCGGCGGCTATGGTGGCACCCAGTGAGCGGCCGAATAGCACGATATTCCGGGGGGCGATACGGCGCTGCTCGACCAGATAGTTCCAGGCCGTCGTGGCATCGTCGTAGGTACCGGTCTCGGAGGGCGTGCCCTCGCTTTCGCCGTAGCCGCGGTAGTCGAGGATGAAGACCGACAGCCCGAGGTCATGAAACTGGCGGATGGAATCCAGCCGGTGAGAGATATTCCCGGCATTGCCGTGCAGGAAGAGCAGGGTTGCGTCTCCGGCGGTGTGAGGGATGAACCAGGCGCCCAGCCTGACATCATCCCCGGTCACCAGGGTGACGGGTTCATATTCCAGTCCGATGTCGGCAGGCGTGCCCACGAGTTCGCGCCCCGGCAGTTCCGGGTAGTACAACAGGCGCGGCTGCATGAAATAGACATACAGGGCGAGTGCGCCGTACACCACCAGGACGAGAAACAGGATGGAGAGCAGGTTGCTGAATGACATGGTTTGGCTTGCCTGTGCGTGACGCCTTGGCTATGTTTGAGGCCGTTCCGATAACCGCATCATACAATAGAGCCGCTGCAACCACTGACGAACTCGACACCCTGGATAATGTTGAAATTTATCACTCATCGCATGGCCGGCGCCCTCCTGGTTGTCTTCGGGGTGGTCAGCATCGTGTTCCTGCTCATCCACCTGATTCCCGGCGACCCGGTGGAGATCATGCTGGGGGAGGCTGCGTCTGTCACCGACCGGGAGGCCCTGCGCGTATCACTCGGGCTGGATCAGCCGCTTGCGCACCAGTTCATGGCCTATCTCAAGGCCCTGCTGAAGCTGGACCTGGGCAGTTCGTTTCATTCGCACCGTCCGGTTGTCGAACTGTTGCTGGAGCGCCTGCCAGCCACTCTGGTACTGGCCGGCATGTCACTGCTTATCACCCTGTTGATTGCGGTGCCGCTCGGCATCGTCGCGGCCATACGTCGCAACAGCCTGTGGGATAGTGGCGCGATGAGTTTTTCAATGCTGGGTGTCTCGGTACCCAACTTCTGGCTGGGCCCGCTGCTGATCCTGGTGTTCTCGCTCTGGCTGGGCTGGTTTCCGGTGAGCGGGCGCGAGAGCTTCGGCGCGGTGGTGCTGCCTGCCATCACCCTTGGTACCGGGCTGGCGGCCGTCCTGTCGCGCATGGTGCGCAGCAGCATGCTGGAGGTGCTTGGCGAGGACTACATGCGTACTGCCCGGGCGAAGGGTCTGGTGCCGTCCCGGATCATCTTCCATCACGCCCTGCGCAATGCCCTGCTGCCGGTCATCACCCTGCTGGGACTCCAGCTCGGCGCGCTGCTGGCCGGAGCGGTGATCACCGAAACAGTGTTCTCGTGGCCGGGCATCGGGCTGTTGACGATCGAGGCCATCCAGTCGCGCGACTATCCCGTGGTCCAGGCCTGCGTGCTGCTGATCAGTGTCAGCTACGTGCTGATCAACCTGTTGACGGATATCGCCTATGCCTGGATCGATCCGCGCATCCGGCTGGGAGGCGGGCACTGATGCGGGTCTGGATACCGGGCAGTATCCTGGGCGCCTGGGCATTGCTGGCGATGAGTGTGTATTTGCTGCCGCTATCGCCTAACCTGATCCAGCTGGAACACATCCTGGTGCCGCCGGGGGAGGACGCCCTGCTGGGCTATGATGACCTCGGCCGTGATATCGGTGAACGCCTGCTGGTCGGTGCGCGCACCTCGTTCCTGGTCTCCTTCTGGGTGGTGGGACTGTCGGCACTGATCGGCACCCTGATCGGAACCGTCAGTGCCTACCAGGGTGGCGTGTTGGATCGCGCCATAGTGCAGGTGATCGATATCTTCCTGGCATTCCCGGGCATCCTGCTCGCCATTGCACTGGCCGGACTGCTCGGTCCCGGCATCGAGAACGTGGTGATGGCACTCGCTGCCGTTGGTTGGGTGGGTTATGCTCGCCTGTCACGCGCCCAGGTTCTGTCATTGAAGCACCGGGAACACGTCAGAGCGGCTGAGGCGCTGGGCAGCCGCAGACTGCGAATCATGACACGGCACCTGCTGCCACTGATGATGGCGCCGCTGATCGTGGAGGCTACCTTCGGCGTGGCGGCCGTGGTGATCGCCGAGGCCGGCCTGTCCTTCCTGGGTCTTGGTGTGCAGCCGCCGGATGCATCATGGGGCGCAATGATTCGGGACGGGACCCGCTATATGCTGGTGGCGCCGCACATGGTGCTGGCACCGGGTATCGCGATATTTGCCGTCGTGCTTTCGGTCAACCTGCTGGGTGACCGGCTGCGCGACACCATGGATAAACGCCTGGCTACCGCTGCGAGAAAAGACCAATGACACTTGGCCCGCTGATGCTGGATGTCGCCGGATTGGAACTGACACAGGAGGACCGTGAACTGCTGGCACATCCCGCTGTGGGTGGCGTCATTCTGTTTGCACGCAATTACCAGTCACCCGAACAGGTCAGTGCGCTGGTCAATGAAATCCATGGCCTGCGCAACCCGCACCTCCTGGTTGCCGTCGACCAGGAGGGCGGGCGGGTACAACGCTTCCGTGACGGCATCACCCGCCTGCCAGCGCTGGCCTGTCTCGGTGAAATCTTCGACAGGGACCGTACACGCGCCAGGCACCTGGCACACACCATGGGCTGGCTGATGGCGGCCGAGGTGCGTGCCGTCGGTGTGGACATCAGTTTCGCACCGGTACTTGACCTGGACTACGGTGTCTCCACCGTGATCGGCAACCGCGCCCTGCACAAGCGCCCGGAGATTGTGGCCGAGCTGGCGCATGCCTACCAGTCAGGCATGCAAGAGGCCGGCATGGCGGCAACCGGTAAACACTTCCCGGGACACGGCGCCGTTGAGGCTGATTCGCACCATGCGCTGCCGGTAGACCCGCGCCGTTATGAGGACATCGCCCAATGGGACATGGTCCCGTTTGAACGCATGATCCACTATGGCCTTGCCGCCGTGATGATGGCCCACGTGGTGTATTCAGAAGTGGATGCCCAACCGGCCGGTTTTTCACGCTATTGGATCAAGGCTGTCCTGCGTGACCAGCTCGGTTTCCAGGGGGTGGTGTTCAGCGATGACCTGAGCATGGAGGCGGCGGCCGGCATCGGCAGCTACACGGATCGGGCCCGACTGTCGCTTGAGGCGGGCTGTGACATGGTGCTGGTCTGCAATGCCCGGGCGCAGGCCGCCGAGGTGGCCACGGCGCTGGTCGACTACTCCAACCCGGTGACCCATACACGCCTCGCCAGGTTGCACGGCCGCCATGCACCCGGTCTGCGCGAACTGCAAGCCAGCCCGCGCTGGTCGCAGGCAGTGGCTGCAGTGGCCGGATGCGAGGCCGAGCCCGAGCTTGATCTGGATTTATAATTCTATATATTACAGAAGGGTATAGAAATATTATGACCTTATTTATAGGTATGTTTAATGGTGGATAATCAGCTCTACCAGTCCCTGCTCGAGTGGGCCGGGGACAATGCCTGGATTGTGCAGGTCTTCATTGTTGTCTTCCTGGTCCTGCTGTTCAACCTGGTCCTGCGCCTGGTGCTGAAACGCCTGCAGCGCAAACTCAAGGACACCGAAAATCCCTGGGATGATGCCGTCATCGGCGCCATGCAGCAGCCGCTGACTCTGCTGGTATGGATCGTGGGTATCGCGTTTGCGGCCGATATCGTCGGCGCCGAGACCGATGCCTCGATCTTCAATGCCGTTGGTCCGGTACGTGACGTGGGTGTCATCGCCAGCATCACCTGGTTTCTGCTGCGACTGACTACGCGCCTGCAGGCCAATATTCTCGAGCGCGGCCAGGAGAAGGAAACCCCGCTTGATCCGACCACAGTCGATGCCATCGGCAAGCTGGTCAAGGCCTCGATCCTGATCACGGCCGGGCTGGTCATGCTGCAGACCCTGGGGTTCAGCATCTCCGGCGTGCTCGCCTTCGGCGGCATCGGCGGTATTGCCATCGGCTTTGCCGCCAAGGATCTGCTGGCCAATTTCTTTGGCGGCCTGATGATCTACCTCGACCGGCCCTTTGCGGTCGGCGACTGGATCAAATCACCGGACCGTGAAATCGAGGGCACGGTAGAACACATTGGCTGGCGCCTGACGCGCATCCGGACCTTCGACAAGCGGCCCATCTACGTTCCCAACGGTATCTTTTCGAATATCGCCGTAGTCAATCCCTCGCGCATGAGCCACCGGCGCATCTATGAGACCATCGGCATCCGCTACGATGACATCGGCAAGATGCAGGGTATCATCGAGGAGGTGAAGGCGATGCTCGAGCAGCATCCCGATATCGATACCAGCCAGACCTTGATGGTCAACTTCAATACCTTTTCAGCCTCATCGCTGGACTTTTTCGTCTATACCTTCACCAGGACAACGGTGTGGACCCGTTACCATGAGATCAAGCAGGACATCCTGCTCAGGATCAGCGAGATCATCAGCCGTCATGGGGCGGAAATCGCATTCCCCACCTCGACGGTGCACGTGCCAGAGGCCGTGACGCCACCGCTGGCTGCGGCCGCGGCCGGGGGTGAGGGCACGGGGCAGGCCTGAACGACCGCATGTGGCGATCATGACAAATCAACCATTCGATCTACACCGGCTGCGGCAGGACGCGCTCATGCTGTATGGCCCGGAAGACGTTCACCAGGCTCTTGACAGGATGGCAGTCGGGATCGAGGAGGAACTCAGCGGCACTGTACCGGTCATTCTGTGCGTGTTGACCGGCGGCATCATCCCGGCCGGACACCTGCTGACGCGCCTGGCGTTTCCCCTGGAGATCGGTTACCTGCACGCCTCGCGTTATCGCGGCAACACCACTGGCACCGATGAGATCAGCTGGCTATGCAAGTCGCAGATCCCACTGCAGAATCGTACGGTACTGGTGATCGACGATATTCTCGACGAAGGTCACACCCTGAGGGCAGTCACGGACTACTGCGGACAGGAAGGTGCCGCGCGCACATACAGCTGCGTGTTGATCGAAAAGCTGCACGACCGGCGCCAGCCGGGTGTCACCGCGGACTTTGTCGGTCTGCAGGTGGAGGACAAGTATGTTTTCGGTTTCGGGATGGACTACAAGGGTTACATGCGCAATCTCAACGGCATCTATGCGCTCGGTCCCGGACATGAATAACACGCGATGCGTGCTTGCCCGCGCGAGCGGAAATCCTGACAATCACTAACTCCGGCACTTCCGGACAGGAAAAGAAATGGTAGATCTGGCAATCATCGGTGGCACGGGGCTGACCTCGTTGAAGAACCTGAAGATCTCGCGTCGCGAGGTGGTGCATACCCCCTATGGCGAACCCTCCGGTCCACTCACCTTCGGCAGTCTCTGTGACCGGGAAATCGTGTTCCTCGCGCGCCACGGCTATGGCCACACCATCCCGCCGCATATGGTCAACTACCAGGCAAACCTCTGGGCCCTGAAATACGCCGGCGTGACGCGTGTCATCGCCATATGCTCCGTGGGCGGCATCCATCCGGGCCTGCTACCGGGCGCGCTGGTCATTCCCGACCAGATCATTGACTACACCTGGTCACGTAACCATACCTTTTTCGAAAAGGATCTCACCCAGGTGGTCCATATCGATTTCACCGAACCGTACTGCGCTGAGATGCGCTCGTTTTTGATCGAGGCCGCACAACGGGCGGGAATCTCTCTCGGCACCGAAGGCACCTACGGGGCAACCCAGGGACCGCGGCTCGAGTCCGCGGCGGAGATCAACCGGCTGGAAGGGGATGGCTGCGACATGGTCGGCATGACGGGCATGCCCGAGGCGGCCCTCGCGAAGGAGCTGGAATTCTGCTATGCAGCGTGTGCCGTATGCGCCAACTGGGCCGCAGGCCGTGGCGAGGGCGCGATCGACATGGCGGAGATCAAGACGAACCTGTCCCACTCTATGGCACAGGTCCGGTTGCTACTGGAAGAGGCGATCGGGAATAGCTGAAGACCTGGACCGGATACGCGAGGCCGTTGTGTCCAGCCCGGCAAGAGTCTCCCCTTCCGACAACCAGCCAGTGACAGGGGCATCGGCTTCCGGTGTCTCCGCCGGTGCTTCCGAAGGACGATAGGGTGTGATCCGGGCGATCATCCCGAAACGAGGGTGATCGAAGTAGTGGAGTTCACCGCTGCGGATGCGGCGTTTCTCATTCAACTCGAACAGCGGAATACGGGAGTCCGCCATGGCGGATGTCTGGCCCCGGGTTGCCATCAGGAACAGATTGACATCGAGGTGGAGAAAACGCTCGCGGATCAGCCTGACCCCGCCCTGCACGCTGTTGCGTTTGCCGCTTTCGATCTCGGTCTCGACCGGGTAGGCGACGGAATTCCGTCTGTCATAGGCCAGCTGGCGCCAGGCCCGGTGATACAGGACCTCATAATCCCTGGAGTTCTCCAGTGCACGGGTAATACCCTTCATCTGGTAGAGCCGATAGGCCAGTTCGGTGAACTCATCCTGCGGGAAGGAGCGCCGCTGGATCCCCTTGTACATGTCCGGCGTGTTCCAGCGTTCCCCGCCGTCATTGGGCGAGAGGTTACGAAACACGATGATCTCGACATCATAGATCGGTGGGTATTCCGCCTGTGCCGCTCCCCCGGACAGACAGAGCAGAATGAGAAAACCGGCCAGAACAGGGAATCTGACAGGTTTTGGTAGACGGGCGTCGCCACAGCATGTCTGCCGTGTTCTAGTTGGCTTCATGGTCCTGGCTCCTCCGCCTGGTGAGTACGTCAAGCAGCTCTTTCACCACCTGAAACCGCTGTTCATCCAGCTCGAAATCCCCGCTGAACCTGAGCCGGTTGCCTCCCTCGAAGCGGTAAGTGTCTGGCTGACCCTGGATTAATTCTACAAGTTTTTTTGTATTAATGTCTGCATCCTCCCCGAACAGGATCCGGCCGTCCTGCCTGCCCACCTCGATCTTGCTGATGTCCATGGGTTCAGCCAGCAGTTTCAGTGCGGTGATTATAAAGAGATGCTTCACCGCATCCGGCAGCAATCCAAACCGGTCGATCATTTCCACCTGCAGGTCGCGCAGTTCCTGTTCCATGGAAGCACTGGCGATGCGCTTGTACATGACCAGCCGGGTGTGGACGTCAGGGATATAGTCATCCGGGATGAGGGCTGCGACCTGGAGGTCGATATCGGTTCCCAGGTGCAGGGGTTTGTCCAGATTCGGCTGACGCCCCTCTTTCATGGCCCTGACGGCGCGTTCCAGCAGGTCACTGTATAGGGTGAAGCCGATCTCGTGGATCTGGCCACTCTGGTCTTCACCCAAGAGTTCACCGGCACCGCGGATCTCCAGGTCATTCGTTGCCAGGGTAAAACCGGCACCGAGGTCCTCCATGGACTCGATGGCGGCCAGGCGCTTGGCGGCATCGGCCGTGATCGCATGGTGCGAAGGGATCAGCAGATAGGCATAGGCTCGATGGTGCGAGCGCCCGACACGACCGCGCAACTGGTGCAGCTGGGCAAGACCGAGCTTGTCTGCGCGGTTCATGATGATGGTATTCGCCGTAGGGATGTCAATGCCGCTCTCAATGATGGTGGTGCACAGCAACAGGTTGAAGCGCCGGTGATAGAAGTCCAGCATCACGTGTTCGAGTTGACGTTCGCGCATCTGACCGTGGGCAATCTTGATTCTGGCTTCAGGAACGATCCTGGCAAGATCGCTGGCAACGCGCTCGATCGATTCGACCTCATTGTGCAGGAAATACACCTGGCCACCGCGCTTGATCTCGCGCAGGCAGGCCTCGCGAATGACGGCGTCATTCCATTCGGATATAAAAGTCTTGACAGTCAGCCGGTGTGCCGGTGGAGTGCTGATGATCGAAAGGTCACGCAAGCCTGAAAGTGACATGTTGAGGGTGCGTGGTATAGGTGTGGCAGTGAGCGTGAGGATATCGATTTCCGCACGCAGATTCTTCAGCTTCTCCTTCTGGCGAACACCGAAGCGGTGTTCCTCGTCTATGATCAACAGGCCAAGCCGCTTGAACCTGATATTGTCCTGCAGCAGCTTGTGAGTTCCGATGGCGATGTCGACAGAACCATCGGCAATTCCCGCGAGCACGACATCCTGCTGTTTGCCGCTCCTGAAGCGCGACAGGACCTCGATGCGTATCGGCCAGTCCGAGAAGCGGTCAAGGAAGTTCTGGTAGTGCTGCTGGGCAAGCAGCGTTGTAGGTACCAGCAGGGCCACTTGTTTGCCGTCCTGTGCAGCGATAAACGCGGCACGCATGGCCACCTCGGTCTTGCCGAAACCGACGTCACCGCAGACCACACGATCCATCGGCATTTCCGTCTGCATATCGGCAACCATGCTGGCAATGGTGCTCTCCTGATCAGCAGTCTCCTCGAACGGGAACGATGCGACAAAGGCCGCATATTCATCCTGTGGCGCCGCGTAGGCATGGCCCTTGCGTGCTGCGCGCCGGGCGTGGATGTCGAGCAGCTCGGCGGCGACGTCGTGTACACGACTGGCCGCTTTATGCCGCGCTCGTTGCCACTGGTCACCACCCAGCTTGTGCAGCGGGGCATTTTCCGGTGCGGCGCCTGTATAGCGGCTGACCAGCTGGAGTGAAGCGACCGGTACATACAGCTTGTCGCCTCCGCTGTATTCAAGCGTCAGGTACTCGGCCGGGATATGGTGAACCGTGAGTGTCTCCAGCCCTCGATAACGTCCGACGCCGTGATATTCATGTACGACCGGTGCGCCGATGTCCAGGTCGGTCAGGTTGCTGATAAGGGCGGAGGGGTCACGAGCCGGTTTGCGGCGACGTGACTGCCTGGCATGATCACCGAAAAGACTGGTTTCCGTGATAATGGCCAGGGCCGGAGAAACCAGGCGCACACCCTGTTCGAGTGGTGCAACCGTCAGGCACAGCGGGCTGTCGGACTCAATGAAATCCCTCCAGCCGTCAACCACCACTGGCCGGATGCCGAGGCCACGCAGCTGATCAAACATGGTCTCGCGGCGCCCGGTCGATTCAGCCGTCAACAGGACGCGTCCGGCGTAACTGCCCAGAAAGCCGTTGATTGCCGCAGCCGGTTGCTCACTGCGCGTCCTGATCTTTACATCAACCAGCGGGTAGGCGTTATAGCGGATTTGCTCCCCGGACGGTTCAGACCCGCTGAATTTTCCGATGCGAACAAGAGCGTGCCGGGCGAGTCGTTTCTGCATCCCGGCGTCATCCAGGAACAACATCCCGGGAGGCAGCAGGGGCCGTTCACGGTCGTGTCGACGTGACTCGTAGCGCTCGGTGGTTTCTGCCTGAAACTCACTGCAGGCAGCCGCGGCTCCCTCCAGCAGCATGATGCAGGTAGTGTCCGGTAAATAGTCGAACAGGGTCTCGGTCTGCTCGAAGAAAAGGGGCAGGTAGTATTCCAGCCCGCCGGGTGTTATGCCCTGGCTGATATCCCGGTAGATCGGGCAGGCCTGGGGGTCACCCTCGAATTGCGCCCGAAAGCGTTGCCGAAAGTGCCGTATGGCCTCGTCATCCAGAGGGAATTCCCTGGCGGGCAGAAGCTTGATCGCGTCCCGTTCATCGGCCGAGCGTTGGGTCTCCGGATCAAAGGTCCTGATCGATTCGATTTCCTCGTCGAGCAGGTCGATACGAAACGGCAGAGGACTGCCCATTGGATAGAGATCGAGAATGGAGCCACGGATAGCAAACTCGCCGTGTTCGATGACCTGGGAGACGCAGCGATAGCCGGCACTGTCCAGGCGGTTGCGCATGGCGTCGAGGTCCAGACGTTCGCCGACCTGCACCACCAGGCTGTTCCGGTACAGGAATGATCTGGGCGCCAGGCGCTGCATTAGTGTGCCCATCGAAATGATCAGCACCCCGTCACGTCCTTCGGCCAGCTGGTACAGTGTGGCAAGGCGCTCGGAGATGATGTCCTGGTGCGGAGAAAAACTATCGTAGGGCAGGGTTTCCCAGTCCGGGAAGGTACTGATGCTGACGTCACTCTCCGCCAGGAAGAACTCCAGCTGTTCGCGCAGTAAATCGGCCGCCTGCATGTCCGGCGCAATCACCAGCAGTCGGCCCTGGTGTCGGCCGGCCGCGCGTGCGATCGCAAGCGGCAGGCTGGCGCCGTTCAAACCGGTCCAGTCGAGGTCCTGGCCCGGTTCGGGCAATACAGGGTCACAGGGGCTGGTCAGGGTGCCCTTATCGAGTTGTTCTGCAAAACGGGACATCTGGAGACTGAGTGTTATGGGCTGACGGCACTATGGGGCGCTATTATCACATACCGGGGCCCTGAATCGGCGAATCAGGAAAGTTCACCGGGATATAAACGCGATACTCCTGTCTATCGGGACAGACAGGAGCGTCGGTAACTTATGTCATCCTCAATCAGATCTTGCTTCCCGCATCCTGTCCCTTGAAGCCGAATTTCCGGAACAGCATGTAACCGGGACAGATCCCGGTAACACCGGCGAACACCAGCGCGGCGACTGGCAGGTAGAGTACCCAGTGAACAACGTTGAATCCGGTCAACCAGATGCCAAGCATAATCAATCCGGCCATGGTGAAAAACAACATTCTCATTGCTGACATGGTAAACCTCCTCGCTTTGCACACGCTTGTATTGCAGTGGATATTGCTGCCGCGTAGAATACCGACCAGTCAGTCGGCGAGTCAATAACTAACTGATCACGAAGCAGGAATTACCAGTACCCAGCGCACTGGAAGGCTGTATCGACATGGCGAAGAAACCCGGGATGCCGGGGTGTTGACTTCCTGCACAGCGGGACTGCGGGTTTCCCTCATTCTCTGACGCAATTGCCGTCGCCATGAACGGGGAACAACAAGGACAAGAAGGAAACACGATGGGAAAAACCTATGGCGAATGGCTTGTCCGCTGGCGTTATTCTATCCTGATCGTTTTCACCCTGGCCGCCATCCTGGCAGCCAGTGGTGCACGTTTCCTGACCTTCAAGACCGATTACCGGGTCTTCTTCAGTGAAGACAATCCGCAGTTACAGGCCTTCGAAGAACTGCAGAACACCTATACCAAAACGGATAATGTCCTTTTCGTGCTGGCCCCCGGGAGCGGTAACGTCTTTACCAGGGAAACGCTCGCCAGCGTGGTACGCCTGACGGAGGCCGCCTGGCAGATTCCTTACTCGATCCGTGTTGATTCCCTCAGCAATTATCAGCACACCGAAGCCGAGGGAGATGACCTGATCGTCGACGACCTGGCAACTGATGTCGACCAGCTCGATGACGCCGGGCTCCGGCGTATCCGTGACATCGCTCTCAACGAGCCGTTGATCGTCAATCGCCTGGTCTCGGGTCGTGGTCACGTAACCGGCGTCAATGTCACTATCCAGCTACCCGATGACGGGACCGGAAAAGAGGTCCCGGAGATCACTGCATTCGCGCGCAAACTGGTTGAAGAGGTGCGCGCCGGGAACCCGGACCTGGATGTCTATCTCACCGGCATGGTGGTGATGAACAATTCCTTCCCTGAGGTCAGCATCCACGACCAGAAAACGCTGGTACCAATGATGTTCGTTGTGGTCCTTGTCACACTGATCCTGTTGCTGCGCTCCGTCAGCGCGACCCTGGGTACCTTCCTGGTCATCATCTTCAGCATCTTCACCGCCATGGGCCTGGCCGGCTGGATGGGCATCGCCCTGACGCCGCCATCCGCCTCGTCCCCGACCATCGTCCTGACACTCGCAGTCGCAGACTGCGTACACGTCCTGGTCAGCTTCCTGCACGCGATGCGTCGCGGCCTCGACAAGAACAGTGCCATGGTGGACAGTCTGCGCATCAACCTGCAGCCGATTTTCCTCACATCCCTGACTACCGTGATTGGCTTCATGAGCATGAATTTCAGTGACGCACCGCCCTTCAGGGATCTGGGCAATATCGTGGCCATGGGGGTGGCTGCGGCATTCGTGTTCTCGGTGACCATCCTGCCGGCACTGATGCTGATCCTGCCGGTGCACGTCAAACCCGGCCCGACCCGCCGTACCCGGATGATGGACAGATTCGCCGACTTTGTCGTACAGCGACGCGCTGTCCTGCTCTGGGTGATGGGTGCGTTCATTGTCATCCTGGTGACCTTTATTCCCCGCAATGAACTCAACGACGAGTTCATCAAGTATTTTGACAAGACCATCGACTTCCGTAATGCCACCGAATTTGCCACCGAGAACCTGACGGGGATCTACACCATCGACTATTCCCTCGGTACGGGCGAGAGTGGTGGCATCAGTGACCCGGGATTCCTGGCGGACGTGGAGGCCTTCGCCAGCTGGTACCGGGAACAACCGGACGTGTTGCATGTCAACTCACTTACCGACACCATGAAACGCCTCAACAAAAACATGCACAGCGACGCAACGGACTGGTACCGATTGCCCGACCAGCGCGACCTGTCGGCCCAGTACCTGCTGCTCTATGAGATGTCGCTGCCCTACGGACTCGACCTCAACAACCAGATCGATGTCGGCAAATCGGCTACCCGACTCTCGGTCGCGCTCGAGAATGTCTCCAGTAAGGAGCTGCTCGCAGTGGAGGACGCCGCCCAGGAGTGGCTGAGTGCCAATGCACCCGAGATGCAGGCCAATGGCGCCAGTCCGTCGGTGATGTTCGCGCACATCGGTCAGCGAAATATACGCAGCATGCTGACCGGAACCTCGCTCGCCCTGGTGCTGATCTCACTGATCCTGGTCTTCGCCTTGCGCTCACTGAAGATTGGCCTGATCAGCCTGGTACCCAATCTGGCTCCTGCCGCCATGGGCTTCGGACTCTGGGGCTTACTGGTAGGCGAGGTCGGTCTGGCGCTCTCGGTGGTCGCCGGCATGACACTGGGTATCGTGGTTGATGACACAGTTCACTTTCTCAGCAAGTACCTGCGCGCACGCCGTGAACAACACCTGGATTCAGCAGATGCCGTGCGCTATGCGTTCTCAACCGTCGGCATGGCGCTCACGGTCACCACGCTGGTCTTGATCGCCGGTTTCATGGTGCTGACCCAGTCACCGTTCAAGCTGAACTCGGACATGGGACTGCTGACGGCCATAACGATTGCCTTTGCGCTCGCCGCCGATTTCCTGTTCCTGCCCCCGTTGCTGATGAAGGTGGAAAAATGAAAATATGCAAGACACTCTTATTATCCCTGCTGGTTCTGCTGCCACCCGGCGCGTCGGCCGAATCCGCCGAGGAGAAGGGCCTGGCGATCGCCGTGGAAGCCGACCGGCGCGACAAGGGCTTTGATGATTCCAGCGCCACCCTCAACATGATCCTGCGCAACAAGCAGGGTGACCAAAGCACCCGCGAGGTGCGCGTGCGCACCCTCGAGATAGAAGGCGACGGCGACAAGAGCATGTCCGTGTTCGACTCGCCCCCCGACGTCAAGGGCACCGCCTTCCTGACTTTTTCACACATCCAGGGACCTGATGACCAGTGGCTCTACCTGCCGGCACTCAAGCGGGTCAAGCGCATATCCTCCAAGAACAAATCCGGGCCGTTCATGGGCAGCGAGTTCGCCTACGAGGATATTTCCTCCGATGAGGTTGAAAAATACACTTACAAGTACCTCCGCGATGAACCCTGCGCGGAACTCGACTGCTTCGTCATCGAGCGCTATCCGGTGGACAAGAACTCCGGGTACACGCGTCAGCAGGTCTGGATCGACAAGACGGAATACCGGCCGCAGAAGATCGACTACTTCGACCGCAAGAATGCCCACCTTAAGACACTGACCTTTCATGAGTACAGGCAGTACCTCGATAAATACTGGCGTGCCATGCGCTACGAAATGGCCAATCACCAGACCGGAAAGAGCACAACACTTCGATGGAAGGAATACCAGTTTCGCACCGGCCTCACCGATCGGGACTTCGACAAGAACAGCCTGAAACGGGCAAAATAGTCACTGCCGGTTTCAGCGGATCTCCTCTATGGCGTAGCGCTTCTCCATTACCACCGGCGTGATCAGGGCGTGGCCCTGCAATTGCCAGTGCGCCAGTTCAGTGATGGCTGATGGGACGACGTCTATAAATTCGTGGAAGTCATCTGTATCGTAGTCGTAGTCCTGTGCCGCCATGCCACACACCTTGAACTCAACACCGAGACTCGCGTAGTAGCGCATGCGTTCAACGGCATCCTTGTACTTCTCATAGTTCTTGCGGGCCACAGTGACAATCTCGGTACCATGGATGACGACCTTGATATTCAGGAATTCGGGCGCCATCCCGTAGGGCGCGTCCATCAGCGGGTTGATGAGTGAACGCAGCCAGTAAAGCGCCGTGTTGATTTTCTCGGGTTGGTCATAGTAGAAGTCAAATACCACCTTCTGCTCGGTGTAGGGGGTCTGTACGACCCTGGAGGTTTCGCCGGCGTGCACGAGACCCGCAACCAGAAAAGCTGCCAGCAGTAGGGTAGATACCAAAATATGTTTCATGACCGGATACCTCTCAGCGTGCCTGGTCTGAGTATAGTTTACCGAACTGTTGTCCCAGATGCCTTTCAGCAGTTTCGCATCGAACCGCTATTCCATGATTTCATTGAGGGTTTTGGCCCGGGGGGCAGGGTGGCCGGCTGGATGCAGAAGGACGGATTGACTGTATTTTTACGATCCCGATTACGCCTATCGCCTTTCCCGGCTGGCTGTGCCGACTCAGCCGCGCTGACAGAATAACGATTCAGGCAGCGGATGCCCGAGCCTTCAGGTGGGTCTGTGCCAGGGTGACACGTTTCTCGTAGGCCTCGCGTGCTATTCGGATATCTTCGAGGAAATAGTCCAGTTCGTCCATGTGCAGTGCCTGGGGTCCATCCACCAGCGCCTTGCTGGGGAACGGGTGGAAATCAACCAGGACCATATTGGCACCTGCGACCACCCCCTGGGCCGTCACGTGGAAGACATCCAGGATACCCTCAGGAGAAGCATCCCGAGTGCCCACCGAATGGGACGGGTCGATACACACCGGCATGCGCGTCAGGCGTTTGATCACCGGCACGTGCGAGAAGTCGACGAAATTACGGTGCGGATCACCCATGTTGGTCTTCATTCCGCGCAGGCCGAAGACAACACGGCGGTTACCCTCGCTGGCGAGGTATTCAGCGGCATTGATTGATTCCTCGAGGGTAATTCCGAAACCCCGTTTAAGCAGCACCGGAAACTCGGGTTCCCGGCCGACAGCCTTGAGCAGTTCGAAGTTCTGGGTATTTCGGGTGCCGATCTGCAACATTACGCCGGTGGGATGCCCGGTCTGTTCCAGCGCCTCGTGGATCTCGCGCACGTGAGAATCGTGCGTGACTTCCATCGCAATGACCTTGATGTCGTATTTGCCCGCCAGCTCGAACACATACGGCAGGCAGCTCTTGCCGTGGCCCTGGAACGAATAGGGGTTGGTGCGCGGCTTGTAGGCTCCCATGCGGGTACAGGGCAGGCCGCGTTCCTGCAGCGCCTTCATCATGATCTCGACGTGCTGTGGGGTATCCACGGCGCACAGCCCGGCGAAGATATTGAGGTTGTTCTGCCCGAAACATACGCCGTTGTATTCGAAATAGGTTGGCCTGTCATCGTCATGGTGACGACCCAGGACGCGGTATTCCTCGGAGACCCGCACCACACGCTCGACACAAGGGAGGCTTTCCATGTCCTCGATCTGCAGGGTAGCGGTGTCACCGACCAGGTAAATCTCGGTCAGGGTCTGCTGGATGCCCACCTCGTCATGGACACGTGCTTGTATTTTTTGCAGCTGGGAAAGATGTTCCATCAGCTCGCGGAAGTCGTCGCTGTTCTTGTCGGTGCCGGCCCGCAAAATCAAAATCATGTTGTTGTTCCTGATTAATACGCAATTAGTATCAGCATATTATCTATCAATTACAGGCGCCTTACTACTGCCCGCAAGTCCTGCCGACGGGCCTCAGTCCCGGAAGCGGCGTAACAGGTCATGATAGGCATCAATACGCCGGTCGCGCAGATAGGGCCAGATCCGGCGTAGCTGCTCGCTGCGCTCCAGGTCGATATCAACAACGACGACCTCCGCTGAATCGGTGGCGGCCTGTGCCAGCAACTCACCCTGGGGTCCAATGGCAACACTGCCGCCCCAGAAGCGTATACCGTCTGTCTGCCCAGAAGGATCGTCCTCATGGCCGGTGCGGTTGCAGACCAACACCGGCAGGTTGTTCGCGATGGCGTGTCCGCGCTGCACGATCAGCCAGGCATCGTATTGACGTACACGTTCCTCAACGGGGTCCTGCATATCCCAGCCGATGGCACTGGGATAGAGTAGCAGTTCGGCACCTGCCAGGGCCATCAGCCGGGCGGCTTCCGGGTACCACTGGTCCCAGCATACCAGCAGTCCCAGCCTGCCCACCGCGGTGTCCACCGGTGTGAAGCCGAGATCGCCCGGGGTAAAATAGTATTTTTCGTAATAGCCGGGATCGTCCGGGATATGCATCTTGCGATAGCAGCCTGCAATGCTGCCGTCGGCATCCAATGCGACCGCCGTGTTGTGGTACAAGCCGGAGGCGCGCTTTTCGAAGATTGATGCGATGATCACCGTGTTCAATTCGGCCGCAATCTTGCCGAGCCTGTCGGTCGTCGGTCCGGGGATCGTCTCCGCCAGTTCGAAGCTGGCCTGATCTTCAGTCTGGCAAAAGTACAGGCTGCCGGTTAATTCCTGCAGCAATACCAGCTTCGCCCCCCGCGCCGCCGCGGTGCGGATGCCTTGAATCGTGGTCTCGATATTGGCGACAGGGTCGGCGCTGCAGGCATGCTGCACCAGGCCGATGGTTAACTGCTTGTTCGTCACTATATGAACCCGTTTTTATCCGAGCGACAGGAAGCCTTCCGGCAGCTGCATTGTAGCGCAGTGCAGGCTGCCGAACTGCTGGATCAGGGCCAGGCAATTGATCGGTACGATCTCCCGTTCCGGAAAACAGTCTGCCAGCCGATTCAGCACGACAGCGTCGGTCGGTTCGCCATAGACCGGGACCAGCGTTGCTGTATTGATCACCAGAAAGTTGCAATAGCTGGCCGGCAGGCGCTGTCCTGTTGCAGCGCAGACCGGGTCTGGCAAGGGCAGGGGAACCAGCCGGTACGGTTCACCATCAGCCCTGCGAAAAGACCGCAGCTGTGTTTCCATGGCCGCAAGGGCTGTGTGGTGGCTGTCGTCAGGATTGGTGCATTGCTGGTAAGTGATCGTTTGCGGAGAACAGAATCTTGCCAGCATATCGACATGGGCATCGGTATCGTCGCCCTCTAGTTCGCCGTGGTCGAGCCAGAGGACCCGGTCAATCCCCATCAACTCATGGAAAACCTGTTCCAGAGTCTGTTTGTCATGTCCCGGATTGCGACCACTGTGGACCAGGCACTGTGACGTGGTCAGCAGGGTGCCTTGTCCATCGCTGTCTATGCTCCCGCCTTCAAGTACCAGAGACTGGCCCTGGAAATTTGCACCTGCAAAGATGCCGGCCGCATACAGTGCCTGGCTGATTCCGTTATCCAGTTCTGCCGGGTACTTGTTGCCCCAGCCGTTGAAGCTGAAGTCGAGCAGGATGCGCTCCGTTCCCGCGCTAACTGCGATTGGACCGTAGTCCCTGATCCAGGTGTCGTTTGTAGGCGCGTTGAGAAAGTGCAACGCATCACTGCCAACGTCGGCGGCTGCCAGCGAGTGTTTCACCTGGTATTGATGCGCGCTGTCATAACAGATCACCAGCAGGTGCTCGCGCCGGCTGATTTCACGGGCGATTTCTACATAGACGGCGGTAATGGCATCGATGTCGTTGTGCCAGTCCGTGAGTGGGTGCGGCCAGGTCAGCAGCACACCGGACTGGGTTGCGGACTCCGCAATCAGACAGCGGCGCCGCATAGCCGGGCGTCAGGCCTGAGCAGTGCCGGGCGGGGTGGGGAGGTCAGTTCGAATCCGGGCGGTGCACCACAGAGTGCAGGACCAGATCATTTTCAAAAAAAACCGAGAAACCCTGATAGTCCCAGCGCGTGATCGGGGGGTGGCTGGGATTGCCTGTGGTGGATACGGCCGGGTATTCCTTCACGGGGTTGCCGTAACTGTTTCGTACACTGTCCATGTTCATACCCTTGCGCGGGGTTTGCACTTCGGGCGCGGACTGGATATTTTCCATCAGTAGCACATCGGCACGCGCGGGACCTGCCAGGACAATTCCCAGTGACGCTGCGATCAGTACAGAGCGGACACGAACCATGGTTAACTCCTTGCCAAACAGGATGTTACTGAATAAATATCTATCGGTGACTATAGCACCGGCAGACACAATAAAAAAGCGGTAATTTATAATATGTGACCGGCATCACCCGGCCGGGTACCCCCGGCGATTCTCCGCCAACCCAAGGTATTTGTTCACGTGACATCAACCAGCAAACCAGGATCCCCGATCACCCGCCCGCATCGCTTCTGTGTGGCGCCGATGATGGAGTGGACCGACCGTCACTGCCGTTATTTTCTCCGCCAGCTGTCACACCACTGTCTGTTGTACACGGAGATGGTAACCACGAGCGCCCTGCTGCACGCCGATCCCGGACGCCTGCTGCAATTCGACCCGGCCGAACACCCCGTTGCACTGCAGCTGGGCGGCAGTCAGCCTGACGAACTCGCGGAGTGCGCCCGTCTCGGGGAGAAGCATGGCTATGACGAGATCAATCTGAACCTGGGCTGTCCCAGCGATCGGGTACAGTCCGGTCACTTCGGCGCCTGCCTGATGGCTGAACCCGAGCGCGTCGCTGCCTGTGTTACCGCCATGACGGATGCGGTTGCTGTTCCGGTCAGCGTGAAAACACGTATCGGCGTCGATTCTCAGGACTCCTATGAACACTTGTACCAGTTTGTCGACCGGCTCGCGCAGGCGGGCTGCGGTACCTTCATCGTTCATGCCCGCAAGGCCATCCTGAAAGGCCTGAGTCCCAGGGAGAACCGCAGCATCCCGCCGCTCAGGTATGAGTACGTCTATCGCCTGAAACAGGATTTGCCGGAGCTGGAGATCATACTCAACGGGGGAGTGACAAGCCTGGATGAAGCCGAGGCCCAGCTTGCGCATGTCGACGGTGTCATGATGGGACGAGAGGCCTATCACAATCCCTACCTGCTGGCCGATGTCGATGGCCGGATTTTCAATGACAGCCGCGCGCTGCCGACACGCGCCGGGATCGTGCAACAGATGCTGCCTTATATCGTTAGGGAACTGCAGGCCGGTTGTGAGCTCAAACATATTACCCGCCATATGCTGGGACTGTTCCAGGGTATCCCGGGGGCTCGGGCCTGGCGACGTCAGCTGAGCCACTACGGACCCGGTGCCGGCGCAGGCACAGAAGTGATCCTGGCGGCACTTGAGGCGGTCGCCTAGGTCAGCGCACGGGGCAATGCCCCGGCAGGGATCATGCAGTATCATGCATGAAACATATCCAGCCCGGACACTGCGCACAAACCGGGCAAACGCTTCACCAGGATCCGGGGATGAAAGGAAAACGCGATCTGGTCGTGATTGGTGGCGGTCCCGGAGGGCTGGTGGTCGCCAGTGTCGCCGCCCAACTGGGACTCAAGGTGACCCTGGCCGAGAAATCGGACCGCCTGGGGGGAGACTGCCTGCATCACGGCTGTGTTCCCAGCAAGACCCTGATCCGCTCGGCCCGGGTCGCCCACCTGATGCGTAACGGCGCGCGTTATGGCCTGCCTGCCTGTGATCCTGAAATTGACCTGAACCCGATTATCGACCGCGTAGAGTCCGTTATCGCGGACATCCAGCAGCATGATGACCCGGAACGTTTTCGCGCCTATGGCTGCGAAGTCCGCTTTGCCCCGGCAAGTTTCACCGCTCCGCATGAGGTCCGGATCGATGACGAAGTCGTCACTGCCAAACGCATTGTGATCTCCACTGGTTCACAACCTGCGGTACCACCGATCCCCGGTCTGCAGGAAGCGGGGTACGATACCAATGAAACCATCTTCAGCTGTCGCCTGCTGCCGCCGCGTCTGGCTGTCATCGGTGCCGGACCGGTCGGCGTGGAACTGGCGCAGGCCTTTGCCCGCCTGGGCAGCCAGGTCACCCTCATCGAGCAATCCACCAGGGTCTTGCCCGCTGCAGACGCGGACATCGCCGACTGCCTGGCCGGGGTACTTCGAGAGGAGGGCGTCAGGCTGCAGACGGGCGCAGAGGTGACCCACGTGCGCCGTGATGGTGACAGCCGGCAACTGTTTCTTGCCGATGGTTCAACCGTCGAATGTGAACGGATCCTGGTCGCGACCGGGCGCCAGGCCTCGGTCTTCGGCCTGGGCCTGGATGATATCGGCGTCGATTACACCCCCAGGGGTATTGCAGTTGACCAGCGCCTGCGGACCAGCCAGCGGCACATCTATGCCGTGGGTGATGTGTGCGGCCCCTACCAGTTCACGCATATGGCGGAATACCAGGCGGGGGTGGTGCTCGCCAACCTGCTGTTCAGGATCCCGCGCAAGGTCGATTACCGGGTGGTGCCGCGGGTGACCTATACCGACCCCGAGGTCGCTGATGTCGGCCTGACGCAGCAGGATGCGGATACGCGCGGGCTCAAATATGATGTGGCCCGGTTTTCAGTCGAGGAGATTGATCGCGCCAGGACCGATACGGCCATGCAGGGGTTTGTAAAGATCCTGATCGCCAGGGGACGGGTTGTGGGTGCCAGCCTGGTCGGAGCGCATGCCGGCGAACTGGTTCATGAACTTGCACTGGCCATGCGCGTCAAAGCCAGGGTACGCGACATCACCGAACTGGTCCATGCCTATCCGACCTATTCACAAATTCACCGGCGCGCCATCAATGCCCGTTATTCACAACTGCTGTTTTCCAGGAAGACCCGGTTTCTTGTCTGGATGATCAAACGCCTGCTGCCATGAACTGTTCACACGCACACGCCAGGATGCCTTATTCACCATTAACAGACTTGTCACCCGATGCATGAGACACTGCCCCTGTTGATGCCGGGTGATTTTCCGCAGCTCCACCGCGGTCGCCTCGAGACGCTGCAGGTGAACCTCGGCTATTTATGCAACCAGTCCTGCCTGCACTGCCATGTGAATGCCGGCCCGGGCCGCAAGGAGGTGATGACAGCGGCGACGCTGGATGACGTTATTCGCTACCTGGAGGCATCCGGGGTGCAGACACTCGACCTCACAGGTGGTGCGCCGGAACTGAATCCCGGTTTCAGACACCTGGTAACCGCGGCACTGGCGGCCGGCACCCGGGTCATCGACCGCTGCAACCTGACCGTGCTGCAGGAACCCGGGCAGGAGGGCACAGCAGAATTTCTCGCTGAGAATAAAGTTGAGGTTATTGCCTCATTACCTTGTTATCTAGAGGAAAATGTAAACAAACAGCGTGGCGACGGCTGCTTTGCCAACAGCATCAGGGTGCTGCGCCTGCTCAATGCACTCGGTTACGGCCGCGAACTGCCACTCAACCTGATGTACAACCCGCAGGGGCCCACATTGCCACCGCCGCAGGCCGCGCTGGAACGTGATTATAAAAAACACCTGGCCGAAAACTACGACGTTCATTTCAACCGGCTGCTGACACTGACCAACATGCCCATCAAGCGCTTTGGCAGCATGCTGGTTTCCAAAGGCGGGTTTGACGACTACATGACCTTGTTGCGTGATGCCCATAAGGATGAAAACCTTGCTGGCGTCATGTGCCGTTCACTCGTCAGTGTCGACTGGGAAGGCTATGTCTACGACTGTGACTTCAACCAGATGCTTGGCTTGCCCACCCGTGTCGACGACAAGACCAGGCTGCACATCACCGACCTGATCGATACGGTTCTGACAGGTAACCCGATCGTGGTCGCCAATCACTGCTACGGGTGCACCGCCGGACAGGGTTCAGGTTGTGGCGGTGCACTGGAGGCCTGACCGGCCGCAATCACTGTGTGAGAGGCAAGCTTATGACTGTCGAAAGCAGCGTCAGGGCACAGTGGAAGCGCTAATGGCTGCTGTGGATGGCCCCGGTCCGATCACGGTCATCATCCCGGCCCTGAACGAGGCCGGCACCCTGCCGGCCACGCTCAAGTCACTAGAGCCGCTGCGCCGAAGCGGTCACGAGATCATCGTGGTCGATGGCGGGAGCCATGACAACACGGTCAGCGAATCCGGCTCCTGCGCGGACAAAGTCCTGCATTCACGCGCCGGGCGTGCACAGCAAATGCAAACCGGCGCGCTCGCAGGACACGGTCAGATATTGTGGTTTCTGCATGCCGATACGCTGGTACCGGAAAATGCTGCCGCAGCAATCATCGACGCACTGCGGGACAGCAAACGTACGTGGGGACGTTTCGATATCCGGTTCGCAGACACCGGATTGCTGCTCGGCCTGGTTGCGAGGCTTGCCAACCTGCGCTCGCGCATCACCGGCATTGCTACCGGTGACCAGGGCATCTTTGTTACCCGCGATCTGTTCAACCGGGTGCACGGTTTTCCGCCGATTGCCCTGATGGAGGACATTGCGCTCAGTCGTGCCCTGAAGGCCTATTCCCCGCCGGTCTGTCTGCATCAGCAGCTGACGACGTCCGCGCGGCGCTGGAAGAAACACGGCATCGTCCGCACCATTGTGCTGATGTGGTCATTGCGGTTTGCCTATTTCCTGGGTATCTCCCCGGATACCCTGGCCCGCTATTACCATGCCCATCGACCATGAGATTTCCCGACGCCCGTATCCAGGTCTTTGCCAAATCTCCCGAACCGGGTCGGACCAAGACCCGCCTGATCCCATTACTGGGGGAGGCCGGCGCGGCTGCCTTTCATGCACGCCTGGTGCATGAGCGTCTCGGCATGCTGACAGCCGCCGGACTGTGCCCTGTGGAACTGTGGTGCAGTCCGTCGAGTTCAACAGTTTTTTTTCGGGATTGCGGTGAACGCCATGATATCTCATTGCATGACCAGTCTGCGGGTGATCTGGGAGTGCGTATGCACCGTGCGCTGGCATCCGTCCTCGACCGCGCCGATGCGGCGGTACTGGTTGGCACGGACTGTCCCTCGCTTGGCCCCGCGGATATCGATGAGGCATTCAGCGAACTGTACCAGGGGGCAGACGTGGTGCTCGGTCCCGCACATGACGGGGGATATTATCTCGTCGCCATGCAACAACCCACGCCGGCCATATTCTCCGGGATGCCGTGGGGAACATCGGCAGTGCTTGCCGAGAGCGTCAAGCGACTTGAACAACTGGGGCTCAGTTATCATTGCCTTAGCGTACGCAGGGACGTAGATACACCGGAGGATTATCGCCGGCTTTATAATTCCCATGAGGCCGGTATAGAATTAAGCGACAAGGCCCCACAATGACATCCACCCGGTCAGTGTACCTGGATGCATACAGATCAATGAAGGCGTCAAAGCAGGCTGGTAAAAATGGTGTTATTGCTCTATAAATGCTTATATGATGTTCATCAATCAATGAGTAATTGTATTACTTGGTATTCGGTCCTTTCCAGGAGGCATGTATGAGACGACTCTATTTTCTAATACCCGATGTTGACAGTGCAAAGACGATCGTTGACGAACTTCTTCTCGCCAGGGTTGAAGAGCGTCACATGCATATCGCCGCGGCTGACCACCATGCACTGACGGAGGCGCATCTGCCTGAGGCTGGCCTGTTGCAGGAAAGTGATTTTGTTCCGGCCGTCGAACGCGGGGTGGCGATTGGTGGGGCAACCGGCATCCTTGCGGGTGTTGCGGCGGTGGCGCTTCCGGGTGTGGGCCTGGCCCTCGGCGGCGGCGCGATCCTGGGTATCGGACTCGCCGGTGCGGGCGTCGGTGCCTGGTTGTCGAGCATGATTGGTATTTCCGCACCGAGTACCCGTCTCAAGGAATTCGAAAGTGCGATCGAGAAGGGCAGCCTGCTGATGATGGTGGATGTGCCCAAGGTACGCGTGGATGAAATCACCGACCTGGTGAAGAAACATCATCCGGAGGCGGAGGTCGAGGGCACCGAGCCCGTCATACCGGCATTTCCCTAACCACGGTAGCTATCTACACATCAAAACGCACTGGCGTCTGTACCTGCGGAATCACAGGTACAGGCGCCTGATCTCCGGGTCGGGTTCACTGCGCGTCCAGACCTCCAGAAAATAACTCTCCCAGTCATTCACCTTGCCGGGATCGTGGAAGTTCGCGACGGCCTCGTAGCGCCCCGGGTTGGGCCGGTACAGGTAGCCGCTGTTATCGGCAAGCATAAACGTCTCATGGCAGTGTCGGTATTCGGGGGCCGGGCGCCGGAACTGTATATAGGTGTTGAGGCGCCGGGAGAGTTCGATTAAACGGCTGCCCTGTTGCACGGCCCTGTGCGCATTCTGAATCAGGACCCGGATACGCGCCTTGCTGTGGCTGCGTGCCAGGCGACTCAAGGCGTCGACAAACGGCTGCTGGTCATAGACTGCCGGATCCAGGTCTTCGGCATGTAGCAGCAGGGTATGGCGTGCCTGGTCGGCCAGCGCCTGGGTGACGGCACAGATCTCGGATTTTTTATCGAGCCCGAATTCGAGATCGCTGGTCCCGAGCCGGAGTGTGTCGAGGTTGACCTCGGGTACCGCTGGCCGGTCTGCGTCACTGTCGCCCATGCATATGTCCTGTCATGACCCAAGGTTATTATTGCCCCTGGACAGGGATTTTTCCATGTTCACGTGGCGGATCCCGGCCTCGACAAAGGGTGCCCCGATCTCCCTGAAGCCGGCCTTGTAGTAGAAACCGCTTGCCCCGAGCTGAGCATGCAACGATACCTTGCGGTAGCAGCGTTCCCGGGCAATGCTGACCAGGGCAGCGAGGATGGCGGTACCGACGCCCAGACCACGCCAGGGCGCGAGTACGGCCATGCGGCCAATGCGTCCATCCGGATCGAGACGGCCGGTACCGATGGGGTTATTCCGGAATGTCAGCGCCAGGACATGGCGACAACCGGCATCCCACCCGTCCCACTCGAGTTGCGCCGGGATACCCTGTTCTTCAATAAACACCTGCTGCCTGACGGACTCGATCGACGGCAGGTCATCTGGCAGGCGAGCCTCCGTCACGGTGAATGTCGGTTCGACCGGCATTGCGGTGCAGGCTAGATATCGCGGGCCTGCCGGGCGGCATTGCCGGTATAGCTTGCCGGTGTCAGTTCACCAAGCGCTGCCTTGACGCTGTCCGGAATATCAAGGTCAGCCAGGAAGAGCCTCAATGTAGCCTGGTCCACGGCACGGTCCCGGGTCAGTTCCTTGAGTTTTTCGTACGGCTTCTCGATACCATAGCGGCGCATGACGGTCTGCAGTGCCTCGGCCAGAACCTCCCAGCTGTTATCGAGGTCCTCGGCGGTGCGTTGCTCATTGATCTCGAGCTTGCCGATCCCCTTGAGGGTCGATTCACAGGCAATGATGATATGTGCAATGGCGACCCCGATGTTGCGCAGCACCGTGGAGTCACTCAGGTCACGCTGCCAGCGGGAGATCGGCAGCTTGTCTCCGAAGTGATTCAGCAGTGCATTGGCGATTCCCAGGTTGCCCTCGGCATTTTCGAAGTCAATCGGATTGACCTTGTGTGGCATGGTTGAGGAACCGACTTCATCAGCAACGGTCTTCTGCTTGAAATAGCCGAGTGATATATAACCCCAGACATCGCGACAGAAATCGATCAGTACGGTGTTGAAGCGTGCCAGGGTATCGAATTGCTCGGCCATGAAGTCATGCGGTTCTATCTGGGTCGTGTAGGGATTCATTTCCAATCCCAGGCCGGTGATGAACGTGCCGGACAGTTCCGGCCAGTCTACATCCGGGTAGGCGATCAGGTGGGCATTGAAATTACCCACAGCGCCGTTCATCTTGCCCAGCACCGGGATGCCGGCGAACTGCTTTCTCTGGCGCTGCAGGCGTGCCACGACATTGGCCATCTCCTTGCCGATGGTGGTGGGCGAGGCGGTCTGTCCGTGGGTGCGGGACAACATCGGTACGTCAGCATGGCGGTGGGCCATGTCGACGATGGCCCTGATTACGTCATCCATCAGCGGCAGCAGCGACTGGTTGCGCGCCTCCAGCAGCATGAGCGCATAGGCCAGGTTGTTGATGTCTTCCGACGTGCAGGCGAAGTGAATGAACTCACTAACCGCCTCCAGCTCTTCATTGCCGGCAATCTTCTCCTTGAGAAAATATTCGACCGCCTTGACGTCATGATTGGTGGTACGCTCGATATTCTTGACACGCTGTGCATCCTGCTCGCTGAACTTGTCAACAATATCGTTCAGCACCCGCAGGGCATGCGGACTCAGTGTCGGGACTTCGGCAATGCCCTTGTGGCCGGCCAGGGCCTCCAGCCACCTGACCTCCACCAGTACGCGGTGGTGTATCAGGCCGAATTCACTGAAGATGGGCCGTAGAGACTCCGTTCTCGAGCCGTAGCGGCCGTCAACGGGTGACAGTGCGGTTAGTTGTGACAGATCCATGAGCGAAACCCCGTAGCTTGTTATATTCAGGCTGCCAGCTGGCGTAAGACGTAGTGGAGGATACCGCCATGGCGGTAATACTCGAATTCCTGCGGTGTGTCGATTCGCACCCGCGCCCGGAATGTGGTCTGCCGGCCGTCAGCTGCGGTTGCCGTTACCTCCACGGTGGCCGGCGCGGACCCGGCCTGCATGCCGCTGATGTCGTAGCTCTCCTTACCCGTCAACCCGAGGTTGCCGGCGTTTTCTCCGGGCAGGAACTGCAACGGCAGGACGCCCATGCCTATGAGGTTGGAGCGATGAATTCGCTCGTAGCTTTCCGCGATCACCGCACGGACCCCCAGCAGGCGCGGCCCCTTGGCGGCCCAGTCACGCGACGAACCCGAGCCGTATTCCTTGCCTGCGATCACCAGCAGCGGCGTCCTGTCGGCTCGGTAACGCTCGGAGGCCTCGAATATCGTCATCTGCTCACCGCTCGGCTGATGGCAGGTGATACCGCCCTCGGTGCCGGGCGCAAGCTTGTTGCGCAGGCGTATGTTGGCAAAGGTGCCGCGCATCATGACCTCGTGGTTGCCGCGGCGCGAGCCCAGCGAGTTGAAGTCGCCCGGTTCGACGCCCTTGTCCAGCAGGTATTGCCCGGCCGGGGTGTCCACCTTGATGGCACCGGCGGGAGAAATATGGTCGGTGGTTACGGAGTCACCCAACAGCGCCAGCACGCGTGCACCACGAATATCACTGATCTCACCCGGATGCTTGGGCATGCCCTCGAAGTAGGGCGGCTTGCGTATATAGGTTGAATCCCCCTGCCATTCGTACAGCCGGCTCTCCGGCGCGTCCAGAACGGTCCAGCGATTCTCGCCGGCAAAGACATCCCGGTAGGCGCTGCGGAACTCCTCGTTGTTGACACTCGCACCCACCAACTCGTGTATCTCGCGCTGGCTTGGCCAGATGTCCTTCAGGTAAACCGGTTTGCCGTCACTGGCTGTTGCCAAGGGTTCCGTCTGCAGGTCGATATCCATGCGTCCCGCGATGGCATAGGCGACCACTAGGGGCGGAGAGGCCAGGTAGTTCATGCGGACCTCGGCATGCACGCGGCCCTCGAAATTACGGTTACCGGAGAGCACCGAGCAGACCGTCAGGCCGCCGTCCCGGATGGCTTTGGATACCGCCTCCGGTAGCGGCCCCGAGTTGCCGATGCAGGTGGTGCAGCCATAGCCGACGACGTGGAAGCCCAGCGTTTCCAGTGAGTCCATCAGGCCGGCCTTCTCAAGATAATCGGTCACCACGCGTGAACCCGGTGCGAGTGAGGTTTTGACCCAGGGTTTCACGTTGAGACCGCGTTCGGCTGCCTTTTTTGCGACCAGCCCGGCGCCCACCATGACAGGTGGGTTCGAGGTGTTGGTACAGGAGGTGATCGCGGCAATTACCACCGCACCGTCATCGAGCTCCACCTCCCGGTTGTCGATGACCGTTTTCACAGTATGGCCGGACAGGTTGCGTTCCTGTTTCAGCGCGGCCAGTGACTCCTGGAATTTCACCTTCGCGAGCTTGAGTGGGACCCGGTCCTGCGGGCGTTTGGGTCCCGCCAGGCTGGGTTCCACCGAACCCAGGTCCAGTTCGACGCTACTACTGTAGAGCGCCTCCGCATTCCCGGGCTCCCTGAACATCAGCTGTTCCCTGGCATAGGCCTCGACCAGTGCGATCCGCTCCTCGCTGCGTCCGCTCAGACGCAGGTAGTCGAGGGTCTCGTTGTCAATCGGGAAGAACCCGCAGGTGGCCCCGTACTCCGGCGCCATATTGGCGATGGTGGCGCGGTCCGCCAGCGGCAGGTGATCAAGTCCGTCACCGAAGAACTCGACGAACTTCCCGACCACACCCTGCTTGCGCAACATCTCCACCACCGTCAGCACCAGGTCGGTAGCCGTGGCACCCTCCGGCAGCTGTCCACTGAGGCGGAAACCGACCACTTGCGGAATCAGCATGGAAATCGGCTGCCCGAGCATGGCGGCCTCGGCCTCGATACCGCCGACACCCCAACCCAGCACGCCCAGGCCATTGATCATTGTCGTGTGGGAATCGGTCCCGACCAGGGTATCCGGGTAGGCCTGGTTCACCTGGCCATTCGCACCGAACACGACCCGGGCCAGGTACTCGAGATTGACCTGGTGCACGATGCCGGTATCCGGCGGGACCACCTTGAAGTTGGAAAAGGCCTTCTGTCCCCACTTCAGGAAGCTGTAGCGTTCCTGGTTGCGGCGGTATTCCAGTTCACTGTTCAGGTCGATGGCATTGTCTGATCCGTAACTGTCGACCTGGACAGAATGGTCGATCACCAGTTCCGCCGGTTGCAGTGGGTTAATCCGGTCAGGATCACTACCCAGCTGCTGCATGGCATCGCGCATGGCGGCGAGGTCGACGACTGCCGGTACCCCGGTAAAGTCCTGCATCAGGACACGTGCTGGGCGGAAAGCGATCTCGACTGAGGGTTCGGCATGCGGGTCCCAGTTTGCCAGGGCCTCTATATCGGCGCGTGTGACAGTGAGGTCGTCCTCGTGACGCAGCAGGTTCTCAAGCAGGATCTTGAGTGACCAGGGGAGGCGCGCCACATCGTGCTGTTCACCAAGCGTGCGCAAGCTGAAGATCTCATAGCTGCTTTCACCGACACTCAATCTGCCTCGCGTAGCAAAACTGTCTTTCATTGAATCTCCTGCGAATTGCCAAAGTGTTTCAAATCAGGTTCAGGATAATGTCCGGCCTGCTGAACAGGGCAAGCGCCGATGAGACGGTCCCGGGAGGCGGCGATTATACACTGAAACAGGGGGCAGGGCAGGCTGGCTCAGTGGATGTTCTGTGTTTCCCTGAGCAGTGATTCAATCGCATTCACCAATGCCTTGCGCTGCAAAATCAGGGTCAGGCGACCACCGCCGCACTGGCGCCACAGGACAGCGGCGCGAATAGCTGCAAGCAGCAGGGCACGAATCAGATTCTGGTTCTCGGGATTTCCCAAAATCGCCTGATCGCCATTCACCACGATGCGTGGCTGCAGGGTGCTGATGGTCTGCTTGTAACAGTCCGCGAGACTGGCAATCACGCCGGAATGGGCGATATCGAAAAACCGGGCCTGCTCGTTTGCCTTTTCAATACCCGCACTAATGCTGTTCAGCAGGGTCCGGTTACGGTTCAGTTTGCGTTCCAGGTGCATCACTGTGATGGCATAGCGTGTCAGCTCCGTGTCGCGGCGGTCGTTCGGGCCGGCGACCTGGTCACGGGCTATCTCCAGCCCCTGCCGGATACCGGCAAGGTTTCCGTACACGGTGTCGACCGATTCCGGGTTGGTATTGAAGATTCCGGCCAGACAGGCATTGAGCGCAGGGCTGTCAATATGTTCGCCATTGGCCGTCTGTTGCACCAGCCTGACGGCCTGGAAGATACCGGCCAGGGCGATGGCAAGATCACGTGGATTGGATTTCATATTCAATAAGTCAATCTATCGCAGACACGCTGAATTAAGAACATTTAACCGCAAAGGCGCAAAGGGCGCAGAGAAAAATATAATAAATAAACCATCACTGCTGTCCCACTTAATTCCTTCTCCCCTCAAAGGGGAGAAGGTTAGGATGAGGGGTGAGAAACAAAGTTTCTTAACTGCATGATATATCAACCCTCACCCTGGCCCTCTCCCACTCGTGGGAGAGGAGATTCTATCCCTGACATCACACACATATTTCACGTCTCTGGTCCAATTGCTTTCACTTTTAATACTGTATGCACAGGTGCTTGCACAGAACTAATACGAAATAAGTGGGACAGCAGTGATGAACCATGTAATTAATTTTACTATGAATCCTATAGGTCCAAATGACTGGTCCGTGGATTTGTGATCACTCTGTGTTCTTTGCGTACTTTGCGCCTTTGCGGTGAGAAGAATAATGTCATATTCACCCTACATCGCCGCGTCGATGACACCGCCGCCGAGACACACCTCGCCATCGTAAAACACCACCGACTGCCCCGGGGTGATGGCCCGTTGCGGCTGCTCGAACTCGACCAGGGCCTGATCCGGTGCTGTGGCATTAATGCTACAGGGCTGATCGGACTGGCGGTAGCGGATGCGTGCGGTACACGACAGCGGTAATTCCGGCGGCTGGCCGGCTATCCAGTGCAGCTGGCTGGCATGCAGACAGCGCTTGAACAGCGCGGGATGATCAACGCCCTGTGCGACACACAGTATATTGTGATCCATGTCCTTGTCGACGACATACCAGGGCGTGCCCGGTGTGTCTCTCTTCCCGCCGATACCCAGCCCCTGCCGCTGGCCAATGGTGTAGAAAACCAGGCCCTGGTGCTCGCCTACCACTGCGCCATCCAGTGTCCTGATCTCACCCGGCTGTTTCTGCAGGTAGCGCGCGAGAAACTCGCTGAACTTGCGTTCACCGATAAAACAGATACCGGTACTGTCCTTCTTGTCGTGATTCCGGAAGCCGGCCTGCGTTGCTATCTCGCGCACCGTGCTCTTCTCCAGATGACCGATCGGGAACAGGCTCTTGCCGAGTTGCGCCTGGTCAAGGCGGTGCAGGAAATAGGTCTGGTCCTTGTTGCTGTCCCGGGCCCTGAGCAGCCGCGCCGTACGATTGCTGTCGGTCTGTGCATAGTGACCCGTGGCAATAACATCCGCGCCCTTGTCAAGCGCATAGTCCAGGAATGCACGGAACTTTATCTCCTGGTTGCAGGTGATGTCGGGATTCGGCGTGCGCCCGGCCTGATACTCGTCGAGGAAAAACCGGAAGACACGATTCCAGTATTCAGCCGAAAAGCTGACAGTCTGCAATTCGATATCCAGCAGGTCGCACACCCCGCGCGCATCCATGAGGTCTGCCTCCGCCGGGCAGTAACCTGACTCGTCATCCTCGTCCCAGTTTTTCATGAAGACGGCGGTGAGCTGGTGGCCTGCCTGCTTGAGGAGGAGGGCGGCCACGGCAGAATCAACACCACCGGACAATCCGATAAAGACCTGGCTCATGGGGTAATGATTCGCTTGTATAGCTGCAGTCAGCGGGTGTCCGGTGCTGCACCGGCCTTCCACTGTTCGATTTCCGCGATAAAAGGCGGCTGGCCATTATCCAGAAACCAGGAGTCGACTGCGTAGCGCCGGGCGCTGCCGATCTCCTCGACAACGGCGGTAGTATGCGGCATGCCGATAAACAGGCCGAAACGGGTGGAGCGCTTGCCGACCCGGTGATGCCTCAACAGGCCATCACGTTCGAGCATGCGCAGGTAAGTCGTGGAATTGGTCGATTCATCGATGCAGTCGAGTTGGCCGGGTTGTCCGAAGCCGGGCAGATTCCGGCCCCGGTCGCGGTGAGTGCCCGTATACCGGCCCACGATGGCTTCGAGGAGGGCAATCGACTCGGCGATCGCGGCACGTTCAGCGGCAGCGGTTGCAGCAGGCCGCTGCAGGGGCCGGATTGCATCACGCCACTCATCCGGGGTCAGTGAGGCCGTGGACACACTGGTGCAGGTATGATCGAAACAGACCGAAAAGGAATCCGGTGTCGGTGCCGTGATGATGTCATCACGCACAAACAGATCAGCGTGCGCCGGGTTTGCGGCCAGAAACAGCAGTAAAATGCTTGGGTGGCGGGTTTTATTCAACATCGGCCAGCAGGGCAAGTGGGTAGGCAGCACCCGCAAGATAGTCATCTATGGACTTCAATACCAGGGGACTGCGCAGACTGCCGCCCTGTTCACGGATTTCGCCGGCAGTCAGCCAGACGGTGCCCTCGATGTCCTCGTCGAGTTGCCGTCCAGATTCATGAAACAGGCCGCGCCCTGAAAACGTGACACGCAGGTAGGTCGTGTCTGTTTCCGAATGGTACCAGCGATACAGTCCAACGAGGGCGGCTGGCTGGAAATGCCAGGCGGTCTCTTCCAGGGTCTCGCGTACAACCGCCGCCGTCAGGCTCTCACCCGGTTCCAGGTGCCCGGCGGGCTGGTTATAGACCCGCTTGCCGGCGATCCACTCCTCGACCAGCAGGAAACGGCCATTGTCCTCGATGACAGCCGCAACAGTGACGCGGGGTTTCCAGATCATATCTATGTATTACAAATAGTTAAATGATTATTATGCCACAGATTCGGCTATGGCAGAGTCTTGCCAGACATCATGAGCTATGTATGTCATCTGAATGATTTCTTTATATTTGAGTGCCTGACTGCTGAAATTCTGACACTCGCGGAATGATCCCGATTCCCCTATACTGCGCACTCATTTTTGCACCCCGGGTCCATCCCCCTTCACCACGGTGCGACCGCGACAGAAATGCGAGGCTAATTAGATATTAACTTTATAAACAAGCAAGTTTGGAGGAGTCAACAATGATCGGGTTGTTAAAAAAAGCTGTTCTGACAGGAATCTTCTTTATTTTCACCGCGGGCAGTGCACTGGCCGAAGACGTGCTGATGCCCTTCGTGCTGGCATACAAGACCAGCGGTGACGTGAATGCCGTGGCCTCCGAAGTAAAGGGCAAGCTCACCGGGGCCGGCTTCGAGGTCGCCGGTGAATATTCACCCTATGAGGGCGCCCATATCATCGTGGTCACCAACGCGGCCATGAAGGACCATGCTGCCAAGTCGGAATTCGGAGCCTACGGTGCCGCGCAACGCGTCTCTGTGACCAAG
>CAMYMI010000020.1 GCA_947259415.1 uncultured Ectothiorhodospiraceae bacterium | reverse complement strand
TGTCGCTATATCCTTCTTGGCCAACGCGGAAATCCGATCTTATATCTGATTCCTGGTAGGCACCCTGGCCCCGATTCTCAAAATCAGCATACAAAACAGTCGTGCCACTGCTATCATTTTGAGCGATACTGCTTTCGCTTTGAGTGATACTGCTTTCGCTTTGAGTGATATTGCTTTCGCTTGGAGCGACAACACTTTCGCTTGTTGGGACACTGCTACCTATATTATTTAAGTTTAGGGGATAAAGATCAATTGCCATTTCATCATCAAAGAAGGCAGCGTTCGCACTGGCACCGACAAACGCCCTCTCCTCAACAATAAGATTGATAACATCGCTGACCAGGAAGTCTGTATTGGGAATTTCCAGAAACATTGGATGCTGTGCGAGCGTATTGAGGTTTATTCCATCGAGAGTGACACCGTTGGCTTTCCCATCTACTATACCATCACTGAGAAGATCAAATGCCAAGTTCTGGATGACGAGATCGGGTGCAACGGATGAACCTATCGCCAATGACATCTCATTGATTATAGATGATAACGCTTCGATGGCGGCACGGTAATATACTACGCGCTGCTGTTGGGTGACACTCGTCGTATCTTTGGTAATGATCGGGGGCGTCGTAAAGATATTGATCTCGGCCGGTATACCAAAACCAAGCGACTGAATAATCTCCTGATTAAACGAGAATAATCTGGTTGCCAACTGCGGGTCTGTACCACGCGCAGACCCTGGTTCTCCGGTGTAGAGATCGGTGAAGAGATTTGCCTCCGGGATGATTGATTTCGCCTGGCTGGCACTGGACCAGGATAGCCTGGCCGCGGCGCCTCCCGTATTCTCGTAATACTCCATAACCACCGGGTACCGGGTTCCGGCATCAAGGCCGATTGTGCCTGTGTGTTCCGTCTCTGCCTGGTCTTGCCAGTGGTCAACAATCAACTGGCCGTCTATCCACAAGCGGACGCCATCATCGGTGGAGGTATGAAAGGTGTATGTTTCCGAAAAATCAGGCTCGATAAAGCCTGACCACTGGACTGAGAAATTATCATTGTTGACCAAGCCGTCGGGCGAACCACTGCCCCAGGAGAAATTCACTGTGGCGTCAACACGTTCCATTGCGAGATTGGAAAAAGTAAGGTCATTATAGTAGCGACCCTGCAGCCCATTGCCTCCGGACCTAGGAATAGCCTGGCGCAGCATGTGATAGGCAAGCGTGGTATAGGGTGTGGCATACACCGGTTGCTTGGTATTAAGCGATTCCAGGGTAATGATGCTCACCAGCTTATTGATCACCGGGGCAGTATTGGTATTGAGGTCGATGGCGTTGGCACCATCAATCACGAGCACATAAGGTGCGCGCTTGTCGGGCGGCCCGCCCGGGCGCACTTTCAGGCCTTTTATTTCGGCATAGGCATTGGTTGTGGCCGTTGCAACCGGTTTACTTGGGTCGTAAAGCTCATCGAAGTTTGTATCCAGAGCATAAATACTGACGTTCGCATACGCGAGCGGGCCCTTGATACCCGCACCGGTAATTTCATAGGTTTCGTCAAATGTGAATAAACTCTGCTGTTCAGTAACACCTCCCCTTTCGTCGCCACAGGCGGTTAGTGCTGCGATACACACTAATACAAAAAGACGTTTCGAAGTCACTGCCAGAAAATCAAACATTCATGATCCTCAAAAAAGATTTCACAAACATTTGCAATCACCGTGCCAACATATAATAAGCTGATTATTTATTCGAAATATTAGTGGCTTATGAGAATAAGCCCGTATAATCAATGGGTTCTATAAGATGAAACCGCGGAGCAGTGTCTCCCGCAGGAGACGCACTTATGCTGAATTAACTAAGTTCATGATTTTATTAATATTAGAATGTCGCAAGATAACGACAACTATCCTGTTCTGTGATATGGAGTCTTGAACAGCTATTCCAGGAATACGGGCGTCCAGCCTGTCTGTGTAGCGATAACGGACCAGAGCTGGTCTCGGCAGCCGTACAGGCCTGGCTGAAGGACAAGTATGTGGATACACGCTACATCGATCCGGGTAGCCCTTGGCAGAACGCCTACAGCGAAAGCTTCAATTCAATCTTTCGAACCACCTGTATGGACCGGTGGGTATTCAGCTCAATGACTAAGGCTCGGGTGGTGATCAATTAGTGTCTCGAGGAGTACAACACCGTCAGGTCGCATGGATCACTGGACGGAATGAATCCTGAGCAATTTCTACAAGCATGGACCGAACGCAATACAATTCTACAACCGAAATCCCTAACATCGTGAGTGGATCAAAGATCTTGGGCTTACAAATATAAGTGAAAATCACATTATAATCTTGCTTGACTCCCGCGGCAGTCCAATCTAATTTTTACTTAATTCTTTGAAACACGTACGACAATGATGGAACACACCAATGGGAAAAGTGTCCGAGCCTAGAAACGACATCGTAATATGCCTTTTTTATGAAACCCATTTTCTCCACATAACATCCATTTCCATATGGTAGATAGAATGGGAACGTGTCTTTGAATTTACTATATGACGAATAGTGGAGCCAATTCGAAATGGGCCTAAACCCTTTCATATTCTTATGCAACGAATATGGCGACCAAAATATATTATCGTTTTCCCGCTTATCTCTGTTGAATATCTTTGCATATATTTTTCTCATAGGAATTGGTAGCCAGTGACAGAATGGAAGCTGAGTATCATGAGCAATGATTGGAAACCACAGGTTAGGCGTTGTAACTACTACTATATCATTAGCTACCCTACACAGCTCATGTATGGCACCTTCCGATTTGTATACATGCTCTAGCACTTCAATGCAATATACTATATCCGCTTCACGTTCTTCTAAAGGGAGTTTTTCCAGAGAGCCTACGCGCCAGTCTATCTTATCCGCGATCCCTAGAATATTAGCGATTTCTTTACCCGCTTCCAAGCGTTCTTTATCACGCTCGATTGCAATGATTCTCGCTTGGGTCGAGTATGCAAAAGCCATACACAGCCACCCATATCCAGATCCTACATCAACTATCGTCGTATCACTGCCAACTGGTTTAAATTCAAATATCTGCTTCACATAACGATCAGTATAAAACGCTAGCGTCATTTCTATATCTAGATTTCGATAGTGTCCTCGCGAAAGATGCTCTATTTCTCTGATGCTACTAACCATGTCCTCTGAGACCAGTTTCTTGTAATCAGGCGCATGGAAGAGGTAAGTATTGTTTGTCGACAGTGTATATTTACTCATTAAGTTTCTCTTGCATCTGCCCCAATACTTAATGTTAAAGCACCGTGAATTCAACATTAAAGTAAAACGGTTAGCTGATTCCTTATTTTAAAGGAGTTTTCAGGGGGTGTCAGAAAGCTTAACGACATTATCGGACGGTGGTTGAGTTTATTCATGGCCTGCTCAATTTCGTTGTTGGTCACGGCAGTCGGGTCTCGTTTATTCGGGAAGTACTGTCGATTGAGACCGTTGGTGTTGTCGTTCAGCCCACGCCCCCAAGAGACATAAGTATGCGCAAAGTAGGCCCGAGTCTCAAGACCTATGGCCATACATTCATGATGTGCGATCTCACGGCCATTGCCATAAGTAATGGTATGCAACAGGCTTTGTGAGACATGTGGCCCTGTGAGATTGTATTACGAACCTCCTCGGCCGTCTCGTATAGTATGGTGTGGATATTCGTAATCAACGATTTGCGCTCGACCAGCGTTTCGAATGCGCCCAGTTGACTCTTGCAGGTCACGGCGTCGCACACCCAGTCACCAGATCGCTATCGGGCATCGGCAATGGTCGGGCAATCATTGATCGATACCTGTTTGGATATGCAACCGTGTGTCGTATCTGCCATATCGCTTGCGTCTTGCCTTCTAACTGTGCGTAGATATACACACCGTCTATGACTTCGTACTTCTTTTCGTATCCGTTGCCGGTTGGTCAGATGATAGAGACTTCGTATCCTGCCTCGTGCAGTGTTGTCGCTTCCAGCCATACACGACGATCAAACTGCGATGGGAGATTCTCGACAATAATCAGTACACGGCGTTTCCTACCAGCAGATGCCATCGTAGCGCCCTTCCTGACTTCGGTCGGAAACGACTCTCACCAGGTCGACAACGACCTGACCCGGTCTGGTCCGGTCCAGCACCGTCGAGAACTCACTATCGCCATTACCGATGACAACTGTCCCAGCCTTTTCCAGCACTTCATCGATACTGCTCACCATTAGTTTTGAAATATGTGGAATCTGGTTGAGAATATAATCGCGATTTGCCCCTACCAGGCTGGCCAGGTTGACGTTGCGGTCATACAGTTTGAGGTTATACCCTTTACCCAGCAATCGTTCGATGATCTCAACCAGCGGGCTCTCACGAAGATCGTCAGTCCCGGCCTTGAAACTAAAGCCTAGAATACCGACATCCTTGTTGCCCTTCTCCATAATCATCTCCAGACCTTTCTCGACCTGATATTTATTGCTGACCATTATTGAATCGAGTATTGGCACCTTGATATCCAGACTGTGTGCCTTGTAGGTCAGTGCCCGGACATCCTTGGGCAGGCAGGAACCACCGAAGGCAAAGCCCGGCTTCATATAATAGGGTGACAGGTTCAGCTTTGTATCCTGGCAGAATATTTCCATTACTTTGTGCCCGTCGATTCCCACCGCCTTGGAAATATTCCCAATCTCGTTAGCAAACCCAACTTTTAACGCGTGCCAGACGTTATCACTGTATTTGACCATCTCCGCCGTTTTTACATCTGTTTTGATCAACGGGGCATCTATATCCTTATATATATTGGCGAGCAGGTTTCCACTTTTTACATCCGTTTCACCGATGACTGTCTTTGGTGGGTTGTAAAAATCGTATACGGCCGTGCCTTCGCGCAGGAATTCGGGATTGTTGCAAACACCGAAGTCATTGCCGGCGGCCTTTCCGGACACTTTTTCCAGTGTTGGTATGACCACGTCAAGCATGCTGCCTGGCAACATGGTGCTGCGCGCGACTATGACATGAAAATCGTCTTTTCCCCTTATTGCCTCGCCGATCTGTTCACATACGTTGCTGACATATTTGAGATCCAGTCCACCGTTAATCAGACTCGGTGTTCCGACACAGATAAAGGACATTTCAGTGGTATTGACGGCATCCTGCACATCAATTGTCGCATGTAGATTGCCGGCTTGCACCGCGGTAGCGATTATCTCCCCAATATCTGCTTCAATCACGGGCGTCTGGCCGCTGTTGATCAGGTCTACCTTGGGCTGGTATGGATCCACGCCAATCACACTATGACCGTCGCGTGCAAGACAACCGGCGGAAACAGCGCCGACATACCCCAATCCGAAAATGCTTATTTTCATATTTCTGCCTTAAATCTTATCATGAACATCTAAAACGATAAGTTATCTAATTAAATAGATAGTTGAATCTGTACCTATGAAATCGCGGAACAGATCGAGATAGCGGCCAGCATAATCTGCTAGGTAAATATTTCGATCACAGTATCTCGAAAAGCGGTCGACAACTTTCCCTAACGCTGGTCTTCCATGATCCACTATAATTCCTCGGCCATTTCCTGATTATCTAAGCCTTTCACAAATATCCATTCACCAGTTATTTTGCCATTGCCAATGATCGATAGCGAATCTGTGATTGAGATAAATATATTATTATCATTGAGCGCCCTAGTGATACCCTCTTGATGCCGGTTGAGTAATATTCCCGCAAGTATAGTTGACTCACCGGTCGGTTCGAGTCATGAGAGCCGAAATGCTTAGAAACAATGTCAAAACAAGGCCGCGTATTTAATGAAGTTCTGCATTATTTATCTCGGCTATAATATATTTTCACTGCCACTTTCATGTAGAGACTTAATAGTTTAATTGAACTTGTATTCAGTGGCCTCCCTATCCAACATTGCAGTCTTAAAGATTTCTATATAACTACTTGCAAATTTTTCCATACTATAATTATTAACGATATGATCACGTGAATTTCTACTCATTATCTCGCGCAGTTTATTATCTATAAACAGTCTCTCTATATTTTTAGCCATTCCTTTTATATCTTTACTTTTTGATAACAATCCGGTTACTTCATTTATAACAATCTCAGATACGCCACCTACATCGAAGGCTACCACAGGCGTACAACATGCCGAGCTTTCAAGTAAAGTCGATGGGAAATTTTCAGCGATCGATGCCGAAACAAGTACGTCGGCTAAATTATAATATTCTGCTAATCGTGAAGTATCTTTAGTACTCCCCAGATTTATTAATTCGGTTGGCAAGTAATCATTAGCCTCTTTACTACCTCTTCCAACGAGTAGCGTCGTAACGCTATCAGCTAATTTTGGATTAGATACTTTTAGTGACTCCAATGCTTTCGCAAAGTAATAAAACCCTTTACCTGGATTAGTTACATTAGCGGACAAAAACAAGATAACCTTGCGGCTCGAATGGATACCGTATTTTTTTCTTAACTCATTCTTGTCCAATGGCCTAAATACATTGCAATCCACGCCATTTGGCACATGATGATTGATAGCATAACGAAAAACAGGACTTGCATTTACTTTCTTGAACAACCAATTTGACGGTGAAATTGTATGGATATCTACCTTACTTAGCAGCCATATTTTATATTTAAATAGTACTTGTGGAGTAAACTCGATGCTTTGAAGTATTTTCTGAATTAAAGTTTTATTCTGTTTAGTAAATGTTTGTCCATTTACATCCTCTCGAAAGGTATTCGTCGTGATAGGCCATAGATCATGTATTGTCCAAAATACGGGCCATTTCTTATTGAGCCGTGGAATAATTTGTATAGGTATCGTCGACCCGTGCGTCCAATGAATATTTATAACATCCGGATTATAAGTTTCTATCTCTTTTAAAAGTTTAAAAAAAATAAAACTAAAATAATTTGGAATGATTTTATTCGCAATTTTGTTGATAAAACTTATACTTTTCGAGTTCTGAATGAATTTTACAGAATCAAAATTCCACGCCTTGCTCGTGGTAAAAATTTGCACCTGATGGCCATCTTGCTTTAATCGGGCCGCCAGCCGATTAAGAATAGATGCGCCGGAACCGGGATCAACATATGAACTTAGAAATAGAATTCTCATTGCGCGATCATATTTTTCACATTCTGTGAAAAATACCGTCAAACTGTAGCAGCTGTCCTGTCTGGTTATCCGTAAATCCAGGTTCGACGGCTATGAGCTTGTAACCTTTTTCAAAGAGATTCTGATACATCTCATTAAACAACAGCTCACTTGTATATAGGGGGATCAGTGACATCTCCAACTGGAGCGTGTCAATGTACTGAAGAGAGGATTTCGCACCATTCAGGACGTGCTCCTCATAACCCTGGGTATCGATTTTCATATAAACATTCTTCGCGTGTTTGACTACTGACGTGAATATTGAATCCAGTCTCTGGATACGAATATCCTCTGTACCTACATACTTTGAATTAGGACTAGATTTAATGTGGTTAGGTAACATATCCAGCAAGGAACTGCTATACAAATTTCCTGCAATATTTATTGAAGTAATTCCATCCTCATCACCAAGAGCATGATTGTGAACATCCCACAACTCATCTCGATTCGCATTCTCTCTTAACAATTTGTAGGCCGAAGAAAGCGGCTCGAACGATGTAATGCGATCTTTGTACCCGATTTCTCTGAGTTGCAAGCCGTACTGGCCTGTGTTTGCTCCAACATCAAGCACAAGATCGATGTTGTAAGTATCGAGTATTTTCTTTCTACGAGCCAATGGATGTGATTTCGGCTCGTATCTGATGATATCGAATCCGAACTTTCTAGCTATTACATGCACTTTTTTATTGAAGCGCTCATTCACATCTAAGCTTCCTTTATTTTACGTAGATTATAGATACCTTACGATTACTTAGTAATTAGTATTTATTTTATTTCACGCACTTAGTGCATTCCTGCGCAGATGAGCCATTTATCAAAATTTAAGTTACATTTCATTTTCAGGAAAGTGTCTATAAAGTTGCTACCGAGCTGATCTCGAGGACAGCAGTTAACTGAGGGCAGGTGTTTCATCTGAATGAGGAACTATATGATTTTTCTGACGGCCAGCAATAATAATCAATGCTTGTTTATTCAGAACTTAATGAACCAACATCGGCCGCCACATCTACCATGAGGACTATATATAACAGAAAATTCTCTGATCCGACGACAAGTTTATAGAGCGGACCGAAGAAGCCACACATATATGTACGACCATCATGGTGAAATAATATGCCGGGTAATAATAAAGAGCTTTCACTCGGCAGCAGACGCCGGGGTTAAAAAGTGAACCGTAGCCGGGCGTCTATCCTGTCATCATCGTAGTCACGTATTGCGATACTGGAGTCGCGTTCCTCTCGCGTATAACCCAACGATACACGCAGGAACCGGCGGGGGTCCCAGCTAGCGCTGATGGCGTACAACCAGGTATCGTCATCCCGGGATTCCCCACCCAGGGGAACCACGATATCATCGCGGCCCTTGAAGTCATCATTGGTGTAGGATATCTCGCCTTGCAGACTGATCTTGGAAGTCGCTGACCAGACCGGCTGTATGCTGACGCCCTTGGAGATCACGTAGCTGGTGATTTCGTCATACAGTGTCGAGGATTCACGCCAGACAGAAACGTCTACGCTGGTCTTACCAGTCAAGACGCCGTGGTAAATAAGCCTGCCACTGACACCATCGAAATCCTGTTCATCCCGCTGTGCGTCCAGGTCGAGGTAACCGAGACGCGCCTCAAGCGCGGATTTACCCGATACCTCGTAGTAGAACACCCCACTGAGTTCCACCTCCTCGTAATCATTGTCGATTAACGTCCCACCGATGTCCTCCAGATTTTGCAGATCATGGTCACTGTAACGGGCACGCACCCCGACCCGGGTGTTGCGGGTGTTTCTGTATTGCACCTCTAGCATGACATCATCACTGTCGCGATCCAGAAATCCGCGGCGATCATACTCAACATCGGAAAGGCCCAGTGCACCCACCAGCCGCCAGTCAGGGTGAATCTGATAACCTGCATCCAGCGTAAGGCTGTTTTCGGTGCGCATATCTTTCAGGCGCACAAAAAGTTCGTCGAATGAACTCAGCTCATCCTTGTATCTGTAATTAAGCTCGCCGCTCCAGAGATTACCCAGTTGCCATGCCCAGCCGGCCCGTGCATCAGCCCGGGTATGATCGAGTTCACTGAAGTTGTCATATTCCGCCCTGTCCAAAGCCACATCCAGCAACAGGTGTTGACGGCTCAGTTTTAGGTCGGAGGAGAAACCGGCACCCAGGTGCAATACGGTATCGTCTTCTTCGTTAACACTGGTGCGAAACACATTTGAATCATGATTCGCGCCAAGGGCAACGTAGGGTGTAAATGATTCCAGCGCGGCATGGGATGCGCTGCTCGACAGCGTCACTGCAAGACAAAAAAACACGCTATTGAGATTTCGTTGCGCTCGATTTTTCATGGGAACTGGTTCCTCATCTTTGCGGCATCACAATTAAAGCCTCTTCAGTCACCTACGCATGAAGAGGGCCAGGGCATCATCTTGATTGCCTCAATTTACCTCTGAATCGAGGTCTACTGGCAATCGAGTATCAGCGGTACAGGTGCGATTTTCTGGTTGCATTACTAAAAACACAGCAAATATTACAGATCCCCTTGAGTAATCTTATCGATGATGATCTGACTCCACCGATTCCCCATCGTGGCATATCCATCACCTGTTGGATGTATATCGTCAATGAGCGGTATGGGGGCAGCGGCGGGTACCTCATCGGATCCAGCATAGAAATCCGGTCCCGCAAATACCTGTCCCGGATTGCTCACCCCATAATCAGCGATCAAATCATCAATTTCGGTGTTGAAAAGCTCAATATCTGGGTTATTTGCTGCGAAGAGAGGGCCCAGGGGTGGCGGCTTGGCGATAAACACCTTCACACCGGCCGCGATAGCGGCATTCACAATCGTCTCCATGCCCGCCCTGAAGGCCGCCGGGGTGGAAACACCGGCGTCATTGGTGCCAAACATGACCAGCAAGGCCTGCGCCTGGGGATTGCGCGCCAACACGGTGGCAATCTTACTGACTCCATCCCCGATTTTATCCAGCAGTGTCGCCTCATCGATCACGGTCACGGGTTCTATGGGGAACGCCGCGGCAATCGCATCATTCAGCACCGTCGCATAACCGCCACTGGTATTGCGCAGGTCCGCGGAGACGTCGTCAGCCGGGAGGTTATCAAGGGCACCATCGGAAATGCTGTCGCCGAAGATAACCAGGTTGCGGCCCAGTACGCCGACCTGACTGACCGTATCGCTCGCGCTATCCAGGGCATAGGCCGTGATTTCATGGTTGCCGGGCACAGCATATGGATCAAAACTCGCTGAATAATAGGGCGTGAACGGGGGATTGCTGACCAATACACCCGGCCGTACAACCTCGTCAGGCGTCCCTTCGTCGGCAACAAATTCAACCCCACCGATCAAGGCGGTATCGTTCACCACCGCGGCCACATCGATCGCCCCGTCCGTTTTGACCAGGTATTCACCCGGCGAGGCGGGGCCACCTATCACCGGGGCGATGCCAATAACTGGTTCAGCGGGCGGATCGTAGACCACGATATCGTCAAAGGTGGCAGCGTAGTTCTGGCTCGTCCAGATCCCGATCCTGCCCCCGGCGAAACTGGGTTCGTCACTGGCCGCCACCTGCTCGCCGTCCAGGAAGACAACGATGGCGCCGTTCTGGTGGACGATCCTCAGGGTCATCCATTCATCCGGCGTGTAGCTCTGCGGACTGGTGGTCAACTCATTGAAGGAATTCCCACCCACCTTCTGCTCCAGCTTGCGATAGCCCTCGCGCTTGCTCATCGAGAAGCGATAGTAGAAGTTGTTATCCGCCTCCTGAATGGCAAACATCACACCCACCACGCCAGGGGAATGGAGGTCAGTGCCCGAAAAGACCGCCGTGTCTGAGCGGACCCTCAGCCGCAGGTCCATGGCACCGAAGGCCGGCACGCCGAGGTCGCTGAGCCAGCTGTAGGTCCCGATCTCGAACCCATCCGGCGTCTGACCGTAGATCCCGATACCATCACCCCGCAGGGAGCCGCTGTTCTCGACATAGGCGTTATTGATCACGGACCATACCCCCGGGACACTGTTGGGGCCTTCATCCAATACATCCCAACCGACACTGTCGCCATCACTGAACCGCTCGACAAACAGCGGTGTCTGGGCGCCGGCCGGTGAACCGAAGACCTCAATCTCGGCCAGCCCGACATCGGTGGTGGTCCCGGAAACCGCCGTGACCTCGAGAGAAAGACTGTCAATGCAGGCCGCGGGGCCGCTGATGTCAAACGCACTGCCGTCATTGGGCAGGCTGCCGACAGCGATTGAACTGCCGTCACCGAAGGTGATGCGCGCATCCGTGATCTGGTCATCGGGATTGGGCCGGTCGTAGAGACTAATCCGGGTGACCGGATAACACTGGTCCCAGGTGAGTTTGAGCATTGCCCCTGTGCCTTCGCCCGCACTCACCCATTCATTTGCGGGATTGGCCGGCGCCCCGTCAGCCATCCCATCGATAGCTTTATCACACGTCTGACCGGTGGCTGGTGTATCGGAGGAACAAGTGGTTTCGGCTAGTGATGCAATATTTGTGGTCACTGCCACCGTCTGGGCACTGGTAAGCGGACCTTCACCCGTGCCCTGACCATCTGTGTAACTCACCTGGACGCTGATCTGGGTGTCGACATCGGCAGCACCCAGGTCATATGTGCTGGATGTGGCACCACCAATGGTGGCCCCGTCGCGCAACCATTGGTAACTGAAGGCACCGAGACCGTCATCATCCGTGATACCGGAGGTGTCGGCGGTTAATGTCTGACCTTCGGTTGCGATACCGGTGATCGTGGGTACACCCACTGGCACATCATTGACATTCGCCACGGGCCCTGTCTGCGCGCTGGTGAGTGGGCCTTCCGCCGTGCCCTGTCCGTCTGTGTAACTCACCTGGACACTGATCTGGGTGCCCACATCGGCATCGCCCAGGACATAGGTGCTGCCTGTGACGCCACCGACGCTGGCCCCGTCACGTAGCCATTGGTAACTGAAGGCGCCTAGACCGTCATCATCTGTGATGCCGGAGGGATCGGCAGTCAGGATCTGGTCTTCGGTCGCCACACCGGTGATGGTCAGCGCACCCACCGGCGCATCATTGACATTCGTGATCGGTCCTACACCGGCACTTGTCACACTCTCGTTCGTGCCCTGACCATCGGTATAGCTGGCGCTGACCGTGATGGTGGTAGCGACATCTGCATCGCTCGTAATGTAGGTGTTGCCCGTTGCACCACCGATGGCGACACCGTCGCGTAACCATTGGTAACTGAAGGTACCAAGCCCGTCATCATCTGTAATACCGGAAGTGTCGGCGGTCAGGGTCTGATCTTCCTGCGCCGTACCAATGATGCTCGGTAGACCCACCGGCGGATTATTAGGTGTGGGTGCAGGTGCTGAACTACCACCACCACAGGCTGTCAGGATGCTTGCAAGAAAGAACACACCAAATAGATTGCTGTAGTGTTTCATACCATTCATTTTAAATGTGCTGATGATCTTCATGCGCTTTCATACTCCTGACATGGCACTCGCTGGAATTTAAGTTGAGAGTAATTAATTTCGCTACCGTCTTTGAGAACATCCGGGATGTGCTGAGCATCCGCAAACATGGTTCCGATTTCCATCTATTCATCACCGTATTCATTCAGATCCTTAGGGTTATGGGCAATAGTTACATCTGTGATGTGGACCAAGACGACATGCCGTATTCCTTCTATAAATAACTGTATATTTATCATATAGTTAAAATAGATGTTATCGATGCAAATTATGAGGCCACTTGATCATAAATAGGATATGTATTCACACATCAGTGGTCTATTGTCCTTAAGTATCACACCCTTAATGCGCCGGTACTCTACCAGCCATCCATGGTTAACACCATAACTAATTGTTCTTAAGCGAAAATAGTCTTTCTTTCCGTCAATTACTTGTCAAGGCAGTGCCCATTAATCCAGCAGGGACGACTGATACCTGCCTCTTACAGTATTAGGCAAGTATAACTATTTGTTTTCAAGTTAATAATTGTGACATAGGTTCATGCTGAAATTCAGCAGGCAACCGCGAAAACAAGCAACACTGGACTTGTTAAATTTTCCGGCACTTTCTTCTGACCAATTAACCGTACCCTTGAATCAGTACCGCGTCTGATACGAGGAACTTAATCATATCTAGGGATACCTGTTTAGCGAATACGGTCGGTGCCTGTGACCTTTCCCCCGCCAGGGTAGCCAAGACAATTGAGAGATTTTTCGTTAAATTGACTGCAGGGAGGTTTCGATATGAAGGGCAAGCGTTACACCGAAGAGCAGATCATCAGCATTCTCAAAGCACATGAGGCTGGCGCCAAAGTGGTTGATTTGGTTCGAGAACACGGCATTTCTGAACAGAGCTTCTATCGCTGAAAGTCGAAGTACGGCAGCCTGGAAGTCTCGGAGACAAGCGATTGCGGGCGCTGGAGACGGGGAGCAGCCGGCTCAATAAGCTACTGGCTGAGGCGGAGCCGGACAAGGCCATACTCAAGGATGTGCTGGGAAAAAGTGGTGAAGCCGGCCACACGTAAATGGCTGGTCGGCTACGTCCAGTAACGCCACCGCATCAGCCAGCGCCGGGCCTGCCGGTTAATCCAGATCAGTCGCGAGGCGGTACGCTGCAAGCCGCTGAGACCGCAGCGGGATGTCGAGCTGATTGCGCGTCTCAAGATACTAGGTCAGCAGTATCCACGTTACGATTATCTGATGCTGCACGGGCTACTGCGGGCCGAAGGCCGGGTGGTTAACCGCAAGCGCACCTATCACCTGTATACCGAGCTGGAGATGCAGGTGCGAACCAAGCGCCGCAAGAAGTTGGTACGGCTCCGGATGCCGATGACCGTACCCACCCGACCGAACGAGCGTTGGTCGCTGGATTTCGTCCACGATCAGCTTGCGGATGGCCGACGTATCCGGATCCTGAACATTATGGATGACTACTCCTGGGTCTGTGTCAGGCAGCTGATGGACCTGACCATCTCGGGCGCACGGATAGCGCGCTATCTGGAGCAACTAAAGGGTACACGCGGTCTGCCCCGGACGTTGGTTCTCGATAACGGTCCAGAGATGACCAGTTAGGCGATGTTCTTCTGGAGTCAGGAATCGAGCGTGAAGTTGCATTTCATTCAGCCAGGCAAGCCGACCCAGAATGCCCTCGTAGAATCATTCAATGGCCAGTTCCGGGATGGCTGCTTGAACCAGCAATGGTTCCGGGACCTGGCCGATGCCAGGCGAATCATCGAAAATTGGCGCAATCACTACAATACCATCCGGCCGCACGGTTCGCTGAGTTATACGCCACCTGCTGTGTCCGAAGCACAAGTGGCTTGATACTATGAAAACACTCTCAATCAGACTGGGTTACCTGAAGGGGAAAGGTCAAGTTCACTGAGCTGTACACCACCAGCTGCGTTAAAAGCACAGGTGACTGGTAATATGATGAAACTCTCAATGAGTCTTGTTTACTTGTAGGGGGGAGTTCGTCATTTCAACAATTGACTGGATTATTTTGGATAGATAGAACTAGATATAAATCGAGATGAACGACTTGTCAATAGCCGTGGACTTTAAGGAAATAGGCTTTTAATCTTTCTATACTCACAACCAAGCATAGAGCACAGCCAGCCAACATCACTAGCCACATATAAACACTAAAGATCCTAATTACAAGAGAAGTATCTTTTATGAATATTCTGACATTTGATATAGAAGAGTGGTTTCACATACTTGATAATGACTCAACAAAAGGCGAAAGAGAGTGGTCTAATTATGCTTGTAGACTTGATGCCAACATGGACAGAATTTTATCTCTTCTCGACAAGAATAATCAAAATGCTACTTTTTTTTGCCTGGGTTGGATAGCACGAAAGTTTCCTCATGTAATAAAAGCTATTCATAATTCCGGTTATGAAATAGCAACGCACTCAGACATACATCAACTTGCCTATGAACAAAAACGGGATGAATTCAGGCATGATCTTATAGACTCGATCAACTCAATTGAGGCTATAACAGGTAAGAAAATTACGAGTTACCGAGCCCCCGGGTTCTCGCTAATAAGCGAGAATCGTTGGGTATTTGATATATTGATTGAAAACGGCATCAAGATTGACTGTTCTATTTTTCCTGCTAGAAGAGCACATGGTGGTTTTCACGAGTTTGGCCAGGCGGAGCCTGCGATAGTCTGTAGAAATGGTCTGGAAATAAAGGAATTTCCTATTAACTTGTACAATATTTTAGGTAAACATCTTATTTTTTCAGGCGGTGGATATTTCAGGCTACTTCCATACTGGTTGATAAAAATAATGATGCAGGATTCCGGTTATGTCATGACCTACTTCCATCCCAGAGATTTCGACGCAGATCAGCCTGTAATAAAGAACCTGTCGGCGCTGAGAAAACTAAAGTCTTACTATGGGTTAAAAGGGGCGTTTAGAAAACTAGACAGGCTGATCTGTGATTTTGAGTTTACAGATCTCAAAGATGCTGATTCGTTGGTAAACTGGCAGGCGGCAAGAAGAATAAGCCTCTAAAGCCGTTTTTAAAAATACTTCCGTCCACTTCTAAAAAATAGCTTGCGGTCCTCGGCAGTTGGGAACGAAAAATACGTGGCGTTTTCCTCAAGGTTTGGCTTGCGCTGTACTGTACCTGATTCAATTTGCTCCACAGCCTCAATCAGAATTTCAGCACCAGCTGCTTTGGTTTTACGTACCAGTGAATCCCAAGTATCGCTATCAGTTATTTCAATCTCTCGCTGCAGGATTATGTCGCCGTCATCCAGTTTGGCTTCCAGATCATGAACCGTTGTTGCTGTTTTTTTTTCACCATTCCGAAGCACCCAGAATGTCGGCATCAGACCACGATAACGCGGTAATGGCGCACTATGCACATTAATACATCCTTTGGGGAGACGATCTCGGATTGCCTTGCCGATTACTTGAGGACAACTGATAGAAATCAGTAGTTCAGGTTGATACTTTTGTAGCAAAGACTTGAAATCTGTACTGTTGATTTTCGGTACATAGCGATATGGAATTGAAAATGCGTCAGCTACTGCCCGAAGCGAGTAAAATGGTCCATTTTTGTTAGTCTTAACAAGATGCGCCATCGCTTTTCTCCAAAGTACGCGACACCCTATGATTACTGTGCCTTTCAGACCAAACAGTCGCGCATTACGAACAAATCCCTTTAACGGGCCACCATGGGTACTCATGGCCGGTGAAACTGCGATAGCTACAATTTTGTCACCAAGCGCCGTGCATACAGTAGCAAAAGAGGCTGGTAAATATAGATTATCATCCTGACTGAGAATAATAATTCGCATGGGCTTTAGTCGTTTGTGTATTTTAATGTATAGCCCGCTCGTAGGCAGCCAGCAGCTTCGGAACAGAAAAAGGCCAAGCAAGCTTTTCTTCTACCCTTTTGCGGCCATCCTGACCCATACGCATACGCAGCTCCGGATTGTATGTCAGTTCAAGAATCTTATCAGCCAGATCAGAAACACTATTTGGTTCTGCATAGAGTGCGGAATTATCGCATGAAACACGTGTTTCAGTGAGATCGAAGGCAACCACTGGCTTTTCCAGTGCCATATATTCCATCACCTTATTCATCGTCGATTTATCGTTTAGTGGGTTCTTCGGATCTGGCTGTACACAAATATCACAGGCACACAGGGTCGACAGCATTTCGTCATCAGGCACTCGGCCGGTAAAAGTTACATAATTCACAAGCCCCATATCGATACTCATCTTTGCTAATGTAGCCTGATATGACCCTCCTCCTACAAAAACAAACTTTACATTCTTTATTAGTCTTTTGGTGATAATTAAATCAGCTGCTTGCAGCAAGTAGTCCACGCCGTCCTGGGGATTCATATTACCCAGATAGCCAACCAGAATTTCCCCCTTTTTTTTCAAGCCTTCATTGGGAGGAACCTGTTTAAACTTGTCAAGATTAGGACCATTACGCACAACGAATACTTCGTCAGGCTGTTTCCCGCCACGCTCATGTGCAATATTCTTATAGGACTCATTTGTTGAGATAACGACATTTGCATGCCTGAACGACATCCTTTCAAGCCAGGAAAGTATCCAGAAAAATAACGACTTATTGGAACCTTCTCCGCGGCACAAATAAAGCTCAGGGCTTAAATCGTGATGATCGAAAATATACCGGACTCCAAGCAGTTTGAATGGTAAGGAAGGAATCCAGAAAATATCCATGGGGTTACATGCGTGAATAACACGAAAACCGTGTCGTATAAAAACGAACCATGACAGAAACGTTACTGCCAGTATAGTGATGGTGTGTTCGAATATATGCCCAATGGCAGAACATGCGTCCTGTTTCGGGTAAAAATATACCCTTAAATGTTCACTAGCACGACGATAGAAAGGATCAACTGGGTCTTTTGGACATATGACCGTCACATCCCACCCATCATCTATAAGTGCCTGTGTTTCGCGAATAACACGATTATCAAACGTAAAAGATATATCCTCAATGAGGAAAAGAACTTTTTTTTTATTTTTCATATCAAGGTACTGAAATCCTGTAGTAGGTAGAAACGATAACTTTCAATATTAAGCACGAATTATTGATCCGGCTTAGCTAACACTTCAATACTCGCGGATTCAACTTTGAAGTGCAACGGTTAACGAAGTCCTGGTATTGAAGGAGACTTTATAGGGTGTCCGGAAGCCCATTGACTTTCTCTGACGGTTGTTGAGTTTATCCATGGCACATTCTATTTCACGTTCGGTTACGGTAGTCAGGTTCCTATGTTTGGGGAAGTACTGTCGAATGGGGCCATTGGTATTTTCGTTCAGCCCACGCTCCCAGGAGGCATAAGGATGCGCGAAGTAGATCCAGGCATCAAGGTCAGCGGCCATACCTTCATGGTCAGCAAATTCACGGCCATTGTCATGGGTGATGCTATGCACCCGATCCTTGTAAAGCGACAGGCCCCGTCTGACAGCGTTTCTAACGGCCTCAGCGGTCTTGTTGAAGGCAGACTGGATGGCCGAATACAGCGATTTTCGCTCGACCAGCGTCACCAGGGCACCCCGCTGACCCTTGCCAATCACCGTGTCACCCTCCCAGTCACCAAACCGCTGCCGGGCATCGACGATTACCGGGCGCTCATCGATCGAGACCTGGTTGGGAATACAGCCGCGCCGGTCATAGTTGCCATAGCGCTTGCGTCGGGTCTTCTGACAACGCAGGAAACGGTACAGGTCGCCACCTGAGCGTTTGTCCGGGTAGACATACTAATAGTCCACTCATGACTGATGGACACCCCTTGTTCCAACTCCAGTCGGCCGTCGATTTACTCTGGACTACATTCCTCGCAGATCAGCGCCTCGACCAGCCGCCAGACCGGGTTGCCAAGACGGGGCGTGGCCTTGTTGCGACGCCGCGCCAGCGACAGATTGTGCACCTGCTGGGGCTGGTACTCCTTCAGGCCCTGATTCCGTCAAAGTTCCCGGCTGATGGTCGATTTGTCACGCTCCAGCAGAGCGGCAATCTGTGCCAGGCTGTATTCGGCTTTCTTCAGAATATAAATTTGGTATCGTTCCTCTCGGGTATGCTGCGTGTAGCTCATCAGTGCTACTCTTGCTTGGCGGTGATAAAAGCCACGATACTACCGCAGCTTGCCCTCTGATCGACCAGACAGAGTTGCACTTACAAATCGAATTCACGGGAGAATTTAGGACTGACTTTATGAAAAAATGGCAAACTTATTTTCAATTACTTATCATGCGCTTATCCAGGAACTGCTATTAAGTTCCCTGTTCGGTATCAGAACGTATTCTAACAACTCGAGCAGGTGTCCCCATGGCGATGGCATTTTCCGGGATATCATGCGTAACAATGGATCCGGCAGCAATGACGGCTCCCTTACCTATACGCACACCATCAAGGACAATCACTCCATAACCCAGCCAGACATCGTCCTCTATCACGATATCGCCCTTCGACACCAAGGGCTGTTCACGAATGCTCTGATTCAGTTCCATCCCGTGATTGAACGGGTATAGCGCACAGCCCGGCGCCATCTCCACACGCTTACCGATAATGATGGACGCTTTACCCGCGACTATCTGACAGCGTGGTTGTATATGCGTTTCCTCTCCAATGGTTACATTGCCATGGTCAGCCGTTTCAATAATGGTGTCTCCATAGAGCACCACTTCATCTTTCAGATCGACATAGCCACCCGTGCATGTTTTATAAATCAGAACACGATCACCGATGAAGACATGTTTACCGAATCTAACATCATTATGGGCGATGCCAGCGCTTGCCGAGACAAAGCCGTGCGGTGCCAGACTTGCAAGGTGGGCCATTCCTTTATAGGCGGGCGTAAAGACGGTAGCCAGCCTGGCGGCAAGCCGCCCTAACCGGGTAAGACTCGATTTTCTCACCCAGAAAGCTGTCCAGAGCCGTCTGAATTTACTCATTTTCGCTACTGTCGCACATCAATCCGTCATAAGGATAACCGGCTGACATCAGCCTCCTACATCCGGGACCAATAACATTCTTGTTAATTTAATTATATGCATCCAATCTCTGACTTTCGTTCCATTTAATGACTGTAGAGTTGGATGCAATATTTTGCACTGTTTCTCTGCTGGAGTCGTCACTAACCGAGAAGCAAACCTCTCACTCCGAGCACACCACCCGCCATCATGGCGCCAACACTCAACCAGCTCCAGCTTCCACGTTTTTCTGTGATCAGCAGTTCGCAGGCATAAAACACAATGATCAGCTGCACGACAAATGTTACGTTCCCACTCCCCCAAAGCTGCCCATTTGAAACAATAAGTACCGCAAGCAGGCCGTAAGCCACAAGATAGTCGGTTGCTGTCAGCTCGAACTCTATCTTGCGCCGGCGCGGCGAAAACTTTACCGCGATACCAAACGCCACGGCGATGAGCATAAAAAACAGCACTTCAGCAATATCCAGATAGCCAAGCAAATAATCCGGTTGATAATTGACCCACAGATACCCCACCTGTCCGGCGATGATATAGATCAGGGCGCGCCGAATAATAGAGTGTTGTTCGCGCACCACAAACAGATCCAGCAGGATCAATACGGCGATAAGTAATGATATTTTGGCGAAATCGTCGGGCACCTGATCAACCAGCAGACTCGCACCCACCAAAAAAACCGGGATACTGATAGACAGGAATCGCCGTGGCAGTATGACCAGAACGTTCCTAAGGACCTGGTTATCCATGATATTCGCCTGGTTGTGCGTCACCTTGCGTTCTAACTTCCAGCCGATATGTTCGACCATGCTAATTGCGCCAAAAATCAACAGGCAGAAGCCAAGGTAGAGGGTCATGACCAGGTAATCGGACGCCAGGCGCAGCAGTACGCCGCAGGTGACAAAAACCGCCTGTGCAGAATAGATGATGACCACCGACTCCCGGTGGACGAATCCCAGGTCCAGCAGGCGATGGTGAAGATGATCCTTGGTGGCGCTGAATATCTTCCTACCCCCGCGGACCCGCTTGTATAGCACCACGAGACTGTCGGCGATCGGTAGTCCCAGCAAAAACAGTACGGCCGCCGGGCTCAAAGCGGTATCGATGCGCTGGCTAATCAGAACGACGAGAAATGCCAGCGTGTAACCGATGAACTGGCTACCGGAATCACCCATGAAAACCCGCGCAGGGTGTGTGTTGTAGCGCAGAAACCCAAGAACTCCCCCGATCATGGTGAAAGCAATCATAAGCGCCTGCTGCCCTTGCATGGAAATCAGCGCCAGCAGGCTCATTGCACCGATGCTAAACATTGATACACCGCCTGCCAGCCCGTCCAAACCATCAGACTGGTTAAGGGCATTGATTACACCGACCATCGCAAACAGCGTAAACGGAATGCCGAAGCCGATGGCAATCTCTCCACCGGTAACAAACGGAAACCTGACGACGTAGAGATCCCCATAGAAGATGACAATCAGGATAGCGATGATCTGTCCGATAAACTTCGGGTAATGACCGATATCGAACATGTCATCCCACAACCCGAATATGAACAATACTATTGCGCCGTAGATATACGCCTGGGTCAGCTTATCGGGTGAGAGCATTATCAGCGGAATCAGGCTGCCGATCACAATTCCGATACCACCCACTCTTGGAATCGGCTTGGTGTGAACCTTTCTCTGACTGGGAATGTCAACCAGATGCAGACGCGGGGCCAGCCTGGACATCAATGGTATCAGCAACATACTGATGGCCATCGACGCGACAAGTGCCAGAAGATTATTCATTTCAATCCATCTAAACCGTAATAATACTGTTCAAGTAACCTCGACCCCTCCTTGGCAAGGTATTGACCCAAAAGCACTTTGTATGATGCGCTTCGTTCAATCATCATTTCCAGCCGGGCGCATTCACTAACCGTAACACAGATGCCCGAACGGCCATGTTATGTGTGGAGATGATTTTTGTTGCGGCGTGGTACTGAAGCACTTTACAGGCACACCGAAATGCCTGGGTAAAAGTGCCTGACGAGATCAGCCCAGCAAGGATCGGGCTAAGGCTTGCTGCGGGATACCGGTACCAGTCCAATCAATGCCACCAGCGCCAATATCAGTGCATAAGGCAGTTCGGGCGCGTCTTCCTTCCGCATGATAGAGACGGGTTTGGCATTGCGACCGACTACCTCAAACTCTTTGCTAACCGCAGCAAGATGAGTATGGTCTGACAAGGCATTAGCGGCCGGAATAATGACTGCTGACATCGAGCTAGCCTGCGTGGTTCCGACAATGGGACCGGCGGCGGGCGGGCTCTCCACCGTTAAATCCACTACATCGGCCTCTGGCTCTGCCGCCAGGACCGTGGAGGACATCAGGGATATGAATAATGCCGCGATTACCGGTCCCATAATCGGTGATTTCAGGCGACTAATTTTTTTCTCTTGGTGCGAATCTGGCACCGCAATGTAATTCTTATTTGTCATAACACATCCTTGATAAATGGCTTCTGTACTAGGAGCCTGTTTTTAATATATTTTTTATATTAACGATATCCAAATGACTATTCACTAAGCGTGCGCGCACAGCTCCCGAAAAATGCCTTGGGAAACTGGATAAACACCGCCTCGATTTCGGGCACTAAAAACATTTAAACAACAAATGTTGTAGATAACATACATTATCCGTGCCAGTTTGTCGTCGAACCGAAATATATTCTGGTTTAGTACTCTTGTTAGATAATGAAATATAGATAAAACAATAGGATAAGAATTTTCTCTGAACCGGGAGATGACAGGTTTGGATGCCATACAGAACTCGGATCGCATGATTTTAACAACACAAACTGTGACCCAGTTCAAATTTATTGTCAGAATGTGACGCAGCGCGTCACCTGACGTCGGTCGTGATTTATTCAAGCTACAGTTTTTGAGCCAGTAGTACAGCGCCCAGAATCTGATGTCCCGCTGTTTGGCTGAGGTGACGTTACTGAAGCGAGCCTTTACCAGTTTCTGAGTATTTTTTACCAGCACATACTCACTGTCCGCCGGCAATTTGGGAAGGTGTGCCTTCTCAATTATAATCACGCTATCCATTATTATCTTATTGTTTTTTCTTAATATCTAAAATTACTCAATGTATCGAGTTGGAAATTTTCCTCACTTTCATTGATTAAACGGTCCTGATTTATGAATATAGCGACCCTCTGTTTCAGGTTTATGAATCTTTACACAATATGCGCTACGTGACAAGAAACTGACACAACAACCCACCCCGCCACAAATTCAAGAGGCGCTGCGGTCGAGAGGCACGGTCATCAGGCTTGAGATACGAACCTTTACGGCTGTGAATTCCCCATCAAGCACCCAGCCAGTTCAGAGTGGATCCAATCCCGTCTATCGGTAAATAGACTTGGTAGTCATCACTGGTGTACTGGCTGGTTTGATCTGGTTGATGAAGGATCTAACCTGTCATACCCCGTCGAAAATCCGCCACAGGAGGGATACTCGCGACCTATAAGTCTGTCATCTGGTAATCATTGATTAGTCGAGCACGTACCGAAAGGCCAGATCCATGACGAAGGACATATAGAACCTACTCTATTCAGATCGAGACAGAGCACATGAAGGGGGGGTTCCTGCACAGGAATTGTTGCACATGGCAAGCTTGCGCCTCGATCCGGAGATGTAATATTGACTATAGGCTGAACTGCCACAAGAAAATTTTTCTTGTCATATCCCCGCACCAGCAATCAAATCTACTGTACCCGACCAGGGGCGTATCACAGGCAGGCTATGAAGAAAATCGATTCTGCTTTATTTCACTATTTTTCTATACAACTTTTTTAGCTTCTTTTTTAAATTATATTTATCCATTTTCGCTTGCAGTTCTGAAAGAATATTAGCTTGTCTCTCCAAGAGTTCCCTGGCTTTGGCTTCATTTCCATGTCTCATAACCATAATCGCAAAGTCAACATACATTAAATTTTCCATTGCCGTTGTTTTTGCTTGGGGATGACTTAATGCAATTGACAAGAGATCATCTATTTTTTTGAATTCGAACTTCTCTGAAATTCTTATCCATAGGTCTACATCCAGTGAGATATGAATGCTTTCATCAAGAGGGCCGCATTCTAGCCATGCATCTCTAGTGAATAGACAGGACGGTTGCATAAAATCATGCCCCGAAAACCAATCAAAAAGACCCTCATGGGTTACCTGTCTCAATTCCGGTTTGTATATAACTCGTCCATTAGTATCTATTACATGGCCTTGACCATATACTGCGCCTACTGAAGTATCATCCAGATAGGCATTCGCCAATTTGAATAATGCGCCCTCGGTGTAATAATCATCAGAATTCAGCCAACCACATAAATCTCCTGTGGCTAAATTGAGACCCTTATTGATAGCATGACTCTGACCGCGATCAGTCTCACTAACCCAAGAGGTTAACCAGGACTCATACTTTTTAATGATCTCAATTGTGTCGTCAGTGGAACCACCATCAATGATGATGTATTCAAGGTTTGGGTACCCTTGCAAGAGCACTGAGCGGATGGTCTTCTCGATGAATGCGCCCTGATTATAGGAGGGAGTGACGATACTTATTTTCGGCCAAGGGCGATCATCATGGGTGGCAATTGCTGAACCAACAGATTCGACAGTCCAGGGCCAACCACTTTTTCGCCCAATCGGGAGCGATCGGAGTTCTTCAATTGCAGGGATATTTCTTCTCATATTTCCAACAGTCAATCTAATCAATAAATACGGACATTAAATCACATAAACGTATAGCTAGTGTCTACACAAAATACATTATTCTAAAACGTAGAGCATATATACCAGACATTTCGTAGCACTGCCCACCACTGATCACAGGGGCGGCTTTGATGTCTAAATCGCTAAATCCATCGCGAACAGTGGGCTTCGTGTCTGGTCTATGCGGCCCTTGAATAGGCGGCCAGACAGTGAATGTAGTCCTGATCCAGCACCATCCACTCAAAATTTTGAGTGTGGACGTCAAGGTTAGTGATGTCCATGTATCTTCCAAGAAGCCCCGGGGCTGTTATACAGCATCATGTGTTTGCCATGCATGGGGTTACCCAAGGGCAATCCCCGCCAACAATTTTTTGGCACAGTGAACATGGTAGCCTGATTCACGCTCCATCGCGGCATAGACAGCAAAGCCTATGAACGGGGTAAGCTGAAATCCCTCTATCGCTACATAGCAAGACTTGCGGTCTCCGGGAAGTACTTTTCACAGGGTGCACGAGGTGGAGCATGCTATGTTTTGAAAACATCCGATGTTCTATTGCCGTGGACTTTATGGGGAAGGGCTTTTATTCTTCGCCACATGAGATTAACACATCGATTGACCTCCTATATGACATACCTGCATTATTCGAATCGGGTGTATCGCATAGTGTAAACCGGGAGTAAATCATGGTTGAAATGTCGACTTTTTATGCTGTTTCCAATCGCCGCGATACAAAGCAGCGGAGTCTATGTTTCTTTGTATCAGGGGTTTTTTCAATATAGTGGCGTAAAGCGATATGAAGCCTTTGAAAATATTTCTGATACGTACCTACCAGTCGCACTGGGGCCAGCATTCCGGAATTAACCAGTTCATAAAATATATGGACAGGTCGCGTTTCTTGGTCAAGGAACATATCGTAACCAGTAAACGGTCTAAATTTGCGCCGTTCCGATTTATCAAGAGAATGATTTCAACACTTCTTAGCAGAGGTGGTCCGAAAGTATATTCTACCGGAGATTTCTGGGCTGAAATTTCCGCATGGATACATGTGACATTCTATGGATACGACGTTGTTTTTTATTTGGATGGAGAACATTCGCTTAATAAGCTACCAAAAATACTGGCCATGCATAAGAAGAAAACAAAACCCAAGATCGTTGCCATGTTTCACCAGCCACCTGACGTACTACATACCTTGATCAATACCGAAGTATTCAACTCCATTGACCACGCCATAGTCCTCTCCCGGATTCAGGCCGATGACCTGTACCGCTTCATCCCGCACGACAGAATTTCTACCCTGATGCATGGCATTGATGTCGACTATTTTCAACCCGATATATCCCGCAAGGATAAAGACAAATTCATTTGCCTGAGTGTCGGTGAGTGGTTGCGGGATTATGATACTGTTATAGCGGTAGCCGAAAGGATGAAGAATAAGTATCCTGATATCGAGTTTCATATCGTGTCATCGGAGGTAAAACCTCCTGCAGAGCCGGGCAATATTTATCTTCACCAACATATTAGTGACGAAGAGCTCCTCCACTTATACCAGAGAGCAAACCTTTTTTTCATGCCCATGCTCGATGCAACAGCCAACAATGCAATACTGGAAGCCCTTGCCTGCGGGTTACCTGTTATCACAACACGTCTTCCCGGAATTGAATCCTATATTTCAGAGAAAGAAGCTTTTTTGATAGACCCCGGCAACCCCGATGCTTACCAAAATGCGATATTGAATCTGTACAATGATCGCAGCATCATTTCCAGGATGAGCGAACCCGCACGTGCTAGAGGCATCAATTTCTCATGGACAAACTTCGCCAGGCAGATTGAGCATATCGTACTGAACGCATAGCATCTAACCGGCGTAGCTTAACGGGGTCAGAGCACATTTTTTCCTAATATAACCAGAAAATGGTCTCTGACCGTCTTTCTACAGATATCCAGCCAGTACATCGACAGCCTGCCGTATGCCCTCCGGCTCCATCGGTTCCTGCGAGGGCTGTTGCCGCAGCCGTTCCAGTGCCGCACCGAAGGTCCCTGACTGAAACTGCGCAACGCTGATCTCCTCCAGGCAACCGTGGCGCCGTGCCCAGGCGTTTAAATACGCTGTTTCTGGCCAGTCCGGCCGCGCTAGCGTCAGCAGCGGTACCGCATTGCACACCGCCTCGGTATAGGTCCCGTAGCCCGGCTTGGTCAGCACGGCATCGGCCGAGACCAGGACATCGATAATAGGAAAAGAGAGCTTGCGGCTGTCAAACCAGTCATCGCGCGACGCCTCCAGTGCCTGCGGGAACAGCCACACCAGACCCTGCAGACGCGGCCAGTCCGCCAGCGGTAAGGCACTGTCGATTCCGCCCAGGGCGACCAGCACGACCCGCGTCGCCGGCTTAACCCCGAGTTCCGCGTGCAAGGCCTGCCTAATGCAGCGGCCCTGGCGGGCAATCGGCCCGATGGCACGGTAGTTGTCCAGCTCCGGCATGGGCAGTGCGGGTTGTGGCGCAAGGAACAGGTCCGCGGCACGGTAACCGGCCCACATCTGTTCCAGGATGGGGCGCACCTCCGGGCCGGTGCCACAGTAGGAGGCCAGGACCGCCGCCCAGTTGAGCGAGCACAGCGCCACCGCCGGTACTTCAGCCTGTTTGGCCGCGACCAGCAGGCGATAAGGGATGTTGGCCAGCAGCAGATCGGGAGCCAGCACTCGCAGCTGCTCGACATCCGCCTGTAGCGCGGCCTCCCAGTCACGGTGGAACTCATCAAATGCCTTGAGCGAGGCAGCAACATCCACTTCCCAGGCACTGCGCATGGGCAGGACCGGATCGGTCGCCTGCGACAGGTGGGTGAATTCATGACCCAGCCGTTCCGCCAGCACGGTACGTGGCAGCTCGCTCATCACCGTCAGCCTGAGCGCTGGCAGCCGCGCGCGCAGGGCCTGGAGGACCGGTGCGCACTGGGCCAGGTGACCGTAGCCGTGACCGGACAAGGCCAGCAACAGGTGCGGTTGACGCCTCATTTCGCCTGCTGACAGGACGCTATCAAGCGCTTTCCGGGAGCAGCCGCTCCATCAGGTAACCGAGGCAGTCCTGGCGGATGATCCTTTCATCCAGGGTGAACATCGACGGCATGAAGGGCCGTGTGGTGATGAGCGTGTTCTCGTGGATGGCGAAATAGCGTTCCTGCACCGGTCTGCCGTTTTCGTCGCGCACGTCCAGTTGCAGACTGTCGCCGGTTTGCAGCCAGCCCAGCTGGGTGCCCGCCGGCAGTTCCCTGAAATTCATGTGATCGATGGCATCGACCAGGCGCAGATCAGCCGTGTCGTCGGAAAACCCGAAGCTGACCTCCTCGGGGATTTTCACCGTGGCCACCGTATGGAACAGGTCGACATCGTGGGAAGGCACCGGCTCCCGGGACAGTTCATTGAGTTTCAGGCAGGCCTCGATGTAGTCGCGGGCATGCTCCACGCCGTACTTGTGGCTGGGCTTGCCGCACTCGATGGTGACTGCCGGGCATACATGAGACATCGCCATCGACTGCACGCCCAATGGCCGGATGAAATACACCACGGTGCGGCTGAACAACGAGGCCAGGTGCAGGAACTGGTTGTCGATACGGTTGATGCAGGCGTAATGCGGACTGATGCCGCTGTTGTTGTGCACATCGACGCTGGCGAATACCTGCCGTTCCCGCATGGTGTCCACCACCCCCTGTATCATCCGCACCTCGGGGGCATCCGCCTGCTCGGTCCCCGGCCAGATGCGGTTGTAATCGAGCTGATCATCCAGCCGGCGCAGTCCGTGGCGGGCCGCCGCCACATTGCCGATGAACACCGACAGGGAGCGCGGCAACTCGCGCTCCCGGTAGTGTCGCAGCAGGGCCTGCACGGCATAAAAGCCGGTGTCCTCGTTGCCGTGCGACAGCACGGTGACGAACAGCGGCTCGGAGCGTCGGCCCGGGAGGTGGATCAGGGTCGGCCCACCCAGCAAGGCTTCCAAATCGGCTGCCCCGGCCTCCAGCAGCCCTTCCGGGAGGGTTTCCAGTTCATTCAACATAGATTGTTTCTGTATTTAACTGCGCCTAATATAGAAAATATAAGCTACAAATTTCATTATATGTCTCGATCATGCGCGATCAAGACTCCATTCGTGGACCGGCTGCCCCCCTTCCTGGCACTGGTAATAGGCCTCGGTCAGCGCCTCCATACTGGCCCCGTGACGGGCCACGTAGGCCCGCTGCCAGGCCGCCCCGGTCCGGGCGCCACGCACCCGCCCTTCGATGATGCCGAGGTATTTATCAATATCGAGCGCATCGATCTCCAGCGTCTCCAGCCCGCTGCGCGCCAGCGGCAGCAGCTGCTCCAGGATCAGGCTTCGGATCGGCACCTTTGCGCCGTCCAGCCAGGTAATCGATGCTTCCAGGCTGTGGCGTGCCGCCGTATAGAAATTATCGCGCGCCCGGTCGAAGGGCAGCTGCTGTTCCGGGGGTGTCCCGGCATCGATTAATGCCTTACTCAGTCCGAAAAAGAAGGCGGCGTTGGCAATCGCGTCCACCACTGTCGGCCCGCCGGGTACGACGCGGTGCTCGATGCGCAGGTGCGGGATGCCGTCGTAGTCGAAGCCGATCAGGGGCCGGTTCCAGCGCCAGATGGTCCCGTTGTGCAGGCGCAGGTGCGACATCTGCTCCAGCCCCTCGTGAAACGTCATGGGCAACAGGACGGGATAGTGCTGCTCGTTTTCGAGGAAACACTCGTAGATCGATTTGCGTACATAACCCGAACCGAAGGTCACACGCCGCATCGGACCGTGGCTGGCCCCGGCAATTCCGCCCACGGCGACCGACTGTTCGAACAGCGGGATCCGGGTCTCGTCCCAGAGGTCATGGCCAAACAGGTAGGGTGAATTGGCCGCCAGCGCCACCATGGGCGCGGACAGAACCAGCGCGGCATTGTAGGCACGCACCGCATCACGCGGATGGACCTTGAGGTGCAACTGGAAGGAGGTGGTGGTCGACTCCAGCATGACGCTCTTGTGGGCGGTCTTGAGGTGCTCGTGCCCGTGAATATCGAGCTCCAGCGGCTGCCCCCCGCGCAGGCGCAGCACCTGTTCATTGAGTGCCCGGTAACGCTTCATATCCGACATGTTGGCCTGGGTGAGATCGGCCTCGCGCACGGTGGGCAGGATACCAATCATCAGCAGACGCGCATCCAGCTCCGCCGCCACCCGCCGACAACGCTCCCAGGTCGCGCCGAGACTGGCCTCGAAACGGCTGAGCGCCGAGCCCCACAGGTGCTGGGGGTAGTCATTCAGTTCGACATTGAAGCGCGCCAGTTCGGGCACCACCATGGGGTTGTCGAGTCGCGCCAGGAATTGTTCGTTGATGGCTGCCGGCCGGGCCGCGCCGTCAATCAACCAGGCCTCCAGCTCGAATCCGCCCATGCGGTCGCGCGCCGAGAAGATGCCCTGCTCGAACCATTCACCGAGCAACTCGGTCTCCCCCCGCAGGGACGCGGCATACGCCTCGAAGTCCTCCGGGGTAAAATGTGTTTCGCGTATTTCCTGGCCCATAGGCGTTTAACGGTCTTTTGCAGTCACTTTCTCAGGCAGCCTCACTGCTGATTGATGACAACCCGGTTGACGGCCTCCAGCCGTTGCGGTGTCCCGATATCAAACCAGGTGCCGGTGTAGTGCTCGCCGCTGACCTGGCCGGCGTCCATGGCCGTGCGCAACAGCGGCGCCAGCGGGAAGGCCCCCGGCACGCAGTCGTCAAACAGCTCCTTGCGGTACACCCCGATACCGCTGAAGGTCAGCTTCCAGGGCCCCTCTTGGGTAACCTGGCCAGTGGTCAGTGCAAAGTCCCCCTCGGCATGATGTTCCGGGTTGTCGACCAGCACCAGGTGCGCCAGTCCCGCCGGGCTGGCGGGCAGGGTTGTAAACGGGAAATCGGTCCAGATATCGGCGTTGACCACCAGGAAGGGCGCCTCCCCGAGGAGCGGCAAGGCGTGATAAATCCCGCCGCCGGTCTCCAGCGCTTCCTCCGGTTCGGCTGAATAGGTGATGGCCACATCGTAGGCACGGCCGTCGCCGAGGGCCCCGACCAGCTGATCACCGAGGTGGGCATGGTTGATCACCAGTTCCCTGATGCCGGCTTGTGCCAGCGCGTGGATATGTCGTTCGATCAGGGTCTGTCCGCCGATGCGCAGCAAGGACTTGGGGGTACGGTCGGTGAGAGGACGCATCCGCTCACCGCGTCCGGCGGCAAGGATCATGGCTTTCATTGACTGGTCCAATTGACTGTTCCCAACCACGGCGAATGTTAGCTGCGTCACACCCGCCGCACTGCAAGCAAGTGTAACATTACCTTTATCCGGAGCCCGCGCCACCATTATAATGCCGCCGGGTTCATCAATATCTCTCTGAAGGAAAAAACCAAACCATGAAATCAGCACAGCTCATCAAACGCACGATACCCGCCCTGCTGGTGGCCGGACTCATCGGCTGCACCACCACCAATCCCTACACCCGTGACCAGGAGGTCAGCAAGGCCACCAAGGGGGCCGGTATCGGTGCCGTCGCCGGCGCCGTGGTCGGTGCCATCAGCGGTGACGACTCCAAGGAACGCCGCAAGCGCGCCCTGATCGGCGCCGGGGTGGGCGCCCTGGCCGGTGGCGGCATCGGCTACTACATGGATGTCCAGGAGAAGAAGCTGCGCGACCAGCTGGAAGGCACCGGCGTGAGCGTCACCCGGGTCGGCAATGAAATCATCCTCAACATGCCGGGCAACATCACTTTCGCAACCGACAGCTCCAACATCAACGCGAACTTCTACGATGTCCTCAATTCGGTGACGCTGGTGTTGAAGGAATTCGAGAAGACCGTGATCATCGTGGCAGGACACACCGACAGTACCGGTGCAGACAGCTACAACCAGCAGCTCTCCGAACGGCGCGCCGGCAGTGTCGCGCAGTACCTGCGCAGCCAGGGCATCAGCGACATGCGGGTCATTGTTGAAGGTTACGGCGAGTCGCGCCCGATTGCCTCCAACGACACCGCCCAGGGCCGCCAGATGAACCGCCGTGTCGAACTGACCCTGTCACCGATCACCCAGTAAACCGCTGATCGCAACACCTGGGGGTTACCGGCAGGCGGGCGTCAGCCCGCTCTGCCGGTAGCCCCTTTTATCAGACCGTAGGCCGGGTTAGGCCGCAAGGCCGTAACCCGGCAATGGCGACGTCGGATTACGCTCCCGCTAATCCGACCTACGGGATTTCGTTTCTCATTTTCATCCTCACCTTCTCCCCTTGCAGGGGAGAAGGAATTATGTGGGGCCAGTGGCCTGGACCCGTTTACGTCACTGCGTGCGCACCAGCATCCGGGATCCCGGTGAGAAATACGGGCTAGTCGAGCCGTTCGCTGACATCCTGCCTGATAAATTCCCCCAGCCCGGTCAACTCCGGGTAGCGGGTGGCAACATCGGTCACGTACCCCAGCGTGCGCGGGATGTCGGCGAGATAGCCGGGCTTGCCGTCCCGGTGGTTGAGGCGGGCGAAGATACCGGCGGCCTTGAGATGGCGCTGCACCCCCATCAGGTCGAACCAGCGCAGGAATTGCTCCGGGTCTTCATCCTCATTGCGCAGGATGCCCGACTGCAGGGCCAGTTCCTGGTAACCCAGCGCCCAGTCCTCCACCCGGGCGCGCGGCCAGCTGATGTAACAGTCGCGCAGCAACGATACCAGGTCATAGGTCACCGGCCCGATCACGGCATCCTGAAAATCGAGGATGCCGGGGTTGTTCTGCGTGGTCACCATCAGGTTTCGCGAGTGGTAGTCGCGGTGCACGCACACCTGCGGTTGAACGAGGGCATTTTCTGCAAGCAGCTCAAAGGCACTGTCCAGCATCGCCGTCTGCGTGCCGGTTAATGCAATACCCAGGTGCTTTCCGACCAGCCAGTCCCGGAACAATGTCATCTCGCTCATCAGCAGGGCGTGATCATAGGCCGGCAGTACACCGCTTGCCTGCGTACAGGCCTGGAGGATCGCCAGTGCGCCCAGGGCGTCGCCATAGAGGCGATCGACGTTCTCAGCGTTCAGGGCATCAAGGTAGAGCCGGCTGCCCAGGTCCGACAGCAGGAGAAAACCCTGTTCGAGGTCGTCGTCAATGATCTCCGGCACGTTCAGACCCACGTCATAGAACATGCGCGCCACCCGAATATAGGGGCGACTGTCCTCCTTGTCCGGCGGTGCATCCATGACAATGAAACTGGCGCCGTCATGGGCGACCCGGAAATAGCGGCGAAAGCTGGCGTCTGCAGAGGCCGGATTCAGGGTGTAATCCCTGAAGGCAAGCTCATCCTGAAGCCATCGTTTCAGGGCTTCGATCCGTTGGGGCACAGTGAAAAATCCATTGCTGACTGTCGGGGAGTGAATCGCCTCATTATAGGCAGATGGTGACCCTGTGGGTACGACCGTCGGTCCCTTCCCCGTTCAACCGATCCGGTTAGCGACCGATACAACTAACATCACCTCCTGCCAAACCCGCGCGCGGAAGTGGAACGGAGCGACCGGCCGGTTGGAGTGCAGTCGAAAACCACCCCCCCCCCAAGGTGTCAGCATATTGACAGGACGTCCGTAACTGGATGCGCAAACAGGCGCCCTGCGAATCAAAATTTTGACGTTTGCTTAATAATGTCATTTTTTTATTCATTTATTTCAGTTAGATAGTTCTTATGGCAGGAAAATTGCTTTTTTTCTACCAGGATGTCATACCCAAAATGAGAGGAGCGGAGCAACACCGTGCGAGCCCTGTTAAGGAATGAGCTGGACCCGGCCAGCGCCTCAACGCCAGCAGAGACCGGCGAGGCGCAGTCGGGGACATGGGGCCGTCAGGTCACCTACCAGCAGGTCAACCTGTATCAGCCGGTTTTCCGTCAGCCGCACAAGATCTTTTCTGCCTTCACTCTGCTGCAGATTCTGGCGGCCGTCATACTGCTGTTGCTCGGTATCTATGTGCATGCCCAGATCAAGCTCGCCGGCCTGCAGCGTACCGCAACAGCACTGGGGGGGCAGTACCAGCAGCTTGAAACAAAACTCAGCGTGCTGGAGACGGCAAATCAGCCATCCGCAGACAACACCCTGGATGCCGAGATCAGTGCCCTGCAGGACACCGTCCAGGAACATCAGGATTTGCTGGCCAGGATCGAGCAGCTGGCCATCAAGCCTGATCCGGGTTTCGGGGACTTCCTTGAGGTGCTGGCCCGACACACCCTGCCGGGCCTGTGGCTCACCGGGATCGAACTCCGGGAAGGTGGCGATGTGGAACTGCGCGGCAGCGCCAGGGACCCGCAGCTGGTGCCACGTTATCTGCAGCAGCTCCCTGACGAACCACGCTTCAAGGCCCTGCGCCTGGGCGCGGTGAACATCGTCCGGCGCGCACCCGACCAGCCCGAAATCGATTTTGTACTGGACAGCTCGGAATCGGGATGGGGACAGCCATGAAGGAACAGCTGAACCAGCTCGCCACCCGCATCAATACCCTGCACCTGCGCGAACGCGCCCTGCTGCTGCTGGCCGGGATCGCCACCGTCTTCGTGCTGATCGACAGCTTCGGCCTGCAGCCGACGTACAAGCAGCAACAACAAAGCCGGCAGGAAATCGACGACCTGGAACAGCAACTTGCCACCCTGAGTGCACGCTCGCAGATCCTGTACGCCCCGCAAGACGACGAGCTGCAGGAATACGAACAGGAACGCAGCCGGCTGCAGGCGGAAATCTCCGATCTCGAGGCCAGGCTGCAGGGCCAGCTCGGTGTGCTGTTGCAGCCCGAGCAAGCGGCCCGGGTACTCGAGCAGGTGCTGGGCCCTGACCAGGAACTGAAGCTGACCCGGATGGACGCGGTCGGCCGCCCCCTGAACCCAACGGCAACGCCGGATGGCGGCGAGGTCGCCGAGACCGGGATCGGACGTTATGAATTGCGACTGCAACTGGAAGGCAGTTATCTCGCCACGCTCAGGTATCTGCGGGCACTCGAGGCCCTGCCCTGGAAGTTTTTCTGGGAACAGCTGGATTTCGAGGTGGTGGAACACCCGGTCGCGCAGGTGACACTGGACATCTACACGCTGGGATTACTGGAGGGTTGACGGCACCATGAAAAAGCCGGTGCAAACAACGGTTATCACGGTACTGGGGCTGCTGGTACTGGTGCCGCCGCTCATGGCAGGCGCCTTACTGGATCCGACCCGGCCGACCCGTGCCGCGCTGTTCCTGACGCCTACAGCCTCCCCCCCCGCGGCCGATAAATGGACTCTGAACTCCACGCTGGTCGCGAACGACCGGCGTGTTGCGGTGATCAACGGTACCCACGTGAGTGAGGGCGAGTCGATTGACGGTGCACGGGTACTCAGGATCCGCAACACCGATGTCCTGATCCAGGCACCTGGACGCCAGATCACCCTGCAACTGATCCCTGACACCTTGAAGATGAGGCCATGAAGAGCAGCAAAAACAACAAGATTCACCGGGTGTTGCCGCTGCTGAGCCTGCTGCTGGCGGCCTGCCAGACAGTGCCGGTGGAGAACAGGCAGAATCTGGCCTCGATCACCGCGGCACTGGAGGAAGGCGCCCGGCCGCAGGTGCCCGCCGCAAGCTTCACCCCGCCACCGGAGGTCGCCAGGGCCCTGCTGCCTCCGGTCCAGGTCAATATCCAGGAGATCGTCAACACCACCGAACCGCGCTTCGACATCTCCGTCAATGCCACCTCCGCCCACGAGTTTTTCATGAGCCTGGTGAAGGGCACTGACAAGAACATGGTCGTACACCCGAATGTCAACGGGGAGATCTCACTGAGCCTGAACAACGTCACCATCGAAGAGATCCTGATGACGGTGCGCGACGTGTACGGCTTCGAATTCCGCCGCAGCAACAATACCTATCAGGTGTTCCCCGGGCGCATGCGCACGCGCATATTCAACATCGACTACCTCGATGTGCAGCGCTCGGGTAGCTCGCGCACCCGGGTCAGTTCCGGGCAGATCTCAGACGGTGGCAGTGCCGGGGGCGATACCGGCCAGGTCAGCAGCGCCAGCAGCGGCGGCCAGGTATCCGGCAGTGTGGTGAGGACCGATTCCGATTCGGATTTCTGGAAGGGTATCCGGGAATCGCTCGACGTGATCGTGGGCGACAAGGAAGGCCGCAAGGTCGTGCTGCATCCGCAATCCGGCGCCATTATCGTTCATGCCTTGCCGGGCGAACTGCGCGAGGTCGAGGAGTTCCTGGCCACTATCGAGGATTCCGTGCACCGCCTGGTCATCCTGGAAGCCAAGATCATCGAGGTCACCCTGAATGACAACTTCCAGTCGGGCATCAACTGGTCGGCGCTGATCGAGGCCGGGACTGGCAAGTCGCTGCTGCTGGGCCAGACCGGTGGCGGCTCCATCTTCGATACCGGGGCCTCCGAGTTTGCCGGCGCGATCGTCCCCCTGGACGGTACCCAGATCACCGGGCTCGACACCTCGGCCTTCGGCGGCATGTTCTCGATCAATGCCAATCTGAAGGACTTCAACGGCTTTATCGAGCTGCTGGAGACCCAGGGTGATGTGCAGGTGCTATCCAGCCCTCGGGTGGCTACGGTCAACAACCAGAAGGCAGTTATCAAGGTCGGCCAGGATGAATACTTCGTCACCGATGTGGAAACCGACACCGAGATCGGCAACTCGGGCGACGGCAACACCAATGTTGATGTGGAACTCACGCCGTTCTTCTCCGGTGTCGCCCTGGACGTGATTCCGCAGATCAGCCAGGACAACAGTGTCATCCTGCACGTCCACCCGACGGTCAGCGAGGTGACCGAGAAGGTCAAGAACATCACGGTCTCCAGCAGCACCAACCTGTCGGTGCCGCTGGCGCTGAGCACGATCCGCGAGTCCGACACCGTCATCCGCGCCCGCAGCGGCCAGATGGTCATCATCGGCGGACTGATGAAGGATTTGTCACGCAACCAGCAGGCCCAGACACCGGTACTGGGCGATGCTCCCGGATTCGGTTCCCTGTTCCGCCACAACCGCCAGGTGTCCAGCAAGAGTGAGCTGGTGATACTGCTGCGGCCGGTGGTGATCAACGACAACAACGGCTGGAACAACGACCTGGGTGACACGGCCCGGCGCTACCAGAACCTGCGCGCACCGGGCATCCCGATGTCACCTTAACGAGGAGTAATGCCATGTACCTGGAGCACTTTGGACTGGAACAGCATCCCTTCAGTATCACTCCGGATACCGACTTCTTTGTCAATCAGGGCAGCCACCAGGAGGCGCTTAATGTGCTGCTGGTGGCACTGCGCTCCGGAGAGGGTTTCATCAAGGTCACCGGCGAGGTTGGCACCGGCAAGTCACTGCTGTGCCGGGAACTGCTGAATACGCTGGACGGGGAATTCGTCACGGCCTATCTGCCCAACCCGTTTCTCAATCCCACGGCGCTGCGCATGGCACTGGCGGAGGAACTGGGCATCCGCTTCGCCCGCAATATCGGCCAGCACCGCCTGTTGCAGCTGATCACCGAACGCCTGATCGAGATCAGCGCCACCGGCAAGCGCGTGGCCCTGTTGATCGACGAGGCCCAGACGCTGCCCGACCAGAGCATGGAGGCCTTGCGCCTGCTCACCAATCTGGAAACGGAAAAGCACAAGCTGTTGCAGGTGGTCCTGTTCGGTCAGCCGGAACTGGACCAGCGCCTGGAACAGGCGCATTTGCGCCAACTCAAGCAACGCATCACCTTCAGCTACCGGATCAGGCCGCTGGACCGCGAGGCGCTGGGACATTATCTCGATCACCGCCTGACGGTGGCCGGCTACAGCGGCGAGCCGTTGTTCAGCAACATGGCGCTGGCGTCTCTGCAGCGCAACAGCCGCGGCATCCCGCGCCTGGTCAATGTCCTCAGCCACAAGGCACTGATGTCCGCCTATGGACGCGGCGAACACCTGATTTGTGCCCACCACGTGCGGCGTGCCGCCAGCGATACCGAGGATACCCGGATCCTGTGTCCGCATCGCTACGAACTGGTCACCAGCCTGTTCAGCATGCTGACCCTGATCGGTGGCCGGCTGCACGGCTGGTACTGAATGGTTAACCCCCCATGAGCCTGATCAACCAGATGCTCAGGGACCTGGAGGAGCGCCGGGAAACTCCGTCCGTGGCATCTGTGGCCACCCTGCAGACACCGGTTGTGATGGCGCCACTCAGGCATAGCGACCGCCGCAAGTTGATCTATGCCCTGTCGGCTATCGCCGTTGTGAGCATCGCGCTGCTGGCATGGCAGTGGCTGGTACCTGCTTCCGGCAGCCCTGCAAATACGGCACAGCCGCCCGCCAGTCCTGCCAGCGGCAGCGGCATTATGCTCCCGCTACCCGCTCCGCTCGCTAAAGCGGAGCAGGTCACACCAGTGGAGCAGCCCGCCGGGCAGACAATGCCAGCACACGTCGCGGCAGCAGACCCTGTAGCGTCAGCAATACCTGCAGCACAGGCAAGTCCCGAGATGCAGGCAAAACCCCTGCCGATCATGCCGGCGCCGCGCGTCACCACAAAGGCAGCAGTCGCCCCGAAACCTGCGCCCGGTGCAGCGCCGGACATCGCCGGCGCTATCGCAGCAAACGCCAAACCGGCCAAACAAACACCAGCCGTGGAACCGACACCGGCGAAGGCAGCATCACGTCCCTCCGGCCCGCGGCATATCGAGATCACCGAACATCAGCTGACAACCGCACAGAAGGCGCAGCGACACTACACCGAGGCCGTCAAGGCCCTGCGCGCCGGTGACATCGGCACGAGCCTGCAGCAACTCGGGCAGGCACTGGTGATCGACCATGGTCACCACCAGGCCCGCATGCTACTCGCCGGCCTGTATATCAACCAGCAACGCAAGCAGCAGGCCGAGTCCCTGCTGGTGGAAGGGTTGGCATTGCATCCGCTACATGCGCCCTTTGCCAAACTGCATGCACAGCTGCTGGTCGAGCAGGCACGCGAGCAGGAGGCGATCCAGAGCCTGCAATCCGCCCTGCCGGGTGCCGGACAGGATGCCGAATACCATGCGCTGCTGGCCGGGCTCTATCAACGTAACGGCGAGCCAGGGACGGCAGCCGATCATTACCGGACGGCGCTGCAATACGCCCCCGATCGCGGTGAATGGTGGCTCGGTCTGGGCCTGTCGCAGGAGCAGGCCGGTAACCGCGCGGAGGCACGCGCTGCCTACGGTCAGGCCCTGAAACTGCCGCTGAATGCTGCGTTGCAGAACTATGCAGGGATGCGGCTGAAGCAGCTGTCCCGCGAACCACAGCCCGGAACATGAGCGATGCAGCTGGCAGAAATCGGAAAACCGGGAGGCTAGACCGATGACGGCACCGATGCGGCGCATGAAGGTCCGGCTGGGTGACCTGCTGGTCGACAAGAAACTGATCTCGGAGGCGCAGTTGCAGGAGGCGCTCGCCGAGCAAAAACGCAGTGGCCGCAAGATCGGTCAGGTACTGATCGAGAACGGCTACATCCAGGAAGAGCTCATGCTGCAGACACTGTCTGCCCAGCTCAAGGTCCCGTATGTCGATATCTCCACCTTTGAACTGAACCCCGAGCTGGTTAGACGGCTGCCGGAAACGGCCGCGCGCCGCTATCGCTCACTGGTACTGAAGGAGACGCCGGACGGCCTGCTGGTGGCGATGGGCGACCCCACCGATATCTTCGGTTATGACGAGATCGCGCGCATCCTGAAGCAGCCCGTGCTGCTGGCCATGGCCAGGGAAAGCGACCTGCTGCAGAACATCGACCGCATGTACCAGCAGGGTGACCAGCTCCAGACGCTGGCCAGCGAGGTCGGCCGCGAGCTGTCCGACAACACCTTCGACCTGGAAAAGCTCATCGCCATCAGTGACCAGAGCGATGCACCGGTGGTACGCCTGATCCAGTCGGTGTTTGAAAGCGCCGTCAGCGCCAACGCATCCGATATCCACATCGAGCCGGGCGAGGACAGCCTGCGTATCCGGCGCCGCATCGACGGTGTGCTGCATGAACAGGTCGTCGATGACAAGCGCATCACTAACGCCATGGTCTCACGCCTTAAGTTGATGGCGGAGGCCGATATCTCTGAACGACGCCTGCCGCAGGACGGGCGTTTCAGCGTTAACGTGAAAAACAAGCGCATCGATGTGCGTCTCTCTACCATCAACACCCAGCACGGCGAGTCTGTGGTCATGCGCCTGCTCGATCATGGCAGCGCGGTGCGCCAGCTCGAGCAGCTGGGCATGCCGGACGAGCTGCGCTCGAGCTTCCACCAGATCATCCACAAACCGCACGGTCTGATCCTGGTCACCGGGCCCACGGGCAGCGGCAAAACCACGACCCTGTATGCCGCATTGAACGAACTCAACACGCCGCAAAAAAAGATCATCACCATCGAGGACCCGGTCGAGTACCGTCTGCCACGCCTCAACCAGGTCCAGGTCAACAACAAGATCGGCCTGAGCTTCGCGCGTGTGCTGCGCACCTCGCTGCGACTCGATCCGGACATCATCCTGATCGGCGAGATGCGCGACCAGGAGACCGGCGAGATCGGCCTGCGTGCCGCGCTCACCGGCCACCTGGTGATGTCCACGTTGCACACCAATGATGCCATCAGCAGCGCCAGCCGACTGATCGATATGGGTCTGGAGGGCTACCTGGTCGCCTCCTCGGTGCAGGCGATCCTTGCCCAGCGCCTGATCCGCCGCGTCTGCCCGAACTGCAGCAGCGTGGCCCCGCCCGACTCCAATGAACTGGCCTGGCTGCACAGCCACGCTGGCGAATCACTGGACACCGGCAATTTCAGCCGGGGCGACGGCTGCAACAATTGCAACCACACCGGCTACCAGGGCCGCATCGGCGTGTATGAACTGCTGGTGATGGAGGAGGAGCTGGCCGAGGCGCTGCGCCGCAATGACCAGCAGGCCTTTCAGCGCGCCGCCCAGGCCCAGCCGGGCTACCGACCGCTGGTCCTCAACGCGCTCGATTATGCCTGCCGGGGGATCACCACCATCGGCGAGGTCATGCGCCTCAGCGGCTGGGTGGAATAGGCCATGCCGGTGTTCAAGTACAAGGCGCGCAGTTCGCATGGCGACGCCATCACCGGCACGCTCGAGGCGGCCAGCAGTGATGCAGCCGCGGCCCGCCTGGTGGAAGGCGGCCTCACCCCCATCGACATTCATGCGCTGGCCGAGCGGCATGCCATCACCGGCAGGCTGCAGAAGTTATTCGATCCGAAGATTGAAACCATCGACCTGATCCAGTTCAGCCGCCAGATGCACAGCCTGCTGCGCGCCGGTGTGCCGATCCTAACGGCCATCTCGGGCATGGCGGCCAACTGCAGCAACCGCACCCTGGCAGCGGTCCTGACCCGGGTCATGCAAAGCCTGGAGTCCGGACGCGCGCTGTCGGATTCGCTCAGCCTGCACCCCGAGGTGTTCTCGGTCTTCTACATCAGCCTGGTGCGGGTCGGCGAGACCAGCGGCCAGCTGGCGGAGATCTTCAGGCAGCTGGCCTTTTATCTGGAACGCGAAAAGAAAACCCGCGACCAGATCAAGGCCGCCATCCGTTATCCCATGTTCGTGGTGATTGCCATCCTGGTGGCCGTCGCCATCATCAGCATCTGGGTCATCCCGGCCTTTTCCGGAATCTTCGGGCGCTTCGATGCCGAACTGCCGCTGCCGACCCAGATGATCGTCGGCTTTTCCAGCTTCGTGAACGCGCAATGGCCCTGGCTCCTGGCAGCCGGTGCGGTCCTGATTGCCGGCGCGCGGATGTATGCCAATTCCGAAGCCGGTGGCTACCGCTGGCACAAACTCAAGCTGCGCCTGCCGCTGGCCGGCATCGTTATCTACCAGGCGGCACTGGCGCGTTTCGGCAGCCTGTTTGCGCTGGCCTTCCAGTCAGGCATCCCGCTAATCACGTCGCTGACCGTGGTCGCACGCGCACTCGACAACCGCTACATGGAAGACCGCATCCTGGGCATGCGCGAGGGCATTCAACAAGGCAAGTCCCTGAGCCTGACAGCCGCCAACAGCGGCATCTTCGACCCACTGGTGCTGCAGATGATCGCGGTCGGCGAGGAGTCGGGAACCATCAGCGAATTGCTCCAGGAGGTCGCCGTCTACTACGACCAGGAGGTTGACTATGCCATCGCCAAACTGGGCAGCGCCATCGAACCGGTGCTCAGCGCGGTCATCGGTGTCCTGGTACTGATCCTGGCCCTCGGTGTGTTCCTGCCCATGTGGGACCTGGCCTCGGCCGTCTTGCACAGCAATTAACACAGGTAATTTTTATTAATTATCATGGCATTGGTAACAAAACACAGCGATGGCATTCGAGTGTTTGATTGCGGGGTTTTTTATTAAAGAGATGCCCCAAGCGGCCGAAATAATGTACAGGTAGCAGCGCGGTAGCGAATTAAAGCAATACCGCGCCGAGCCGAAAGATCCTAGCGGGTTCACATGTTAAACAGTTAAATTTCAGGAGTCAGTCATGAGCAAACAAAAGGGTTTTACACTGATCGAGCTGGTCATCGTCATCGCGGTGCTGGGTATCCTGGCCGCCATCGCCGTGCCCAAGTTCGTCGCACTGCAGGACGATGCACTGGTGGCTGCCAAGAAGGGCATGAGCGGTGCCGTCAAGAGCGCACATGCCGTCGCGATCGCCGACAAGAAGGCGTTTCCGACCGTCACCGACCTGGCCGAATATGTCAACGGTGATGGTGTAGCCGCTGTGGGAAGTGGTATCTCGGTAGCCATCGACGGGACTTCCTACGTGGTGCCGACCTACACGGACCCGAAGTGTTCCACATCACCTACTGACACGAGAACAACGTCGGCTAGTGAAGTAGTCAAGTGTGTGAAGAATATTCCGTAGCAGTCTCTACAGACTGGACCTGACAGCCATCAAGGGCGGGCCTCGGCCCGCCCTTTTTACATCCCGAGGCCCGTAAAGGCGGCAGCATGAACTCACAACCTGACACAAGCGCCAGCCGGGGCTTCACCCTGATCGAGCTGCTCCTGGTGCTGGTCATTTTGGGGGCACTGTCCACCTATGCCCTGCCGCGTTGGGCGCCCACCGACACCACGCTGGCCGCCCAGGCCGACCGCCTGGCACGCGACCTCCGTCATGCCCAGGCGCTGGCGATGAACCAGGGCCGCAGCCTGCGTTTTGTCATCCAGCCGCCTTCCAGCTACCGCGTCACCGACAGCAGCGGCACCACCGTGACCGACCCCGCCGACCAACAGGCATTTCAGGTCACCCTGGACAACAACGTCACCCTGGGTGGCAGCGACACCGAATTCGACAGCCTGGGCCGGCCCGTCAGCGCCGGCACCCTGCTGGCGGCAGACCGCAGTTTCACCCTGAACGGCAACACCGCCACGGCCACGGTCACCCTGAGCGCCGTGACCGGGTTCGTCGCCATCGCGCCATGAAACACACGCCACAACAGGGGTTCACCTTGCTGGAACTGGTGCTGGTCATCGTGGTCGTGGCACTGGCCTCGGTCCCTATCCTCGGGCAGTTCAGCCAGGCCGGTCAGAGTCTGCTGCTGAACGAGGAGATCCAGACGGCGGGACAGCTGGCACAGGAACGCGCCGAGGGACTGATGGCCGTGCGCCGCGACCAGGGGTATGCCGCCATTCCGACGGGCACAACCAGCGAGGTCCTGACCGGCAACTATGCCGGCTTCACGCGTACGCTGACCGTCAACGAACCCCCGTCCGGCACCGGCTGTGCCGTGGGCGCGACCTGCAAGGAGGTGCTGATCGGCGTCGCCCGCGGCGGCGACTCGCGCGCCGGGCTCACCCTGATGCTGGTGGACTACTGATGGCCGTGCCTTCACCACAGGCCGGCTTCACCCTGATCGAGATGATCATCGCGATCGTCATTCTCGGCCTGCTGGGCGCGGCCGCCGGTTACGGTCTGCAGAATGGTGCCCTGGCCTTCGTCAACACCGCCGACAGCGTGCACACCCTGGGCAAGTTGCGCGTGGCCAGTGAACGCCTGGTGCGCGAGATCCGCGAGATCCGCCGCGACCCGGTCACGCCGGGGGTCTATGACATCACCACCATGAATGCGACCACGCTGGCCTTCACCAAGCTCGACGCTACCGGCGTTACCCTCAACAGCGCACCACCGCAGGTCACACTCGCCTACTCCGCCCCCGCCGGGACCCACACCCTCACCGACGATGTCGCCAGCCTGACCTTTGCCTACTACCAGGCCGATGGCCTTACCCCGGCTACCGGCAGCAATGATGTCGCCTTCATCGAATTCGAACTGGTGCTGACCCAAAACGGCAACGCTTATCCCCAGCGCGCCCGGGTGGCGCTGAGGAACCAGTCATGAGGCCGGCAACCCTGCAGCAACAACGCGGCGCCGTGACCCTGATCGGCGCCCTGTTTCTGATCGTGGTCGTAATCGCCCTGCTGGGCATCGTACAGCGCATGGCGGCCAGCGACATCAGCGACACGGCCCTGCACAACGACGGCATCGAGGCCCTGTTCCTGGCGGAGACCGGCCTGGAGCGCGCCGCCTGGCGTTATGCCGGCGGGACCGCCTGCGCCGGGCTTGCGGGTGACACCGACAGCGTCGGCCGCGGCGACTTCCTCGTGGTGTCCGCAACCCTCGTCGGTACGCTCTGCCAGGTCCGGACCGAGGGCCGCGTCACCAGCACCTCAACAGAGAATACGGCACGCCGCCTGTTGGAGGGTGAGTTATTGCTTTTGACCGCAAGCTTCAGCGGCTGGGCGGTGGGCCAGGCAGATGGTGGTGCAGCAGGTCTGGCCGCCTGGGATGGCAGCAGCTGGACCCAGCCCGGACCGTACCCCGGCATGTCCGACAAGGATCTTTACGACCTTGACTGCCTGGCTGTTGACGACTGCTGGGCCGTGGGCGAGGACGATAACGGTGCGAATATCATTCACTGGGACGGCAGCAGCTGGACCCGCGTTGCCGCACCCTCGTTGCCGGACAATAAACTGTTCGCTATCCATTGCGTGGCTACTGATGACTGCTGGACCGTCGGCGAGGAAGACAATGGGGCCAACATCAGCCACTGGGATGGCAGCAGCTGGAGCCGGGTCGCTGCACCGGCTGTCCCCGAAGAGGACCTGTTCAGTGTCCATTGCGTGGCCAGCAATGACTGCTGGGCCGTGGGCAAGGAGGACGGTTCCGCCAACATCATCCACTGGAATGGCAGCAGCTGGACCAGCATAGCGGCCCCGGCAGCACCCAAAAAGGATCTCAATAGCGTGTATTGCGTGGCCAGCAACGACTGCTGGGCGGTGGGTAAAAAGAAAAACGGCGAAAATATCCTCCACTGGGACGGCAGCAGCTGGAGCCGGTTCGGCCCTTACGGCGGCATCCCCAATGAAGACCTGAACAGTGTACATTGCGTGGCCAGCGATGACTGCTGGGCGGTGGGTAAAAAGAAAAACGGCGAAAACATCATCCACTGGGACGGCAGCAGCTGGAGCCGGTTCGGCCCTTACGGCGGCATCCCCAACGAAGACCTCAACGGGATCCACATGCTCAGTGCCACCGAGGGCTATGCCACCGGCAAGGATGGCCTGTTTGCCGTCTGGGATGGCAGCACCTGGAGCAACCAGGCATCACCCACCGGCAAGGATATCTTTGCCATCGCATTTCCGGATAGTGGCGGTGGTGGCGGTGGCGGCGGCGGTGGCGGCGGTGGTGTACAGCTGGTCCACTGGACCGAGGTCATCCAATGAAAAGGACGTATAATGCCGATGGGTCACAGGTCGCTTATATGGCTAACACAGGGCATACCCATGTTCGCACTCGGTAAACGTAAAACATCCAACAGCCTGACCGGCATCGTGACCGGCGCTGAGGGAATCACGGTAGCGCAGGTACAGCGCCAGCCCGGCGTTAAACCCATTTTGCACAGGTGTGAGTTTACGGCACTTCCGGATGACAACGACATAGACCTGGGACAACTCCTGAAGGCTCAGGGACTGCATAAACAGGTCTGTGCCACGGTCCTGCCTCTCGGTGTCTACAAGCTGCTTGCCATCGACGCCCCCGAGGTGCCGCCTTCTGAACTACGCGCCGCCATTCGCTGGCGTGTACATGACCTGATCGATTTCCACATCGATGATGCCGTCATCGATGTGTTTGACATCCCCCCGGTCGGACCAGCAGACAACCTGAAGAAACTCTATGTGGCCGTGGCGCGTTCAGCCGACGTGAAACAACATATCGAGCGGCTCGAACAGGCGGGCGCCAATCTGGAGATCATCGATATTCCGGAACTGGTCATCCGCAACATCGCCGCCTGTCTGCCCGAGGACGAACTGGGGATGGCCACGCTCTACTTCGAGCCGGACCAGTGTCTGATGGCCATTACCCACCAGTCCTACCTGTACCTGACGCGCACCCTGGACATCGGTTACCGGCAACTGCAGGACAGGGGTGGCGACCCCCAGGCATTACTAGACCGTCTCGCGCTCGAGATCCAGCGCTCGCTGGACTATTACGAACACAATTTCCACCAGCCGGCCGTCAAGCACCTGGGCATCCTGCCGGTGGCAGAGTCCCTGCCGGGCCTGGTAGATACCCTGCAGAACAGCCTCGGGCTGACCACCCGCATGATTGAACTGGGCGATATCCTCGAGACCCGGGTTGAACTGGACAGCAAGGTCACGGCCCAATGCGTGCTGGCCGTCGGTGCGGCCTTGCGCAGCGATTCCCGCAGCCTCTGATACCGGCAAGCCGGAGAAAAAGGGGCATTCTGCATTTTCATTTAGTTCTGTAGGTCGGGTTAGGTGCGCAGCGCCGTAACCCGACATTTGGGGTCGTCGGATTATGCTCACGCTAATTCGACCTACAATTTCTGATCAACACCACACGTCATTGCGAGCACAGCGAAACAATCTCGAACCGGGTTGCGCGCACTGATCAGTTATATATCCGCTTCGGGACTACCTCGCCAGGCACGCAGCCGCTGCCGGCCAGCCGCGCGGAGGTCATCGGCTATCAGGTAGAAACACGGGATTGCAATCAGCACTACGGCCGTGGCGAACAGCAACCCGAACCCGAGACTCACGGCCATCGGCGACAGAAACGCCGTCTGGCCGGTAGCAAAAAAGATCAGCGGCGAGATCCCCAGAAAGGTGGTGATACTGGTCAGCAGGATCGGGCGGGCGCGCACCCGGCCGGCCTCGATGACGGCGTCGATGCGACCCATCCCCTCGCGGCGCATGCGCTCGGCAAAGTTGACCAGGATCAGCGAATCGTTCACCACGATGCCGGTCAGTGCAAGAAACCCGATCATGGAGAGAAACTGCAGATTGTAACCGAACAGGATATGACCGAAGACCACGCCGATGAAACCGAAAGGAATGGCAAACATCACCACCAGCGGGTCCAGCAGCGAGCGAAACAGGGTAGCCAGTATGAAGAAGATAACCGCCCCGGCGATCAGCAGGGCATCGCGCATGCCATCGAAGGACTCGGAGGCCTCCTTCTTCTCGCCCAGGAACAGCAGGGCATAGCCGGGCAGGCGTTGCTCCAGATCGCTGAATGCGGTGCCCACCTGTTCAGTCACCTCGAGCGCGGTGGTCACCTCGTCGTCCACCACCGCCGTCACCAGCCCGAGTCGCAGGGTATCGCGCCGGCTGATGATGTTCATTCCCCGCCCCGCCCCGATATCGGCCACATCACCCAGATAGACCAGGCGCCCGTCATCCAGTGTGATCGGCAGGTTATCCAGGTCACTGTTCTGACGAATAGCCTCCGGGTAGATCACCCGCACCGGTATGCGTTTGTCGCCGTATGTGACATGCACTGCCTCGACGCCGAGGAACCCGGTCCGCACCGCATCGGCCAGATCGCGCTGCGTCAGGCCGAGTTCACGCCCTCGCGCATTGAGGCTGTACTGGTATTCCAGCTTGCCGGCCTCGAGGTTCTGGCGTACATCATGCACCCCGGGCAAGCGCTGCAGGTAACTGACGATTTCACCGGCCTGGTCACGCAGGACATTCACATCCGGGCCGGTCACCCCGACCTCGATATCAGCACCAGCCGGACCACCCTGCGGCCGCTGGATGGCCACCCGCTGGATACCGGCCACCCCCTGGAAACTTTCACGCAATTCATTGATGATCTCCTCGGTCGGCCGGGTACGGCTTCCCTCCCACCTGAACTTCAGGCTCACCAGTGGGGTAATGAAGCGTTCTATGAAACCCTCGGGCCGCAGCTTCTTCAGATCGATGACCAGCTGGATATAGTGACTCCCCAGCTGGAAGCGATTGAAGTCGACGAAGGTCACGCCCACGTTGGTCAGCAGGGTATCGAGTTCGTCCTCGCCCAATGAGCCGAGCACCTCCAGCTCCATCTTTTTGGCGAGTTTTGCCGTGTCCTCCAGGCTGTAGGTGTTGGGCGCCTCGGCATTGACAAAGAACTGGCCGATATCGACATGGTCGAACAGCTGGAACGGTATGCGCGTCAGTGCAAATACCAGGGTCACCGCCAGGATACCGAGTGCCAGGAGTGCCACGAAGTAGCGATTCAACACCGACCAGCGCAGCAGTCCGGCATATCGTTCCAGCAGCGCACCCCAGTCAATACGGCTGTTGCGTCTCCTGTCCTTGTGGACACGCAGCAATTCTGCTGCGTGCGAGGGCAACACTCCGAACGCCTCCCACAGCGAACCCAACAGTGCCGCACTGACCACCACGGGGATAACAGCGATAAAGGCGCCCATCGTGCCCTGGATCGCGAACATGGGCATGAAGGCCGCGACCGTTGTCATGGTGCTGGCGACAACCGGCCACAAGACCTCGCGCGAGCCGACACGCGCCGCCTCCGCTGCCGGCTTGCCCTGTTCCATGTGCCGGTACATGTTCTCGGTAACGATGATGGCATCATCGACAATCAGACCGAGCGCAATCAGGAAGGCGAACAGCGAGACCATGTTGATGGTGTAGCCCAGGTAATAGATCGCCGCAACGGCCACCAGGAATGACACCGGGATACCCATGGCGGTGATCAGGGCCACCCGGAAATTGAGAAACAGGTATAGTGACAGCAGCACCAGCACCAGACCGACCAGTCCGGAGGACTTGACGGTGTCAAGACGTGTCCTGACGTAGATCGACAGGTCGCTGAACAGACCGACCTTGATGCTGGACGGCAGTTCGGACTTCAACCCGTCGGCAAAGGCGCGCACCGCATCCGATACGTCAATGGTCGAGGCATCCTGGGTCTTGGTCACCGTGAGATTGACTGAAGGCTCGCCATTGAAGCGACCCAGTGTCCTGGCCTCCTCCAGGCGCAGTTCGATCCGGGCCAACTCCCCGAGTTGCAATGCCCCGCCGGAGGGGTTGCTACGCACCACGATGCCCGCGATCTGCTCCGGGTCCGGCGCCACACCCCTCCCGCGCAGCAGGATGTCGCCCTCCTGTGCCTTCAGGGAACCGCCCGGGAGGTCACGCAGGTTGGCGCGCACCGCTGTCATGATCTGTCCCAGCGACACCTTGCGCGCCGCAAGCTTATAGGGGTCGACCTCGACCCAGATTTCCCACTCCCGGTCACCGGCCACACCCACACTGGCAACACCGGGTATCTGCAACATGCGCTGCTTGATGCTGTCGGCCCGGTCATAGAGATAGCCACGCGCGACTTCCCCGTAGAGGGTCATGCTGATCACCGGGAAGCGGGTCTTCATTCGAACCAGCTCGGGCTCCTCGGCCTCCTCCGGCAGGTCGGTGACCTGGTCCAGGGCGGTCTGCGCGTCGCGCATGAACTGGTCGACATCGGTACCCGGCTTGAGCTTGATGACGGTCGACGACATCCCCTCGTTGCTGGTCGAAGTGATCACGTCGATATCGGGCATGCCGTCGAATTCCTCCTCGACAGGCAGGGTGACCTGGCTTTCAACCTCCTCCGGCGAGGCCCCCTCGAACTCGACATTGATACTGACTGAATCGAGCTCGACCGTTGGAAACATTTCCTGCGGCATGGCCCGCCAGGAAAGGACCCCGAGGATCAATACAATCCCGAGCAGCAGGTTGGTCACCAGCGGATTGGCGATTGAGAAGCGGATCAGTGACATTGGATTGGAACCGTTTCGGGCCTACTGCTCGCCGAGGATGCGTGCCGGCTGGCCGTCGCTGTAGGCCGCCACACCGCTCACCACCACACGATCGCCGACGGTCAGGCCGCTGTGGATCACCTGCAGGTCTTCGACCCGGCGTCCGGTCCTGACCTCGACACGCGAGAGTACATCATCGACGACCCGGAACACGTAGGCCCGGCCCTCGTCCATCAACACCGCCGTCAGCGGAACAGCGATCACCTCTTCCAGCGGATGCAGGGGCAACTGCACGCGCGCCAGCATGCCGGGCCGGATCTGGTCTCCCGGCACCCGCACCCGCAGGGCGTGGGTGAAGGTCACCGGATCGGGATCCAGCTGGAGCGCGACAATGCGCCCCTCCAGCTGCAGGCTGTCAGCAATAACGGTTACCCGCTGCCCCTGAACCAGGGCCTGCGACAATTCACCGCGAACCTCCACATAGAGGTCAAGTTCCGTGGTATCAATCAATTCGACAACCGGCAGGCTCGACGTTACATAGTCACCGACCTGCACCTGCACGGCATTGACGGCACCGGCAAATGGCGCCTTCAGGCTGGTACGCTGCAAGTCCCGTGCGGCCCGATTGCGCTCTGCCTCCAGCAGCCCCAGCCGCGACTCCGCCATACCGGTACTGGCCCTGAGCTGCGCCACTTCCGATTCCAGCTGCAATAGCTTGATACGGGCCTCGTCAAGGCGTGACTGCGATATCAGCGAGTCCTTGCCGAGTTTTTCCAGGCGCGCGACCTCGGCCTTCTGCAAGGTATGGTTGCGTCTGGCCAGCCCGAGCAACTCCCGGTCACGACTGATATTACCGGCCTCGAGCTCGAGTTGTGCCTCGGCCCTCGCCTGTGCATCACGGTAGTCATCCGCCGCCAGTGTCAGCAGCACGGCCCCGGCCTCGACCCGTTGACCGGGTTCGACCCGGCGCTCACTGACCTGTCCGCTTATCTCGAAGTGCAGGGCCGTCTTGCGCATTGGCTCAAGACGCCCGCTCACGGTCTCCTGTGGTAGCAGGTTATGGGTCTGCGCCCGGGTTACGATTACGCCCGAGACGGCCACCTCCGCCAGCTCGGGTACACGGTCCGGACGAGTCAGTATCAGCAGCAGTACGCTCAGGGCGACCAGCGCGATCACTACCAGGGAGCGCACAGGCTTCCCCTTATGTGTTGAATTCAGAGATAACACATTGATTACAAAATATTTGAATAGAAAGCCATTCTATGCGATTTTACTCCACGCCCGCCAGTCGCCGGCGCGCTGGATACCCGCAGGAAACACCGGGATTACCCGCAACCAGAAACGCTGAGATTCTGCCACACGCCCGGACGCCTGATATGAGCTATCGCATCCCCCTGTTGATGAGCGCGAGCCTGCTGTTGTCTCCCGGTACGCAGGCCGGTGTCTCGCCGTGGGCATGCCAGGCGGCCACGGACAAACACTGGGATTGCCTGGTGGGGGTGCTGCCCGGAACTGTCTTGCTGGCGGAAGCCGATGTCACCACGACGGATACAGCAGTGACCGGGCCGGCACAGGCAGGCGTGGCGGATGCGGCTGCCGCACCAGGCGCGCAGCAACCGGCCGCAGGGCCCGTTGCGATCGATGAGCGCTGGCGGCTCTGCCCGCCCCCTGTGGAGGCCCCCTTCACGGCCCCGGTCACTGCCGGCGGCAGCGATGGCCGCATCCGGATGTCGGCCGATACGGCGGAATCAAGCGGCGCGGATATCCATACCCTGCAGGGCAACGCTGTGGTCAACTACGGGGATCAGCAGCTGCACGCCGATACCATCATCTACGATCGTAACCTGGGTGCAGTCGATGCCGAGGGTAATGTTCGCTATCGCAGCCCGGGGCTTTTCATCAACAGCGAGCGTGCGCGCCTGTTCCCGGACGAGGACCGCGGCAGCCTGCATGACATTGACTACGTACTGCCCGAATCACACGGGCGGGGCAGCGCCGACGCCGCCCACCTGGTAGACAGCCAGCGTCAGCACCTCGAACAGGCCAGCTACACTACCTGCGCAATCGGCAACACCGACTGGGTACTCGCGGCGGATGATGTGCGCCTCGACCAGTCAACCGGCACCGGCGTCGCACGCGATGCAAAACTGCGCCTCAAGGGTGTGCCGGTGCTGTACACGCCCTACATCAGTTTTCCGATCGACGACCGGCGCAAGTCCGGCCTGCTGGTGCCGCGTTTCGGCCAGTCGGGTGAAACCGGCATCGACCTGAGCGTGCCCTACTACTGGAATATTGCACCCCACCGTGATGCCACCCTGGTCCCGCGCTACATGAGTGATCGCGGTGTCATGCTGGGTGCGGAGCTGCGTTATCTTAACCGGCGCAGCAGCGGAATTACGAATGTCGAATACCTGCCCGGGGATGACATCTTCGGCAATGACCGGCATGCCGTGTCAGTGCAGCACAACTGGACCCCGACGGCCCGCCTGCGCACCGGGCTTACCGTAAAGGACGTCTCGGATAGCGACTATTTCGTGGACCTCGGCACCGGGCTGGTCCAGTCCAGCACCACCCACCTGGAGCGCAGCGCGCTGGCCATCTACAACGGGGACTGGTGGACACTCGAGGCACTCCTGCAGGATTACCAGACCATCGACCCCAGGATCGCCGCGTCCGACAGACCTTACCGGCGCCTGCCCCGGATACGCTTCAATGCCACACCGCTACAGCGCCTCCATGGCCTGCGGTTCACGCTGGACTCGGAATTCACCGAGTTCGACCAGGACAACCGTGTCAACGGTGTACGCCTCGACATCCAGCCGCGCGTCAGCCTGCCGGTTAACAGGGCGGCGTGGTTCATGGAACCTGCGCTCAGCCTGCGTCATACCGTCTATCGGCTGGACGATGTCAGCCCGGGCAACCCGGACGCCCCCGAGCGCACCACTCCGGTGTTCAGCCTCGATGCCGGGACCTTCTTTGACCGCGCATTCAGCTGGAAGGGCAGCGCCTATACCCAGACACTGGAACCGCGGCTGTTCTACCTCTATGTGCCGAACAAGGACCAGGACGGTATCCCGGTCTTTGATACCGCTGAATACGACTTCAACATCTGGCAGCTGTACCAGGAGAACCGTTTCAGCGGGCCTGACCGCATGGGCGATGCCAATCAACTCGCGCTGACCCTGACCACGCGCATCCTCGACCCGGCCACCGGTGTACAGAATTTCAGCGCAAGCCTGGGTGAACTGTTCTACTTCCGCGACCGTGAGGTCACGCTGCCCGGCCAGAGTGTGGAGACCACCAGCCGCTCCGATGTCATCGGGGAACTCGGCCTGGAGCTGGCCTCGGGCTGGAACGCCGGCGTCGGTATCATCTGGGACCCGCATGAGCGCACGACCCGTCGCAGCGATTTCCGGGTCCAGTACCGGACCGGCAGACGCCAGCTGGTCAACCTGTCCTACCGCTTCCGCGATGAAACCCTGGAACAGACCGACTTCTCCATCCTGTGGCCGCTGGGACGCCGATGGCATGCCATCGGCCGCTGGAATTACGCCCTGGACAGCCGCGAAACCCTGGAGGCAATTGGCGGTTTCGGTTACGAGAGCTGCTGCTGGGCCGCCCAGCTCGTCGGCCGCAGTTATGTCAACGACGAGGGTGGCGACCGCAATACCGGGGCCTACCTGCAGGTCGAATTCAAGGGGCTGACCAGCAGCGGCCGCCAGGTCGATCGCCTGCTTGAACGTGGTATCCTAGGTTACCAATCGGTTTACTGACGGAAATCAGGCATGAAATCCCTAATCCAGCTGATCGGCCTGACCCTGGTCGTGCTGCCCCTGGCCGGAAACGCGCAAACAGAGAACAGCACCGCCTCCGCACCGCGGCTGCTCAACCGCATCGTTGCCGTGGTCAACGACGACATCATCACGCACAGCGAACTGGACAGCGAGATGGTGTCGATCTCCGCCGAATTGCAAAAAAAGGACACCCAGCTGCCGCCGCGCGCCATCCTGGAAAAACAGGTGCTGGAGCGGCTGATCGTTGAACGGCTGCAACTGCAGCTTGCGGAAAACAGCGGCATACGCATCGATGACACCACCCTGAACAGCAAGCTGCAGGAAGTGGCCAGGGCAAACGGGCTTACCCTGACCCAGTTTCGCAGCGTGCTGGAACGCGACGGCTATGACTATGCCGGCTTCCGCGAGAACCTGCGTCAGGAACTGGTCATCAACCAGCTGCGCCAGCAAATGGTCGGCAGCCGTTTGAAGGTAAGCGACCAGGAGGTGGAGAACCTGCTCGCCAACATGGAAGCCAGCGACCAGGGAAATGCCCAGTATCATCTCGCGCATATCCTGATTGCTGTTCCCGAAGCCGCCAGTCCCGGGCAGATACAGGCGGCACAACAGCGCGCCGAACGGGTGCTTGCCAGCCTGAGCGGCGGGGCCGACTTTTCCCGCACCGCCATCGCGGAGTCCGACGGCCAGACGGCACTCGACGGGGGCGACATAGGCTGGCGCAGCCTGGGCCAGATGCCGACCCTGTTCGTCGAACCGCTCAAGTCGCTGCAACCCGGACAGGTATCGGAACTGATCCGCAGTCCGAGCGGTTTTCACATCATCAAACTGATCGAGCAACGCGGCGGTGAACGCTACGTGGTCAACCAGACCCGGGTACGCCATATCCTGCTCAAACCCGATACCCTGCACTCTGACGAGGAAACCAGGGTGCGACTGGAGCAGCTCGAGCAACGCCTCCTCGGCGGCGAGGACTTCGCGACCCTGGCAAGATCGAACTCCCAGGACACCCTGTCGGCCGCCAAGGGCGGCGATCTCGGCTGGGTTAATCCGGGCGACCTGGTCCCGGCGTTCGAGGAAATCATGGACAGGCTACCGCCCGGTCAGCTCAGCCAACCTTTCAAGTCCCAGTTCGGCTGGCATATCCTCGAGGTGCTGGAGCGTCGCGAGCATGACAGCACCGAAGAATACAAGCGCTCCCGGGCACGCCAGCTGATACGCTCGCGCAAGAGCGATGAACAACTGCTGCTCTGGCTGCGGCGCCTGCGTGACGAGTCCTACGTCGAGTACCGGCTCGAATCATAGCGACCGCAGTCCATCACTTGCCTGAGCCGATCCCACGCATCGCGCTGACGCCCGGCGAGCCGGCCGGTATCGGGCCTGATCTGTGCGTGCAGCTGGCCCAGCAGGCACGCGCGGTCGAGCTGGTCGCAATCTGCGACCCCCCCCTGCTGGAGGCGCGCGCCGCTACCCTGCAACTGCCCTTCCACTACCGGTTACTGGACCCGGCCGCAGAACCACGCGGCACCGCCGCCGGCGAATTGTGCATCCTGCCGGTTGCACTGCAGGCACCCGTGGTTTGCGGCCAGCCGGATCCGGCCAATGCGCGTTATTTGCTGGAGACCCTGGACCGGGCCATCGCGGGTTGTCTGAGCGGTCGGTTCGCCGGCCTGGTCACCGGGCCGCTCAACAAGGCGGTGATCAATGAGGCCGGCATTCCATTCAGCGGCCACACCGAATACCTGGCGGCCGCCACGCACACGCGCGACGTGGTCATGCTGCTGGCCACCGCGGAACTGCGGGTGGCGCTGGTCACGACCCACGTTCCCCTGGCCCGGGTCAGCGAACTGATTACCGCCGCGCGGCTGGAACGGGTACTACGCACCCTGCATGCCGGGCTGATGAATGACCTCGGCATCAACCGGCCACGCATCAGTGTCTGCGGCCTGAATCCCCATGCCGGGGAAGGCGGCCACCTCGGGCGTGAGGAGATCGACATCATCATCCCGACCCTGCAGGCACTGCGTGCCGAGGGCCTGGACCTCGACGGACCGGTGCCGGCCGATACCGTATTCACCCCTAGGCACCTTGCAAAGACCGATGTCGTCCTGGCCATGTACCACGACCAGGGCCTGCCGGTACTGAAGCACGTGGGATTCGGGCGCGCGGTGAACATCACCCTGGGCTTGCCGATGGTGCGCACCTCGGTCGATCACGGCACGGCCCTGGATCTCGCCGGGACCGGCAAGGCCGACACCGGCAGCCTGGAGGCGGCGCTGCAGACGGCCATCGAGATCGCCGCACAGCGTTCCCGGGCCTGATACCGATTACTCATGGAGGTGACGCCGGGGATGCCGTGAACGGCAGATGGTGTTATTTGATCCCCTCTCCCCCACCCTCTCGACTCTGGTTCCAGACTTCTTTCTACCTCCTCCATCCCTGGAGTCGTCCCGGAGGGAGAGGGAGTGGACAGGACTGCGACGCATTAGCTCTCCCGGAGGGCAGTGGAGTGACCAGAGTGAGGGGATTTAAATGCCGGCAATTATCTGTATTGATCCCCTTTTATGCACGGTGCTTAATCGGACGCTCCCCAACCCTCTCGACTCTGGTTCGAGACTTCTTTCTACCTCCCCCATCCCTGGAGTCGTCCCGGAGGGAGAGGGGATTCGATACACATATAACCCCTTCTCCCCTTGAGGGGAGAAGGCTGGGATGAGGGGTGTGTCGTAAGCGTCGCCACGCCCGGGAAAGGCTGTGGTATCGCCTCGGATCAACCCTCTCCCTGCCCTCTCCCACTCATGGGAGAGGGAGTGTGCAGGACCGCAAGGTATTATCTCTCCCGGAGGGAGAGGGGGAGTGGCCAGGACTGCGATGCATTCGCTCTCCCGGAGAGAGAGGGATTCTATACACCAATAACCCTTTCTCTCCTTGAGGGGAGAAGGTTGGGATGAGGGGTGTGTCGTAAGCGTCGCCACGCCCGGGAAAGGCTGTGGTATCACCTCGGATCAACCCTCTCCCTGCCCTCTCCCACTCATGGGAGAGGGTGTGTGCAGGACAGCAGCCGTTTCCCCGGAATTCACTGCGTACCATCCGGGCTACAGCGCTCAATCCCCTCTCCCACAGGGAGAGGGTTAGGGAGAGGGGATATAATAAAGGTAATTGCCTGATTCAATATCCCCCCTCATCCTGGTCGCTCCCGGCATCCTGCCTCCTGCGACACTTGTACATCCGTGTACATCGTCCTTCTACCCCTCAAGGGGGTACTGAAAAGAGTCCCGGAAGGAGAAGGGACGCTCTGTTTGTATTGTAATGACTGACATTCATGTCCAGCGTGTAATAACAGTCTGTATATAAATTTTCATTCATGACATTACAGACAATTCCAATCAAGGTTTATGGGACAGCAGTGATATTGACTACTTTACCCCCTTGCGGAGAGTGGGTTGTTGGCGACCCTTCCGGTCTTTCTGCAATAACCTGTCTAACGGTTTTCACACCATGACACACACCTGACAGGGGCTGGACGCTCGCCCGGGCAAAGCGCGGCGTGCGCACTATTTGATGTCATTCAATTTCAGCCGGTACCTAAAAGAAAGCCCCCGCCGAGGCGGGGGCTTGAGCTCGATCTGGTCGAGTTGAAGTCTGCGTCCTAGCTTATCAATCCCTCTTAGTCATCAGGTGCCGTCGTCCGTCTCCGGGAAACTGGCCAGCCCGTGGGTGACGAAGGTGTCCGCGATCCGGTCTTCGCCGTGACAGACGATGCACTGCCGCATGACATAGTTCGGGTCATACGGGTTGGTGTTCCTCGCATCTAAGGGCCCGGTCGGATAGGACCCGCCCATCTCTTCCATGTGCGCGGCGGCGGCAGACTCCACGAGGAGGTCCTCCGCAGTTACATCCGGGAAGTCGGCCGGGTCAGGATCGCGTACGGTGCCATGACAACCGCCACAGGCCACCTCGTTCGGATCCCGCCACACCGGTACAGCGGCAGCCGAATTCGTGTGGCAGGTCGTGCAGTTGTTGACGTCCTGCGGATAGGTCACCTCGGACCAGTTGCGGGGCAGACCGCCGGACAGGTGCAGGTCGCCGGTTGCGCTGGCGGAATGCACAGCGTGCACCCGGTTGCCGATGTAGTTGCCGTAGTTCTCCGACAGGTCATGGCAGCCAAGACACTGATCGGTATCGAATGGCACATTATGTGGATGGGCGCCTTCCAGGTGAATGACGGTGTCACCGTGGCAGTTGGTGCAGGCATCACCGGAGACCTTCGGTTCTTCATCCGCGGTGCCGACCTGGAAGTTGATCAGCGCGGTGGAGGCGGTCTGGTAATACTCACCAAGAGCCGGCTCGATTTGATTATTATCATTAGCATCGTTTACGCCAATATCGAGCCCCTCGAAGCGCACCATGTAGGTACCCGCAGGGAAGTCCGCCGGGATGGCCAGCAGCTGATACTTGTAGCCGGTGGCATCGGTCGTCACCAGTGGATCCGGGTTCGGCGCCGCGAGCTCATCCGCCAGGAGCAGGTCGTGGCCCTGGGTTGCGCTAGTGTTCACATCCGTCGGATCAAAGGCGGGGTCTGTAACTGTATTGGTGGCTAATACCGGGACCGCATTGGCGCGCGGACCGTAGATGTACAGATCGGCCTCGTGCAACACGCCGTCGGTGTCACCCACGGCGTCCTGATTGGCGTCGTAGTCCACGGCGGGGGTGCCGCCACGCGGGGACAGGGTCACGGTGATCTCCGGTGCCTCACCGGCGAGGTAATGGGTGCCGTTGGCGGGGGGCGTCATGGTGATGGTGACGTTGTACTCGGGGTCATTCTCCGGCAGTGGGGCCGGGTCGTGGACGACCGCGGAATCCGTGTTAAATCCCGCTAATCCGCCCGGCTTGTGGCAGAGCGCACAGTTGGCGTCACTGTCCTGGGGGCCTGCGTCGTGGCCATCGCCGGTCGCGAAATTGACATTCGAATGGCAGGAACCGCAGTTGGCACGGGTCGGCACCAGCTGGTGCAGGTCCGCATTGGCGGCATCCGCCGTGTGGCAGGTGTCGCAGGTATAGATCTCCTGCGGGTAGGTGACCTCGGAATAGTCGATCCCGCCATCGAGCAGGTCAAAACTGCCCGCGGCATGGATGCGGTGGACCATGAAGGCCAGGTCGCCCTCGCCCTCATTGTTTCTTTCTGTTGTCATGTAGGTGACATTGTGGCAGTGGTTGCAGCTCTTGACCTCGGTCCAGGCGCCGTGTTCTAAGGCCTGGCCGGGGCCGTGACAGGACTCGCAGGCCGCGATGGTCACCGTGTCGGCACCGGAAGAGGCCAGCTCGGTCGCCGGGTCGGCCAGCAGGAAGTCGTAGGAGGCGTTCACCGGGTTAGCGAAGTAGATTCTTGCGATCCGGTCACCAAACTGATCATCGACGTCTTCTCTCCAGCGCGCGCGCGCGGTGACCCGGATGACGTTGTCGGTGGCGGGCAGGGTCTGGCCGAACTCGTAGGTGTATTCGCCGGTGGCCGCATCCACCAGCGTCAGGGTTCCGTCAAGACGTGTATCGACGGCAGGCGTGCCGCGCTCGTAGGTGACGCGATTCCAGGACTTCCCGATGGTGCCGTCGTTGTTGTCGATCAGCTCGGACATCAGGAAGCGGAATTCATAGGCATCGCTGAAGGCATCGACGCCTAAACCCACGGGAAACGAGGTAAAAGGCGGTACATCATCATCACAACAAGCAACACCGTCGGTGAGGAAGAAGTGCGCCGTAACGACACCGGTCGCTGCATCGTAGGAGACCGTGTTGCTCAGATCGAGTACGGGATTGAGGGCAACGACGCTGTCTTCAAGGCCAAGGGCAACGATTGTTTCAGCGTCAAGTGAAGCGTCGGCACCGGCAGGACCTTCGGCACCGGCAGGACCTTCGGGTCCGGCGGGACCGGCAGGTCCGATGTCACCGTCATCGCCACAACCCGTGAGCCCCAAGACCGCGGTGAACAGTCCAGCTGAAAGCCAATGTGTCCAAGATCGCGTCGTTGTTTTCATCTCGTGCCCCTTGTCTTGTGATTCACGTTTTGGTTGCGGGAGTTTGTAGACCGATCCGGGCCTGGTGCCCTCCCCTGGACCTGGTTTGATCTGTTTGTTTAATCAAAAAAACCCGGCATCTAATGTCAGATAGCCGGGTTTTAGGGTTTCCTCTGCTGCGGTATCAATCGCGGGGGACAACGGTATGGCGATGCCCTACCGTTTCGTAGCTGTAGTGGGTACCCCTCGATCGTGCGTTGTTCTTGTGTCACGTGCTTGTCTTTTGTTTTCCGCCGCTTCGTTTAACAACCCCCTGGTGCCTGCCTGTAGTGCAGCAATTGCACAGAGAGGTGGTCACGCCCTAATGCGGCCAACAGGATTCGCCTGCTCCCCTCAGGGTATTTTATGCAATTAAAGACAACTCACCGCATTGAGTCAAGGTCTAATTTAAACTGGTCCCAGAGGCTGACTTGATTCTAATATAGTGATATATATACAGTTCTTGTACTATTAATGATCATGGGGCTAGCGCGCAGTGACATCCGAACATGCAATCCTTGTTGATATTCAGCGAGTTGCCAATGGTTGCCGACATTCATGCCGGCCGCCAGCGGGTTCCCCCGCCCCCCCGCCGGGACGGATTCCCTCCTGGCCACGTACCCCGATCGGGGCCTGCCCCTTCGCGAGCACGCGAGGAGCAGCACCCCGGACTGCCGTTCCGTGTACCCCGGTCGATCACGGCACGGCCCGGGAGCGGCCAGGCCAACCGGCAGGCGGCCATGATCAGCTCGCACAAGTCACACACCGGACGTTATGAGTAGCGACGACACAGCGATAAAAAACGGCCTGCCGAACGGCGTGATATTCAACGCCTATCCTGACAGCATTGGCCGAAATCTGGCCGATATAGTGCATATGCTGAAGCGGCCGGAATTCGAGGATGTCTTTTCCCTGTTCTATATCTTGCCTACTGTTTTTAACAGTGATCTGGATCGCGGTTTTTCTATCGTCGATTACGATCTCAATGATGAGCTTGTTTCCCGGGAAGATCTGGAGGAACTACACAAGCTCAATGTCATGTTCAAGTTTGATCTTGTCTTGAATCATCTCTCCGCGGGCTCACCCCAGTTCCAGGACTTGTTGAAGAACGGGGACAAATCAATATACAAAAACTTCTTTATCGACTGGAATGAATTCTGGCAGTCTCACGGGGACATGAGCCCCGAAGGACACGTGATTCCTAATGAAGAATATCTTCAGAAGCTTTTCATGAGGAAACCCGGCCTTCCGATATTGAAGGTACGCTTTCCGGATGGCTCCGAGAGGCCATACTGGAATACGTTTTATCAGGAGATCGTTTATCACGAGATCACCGCTCATGATCTGCTGCAGGGATTAGGGATAGAAGAACTTACATACGATGACGCAGAGAATATCGCAGCAACTGTGAATGATGTACTGAATGCGAAACGCGATATTACCGAAATCGATTTAGGCGACCTCAACCATCACAAAGATGACATTGTTTCTCTTGTTGAGCAGAACCGGAAGTATCTGGGACAAATGGACTTAAACGCCCAATCGCAAGAGGTCTGGAATTTTTACGATGAGACACTAAGGAAGCTGCGCGAGCACGGCGGGAAGCTTGTCAGACTCGATGCATTCGCATATTTACACAAGGAACCGGGTCAACACAATTTCTTCAACATACCCGGAACATGGGAATACCTGGGCAGACTGCAGCAGATAGCGGACAATTATGACCTGACACTGCTGCCTGAGATACATTCCGAATATGGCACAGGACTTCATGAAGAAGTGGCCGGCAGGGGCTTCCCTATCTACGATTTTTTCTTTCCCGGTCTGGTTATAAATGCGCTGGATCGCGGAACAAACAGGCATCTTCTGAAGTGGATTCGCGAAATAAGGGAAAAAAACATAAGAACGATCAACATGCTGGGTTGTCATGATGGCATTCCGGTTCTCGATCTGAGAGGAAAGATTATTGATGGTGTCAAAAAAGACGGCTTATTAAGCGAGGCAGAAATCGCCAAGGTCATTGATGAAGTCATGGACAGAGGCGGTAGAGTAAAAAATCTGTACGGACCGGATGGCAAGAAAATAGCGTATTACCAGATAAACGCAGCTTTTTTCAGCGCACTGGGCGAAGATGAGCGCAAATTGCGACTTGCCCGGGCAATTCAAATGTTCATGCCGGGTATTCCGCAAGTGTGGTATCTGGACCTGTTTGCCGGCAAGAATGATTACGCAGCGGCCGACACAGGCGGTCTGGCAGGGCACAAGGAAATCAATCGCACGACTCTGACAAACAATGATATTGAACAGGGGCTGTCACGAATCGTGGTAAGGGACCAACTTGAGCTCATGAGGCTACGGAACAAGTCATTCGCCTTTGACGGTGAACTGGAGATCCACGACTCGAAGGACCACCGCCTGCATCTCTCCTGGAAGAATCATGGATGTGTAGCGACTCTGGATGCCGATTTGCGTGGTTACGGCTTTAGAATTACACATAAGGGTGACGCCTGCGACGAATTCGTGACGTCGTATCGCTAAACATGCAGATATATCTGAAATTTATTTCACACATCATTGCTGACCCATAAATATTGATAGGATTATCTATAAAATTATGTATGACAAGACTGATACCAGCTGTTCCTACACACGGGACATGAATCCGCATCGCTGCCATACAAACAGAGCGTCCCTTCTCCTTCAGGGACTCTTTTCAGTACCCCCTTGAGGGGTAGAAGGACGATGTACACGGAGAAGGTGAGACCAGGAAACGGTCGAGAGGCTGGCCTGGGCCATGTACAAGTGTCGCAGGAGGCAGGATGCCGGGAGCGACCAGGATGAGGGGGCTTTAATTCATGCAGTTATCATTTTTTGATCCCCTCACCCCAACCCTCTCCCGGAGGGAGAGGGAGTTTATGGGACAGCAGTGTTCACACATGGAAATGATATGAAAATATTAGCTACCGATCTGGACAGGACATTGCTCCCGAATGGCAGTTGGGAGGCCGATGACCATGCCATCGACCTGTTTAATGACCTGACCGAGAAACACGATGTGCTCGTCGTGTATGTAACGGGGCGCAACCTGGCGCTCACTGAAAATGCGATTAAAGATTTTGGGGTCAGATATCCAGATATTCTGTGTGGCGATGTCGGTACTTCAATAAGAAAGTATGACAAAGGCAAATGGAACTTTGATGATGGATGGGTCGCTCATGTCAAGCGCACAAGTCCAAGGTGGGATGCCTCTGCAATAAGAGATGCGGTTGCCAAGGTTGATGGAATGCGCGAACAGGAAAGCGAGCACCTGAACCAGTTCAAGCAGAGTTATTATGTTGAGCATAATAAAAATCATGAAGTGTTAAAGAAAGTTGATGAACTGGTGAAGGGAAAATTTGATGAAGTAATCGTATACAGTTTTGATTCACAGGACGGGAAAGGGCTTCTGGATTTTTTGCCTGCAAGTGCAACAAAGCAGACCGCCCTGGAGTATGTGGCTGAGGAATTCGGCGCTGTGAAACAGGATGTTGTATTTTGCGGGGACAGCGGCAACGATATTTTTCCTCTGACTGCAGGATTTCGCGGTGTTCTTGTAAGGAATGCCGATGACCAGTTGGTTGAAAATGTCACAAAGGCCATGAATGAGAACCCTGAACTGAATGTTTATTTTGCAAAAGGGGATTTCAAGGGCTTGCGAGGATATTATACGAGCGGCGTGATTGAAGGGGCCTATCATTACGGAATTTTTGATGATTCCATGGAGAGATAGCAGGTTTAGCTGTAACAACCAGGGATAACGCTTCCCGCTTTATTTTCCCACTCAGAAATGCAAGCCAAGGTTTCGTGAAGAGGCCGAGCGGTAAATATCGCCCCGGATTGCCGATCGTTCGTGTCTCGGCCGATCACGGAACGGTCATCGGCAGCCTGCAGGTGACGCTTGAGTCCGACATCGAAATCGCCGGATTTCATTCCAGGGTTTGAGTTAATTCATCACCGCACGGCTCCAGAGATGAAGGAGTTAGATCACCAACAGCAGGCACTTTAGGCGATGCAGGGAGCAATTGCCGAAAGGCGCAATGGACGCAAAGTAAAGACAGTACTTTATATAACGAAACAATAATCAAACTAAAAGGGGAACAAGTCTCTGCTGCCCAATTCAATTCCTTCTCCCCTTCAAGGGGAGTAGATTAGGATGAGGGGTGAGAAACGAAGTTTCTTAACTGCATGTATTATCAACCCTCACCCTACCCTCTCCCATTCATGGGAGAGGGGTTCTTATCCGGGATTTACAGGCATAATACATGTCTCTGTTCCATTTGCTTTTGCTCAAGTACAGTAGACTCAAATGCTTGCAAAAGGCTGATACGAAACATGTGGGGCAGCAGTGGGAACAAATTTATTTTTCTTACCACAGAGACTGAGAGTACAGGAATAATGCAATTCTTAGGAAAAAAGTATTTCCAAATCTGATTATTTATTCGCTACAGGCATAAATCTCTTTTCTTTGCGTCCTTCGCGCCTTTGCGGTTAATAACGACTTTTCCGGGCACCATGACACACAAACCGCGCAAGCGTTTCGGCCAGCACTTCCTGCATGATCCGGCGATCATCAGTCGCATCGTCGCGAGCATCAACCCAAAGCCGTCTGACACCCTGGTCGAGATTGGCCCCGGCCGGGGTGCAATCACCCTGCCCCTGCTGCGCGCTGCCGGCCGTCTGCAGGTGATCGAACTCGACCGCGACCTGATCGGTCCGCTCGAAGTACAGTGCCGTGATGCAGGTGAACTCACGCTGCACAACGCCGATGCCCTGCGAGTGGACTTCTGCACGCTCACCACGACAACCCCGTTGCGTGTGGTCGGCAATCTGCCCTACAACATCTCGACACCGCTGCTGTTTCACCTGCTGGCGCAGTCACGCTGCATTGCCGATATGCACTTCATGCTGCAAAAAGAGGTCGTGGACCGGCTCGCCGCGACACCGGGCAGCAGCCAGTACGGGCGCCTGTCCGTCATGGTCCAGTATCGTTGTGCCGTGACCCCCCTGTTCACTATCGGCGCCGGTGCCTTTCGGCCGCCACCACGGGTGGAGTCCGCCTTCGTACGGCTGGTACCGTTTACCAAACTACCGGTGGAGGTACATGACGAGGACCTGCTGGCCACAGTCGTGCAGCAGGCCTTCGCCCAGCGCCGCAAGACCCTGCGCAATGCACTCAAGGGATTATTCGAGGAACACGAGATACGCGAGCTGGGGGTCGACCCTGCGGCACGCGCCGAGGTGCTGGGGATCAGGGAATTTGCTGCCCTCGCCAACTGCGCGGCGGAACGACGGAATTAGACCCGGGTCCTGGCTTACCAGGGATAGTACAGGGACAGGAAGATATCCGACAGGCGTTCCAGGTCACGCTCATTGGCCCCGCTGCGAATCAAGCTGGTCTCCACCTCGGGCGGCGGTGACAACGAGACCTGCAAACGGGCGCCCCTGGCGCCGATAGCGGTGCCGACCACGCCTTGGCCGGTCGAAAACTGGCTACCTGACAGAGCCGGTGTCGTAAACACGATGGGCTCACCGGCATTCACGACGGTCGTCGTCACCACACCCAGCGCTACCGCTGCGACCAGCAGCAACAAAGGATCGGGTTTCCTGTGATGACGATGCCCTCTTATCATGACGGCCTCTCCTGTATCTCCCGGCCCGGGAGGCAGCGACCGCTGCCGCGGACGTGTTCGTGGAGTTGACTTCATGATGGTGCATCGGCACAAAAACTTCTGGTAACCCGGTCACATACAGGATACGAGACGGGCACCGAACAGTCCGGTAGACTGTCCGGTCAGAATGCCAGGGAACACCTACAAGTAGCAGTTTTTAATAGATTTATTCAGCCGATCTTGTCTTTGTAGTTGGCATCGACCCAGCAACGCGGCAACTCCTCGCCGGATGGGAAACTCAGTGCGGACTTCTTGAAGGGCGCAGGGTCCTGCAACTCTTCGCCGGCATGATAACGGCCCGATATCTCGTCGCGGCAAGGGTCCACCATGGCCGTGACATCGAGGACCTCAACCAGATCACCGTTTTCCTTGTTCCTGAGATACATAGTCGCCTCCAGTTTGTTATTACGCGGCATGTCTGTCTCTAACTATACACCGAGTCAGGTGGTTTTGCGGCCCGACCGTGGCGTTGTAATTCGGGTTTAAATCTCTCTCCCGGCGTAACCGTCTGACCACCGGATTGCAATTTTGTCACACCTGCCCGGAGCGCGTATGCTTGGTATAAATAAACATCACTCTGAATAAAATATGACAAGCTATCCGCAACATAACATCACCGTTGAGGTCGAGACCCAATACGTTGAGGGCCAGTCGGAACCTGACAGCGATCGCTATGTTTTTTCCTATACCATTATTATCCGCAATGAGGGCTCTGTCCCCGCCCAACTGCTGTCGAGACACTGGGTCATCACCGACGCCAATGGCAACGTGCAGGAGGTCAAGGGCGAAGGGGTCGTCGGTGAACAGCCACACCTGAATCCCGGCGAGGGCTTCCAGTACACCAGCGGCGCCATGATCACGACTCCGGTAGGCAGCATGCGCGGCTCCTACCAGATGGTGTCAGATGACGGGGAAGAATTCGAGGCCGAGATCCCGGCCTTTACCCTCGCGATACCCCGCACCCTGCACTGACGCCGGCGCCGGTATGGCCGTCTACGCCATTGGCGATATTCAGGGCTGTTTCGATGAATTGCAGGCCCTGCTTGCCCGGCTTGAGTTCGACCCCGCGATTGATCGACTCTGGTTTGCCGGTGACCTGGTCAACCGGGGACCGAAATCACTCGACACACTGCGTTTTGTCCGCGGCCTGGGGACGGGTGCGATCACGGTGCTGGGTAATCACGATCTGCACCTGCTCGCCGCCGCGCACGGCTCTCCGCTAAACCGTAATGATGGCGCCCTGCGGGCCATCCTGGATGCACACGATCGCGAGCAGCTTATCGAATGGCTGCGCCATCAGCCCCTCCTCCACCATGATGCCACACTCGGATTCACACTGATCCATGCCGGCCTGCCACCGCAGTGGGATCTGTCACTGGCACAGGCCTGTGCAGGTGAAGTGGAGACGGTGCTGCGGGGTAACCGGCTGGCCGAATTCTTCGAGCACATGTACGGCAACAAACCCAGGAAATGGTCCGCCGAACTTGGTGGCTGGGATCGCCTGCGTTTTATCGTCAACTGCTTCACCCGCCTGCGCTTCTGCAGTGAGGATGGACGACTGGACCTGAAGAGCAAGGGACCGCCGGGGAGTCAGCCGACCGGCTATCGGCCCTGGTTCGAGATCCCGGACCGGGCCAGCCGGGACCTCAACATCATCTTCGGCCACTGGTCCACGCTGGGCCAGTACGCGCCAGGACCCGGTATCTACCCCATCGATTCCGGTTGCCTGTGGGGCGGCCAGCTGACCGCCCTGCGCATCGACACCGCACCGCAGCGCATCGATCTCCCCTGCACCGGCCGGCAAACACCGCACGGCTATTGAGTGCTTGACAGAGCCCGGCTACGTCATTCAGGACGCCGGGCCTGCCCGCACCAGCTCCAGGAAGCTGTAGGGCCAGGGGTTCTTGGCGTCGGGTTCGCAGTCGGTACGGCTTACTTCATGCCAGTCCGCTTCATTCAGTTCGGGAAATACGGTGTCACCCTCGAACTCGGCCTGCACCCGGGTAAGGTGGATGGTGTCGGTAAGCGGCAGGATCTGGCGGTATAACCCGGCACCGCCGATCACCATGACCTCGGCACTCGCCCCCGCCGCTTCCAGCGCAGCCTCCAGTGAATGCACCACCACGCAACCCGGTGCGGCATAGTCTCGATCACGGGTTACCACGATGTTGGTGCGTTCCGGCAAGGGACGGCCGATGGACTCGTAAGTCTTGCGCCCCATCACGACAGGCTTGCCCAGCGTCAGCTGCTTGAAGTGCTTCAGGTCAGCCGGCAGGTGCCAGGGTAAACAGTTGTCCTTGCCGATAACGCGGTTGGCTGCCATGGCCACGACAATGGTGATCTTCATCCGCGGCACTATACCGCCACCGGGGCCTTGATGTGAGGATGCGGGTCGTAGTCGTGCAGCTCGAAGTCATCGAAGCAGAACGCGAACAGGTCCCTGACAGCAGGGTTGAGCCGCATGACCGGTGCCGGTCGCGGGTGGCGCGATAACTGCAGGTCGGTCTGTTCCAGGTGGTTCAGGTACAAATGCGCATCCCCCAGGGTATGAATGAATTCACCGGGCTGGTGCCCCGTAACCTGGGCCATCATCAGGGTCAGCAGGGCGTAGGAGGCGATATTGAACGGCACGCCCAGGAAGATGTCCGCGCTGCGCTGGTAGAGCTGGCAGGACAGGCGGCCCTCTGCTACATAGAACTGGAAAAAGGCATGACAGGGCGGCAGTGCCATGTGCTCGAGCTCACCGACGTTCCAGGCACTGACGATGATACGGCGCGAGTCGGGGGTGTTTTTCAGCTGTTCGATGACCTGGCTGATCTGATCGATGTGGCGCCCGTCGGCCGCCGGCCAGGAACGCCACTGGGAACCGTATACCGGACCCAGGTCGCCGTTCTCATCGGCCCACTCGTCCCAGATGGTGACCTTGTTGTCATGCAGGTAGCGGATATTGGTATCGCCCTGCAGGAACCACAGCAGCTCGTGAATGATGGAGCGCAGGTGCACCTTCTTGGTGGTGACCAGCGGGAAGCCGGCGGCGAGATCGAAGCGCATCTGGTAGCCGAATACGCTCAGCGTACCGGTCCCGGTCCGGTCCTCCTTGCGGACACCGTGATCACGCACATGCCGCATCATGTCGAGGTATTGTTTCATTGATTAATTTGGTTGAAAAACTTCTACCGCAAAGGCGCAAAGGACGCAATGGACGCAAAGAAAAAACATAATTATTGGAAAAACCTCGGTCACGAATAAAGTCGCCACATGAAATCCATTATCAAATTTGTCTTATTCCACATTCTGGGATCATGTTTATATTACTAATTTTTTCTTTGCGTCCTTTGCGCCTTTGCGGTGAATAATTGCTCGTTTAAACGTACACCTACCAGCTGATCGCGCCGTCCTTGCGCCGGAAGGCATATACCATAAATGCCGCGCCGAGGATGATCATCGGCAGGGTCAGCAGGTGCCCCATGGTAACCCAGCCAAAGGCAAGATATCCGATATGCGCATCCGGTATGCGCACGAACTCCACGGCAAATCGGAACAGGCCATAGCACAGCAGGAACAGCCCCGATACCGCCATGGTCGGGCGTGGCTTGCTGGAATATAGCCACAGGACGACAAACAGCAGCAGGCCCTCGAGCAGGGCCTCGTAGATCATGGAGGGGTGGCGTGGCTGGGCATCGACGTATGGAAACACCATGCCCCAGGGCAGGTCGGTCGGCCGTCCCCACAATTCGCCATTGATGAAGTTGCCGATGCGCCCGGCCCCCAGACCGACCGGCACCAGAGGGGCGAGATAATCGGTCACGAAGAAGAAGCTGCGTCCGGTATGCCTCCCGTACAGCCACATGGCGAACAACACCCCCAGCAGACCGCCGTGAAACGACATGCCACCCTGCCAGATTCGGAAGATCACCAGCGGATCCTCGAGGAATCCCGGCAGGTTATAGAACAGCGTGTAGCCGATCCGTCCGCCCAGTACCACGCCCAGCGCGAAATAGAACAGCAGGTCGCTTATCTCCACGGCCTTCCAGTGGGTGCCGGGACGCCGGGTGCGTATCCGGCCCAGCCACCAGCCGCCGATAAACCCGACCAGGTACATCAGGCCGTACCAGTGCACCTCGAAGGGGCCTATGCTGATCGCCACAGGATTGATGTCCGGATATGTCAGCATCATAAAACCTCAGGCCGGCAGCAGCCGGCAGAACAGTGTCTTCAGGTAGGCCGTTTCCGGTATGGCGGGATGGACCGGATGGTCCATGGCCTGGAATCCCCGCTCCACGACCTGCAGCCGCAGGCCCAGGTGATGCGCGGACTGTTGCAGGATCTGCTGCAGGCGCTCGGCAGCCAGGTGCATGGAACAGGATGATGATATCAGGAAGCCGCCGGATTCCAACAGCTGCATGGCCTGCTGGTTCAGGCGGCTGTAGGCCTGTTCGCCGTTGCGGATATCCTTGCGCCGTTTGATAAAGGCCGGAGGATCGACGATCACCACGTCGAAGCGGCGGCGCTCCCCGCGCATGGCCTTCAGGACCTCGAAGGCACCCCCGCTCTCCACTCGCACAATCTCACTGACGCCGTTGGCCGCCGCATTGCTGGCCAGTACCTCCTGCGCCAGCGCCGAGACATCCACGCAGCAGACTTCGGTGGCACCGGCACGCGCTGCCTGCACGCCCCAGGCACCGATATAGCTGAACACGTCCAGTACGCGCCGTCCCTTGACATACTTGTGCATGGCCAGGCGGTTGCTGCGCTGGTCGAAGAACCATCCGGTCTTCTGCCCTGCGCCGAGCGGCACCTCGAAGTGGGTACCGCCCTCTTCCAGGTTCACCTTCGCAGGTACCTCACCGATAGTCCCGGTTTCCAACTCCAGCTGCTCGAGCCTGCGCACCGGGCTGTCGTTGCGCAACAGGATGCCCCGGGGCTTCACGACCTGCTGCAGGGCCTCCAGAATCGCCGACCGGCAGCGTTCCATGCCGGCCGTGGTAATCTGCACTACCAGCACCTCGGCATAGCGGTCCACGACTAGGCCCGGCAGGTCGTCACCCTCTCCGTAGACCAGCCGGTAATGCGGAGTTTCGTACAGGGTCGCGCGCAGCGCCAGTGCGGTCTCGATGCGTCGGCTGAAAAATTCCGTATCGAACACGGCCGGTGTGCGCCGGGTCAGCAACCGCGCACAGATCAGGGAATGTGGATTGATATAGCCAGTGCCGATCGGCTTGCCGGTCGAGGTCTGGACAACGACCGTGTCACCCGGTTCGAAACCGGACAGCGGTGTCTTGCGGGTATCGACCTCGTTGCTGTACACCCACAGGTGGCCGGCGCGCAAGCGCCGGTCCTTGTTTTTTCTCAGTATCACTGCCGCAAGCTGTGTCCCGGTCATGGCCAGCACCCACTAATAATTAGCCTGTCATTGTACGGCAAACGCGGGGGCCTGGCTGTGAGGGTTCCGCCTCAGAATGGCGACGGGACAGGCAGGAATGACAGCTCAGAATTTATAACGCAGCGAAAGCGCGACGGCGTTGATGTTGTAGGAGGGGCTGACCTCACCGAGGCTGAGCACGTTACTGATCGTATCCGGGCTCACGCCGTCGAGAGCCCAGTCATCGCTGTCATAGTGTTCATACCAGTATGCCGCATGCAGGGATATGTCATCCTTCAGGCGATAAGTGGCATAGAGCTTGACCAAGTCAAGCTCGGTATTGAGTTCAGGAAATTCACTGCCACTCACGCTGATATCTCCTCGCGAATGGGAACGCGTATAATCGGCGCCGACATCCAGCTTCTCCTCGATGACCTGGTACTTGATGCCTATCCCTGCAGTGGTAATGGCATCGTCGTTCTTGGCGGACCAATCGGCTGTTGAGAATGACTGGCTGCCATTCTGCAGCGACTCGATTGCTGCATGATTGAGAAACAGGCTCATACTGGTTTTTTCATTCAGCATCAGGGAAACATCGGCACTCAGGTTGACCTCCCGACCATCAATCAGACCGACATCCGACTTGTCGTAATCGTCATTAATGTAGTCGAGACCTGCACCGAAGGAGACCATCTCGGTCGGCGACATACTGGCATACACACCGACCATGTCGCGGGTGCGGTCCGCCATGTTGTACTTGCGCAGTAAAGGATTCTGTGGCGGATCGATTTCAGGCACAAGGCTGTAGGACGAGGCATCGCGATTGGCATACGTGTACTTGAAGCTAAGCTGTGTTTTGTAGTCAATGCGCCATTTCAGCTTGCCCCACAGGCTATTCTCCTCGGTCTTGTCGACCTCCTGAAAGTTGCGCTCGTAGGAATCGTATTCATAGCCGGCACGCAGCTTCAAGCCCTTGGGAAGACGGTAATCGGCGCCCAGTTTAACGGTGTTGCGGGTATAGCTGTAGGGCAGGTTGGTACGTGTTGCCGGGTTCAGAAAGGTGTCTGTAGACACCCAGGTGTAGGCGGCTTGCGGGGTCTGGTTTTCGCGGTCGTTATAACCGTAGCTGGCACTCAGGCGCAACTTGTCGGTCAATGCAGATGACAACCTGAGATTCGCTGTCAAGGTGTCGACTTCACCGTCCAGCGTGGTGCGCGGCAGGGAAACGGGGGCAAGCGTGGTATTGAGTGTCGCCGGCAGGAAGCGTTCATCCTGTTCCATGCGGCCGAAGGCCACATCACCCGTGGCGCGCGTCCGATCTGAAAGCTGGTAACCGACAGAGATCATGCCCTGGTGGAACTGGTTGTCGGGTGGCAGGGCAAGCTGGCCGCTATCGGCGCCCGCCACCAGGGGAGTGAATGGATTTTCCCAGGTCAGGAACTCGTCTGCGTTGCGAAAAATGGAACCATAATAGGCCAGCTGGACCTGCAGCTTGCGGCTGTTGTACGCGATCGAGGCATCGAGCTCGTCGGTCTCATAGTCGACCGGCCGGACCAATTGCGCTGCATTGGTGAAAAAGGAACCGCTGGTACGCCGGGCACCATCGCGGTCCTCGCGGCGGAAGCTGACCTTGTATTCCCAGTGAGGACCCCAGCGTGGCCCCTGTAGCAAACGGCCACCGAGGCCAAGGCGCTTGCGCTGCGTCTCGAGTTCCACCCCGCGCAGGCCGGCAGCCAGCGCACTCATCCCGGCGGTGGTACCGGAGGTGACCCAGCCAGGCGGCAGGCTCAGGGTATTGCTGCCTGTAACGCTGAAAGGCGTTGCAGCACTGTCGGAGATGAAATGTGGCAGTTCGTCGTAGCTCAGGAACACGTCATAATGACCCTGCCGGCCACCCCTGACGTACATGGTACGTGTATCCAGGCCGAGGTCATGACCATGCAGGTCGTAGTAACGGGCGTCCTCCTCGTTGCGATAAAGTATCCGCATATCGCCGATGAGGTGAGCGCCGTCTTCATTGAGGCCATTGTATTCACCGAACTTGAATGAGTCATCGGAAACGGCACCCACGCCGATATCCAGATCACCGCTGTAGCCCTCCGTGTATTCACAGTATTCGCACTCCCACTTGGAGGTATCCACGGCATCCGGATCGTACTTGACGGCGAATTCATACTCGATGGCGAATGCAGACAACGGCACGGACAACGCGGCAAGCAATAACAGGCCTCTGGATACTTTCATTGTCTGGTCCCGTTCATCATCATTTTCCCAGCCTCATGCCTGCCCTATCGCATCAGTTTCACCCCGGAGGGGTGGTTCGAGCCATGCACCTGCGAGTGGCAATTGAGGCAGGAACCGGCGAGCAGGAATCCGGATGCGCTTCCGGTCGACAGCCCCCCGGCAGTAAAGGCAACACTCGGGTGTCCCGCCTGTGAATGACATTGCTGGCAGAGCAGAGGTGCACGCTTGTTCAGCAGTGTGGGGTGGATTGATCCGTGCGGTGTATGACACAGGCTACAATCCTCCGTTACCGGTGCATGCTCCCACAGCAATGGCCCGCGTTTTTCCGCATGACAGGTATAGCACATCTGGTTGAGGGTCGGCTTTTTCAGCAAGCTATCAGAAATCGCCTCATGGACCGCCTCGTGAACCGTGTGACAATCACTGCAGGCCATCTGTCCAAAACGCACGGGATGATTGGATGGCCTGTGAAATTCCGCGCGCTCCTTCAGATGGCAGTTGAAGCACACCTCGGGCTGCGTCCTGTTCTCGAGTACCGGATCTTCCTGGACATGAATTTTGTGGCAGTGGGCACAGGAGAGGTCCCCCGCTTCGTGTACGCTGCCTTCCCAGCCGATGTGATCGGCGTCCTGGTGGCAGTTGAGACACATCTTGTTCTGCAACTCCACGGGTTCGTCCGATTTGACACCGAAATTCAGTATCGGTGGACGCTCTTTCCCGGAACGGACCTTGCCAACGTGTCCACCCCTCTTCAGGGCTTCCTCCATCGCCGCCACACCGGAGACACCCGGTCCGTGACAGGCCTCGCACTGCAACCCCCCAAAGGGTGAGCGTTTGTCGCCCTTCTGGCCGTGCTTGGTCTTGAAGATATCGAAGACAGGGTATTCCTTGTCCTCGTCATGGCACTTGAGGCAGGTGTCGGCCCCTTTCTTGGTGTACTGGGAGATCAGCACGTGGTCATCCCCGACGGCCGGCTGGAACACGAATACCATGAATATAAGCAGCAGCTGAATCGGCGTGTGTCTGTTATTCATATCCCTGCCAATGGTGTGCAAATCCGCCCCCGTTTGTACCGGTCCCTTTCATCCCTGCATCCGGGAGGGGCTCGAATCAAGTCCCGGGCATCCCCCGAATACGGTTAGACTGTGATTTTATTGGGAATTGGGCCAAGTGCAAGCATATAATTGCCACTAGGCGGGTTTATTGATCTATGTCAAGCCCACTTGACAATCTTTAACATGATAATTAACTAGACTGAGTGCCAGCGATGGCCCGGGTGATATACAATTCGCTCTGCTGGTAGCACATGCCAGTCAAAATTAACGCTTTTGGAACCCCGCGCAGGGTGGTGGTGACAAACAAATATGGAGTGTTTACATATGAACGTTCTTGCCAATAAGACCATAGCAACAGTTTGCTTCAGCCTCTTTTTCGGGATCGGCGGCTGCATCAGTGCCGCCTATGCAGGCCTGGAAGAGGATATGCAGCCCTGCTTTGACTGTCATGGCAAGGACGGCGCCAGCACCGAACCGGATATGCCCATCATTGGCGGTATGTCTGCAACGTTCATTAATGACGCCATGCTTGCCTACCGGGACGAAGACTGGCCTTGTCACGAGACCACTTTCCCTACCGGCCCCCACAAGGGTGAAAAAACCGACATGTGTAAAATCGCACAGGACCTGAGCGAAAAGGACATCGAGAAAATGAGCGAGTATTTTGCCGAGAAGCCGTTCGTCCGTGCGACCCAGGAATTCGATCCCGCCCTGGCCGAAAAGGGCGAAAAGATACATGAAGAATACTGCAAGAAATGCCACGCCGAGGGCGGCAGTGTTCCTGACGATGACAGCGGTATCCTGGCGGGTCAATGGATGCCCTACATCAAACAATCCTTCAAGGATTACAGCTCCGGCGCTCGTCCCATGACCAAGAAGATGAAGCCGAAATACAATAAACTCGAGGATGCGGACAGAGAAGCTCTTCTAAACTATTACGGAAGCTTCAAGTAGAACGAATTGATAATCCGGTTGCTGTGAGCTGGAAAATTGCACCGCAAATGGCCACTGTACTGAAAATCCTAGCTCGATTGCTTGCGCCCGGGCGCTGAACATGCGCCCGTCTGGGGGGAGTAATACAATGCGCGTTCAGAAACCTGTGCTGTATTTGTTGGCGTGGCTTGCCTGTATGATCACTTCCCTGGCGGCCTGGCAGTCGGTCGCATTAGCGGCGACAGCCCCGCAGGGCGAAGACACTTTCGAAGCCGGCGAATCCCTGGACGATGCCACCTGCCTGAATTGTCACGATGGCAAACTGCCGATAACTGTTGCGGACGAGGATGACGAAGAGCGCCCGCTTCTGGCGATTGAGCCGAAAAAGTATCTCAAAGGGATTCACGGTGACATGGCTTGCATCGACTGTCACAAGGAGATCGTCGACAGCAAGGCACAACACGAAAAAAGTGATGCCCCGAAACCCAGTTGCATAACTTGCCACGAAGACTTGTGGGAAGCCGCCAGGGAGCAGGGCCTGACCAAGGAAAAGGCCCGCCTCGGGGTGATAGTGCAGAACATCGAGGCCTACAAAGAATCGTTTCATGCAAAGCGCGCGCCCTCGCGCAAGCTGGGGGTCAAGGCCCACTGCGAGGATTGCCACGACTCGCACTTTTTCAACGTCCCGCCGCGGGGAACGGCGAAACGCACCGAATGGCATATGACGGTTCCGGCTGTATGCAGCGAGGCATGCCATGAGGACTCACTCGAGGAATACATGGTCTCCGTACACGGCAAGGAAGCCATTGAGAACCACAACCTTAAGACAGCTGTCTGTACAGACTGCCACACCACCCACGATATCAGCAAAACCACACGAGACCCCTTCCAGCTGCTGGTCACGAAACAATGCGGAAGTTGCCATGAGGAGCAGTTCGCGACCTATCGGGACACCTATCACGGCCAGATCAATACTCTGGGGTATGCCTATACGGCCAAGTGTTTCGACTGCCACGGCAGTCACGAAATACTCAGGGTCGACGACCCGGAATCGACAGTCCACCCGGACAATCGCATAGAAACCTGCGCGGAGTGCCATGACGGCAAGGATGTAAACCAGGCAACCGAAAGCTTTTTGTCTTTCGGTCCACATGCGCACACCCACGACTATGATCGTTATCCGCAGATGTGGATCGTCGGCAAGTTCATGCATGCGCTGCTGCTGTTCGTGTTCGCCTTTTTCTGGGCACATTCGCTGATGTGGTGGTATCGCGAATATCGGGACCGCAAGGCACGCAAGGGACAGGCGCGCATTCGTACTGACGAGGTTCTGGATGAAGATGGCAAGCAAGTGCATCGTTTCGGTCTGGCCTGGCGTCTCGGTCACCTGTTCTTTGCACTCAGCGTGATGATATTGATCCTGACCGGCATGGCGGTGTACTACGCCTACACCGCCTGGGCGCCGGTAGTCATTGAGCTGCTTGGTGGCCCGGAAATGGCGGGCCTGATCCACCGCATCAGCGCCGCCATCATGCTGGGGATCTTCTTCACGCACCTGGTTGTGGTCAGCATCAATATCGCCCGCAAGGGCAAGACCTTCCGCTGGTTTGGTCCCGACTCGCTGGTACCCAACTGGAAGGATTTGAAAGACGCGTGGGGCATGTTCGTGTGGTTTGTCGGCAAGGGGCCGAAACCGTCCTTCGACCGCTGGACCTACTGGGAGAAATTCGACTACTGGGCCGTGTTCTGGGGCATGGCGATAATCGGTGGCAGTGGCATGTTGCTGTCATTTCCTGATATCACCGCCGCGTTACTCCCCGGCTGGGCGTTCAACGTGGTGATGCTGGTGCACGGTGAAGAAGCTTTCCTGGCCGCCGTGTTCCTGTTCACGGTGCATTTCTTCAACAACCACTTCCGTCCCGACAAGCTGCCGCCGCCGGACGTTGTGATGTTTACCGGAACCCAGTCGCTCGAGGAATTCCGGCGCGATCACAGGTTGCAGTACGATCGCCTGGTCGAGACCGGTCAACTGGACAACTACCTGGTGGATGCGCCGTCCAGGCCCATGACCATCGGATCCAAGATTCTCGGCCTGACGTTGATCACCATTGGCCTGGTATTGCTGTTCGTCGTGGCGGCCGGGTTTTTTGAGGGCTAGACACCGCATTGGTCCTCTCTCTGGCCCTGGACAATCGAGGTTGAAGCTGAAACCATTCTGCCGGTGGATTCTCCCGAGATACATGGATCATGCGTTACTCTATGCTTGATTGAATAACCCTGGAAAGGAACATCAAACATGATGAAATATTGTTATGCCGGAAAAGAAAATGACCGTGAAAAGGCATTCCAGCCGATTTGGTCGAATGATATCGACGCAGTGTTTTCCGATGTCGCCCGCTATTACGACCGCGCCAATATTTTCGCTACGCTCGGCCTGTTGAACACACTGCAGGATCGATTTATTTCCACCATAGATATCCAGCCCAGCCACAAGGTACTGGACGTATGCGCCGGGACCAATGTGATTGGCATTAATCTGTTAAAAAGGCAGCCGAATCTCGATGTCCATGCGGTTGATCGAAGTGTCGCAATGCAGGAGGTCGGCAGAGACCGCGCAACCCGCCATGGCTTCCAGATAAAGTCCTATATCAGCGACGTACACCGGTTGCCGTTTCCGGACAACCATTTCGATGTGGTGACCTTGCAATGGGCGACACGGCACCTGCGTGTTATCGAGGTCTTCTCCGAGATCAATCGGGTGCTCAAGCCCGGCGGTCATTTCCACCATTGCGACATGCTACGGCCAGCCAACAAGCTGGTGGAGAAGATGTACTACCTGTACCTGAAAGTCCTGATGGGCGTTATCCCCCGGCTGTTCCGCAGTGGACCGGCATCCATGAAATGCCGGAACTACTTTATCCAGGCTATCCGCATGTTTTACTCAACCGAAGAGCTTTCCACCATCCTCTCGGAGCTGGGCTTCTCGCACATCAACGGTCGTTCAGTTCTGGGCGGGGCCGTGGGATTTCACAAGGCGCGCAAACCGCCCCTGCCCTCGCAGATATAGCCTTCAGTGCCGGGCAGCAGAGCCTCGTAGCTACCAGGACGATTCCCGGCGAACACCGGAAGCGGGGGTAGCCACGTCAAGACCGGGTTCATGGCCCATGGCCGCATCCAGCACCCCGCCCTGACGGTAACGCCGATAGAGATACATGCCTAACAAGGCAGCGACCACGAACAGGGCGCTGGCAATCGCCACCTGCCAGAACTGCCCGACCCGGGTGCCGCTGCCAATCAGTGCAAACACCAGCATCTGCGGTATATAACCGAGAGTCGAGCCAAGAAAGAACGGTAGCGGCCGCACCCCGGACACACCAGCCGCCAGGTTGACCAACCAGTTGCTGCCCAAAGGCAGCAGCCGAATCAGCAGGGTCATGGAAAAGGGGTTTTCGTGGATAAAGTTGTCCACCTTGCGGATGCGCGCGGAATAATGCCGCGTCAGCCAGGAGCGTCCCAGCAGGCGGGAAACGTAGAAACTCAGCAGGCAGCCCAGCAGCGCTGCCAGCGTCCCCAGCAGGGCACCACCCAGGAAGCCGAAACCGTAACCGCCAGCAAAGGCGATCACCTGACGCGACAGTCCGATACTGGCAAGCAGCCCGCCAACACCGACGAACAGCAGTTCGCCCGCCAGCCCCCTGCCTCGTACATGCGTGTTGATCCAGTCGCGGTCGATGACATCCCCCAGCAGGTAGCCCAACGTGACCAGTATGGCAATCACGACCAGCCCGGGCAGGATGATACGCAGTTTCACGGGCGCTCAATCAAGCCGGAAACCGGCGGGCCGCTGGTCACACCGCCGGCAATGGCCACCGATTGCCCCCTGTGCTGCGCGAGCAGCGGCACGAGGCTTTCGGCCTCGTTGAATACCGGGATGACAACGGAGAGATTCATGTGATTACCTTACTGTGCGTAGGGTGGAGCCCGATTTACGGAAGACAGGGTTTGAGCGTTTGGTTATAGTACTACGCCCTTCCAGCAGGGTGTTTTAATAGCCATGAGCGAGCACGGGCAATATACCAATCAACTCATCAACGAGACCAGTCCCTATCTGCTGCAGCACGCGCATAACCCCGTCGACTGGTACCCGTGGGGGCCCGAGGCGCTGGACAGGGCGCGCACGGAAAACAAGCCCATCCTGCTCTCGATCGGCTATTCGGCCTGCCACTGGTGTCACGTCATGGCACACGAGTCCTTCGAGGACCCGGAGACTGCCGGGCTCATGAACAGCCTGTTCGTCAATATCAAGGTGGACCGGGAAGAACGCCCGGACATCGACAAGATCTACCAGACGGCGCATTCGCTGCTGACCCAGCGCAGCGGGGGCTGGCCCCTGACAGTGTTCCTGACCCCGGACGACCAGGTCCCGTTCTTCGCCGGCACCTATTTCCCCAACGAGCCACGCCACGGCATGCCTTCGTTTGCCGACCTGATGCAGCGTGTGGTGAACTTTCTCGCCGAACACGAAGGCGAGATCCGCAAGCAGAACACCTCGCTGGTCAACGCGCTGAAATCGACCAGTGACACGGGGGCTGCGGCGGCATCCCTCCAGAGTGCACCGCTCGATACGGCCCGGCAACAGCTGGAACGCAGTTTCGACGAACGCCATGGTGGCTTCGGACAGGCGCCGAAGTTTCCTCATCCCACCAACCTCGAACGCTTGCTGCGTCACTGGGCCGGCACCTGCATCAACGGTGGCAACGCCGACCAGCGTGCACTGCACATGACGGTCTTTACCCTGGAAAAGATGGCACAGGGCGGGATGAACGACCAGCTGGGCGGCGGCTTCTGCCGCTACTCGGTGGATGACCGCTGGATGATCCCGCATTTTGAAAAGATGCTGTACGACAACGGCGCCCTGCTGGCCCTCTATGCCGAGGCCCATGCCGCCACCGGCAATCCGCTGTTCAAACGCACCTGCGAACAGACCGCGGCCTGGGTGATTCGCGAGATGCAGTCGGGAGAAGGCGGCTACTATTCCAGCCTGGATGCGGACTCCGAGGGCGAGGAAGGCAAATTCTATGTGTGGACGCCGGAGGAAGTCGTCTCACTCCTGACAGAGGAGGAATACCGCCTGTGCGCACGCCACTTCGGCCTCGACAAGCATGCCAACTTCGAGGGCAAGTGGCACCTGCATGTCTACCGCAGCCGCGAACAGCTGGCGCGGGACTTTTCGCTTAACACCTCGCAAGTAGACCGCCTGATCACGCAGGCCAGCGACAAGCTGCTGGCGGCACGTGAGAAGCGGGTACGCCCGGGACGTGATGACAAGGTGCTCACCGCATGGAACGGTCTCATGATCCGCGGCATGGCCATCGCCGGGCGCCTGCTTGACCGACCCGAGTGGATCGACTCTGCCGAACGCGCGATCGATTTCATCCACGAGCAGCTGTGGCGGGACGGTCGCCTGCTGGCCACCTGCAAGGACGGACGCGCCCACCTCAACGCCTACCTCGACGATTACGTCTACCTTATCGACGGCCTGCTGGAACTGTTGCAGGCACGCTGGCGCGACCGTGACCTGCTGTTTGCCATCGAACTGGCCGAGGTCGTGCTCGATCATTTCCGCGATCCGGCCGGCGGCTTCTTCTTCACATCGGACGACCATGAGACGCTGATCCAGCGTCCCAAGCCCAATCACGACGACGCGACCCCGTCCGGCAACGGCATAGCCGCCAAGGTGTTCGCGCGCCTGGGGCACCTGCTGGGCGAGACCACCTACCTGGACGCCGCCGAGCACACCCTCAAGGCGCTCTGGTCCGGTATCGAACAAATGCCACACGGCCATGCCAGCCTGCTGGTTGCGCTGGAGGAATCGCTGAACCCGGCCCAGACAGTCATTCTGCGCGGTAGCGGGGACGCCATGGCCGCCTGGCAGCGGCGTCTGAATGCCGTCTATGCACCGCGGCGTCTGGCACTGGTGATCCCGGAAAGCGAGCATGTCCTGCCGGGTGTACTTTCCGAGCGCACATCGCAGGACGAGGTGCTCGCCTATATCTGTACGGGCCTGTCCTGCAGTGCGCCGGTCACGGATTTCCACGAATTTGAAACACAGTTAGTCACGGCAGAGGTTCCAACAGGCACATGAGCGATACGACAGACTCCCTGCAATTACCCGGCGCGAGCCTGGAGAAAATCGAGACGGGCAAAAACGAGATCACCCTGTACCTGTCCGGGGTCAATATCGTGCGGGCCATGGAGGGGGCCTACGAGGACACCCTGTGGGTACAGGACTGCAAGCTCATCATCAGTGACATCGAGATCGAAGGCGAGTTGCCGGACTGTCCCTGTGAGATCAAGGGTGGCGACCTGGTCAACAACATCTTCACCTACCGGGACCATGCTCCCCTGCCGATCGACTGGCGTGGCACGGTCGGCTGCAATTTCACCGTGGCGGACAGCGGTGCGGTGTTCTCGATCGAAGGCGAGTCCCTGCAACTGGAACGTATCGACAACCCGCGCTACATCAGGCACATCAAGAAGACCTGAATATAACGGAAGGGGATGTGCCATTCCGTGTAATTCATGAATTATCGGTACCGACGTCCGGGGCGAAACCGCGACGCAGGGTATTTTCCGTGACACAAACCGGATCCATGAATTGCTTCAGATAGTCCTCGCCGCCCGCCTTGCTGCCGATACCACTCATCCTGAATCCACCGAACGGCTGACGGGATACGATGGCGCCGGTAATCTTGCGGTTCAGATACAGATTACCGACCTGGAATTTCCTGCGGGCCTGCTGCAAATGACTGGGCTGACGCGAGTACACGCCCCCGGTCAGGGCATAACTCGTGCTGTTTGCGATTTCAATTGCCTGGTCAAAGGAGTCGGCATGCAATACTGCCAGCACCGGACCAAAGATCTCCTCCTGCGCCAGCGGATCATCCGCCCTGATATCGGTAAAGATTGACGGCGCGAGGTAGTAACCTTCATCCGGCAACGCCTGACTGTGGCCATACACGAGTGTGGCACGCTGTTGTGCCTGCTCAATTATGTGTGCAATGCGTTCCTGTGCTTCTGCATCGATCACGGGCCCCAAGAAGTGACCCGGTTGCCGGGGGTCACCAATGGTCAGGCTGCGGGTCGCTTCGACCAGACGTTCGACAAAGACTTCGTACAGATCACCCACCACTATGACCCGGGATGCCGCGCTGCACTTCTGGCCCTGGTACCCGAAGGCAGAGTGCACGATACCCGGAATGGCATCATCCAGATCGGCATCCTGATCAATAATGATGGCATTCTTGCCGCCCATTTCCGCAATCACGCGTTTTACCTGCGTCTGCCCGGGAAAAGTGCGGGCGCCAAGTTCCAGCAGGCGGATGCCGACAGCCCGGGACCCGGTAAAGGCAATCAGGCTGATCTCCGGATGGCGTGCAAGATATTCGCCGACCGTTTGCCCGGGGCCCGGCAGGAAATTCACCACCCCTGGGGGTAGTCCTGCAGCATCGAGCAGCTGCATGAACTGTGCGGCAATTACCGGTGTCAGCGAGGATGGTTTGAGAATTGCGGTATTACCGCAGACGATGGTAGCAGAAAGCATCCCGCTCAGTATGGCCAGCGGGAAATTCCATGGCGTGATGACGAGGCCTATGCCCCTGGGCCGGAAAGCATACTGGTTATGTTCACCATTGATCTCGACAACCCGGGGCTCCGCCAGTTGCTCGGCCTGGTCGGCATAGTAATTGAGAAAGTCGATGGCCTCGCAGACATCCGCATCAGCCTCGCCCCAGTTCTTGCCCGCCTCGATAATCTGCCAGGCCGAGAAGATATCACGCTGTTCACGAAGCAGTTCCGCAGCCCTTCTCAGATAACGGGCGCGTTCCCGGGCAGGCAAACGGCTCCATGCCGGATACGCGGCCCCGGCAGTGGCAAGTGCCTGGTCCGCCTGGTCACAGGTGGCCGCGGCGACATGGCCGACCACTTCATCGGGCCTGGCCGGGTTGAGCGAACGAATCATGAGTTCGCTCTCAACCGGCTGCCCGCCTATCTGCAGGGGATAATCCCGACCGAGCTGTTCCCTGACTGTCTCGATGGCACGTGCCAATGACGCGCGTTCACCGGCCTCCGTGAAGCGGTGTGGCGGCGTGTTGTGAAAGCGCTGAACGTTGTCAGCTGTTTCGATGATTGCCCCGGGGTCAGGTTTGTCCAGGCTTTCCTGGCCTGCAGCAGAACGCGACAGGCCGGAATCCAGCAAAGTCTGTCCGGAACTGTTTTCAAGCAGGCGGCGTACGAGATAGGACATGCCGGGAAGTGTTTCACCAAAGGGCACATAGACACGCAAACGATAGCCCATCCCGACCAGAGCCCGCTTGAACTCATCCGCCATGCCGTACAGCATCTGGAACTCGAACTGGCGCGTACCGAGCCCGTGCTTTTCCGCCAGCGCCATTGCACAGGCCATACTGCGTGGGTTATGCGTTGCCACCGCGGTTTCCACGACCGGGGAACGGGCCAGCAGAAATTCCAGACAGGACTCGAAGCAGGCGTCGGTCCTGGCCTTGCCCTGCCAGACCGGCGGGTGCCACTCGTGCTGACGGGCGATGACGGTTTCATAGTCCCAGTAGGCCCCGCGTACCAGACGTATGGTAACCGGCACAGCGCGCTGTTCTGCCCAACCGACCAGCTGTTCGAGGTCAGCGCGGCTTTCGGTGAGATAGGCCTGTATGGCTATGCCCACATGCGGCCAGTCCCTGAAATCGGACTCGTTGAGAACCTCCTGGAAGCACTGCAGCACGATATGTTTGAACTCATACTGCTCCATGTCGATGGTAACGAACGCATGGTTGTCGCGTGCTGCCCTGAGAATGGGCCGCAGGCGTTCCGCGATGGCCTGCACGCTACCATCGGGGTCGGCGCTGTTGATCTGTGAATACAGCGAAGATAGTTTTAGCGAGATGTTGATGGCAGGCGTGGAAGAACCCGCCTCGGTATCTGGCGGAGAACCGGCAACGCGCTGCAGGCCGGAGTCAGCAAGCCCCTCCAGCAGGGCCAGGTAGGCCGCCTGGTAGCGCCGGGCCTCGGATTCGCTGATCACGGCCTCGCCCAGGAGGTCGAGGCTGAAATCCATGCCATCGGCCTGCACACGCCGGACGGTCTGCAAAGCCTGGTCAACGTTGCGCCCGCCCATGAAGCGGCGTGACAGCCCCCGCAAGGTGACTCGTACCAGCGGTGCGGCAACATGCACGGCCCAGGGTGTGCCGCTGTGCCTGAGGCCCCAGTGACTGAAACCGGGCCAGGGCAGCTCCACCTGCCCGAAATATTCCTGCAGATGGGCTACCAGCTCGGCATCATCCCTGAGGGCCGGCAGGACATCGATAAAGCGAAGCGCCTGTACACGAAAGTCCCGGTCCTGGAGGGTGCGGGCAATAAGCGCATCCAGCCAGGTCTCCCGCTCATCCGTACGGGACTGCCTCGCACGTTCGAGCAGAGTTGCGCCGCGTTCCTGCAGGCTCTGTTCTATTGCTTCATTTGCCGTCATAAAGCGCCACCGCGACGGGATGACTGAGGTTCAGGCAGCAGGTCCTGGCGCAGTGGGGATGGCATTCACCGCGTGGTATGCGACCAGCTTCCATTGCGCCCGCTGAAGCTGATAATGCGGTTCGAGGTTATTACAAGGGCTGCATAGTCCTGGGCCTCGGCACTCTTGAATTCCTCGCCCGCCATCCGGCGCAGGCTGCGCCAGCCACCCGAGAAGGCACCGATACCGGCGAAGCGCTGGTTGGTGACCACAACGGCCGCTCCATTGGCGACGATCTGTTCCAGGACCTCCTCCTTGGCCTTGAGATCCAGTTCGAAGAACTGCCCGGTCTGGGCATTGCTGGCAACCACGCGATCTTCCTCCATCACCAGGAATACCGCCTTCTCGACCTCGTGCCCCCCCGCCCCGCCGGCAACCAGCAGGGCCAGGACGGCAACAGACAGCCCGCGGAAAAACCAGGCCCCCGGTCTCCCGCGCATTGAGTCCCTGCAGGGTATAGCTATGACGCGCTTCGCTGTCATGCCTATGAGTGTAGCCCATGGGGCAGGAGGTTCCTGCGGGGCCACGCACGCGCACGTGCAGCTGCAGGTGAACAGGGCAACAGCAGGACTGTCCCTCAGTCACCCCCGTCCGCTAGTGGCAATCGGGTCACATCAGGTCCGACCCGAAGCTCTCGCGGTAGCGCAGCCTGAATTCGTCCGCGTCGAAGGAGTGGTTCTGCGTGCCGTGATGCTCGATCTTGATCGCTCCCATGAGTGCGGCGATGCGGCCGGTCGTCTCCCAGCCGAGGTTGTTCATCAGGCCGTAAAGCAACCCGCCGCGGTAGGCGTCACCGCATCCGGTCGGGTCAATCAGTTCGCCCGCCCTGGCGGCCGGAATATCGATACGCTCTTTCTCTGTGTAGAAATATGAGCCCTTGCCACCCCGTGTCACGATGAGCGCCTCGACCTGTTCCGAGATTTCATGCGGTGACATGCCGGTGCGCTCCTGCAGCAGCTGCGACTCATAGTCATTGACGCACACCCAGGTGGCCTTTTCGATAAAATCCTTGAGTTCCTCGCCGCCAAACAATGGCAGGCCCTGTCCCGGGTCGAACACAAAAGGAATACCGGCCTCGACAAACTGCTCCGCGTGATCCAGCATCCCCTGCCGGCCATCGGGCGACACCATGCCAAGGGTGACACCACTGGTGTCTGCAACACTGTTGAAATGGGAACCGTCCATGGCACCGGGGTGGAAGGCGGTTATCTGGTTGTCGTCCATGTCGGTGGTGATAAACGCCTGGGCGGTATAAGTCTCGCTCAGCTCGGTGACATGCCGGCGGTTGATACCGATATAGTCCAGCCACTCGGCATAGGGGCCGAAGTCGGAGCCCACCGTACCCATCGGTACGGCATCACCCCCGAGCAGCTTGAGGTTGTAGGCGATATTACCGGCACAACCGCCGAACTCGCGGCGCATCTCCGGCACATGGAATGCCACGTTGAGGATATGCACCTTGTCGGGCAGGATATGGTTTTTAAACCTGTCCTTGAACAACATGATGGTGTCATAAGCGAAGGAACCACAGATCAGTGCTGACATCTTGACTACCCCTTGGCGTATTCTAACTATTATCGACCACCCGCAGGCGCACTGCCCGCAAAATGGCTTGCCGACAACTAGATCCAGTCGACCAGCATCAGCAGCCAGACCAGACCGGCATTCACCAGTGCCACCAGGACGGCTGCCGAGCCGATATCCTTGGCACGTCCCGCCAGTGCATGGCGTTCGGCACCGATCCGGTCGACCGCTGCCTCGATCGCCGAGTTGAGCAGTTCGACGACCAGAACCAGTACCCAGACCATGACCAGCAGCGCACGCTCGGTGCCACTGTCGCCCAGCCACAGGGCCAGCGGTATCACGATCAAACTGAGTGCGACTTCCTGGCGAAAGGCCGCCTCATTCCGGAAGGCGGCCGCCAGGCCCTGCCATGAATAGACGGTTGCCCTGAGCAGGCGCTGCAGACCGGTGTTGTTGGACTCGCTAGCCATACACCTGGTATTTAGCCGGGCCCATCAAGTGGAGTGTTGACCACAACCCATGCCGCAGCGGCTCTAGGCGACTGTACCCGACCAGACCAGATCCAGCTGCTTCGCGGCGCGCACCTCGTCCAGCCGGCGCACCGGCTGGGTGTGCGGGGCCTCTTTGAGCAGTTCGGGGCTGGTCTCCGCCTCCTTCTGGATCTGCACCATGGCATCCACGAAGGCGTCCAGGTCTTCCTTGCTCTCGGTCTCGGTCGGCTCGATCAGCAGACACTCGGGCACCAGCAGGGGAAAGTAGGTCGTCGGCGCATGCATATTATAGTCCAGCAGGCGTTTGGCGAAGTCCATGGCGGTGATGCCCAGTTCCTTCTGCTGGCGCTTGAGCGTCACGATGAATTCATGGGTGGCGCGCCGCTCCGGGAACGCCAGGTCAAAGCCCGCTTGCGCCAGCCTGGCCATCAGGTAGTTGGCATTCAGGGTTGCGAAGTTAGCCACGCGGTGCATACCTTCATGTCCCAGCATGCGTGCGTATATATAGGCGCGCATCAGCACGCCGGCATTGCCCATGAAGGCCGACAGGCGGCCGATGCTCTGCGGGCGTACCTCTTCGGTGATCCAGTAATACTCGTCACCGTCATAGCCGACGATCGGCAATGGCAGAAAGGGCTCCAGGCGCTCGCTGACACCGACGGGCCCGGCTCCGGGCCCGCCACCGCCATGTGGTGTGGAGAAAGTCTTGTGCAGGTTCATGTGAATAACGTCGAAGCCCATGTCGCCGGGGCGCACCTTGCCAAGGATAGCGTTGAGATTGGCTCCGTCGTAGTACAGCAGGCCGCCGGCCTCGTGGATCACGGCAGCGATCTCCTCGATCCTGCGCTCAAACACACCCAGAGTGGACGGGTTGGTCAGCATGATGCCGGCCGTCCCGGACCCGACTACTTCCCTGAGCGCAGCCAGATCAACGTCGCCCTGCCTGTCGGTGGGAATCTCACGCACCTTGTAGCCGCACATGGTAGCCGTTGCCGGATTGGTCCCGTGCGCGGCATCCGGTACCAGGATTTCCGAACGCCCGGTGTCGCCGCGGGCATCATGGTAGGCGCGGATCATTGCCACACCGGTGAACTCGCCCTGGGCACCGGCCGCCGGTGTCAGCGAGACTGCGGGCATCCCGGTCACTTCCTTGAGCATCTCCTGCAGCTCGTACATGCAGGCGAGAAATCCCTGCCCCATCGCCTCCGGCGCATACGGGTGGCGCGCCAGGAATCCGGGCAGCATGGCCAGTGAATTGCAGGCGCGCGGGTTGTATTTCATGGTGCAGGAACCCAAGGGATAGAACTGAGTGTCAATGGAGAAGTTCTTTTGCGACAGCCGGGTGTAGTGGCGCACTGCCTGCATCTCTGACACCTCGGGCATCTTCGGCGGTTCCGTACGCAGCAGGTTATCCGGGATATCGGCTGATTCGTCAGCGAGTGCCGGTGCCTGGGCCTGGGCGCGCCGGCCCTGGCGGGATTGTTCAAAAATCAGCATTGCATGTAAACCTTTCGTTTCCAAAGGGTGCGTACAGCGCACATTACTAACCAACCCCCTGAGGAGGGTTTCGTAAAAGTTCCCTCTCCCTCCGGGAGAGGGTTAGGGTGAGGGGATCAAACAGGATAACTGCCTGAATTAATACCCCCTCATCCCAGCCTTCTCCCGGGGCGCCCAAAAAACGGACATAAAGGAGAAGGGGTTTTCTTGATTTACAACACCTCCCGAAGGAAGGGGGATGCCCTTCTCCGGAATTCTGCTGTAACCGCTTACAGTGCTGCCAGCGCCGCATCGTAGTCCGGCTCGTCGGCGATTTCCGGCACCAGCTGTGTATAGGCGACCTGGTTGTTTTCATCGAGCACCACGACCGCGCGCGCGGTGATCCCGGCCAGTGGGCCATCCGTGATCAGTACGCCATAGTCCTTGGCGAAATTGCGACTGCGCATCATGGAAAGCGGCACCACGTTGTCGATGCCTTCCGCGCCACAGAAGCGTCCCTGGGCAAAGGGCAAGTCGGCGGAAACGACCAGCATCACCACATCATCCCGACCCTTGGCATGATCGTTGAATTTCTTTGTTGAAGTGGCACAGGTCGGGGTATCCAGGCTGGGCACGATATTGAGCAATTTTTTCTTGCCCTCGTAGTCGGCCAGGCTGATGTCATTCAGCTTACCGTCCACCAGCCGGAAGTCAGGGGCGGCACCGCCAACCGCCGGCAGCTCTCCATTGGTGTGTGCCTCATCGCCGTGCAGGGTAACTGTTGCCATGGTGTAATCCCCTCCTCTTGGTTGATTTTTGTATTTCCGTACCTAGGCCATCTTCGGCTTGACCGGGCAGCCGGCCACGGTCTGGGCACTGATCACCCGGTTCAGATGGTCTGCATACAGGTCGATATCGGCCGCGGTGCGGGTCTCGGTGGCGCAGACCAGCAGGGCATTGCCGAGTTCCGGGTAATCCTGCGCCAGATCATAGCCCGGCAGCAGGTTATGCGCGTACAGGGGCCGCATCACGTCAGCCAGCGGCAGCGAGAAACGCAGTGCCGTCTCGTGGAAACAGGGCCGGTTGAATAGCGGCTCGACATATTCATTCTCGGTCAGCTTTTCCACCAGCGCCCGGGTATTGGCATGACAGGCGTGTGCGACCCTGGCCAGACCCTCGGCACCAAGTAACGCCATGTAGATGGTCGCTGCCGTCACCAGCAAGCCCTGGTTGGTACAGATATTGGAGGTCGCCTTGGAACGGCGGATGTGCTGTTCACGCGCCTGCAGGGTCAGCGTGTAGCCGTGGCGACCGTCGCGGTCTACAGTGCGGCCGACGATACGTCCCGGCATCTGCCGGACCAGTGCCTGCTTGCTGCACATGTATCCGAAGTAGGGTCCGCCCGCAGCCAGCGGCACACCAAGCGGCTGGCCTTCACCGCAGGCAATGTCCGCACCGTTCTCACCCCACGCACCCGGCGGCTTCAACAGCGCCAGTGAAGTCGGGTTGGCAATCGCGATGACCAGTGCACCCTGGCTGTGCGCCCAGTCGGTGAGCGCGTCGACCTCTTCCAGAATACCGAAGAAGTTTGGATGCTGGATCACCACTGCGGTGATGTCCTCGCCCTCGAAATGCCGAAGCGAGTCCGGGACGGTATTGCCGCCATCGCTGCAGTAGGGCACCTCGACCAGTTCGATGCCCTGGTTGTCGACGATGGTGCGCGTGGTCCTGCGGTAGTGCGGATGGACCGTGGTCGGCACCAGGACACGGCGTGACCTGGACTTGCGATTGCCGCGCACCGCCATCAGCACGGCCTCGGCCAGCGCTGACGCACCGTCGTAGAGGGAGGCATTGGAGACATCCATGCCCGTCAGTCCGGCCATCATGGTCTGGAATTCGTAGATCAGCTGCAGCGTGCCCTGGCTGGCCTCCGCCTGGTAGGGGGTGTAGGCACTGTAGAACTCGCCGCGCGTGGTGATCTGCCATACCGCCGCCGGGATATGATGGTCATAGGCCCCGGCACCCATGAAACACAGGGGGCGCCCGTCGGTCTCGGCACGCTCCATCATGAGGCGGCTGATTTCCTGTTCCGTCATTCCTGTCGGAACGCCGGACAATTCACCGTAACGCAGGCTCTTCGGGATTTCATCAAACAGGTCCTCGATATCACCTGCACCGATGGCCGCGAGCATTTCGCGTATATCAGAATCCGTATGGGGTATAAAAGGCATGATTCGTGTTCTTGTGGTTAGGCTCGCAAGCTATCAGTGGGCTTCGGTAGCCAGGAATGTCTCGTACGCCTCGGGTTCCATCAGCCCGTCGAGTTCCACGGCATTGGATGGCTGCATACGAAAGATCCAGCCTTTGCCGTAGGCGTCCTGGTTCACGGTTTCGGGACTGTCGGCCAGCCCTTCGTTAACCTCGACCACCTCGCCCGAGATCGGGGCGTAGACATCGGAGGCCGCCTTCACCGATTCCACCACGGCACAGGCCTCATCCGCGGTCAGTTCCTGCCCGACCTCGGGCAGTTCGACGAAGACCATATCACCCAGCTGTTCCTGGGCATTGTCGGAAATTCCCACGGTGACGGAGCCATCGTCGTTCAGCCGGGTCCATTCATGGGTTTTTACAAACTTGAGGTCAACAGGAATGTTACTCATGACTTCCTCGCTCGTGAATTGGTTGTTTGATTGGTTGAATACCGCCTAGAGTTCGATCTGCGCCTTGCCGTTGCGCACGAACGGCGGCTTGACCACCCGTGCCGAAAGCAGCCTGCCGCGGATCTCCACCTGGCAGGCCTCGCCGGTCTCTTTGGGGACCCGGGCAAAGGCTATCGCGCGTTGCAGCGTGGGGGAAAAACTGCCGCTGGTGATCTCGCCTTCAGCGTTGTTCTCGACAACGACCTTCTGGTGGTTGCGCAGCACCCCCTTGTCCTCCAGCAGCAAGCCGACCAGCTTCTGCCGTGCACCCTGTTCACGCTGCTGTTCCAGCGCCCGGCGCCCGATGAAATCGCGGTCCTGCGGGTCCCAGGCCACAGTCCAGGCCAGGGCGGACTCCAGCGGCGTGGTCGTTTCATCCATGTCGGAGCCGTACAGGTTCATGCCGGCCTCGAGGCGCAGGGTGTCGCGTGCGCCCAGCCCCGTCGGCCGGACACCGGCGGCCTTCAGCTGCTGCCAGAAGGCAGGGGCCTCCGCGGCAGGCAGGATGATCTCGAAACCGTCCTCCCCGGTGTAGCCGGTGCGGGCGATGAACCAGTCGCCGTCGGCAAAGGCGCCGTAGAACGGCTTGAGCGGTTCCGCCACGGCACGGGCCTCGTCATTCAGCACCTCGAGCACCTTCGCGCGGGCCTCGGGGCCCTGGATGGCGATCATCGCCAGTTCGGGGCGCTCCTGTACCTTGACGGAGAAGGCACCCGCATGCTGTTCCAGCCAGGCCAGATCCTTGTCACGCGTCCCCGCATTAACCACCATGCGGTAGAAATCATCCCGCAGGTAGTAGACGATCAGGTCATCGATGACCCCGCCGGACTCGTTCAGCATGCAACTGTAAAGCGCCTTGCCCTTGTCCTTCAGGCGGTCCACGTTATTCGCCAGCAGATGACGCAGGAAGTCGCCCACCTGCGCGCCGGTCAGGTCGACCACCACCATGTGCGACACATCAAACATGCCGGCGGCCTTGCGCACGGTGTGATGCTCCTCGATCTGTGAGCCGTAATTGATCGGCATATCCCAGCCGGCGAAGTCGACCAGCTTGCCGCCCGCGGCCACGTGTTCATCATAGAGGGGTGTCTTGCTTCCCATTCAGCCGTTCACTTTGTCTGTTGTCATTCGATGTCAGAAATAAAAAAGGGCGACGGCCGATCTGCATCAACCGTCGCCCCTCTGTCCGGTAACCTGAGAGTGTCGGCCCGCTGTCGTCGCCTGCGGGTCTGTCCCCTTCGGTGGGTCGTCCTGCGACCGCTCTCCAGAGTCAACTGCCTGCTACGGTTCTTTTGCCTGAGCGTTTCCGAGCGTGTTGCGCCTTCGGCGGTCCGTCAGGCCAGCCCTGACCACGGACACTCTCCCGCAGCAGAATAACGTTGAGTCGCAAATATACTCCTGCATGACGGTTAGTACCAGATTGGCGGGTGCTTGGCGGGGCACAGCGGGTACAATGAATGGCGCTTCAGCACCACCCCCGGGAGCCTGCCTATTTCATTGTATTAACAGCAGCTTAACCATGTCACTACGAGCCACGCAGGTACCTGGCCGGCGCCACTCAGGCCGTTCGGGATACCTCTTCCGGGATCCTTGCCAGGGCCGGCAGGTCACCCTCGAGCCCCATGGCATGACGCATCAACACGTCCTTGGCAGGGCCGGCCGCGTCCATCAGTGACAGGCCCAGATTGCGTGCCCAGCGCAACGGCGGCCGGGTATTGCCGAACAACAGGTTGAAGGCATCCATGGCCGACATCATCAGCAGGTTGTCGCCACGGCGCCAGCGCTCGTAGCGGCGCAGCACCGCAATACTGCCTGAATCCCGGGTGCGTGCCTGCGCGTCTGTAACCACCTCGGCCAGAGCGGCAGCATCCAGCAGGCCCAGGTTGACGCCCTGCCCCGCCAGCGGATGTATGGTATGCGCCGCATCGCCGATCAGGGCGGCGCGTTCACTTATATAACGAGTTGCATGCTGGCGGCGCAGCGGGAAGGCCTTGCGTTGCTCCGAGTCGGTGATCCTGCCGAGGCGATACTCAAACGCCTCGCCCAGGGCGGCGTGGAAGGCCTCGCTGCCCAGAGCCAGCATCTGATCCGCTTCCGCCGTCGGCAGGGTCCACACAATGGAACACCAGCCATCTCTCATGGGCAGGAAGGCCAGCGGGCCGCCCGGCAGAAATCGCTGCCAGGCCGTTTCCTGGTGGCCCTGTTCGGTCTTTACCAGAGCGACCAGACCGCTCTGCTTGTAGTCATGCGCCCGCACCTGGATGCCGAGACGTTCGCGCAGCGGTGAACGCGCCCCGTCAGCCGCTACTACCAACCCGGCCGTCAGTGTGCCTGCATCTTTCAGCATGACCGTGACATGATCCTCTCGAATCTCGATATCGCGGTAATGCGCCGGGCAGAACAGCTGCACATCGGCCAGCGCCTGAAGTCGTTCCAGCAGCGCGGCCTGGATAAAACGCGGCTCGATGATATGCCCCAGGAAGGGTTCGCCGATATCGGCACAGTCAAAATGAATCGCACCGGAACCGCCGGCATCCCACACCCGCATCTCGCGAAATGCGCAGGCATCCCGCGCACTGATTGCATCCCACACACCCAGCGCAGTGAAGATGCGTTCCGATGCGCGGGTGACGGCGTACACACGGGCATCGCGCACCCCGGTATCGACAGCGGGCTCACGGGCCTCGACCACGGCAACCGACAGACCCGCCGTGCCCAGTGCACAGGCCGCGGTCAGACCGACGATGCCTCCGCCGATGATAATGACGTCAAACTGGTTCATGGTTTGCTCTTGTAAGCACTATATTCACCGCAAAGACGCAAAGGGCGCAAAGAAAAACAAATATAATGAATTAAACAATTAACACAATTGTTGTCCCATAAACTCCCTCTCCCTCAGGGAGAGGGTTGGGGTGAGGGGGTCAGAAAGTGACAACTGCATGAATTCAAATCTCCTCATCCTGGTCGCTCCCGGCATCCTGCCTCCTGCGACACTTGTACATGGCCCAGGCCAGCCTCTCGACCGTTTCCCGGTCTCACCTTCTCCGTGTACATCGTCCTTCTACCCCTCAAGGGGGTACTGAAAAGAGTCCCGGAGGGAGAAGGGACGTTTTTTTCTGATATCGTAATAATAGATTTTCTTTGCGTCCTTTGCGCCTTTGCGGTCAATAATCCCCGTCACAATGGCAGCCCGCGCGCCAGGCGCGGAACCCGACCGGTACGCCCCATGGTCAGCCGGGTCAACAGCCGCTTGGCCGGAGGCACCAGGTCCAGTGCCAGCATGCCGGCACCGCGTGCCGCACCCAGCGCCGGGAGCGGCAAGGTGAACATGCGTGCCAGGCCATCGGTAAAAGCGGTCACCCGGCGGTGATCTGCGCCCCGCCAGTTCCCGTAGCGCTGCAGGACATTCATCTCGCCCGGGTCCAGCCCCGCTCGCAGTGCATCCACCAACACCTCGGCCAGCACGGCAATATCACGCACGCCCAGGTTGAAACCCTGTCCGGCAATCGGGTGCAGGGTATGAGCCGCGTTGCCGACCAGTGCCAGCCGGTGGCGCACCGCCTCCTTTGCCTTGACCAGGCGCAGTGGATAGGCCTGACGTTTGCCGACCCGCTCGAGCCGGCCCAGGCGGTAACCGAAACGTTTCTGCAGGCGCGCAAGAAATTCGCTGTCCGGCAATGCCATCACTTCTTCCGCGGCGCTGGTCTCCACCGTCCACACCACAGCACAACGCTGCTCGCTCATGGGCAGGAAGGCCAGCGGTCCAGTGTCAGTGAAACGCTCGTAGGCGATGTGATTGTGCGCCAGCTGCGGCGTGATGTTGGTGATCACCGCCGTCTGCCCGTAATCGGATTCGCTGACCGGGATGCCCAGCCGCTCCCTGACCACGGAACCGGTCCCGTCAGCGGCCACTACCAGCTGCGCCGTCAGCATCAGCGTCGCATCATCCTGCTGGATCTCTGCCGTGACCGTATCGGCCTCGATAGAAAGGTTCGACAGCCGCGCCGGGCAATAGAAATCAACAGCCTCAATGGCGCGCAGGGCATCACCCAACACCTGGCCGAGAACCCGTGCCGGAACCACGTAACCCAGCGCAGGCAGGCCCTCTTCCGCGCGGTCCATGCGGGTAAAGCCGAAATGACCGCGGTCGGAGACATGGATCTGGTGAATGGCAGTGGTCTCGGGCTCGAGCCGGTCCCACAGCCGCATGCCGCTGAAAATACGCTGCGTGCCGGATGCCAGCGCAATGGCGCGATCATCGTAGCCTGGTTCGGTACGCGTCTCGAACTGCACGGCCTCGATCACGGCGATACGCAGGCCCTGTCCGTCCAGGGCACGAACCAGGCTTGCGCCGACCATGCCGCCCCCGACGATCAGGATGTCGTATTGCTTCATTCGCATATCACAACGGCCTCCGCCCGCAATCCGTTTACCGGTTTACCCGGATTCACCGCAGCGGGATCACGCCATCAGCGCCTCGATCTCGTCCACGCTCTTCGGGACCGCCTCACTCAGCACATCATGACCGTCCCGGGTCACCAGCACATCATCCTCGATGCGAATGCCGGTATTCCACCATTTCCTGGACACGCCGCGGGTACCGGTCGGTATGTAAAGACCGGGTTCGACCGTCAGCACCATGCCCGGTTCCAGCACGCGCCATTCACCCCCGACCTTGTAGTCACCCACGTCGTGCACGTCCATGCCCAGCCAGTGGCCGGTACGGTGCATGTAAAAACGGCGGTAGGCCTCCTTCCTGATCAGCTCGCCCGGCTTGCCCTTGAGGATGCCCAGCTTCACCAGGCCGCGGGTCAGCACCTTGACGGCCGCCTGGTGCGGATCGTTCCAGTGGTTGCCGGGCTGCACCTGCTCGATGGCAGCCGCCTGCGCGGCCAGTACCACCTTGTACAGGGCCTTTTGTGCGGGACTGAATCTGCCGCTGACGGGAAAGGTCCGAGTGATGTCCGAGGCATAGCAATCGTACTCGGCCCCTGCATCGATAAGCAGCAGATCACCCGCGTTCAGCTGCGAACGATTGCTGGTGTAATGCAGGACACAGCCGTTCTCGCCACCCCCGACGATACTGGGATAGGCGGGTTCCATGTTCGCCCGCCGGAATTCATGCAGTAGCTCCGCCTCGATCTCGTACTCATGCCGGCCGGGACGGCACACCTGCATGGCCCGGCGGTGGGCGCGGCATGCCACTTTAGCTGCGGCGCGCATGACCCTGATCTCCGAACGGCTCTTGTACAGGCGCATGTCGTGCAGCAGGTGCTCAAGGGTGATGAATTCATCCGGCGTGCGTGCACCGGCGCGTGCGCCCTGTCGGATACGGTTGACCCAGTCGATCACGTGGCGGTCAAACTCGGGAAAAGAGCCCATGGTGTAGAACACCCGCTCGCGGCTTTCCAGCAGTCCCGGCAGAATGTCGTCGATGTCACCGATCGGGAAGGCGTCATCGGCGCCGTATTCGTCAACGGCGCCCTGCGTGCCCGCCCGTCGTCCGACCCAGGTCTCCATCTTGGGATCACGATCGCGGCAGAATATCAGGTACTCACCCTGCGGCCGGCCGGGGATCAACACGGCAACGGCCTCGGGCTCGGCAAAGCCCGTCAGGTAGTAAAAGTCGCTGTCGGGCCGGTACGGGTATTCGACATCCCGGTTGCGGATTTTCTCCGGTGCGGCGGGAATAATGGCAATGGAATCCTTACCCATCATGCGCATCAGCTGCTTGCGGCGCCGGGCGAACTCCTTTGTGCTGATCATCTTGGCCGTTACCTCGGTGCTGGGTGATACGATGACATTACCTTATATATGGCCAGAATTCAGCCTGGCCAGCTTATTGCACCGGATTCCGGGATGCTGGCACAGGACAGGTGTGACCGGACGCCGGTCTGGATCGAAGGACCCGCTCTAGGCGCAGAGCTGGGGCCCCGGCGTCCTCGGCAATTGCTCCTGCATCGCATAAAGCGCCTACTTTTGGTGCTCTACCTCCTGCATCCCTGCAGTCGTGCCTCTCGCGGGACTTGTACGTCCTGTAAATCGCAAGTACAGGCATGCCTGGACAAGCCGGGGTCCGGACAGGACGCGGGCCGATTACACATTGCCCCCTGGTAATTGTGCTGGATCGTTGAAAGATGCAGCTTCGTTTCAGTTGCTTACCTGCAGGCCCGCGGCCGACTGGTGCGATATGCGGGCTAGTGCGGACGCTCCGGGGCCTGGACATGTAATGGATGCAGCTCAGCGCGACACAGCAGCACGCTCATGCGCACGTATTCGACGATCTCCATATAGGCGACCTCCTCGGATTCGTCATCCGGGTCATGGTCAAAGCCGGTGTGCGATATTTCATAGAAATCGCGCATGATCTCCGGAACATTTCCCGGCAGATCGCCGTCTTCCGACACGCCGCCCAGCGCCAGTCCATACAGGAAACCCTGGCACCACTGTCCCAGGGCCTTGCTGCGCAGCGCCAGCGGAGCATCTTCGTCCGGCAACAACAGGTCCAGCCCCAGGTCACCGTCGCCGAGATGCAGCACGGTGCTGTCAAAAAGCTCCTTCAGCATCTCCTGGCATGTCTGTGCGGCGGCACTCAGGTTGTTGCCCTCGCCCAGGATTTGCTCCAGCCAGAGCGCCATGTCCACCTTGTCCGCTGCACTACTGATGCCACACAGCAGGCCGTGACTTTCAGCCGCACCGCAATCCGCCTCGGCGGCCAGCAGTGCAGTCTCCAGCCCGGCATAATCGAAAGTCGACGTTCCATTCACGCCAGGGTCCTCCCGGGGTAATTATTTCAAGACCAGCATCTTGCAATGCCTGCAAGTCCGATTATCGCACAGCCTGCATTGACAGCATGCGCCATGACCACAACTGGACAGGCGCCGACATTGACCGTGAACCCCAATCGCACTATATTGTTTGCATGACAAAAAATATCAAACCGCCCGTTTTTGGCCAGGAAGTCTCCCGGCTCGAGCAGCAGGTCGAAACCCTGCTGACCACCATCGATCGCCTGGTGAAAGAGAACCGTTCCTTGCGAACCCAGCAGGAATCACTGACAACCGAACGCGCTTCCCTGCTTGAGAAGCATGACTCGGTGCGTCACCGTGTCGAGGGTATCGTGACCCGCCTCAAATCACTGGAGACCGGCGCATGAGCAAGGAGCCCAATGCCGTCAAGGTACATATCCTCGACAAGGAATACCTGGTTGCCTGCCCGGATGAGGAAAAGGACGCGCTGCTATCCTCGGCGAAATACCTCAACGACAAGATGACAGACATTCGCACAGGCGGAAAGGTCGTGGGTATGGACCGTATCGCCGTCATGGCTGCGCTCAACCTGGCCCACGACGTCATCGAATCCGAGTCTGTCGACACCACCCAGCTTGATTCCTATGGGACCCGGATACGGGAACTCAACGACAGGATTGATAATACACTGGCAAAATACAAGCTGGAGCTGAACTGAGCAGCCCCGGACGAAAGGTTAGAATCAGGTATTGCATGTCCGCTGCTGGCGGAAAGCCTGATACATCACTGCGGTCCCCCCTTGAACCTTCGGTTCAGGGGCGAAAGTCACAACGGCACAAGCGGGGGATATCTTATTTTGTTAATCCCTCGCCTCATTCGAACATCCATTCCCGCACCGTATGCCCGTGAACCCCGGAAAGGCGGACCGCAGCGCATTGCGTCAGCAGATCCGCCGGCAACGCCGCGCCATGACCGGCGCCGAGCAGGATGTCTGTGCCCGCCGCCTCGCACAACATGCCGGCAAGGACCCGCTGGTATTCAACAGCCAGCATATCGCCGCCTACCTGGCTGCCGACGGCGAAATGGACCCCTGGCCGCTGATGGAACGTCTCTGGTCCCTGGGCAAGACCCTGTATCTGCCGATACTGGTCACCTTTTCAGACCAACGCCTGTGGTTTTCTGCCTATAATCCCGGGGACCGCCTGATCGTCAACCGCTTCGGCATCCTCGAACCGGAACGCAGCCACTACCGGCGCATCAGTCCCGCCGCCCTCGACCTGGTGCTGACCCCACTGGTCGCATTCGACCCCAAGGGACATCGGCTGGGCATGGGTGGTGGCTATTATGACCGCAGCTTCGCCTTCCTCAACAAACGCCGGCACTGGCGTAAACCACGCCTGCTGGGCCTGGCCTACGAGTTCCAGCGGCAGGACCGCATCGCAACAGCGGCGTGGGACGTCCCGCTGGATGCGGTCGCGACCGAGAAATCCGTTTACCATTGCCAGTCGCTGTAAGGGGCTGCGCATCAGAGCACCTACCTTATAGATAGACGCACTGCATGATCACACCTATGTGTATCATTATCACAACACTTTTCAGGAAGACGCCATGAATTACTGGCTAATGAAATCCGAACCCGATGTTTTCGGTATCGATGACCTCTTCAAGGCGCCGAAGAAAACCGAGCCCTGGGACGGTGTCCGCAATTACCAGGCGCGAAATATGATGCGCGACGATATGAAAAAAGGCGATCTGGTCTTTTTCTATCACTCCAACTGCAAGGAACCCGGCATTGCCGGAATAATGAAGATAGTACGTGAGGGCTATCCGGACTACACCGCCTTCGATCCTAAACAAAAATATTACGACCCCAAAAGCGACCCCGAAAACCCGCGCTGGCACATGGTCGATGTCCGTTACGTTCGCAAACTGAAACGTGTCATCACCCTTTCCGAGCTGAAAGAGATTCCTGGACTCGCCGAGCTGCCACTGGTCAGACGCGGCAACCGCCTCTCCATTATGCCGGTCAGCAAACATCAATGGGATCTCATACTCTCGCTTGAATGACAGCGTGCAGTCACACAAAAAAATGGCCCGCCACATATCGACCAGCCACCGGACACACACTGAAAACATGTCGGTTTTTCTTCACCCTGGGCCGTTTCGTATACAAGATTTACCTGAATAACATACTGTTTTTTATAAAAATATAAATCTCTGCATGTATGCGGCTGTCCATATCCGGTCAGTCAGCAATTCCTCAGGCAGGTGTTAAAAACTTCGCAGCTCGCAAGGACCGCATGTCTCTGCCAACCCTCCGCCTTGACACGCACGCACGAATGAAATTTTCCAGCAGGAGTAAATTTCTTGTTCGATTGTTTCACGCAACGATCAATCTTTATTTCACAACCTCAAAAAAATATTCAAGTAATGCTTAACACAACCGTTAACAGTCACATTGCAAACAATGTGACGCTCCGATTTGTTCGCATGTTTGTTAACTGTTGTTGAAAGATTTCATGTGAATTTTTCAACAATAAAAAACTGGTAATTTGTAATTAGTTGTTTATACTCAGCTTGGGCAAATCGAATGCAATGGAGGTTTGGTATGGCTACAAAGAAAAAGGCCAGGAGAAAGACCACTGCAAAGAAGCGTGTAGTAAAGAGGAAGGTGACAGTGAGACGTAAGAAAGCTGCACCCAAGAGAAAGACCACAGTAAAACGGAAGAAGGCAGCACCGAAGCGGAAGAAGGCAGCACCGAAGCGGAAGAAGGCAGCACCGAAGCGGAAGAAGGCAGCTCCGAAGCGGAAGAAGGCAGCACCGAAGCGGAAGAAGGCAGCACCGAAGCGGAGGAAGGCAGCACCGAAGCGGAGGAAGGCAGCACCGAAGCGGAAGAAGGCAGCACCGAAGCGGAGGAAGGCTGCTCCGAAACGGAAGAAGGCTGCTCCGAAGCGGAAGAAGGCTGCTCCGAAACGGAGGAAGGCTGCTCCGAAGCGCAGGAAGACAGCAACCAAGAGGAAGGCCGCTCCAAGGCGCAAGACCACACGGAGGCGGTAGTCTTAGTCAGTTCGTCCGGTGGGTGTCGAACCTCCCGGGTGTTTCCGACAAAAAGCCCGTACTTTCCAGTACGGGCTTTTTTATTGCCGGGTAACAGCGGCCGGGATTACCCCGGCCAGTCAGCTACCGCCCAGGAATAATTTATACCCCGCGCAGTCCGACTCCTCCCAGAACCGGTAACCCAGATCAGCCAGGAAAGCCTTGAACTCCGTGTGGCTCCCGCGGGGTACCTGGATACCCACCAGGACGCGGCCGTAATCCGCGCCATGATTGCGGTAGTGAAACAGACTGATGTTCCAGCGCTTGCCCATTGCCGTCAGGAACTGGAGCAAGGCACCGGGACGCTCCGGAAACTGGAAACGGTATAACACCTCATCCTCCAGCCCCATGGCACGGCCACCGACCATGTAGCGGATATGCAGCTTGGCGATCTCGCTGTCGGTCAGGTCCTCGACCGGGTAGCCCTCCTTCTTCAACTGCCTGACCAGGGCAAGGCGTTCCCTGTCGCCACCGTCGAGTTGCACGCCGGCAAACACGTGGGCCTGCTGCGTGTCGGCATAACGGTAATTGAATTCCGTGATGCCCCGCTTGCCCAGGGTGCGGCAGAAGCGGCGAAAACTGCCCGGCTCCTCGGGGATGGTCACGGCCAGCAGCGCCTCACGCTGCTCGCCCACCTCGGCGCGCTCCGACACATGACGCAGGCGGTCGAAATTTATATTCGCACCACTGTTGATCGCCACCAAGTCGGTGTCACTGATGCCGGTACGCTTCACGTAGCGTTTCATGCCGGCAATGGCCAGGGCACCGGCCGGTTCGACAATGGCGCGGCATTCGTCGAATACGTCCTTGATGGCGGCGCAGATTTCGTCCGTGCTGACGAGAATCACCTCGTCGACATGCTCACGCGCAATCCTGAAGGGCTCCTTGCCCGCCTGGCTCACGGCCACCCCATCCGCGAAAATCCCGACCTGCTTCAGTTTCACCCGGCGCCCCCGCTTCAGCGCCTCATGCATACAGGGCGCCTCGTCGGGCTCGACCCCGATCACCTTGATGGCCGGTTGCAGGGCCTTGACGCAGGCGGCAATACCCGCGATCAGACCGCCGCCGCCCACGGGTACGAAGATCGCGTGGATATCACCCGTGTGCTCACGCAGGATCTCCAGACCGATCGTCCCCTGGCCGGCGATCACCTCAGGATCATCGTAGGGGTGGATGAACGTCATACCCTTCTCGGCCGCCAGCTTCGATGCGCGCGCATAGGCCTCGTCGTAGGTGTCACCCGACAGGCTGATCCGTGCGCCCAGGCGCCTGACCGATTCGACCTTGATTGATGGAGTTGTTCGCGGCATGACAATCAGCGCCTTGATACCCCGCTTGTGGGCCGCCAGTGCCACGCCCTGGGCATGGTTACCGGCCGATGCGGCGATTACACCCTTGGTACAGGCCGCTTCCGGCAGGTTCGCGATCTTGTTATAGGCGCCGCGAACCTTGAAGGAATAGATTGGCTGCAGGTCTTCACGCTTCATCCACACCTTGTTGCCGAGACGCTGGGTCAAGCGTTCAGCTACGACCAGCGGCGTCTCCTGTGCAACGTCGTAGACACTGGAGTTGAGGATCAACTTTATATAGCGGTCTAACATAGTGCGTACAGTATCAGTTCATCGACAGCTTGCCCAGATGTGACCTGCCCCGCCAATGACATCCCCCTGCCGCGCGGGTATGATTTTACCTATCGCTAGATAAGGAGTTCCGACATGACGCAGGATGAAATGAAAAAGATGGTGGCGGAGGCCGCACTGGACTATGTGGAAACCGGCACCGTGATCGGCATCGGCACCGGTTCAACCGCCAACCACTTTATCGACGGCCTTGCCGGCATCAAGCACAAGATCGACGGCACCGTCGCCAGTTCAAGGGCCAGTGCCGAGCGCCTGGCAGCACACGGCATCCCGGTGCTGGATCTGAACAGCGTGAGCGAGATCTCGGTGTATATCGACGGCGCGGACGAATCCACCCGTAATCTGCACCTGATCAAGGGCGGCGGTGGTGCGCTGACGCGCGAGAAGATCGTCGCTGCCGTCAGCCGGAAGTTCGTCTGCATCGCGGACGAGAGCAAGCTGGTCGATGTGCTGGGTGCCTTTCCGCTGCCAGTCGAGGTCATTCCCATGGCGCGTAGCTACGTGGCGCGCGAGCTGGTCAAGCGCGGTGGACAGCCGGTCTATCGCGAAGGCTTCACCACCGACAATGGCAACATCATCCTCGACGTGCATAACCTGCAGATCATGGAGCCGGTCAAGCTGGAAGAAGACCTCAATAACATCGCCGGGGTGGTCACCGTGGGCCTCTTTGCCAGGCGCCCTGCCGATGTGCTGCTGCTCGGCACCGGGGAAGGTGTCAAGACCCTGACCTAGGCCGATACATCATATCTTTAAAATATCCTGTAGGAGCGCCTCGCAGGCGCGATTGTTTTTCGTTGTCTGGCGAACAAAGCAACGTAGCCCGGATGCAGGCCGTCAGGCCGCAATCCGGTAGGGGGCCTCGCAATCCAATAGCATTCCTTCTCCCCTTCAAGGGGAGAAGGTAAGGATGAGGGGTAAGAAACGAAGTTTCTTGGCAGGATGACTCATCAACCCTCACCCTGGCCCTTTTATGCCCTTCAGGGTGCTCCCCCTCATGGGAGAGGGGATCCGGCGTTTAGCGGCAGTAATGTAGGTGTAGGTTGGGCAAAGCTTCCACTCTCTGCTCACGTTTCTTACCTACATCCCTGTAGGCAAAGATTCTGCTCCCTGCTCACGCTCCTTGCCTACGCTGTACATGGATGTACGAGTCACGTAGGTCGGGTTAGGCGCATGGCGCCGTAACCCGACATTCGTCACGTCGGATTACGCTGGCGCTAATCCGGCCTACACGTTTTTTACTCCCCCGGCTGCAACACCCAGATCCGCACACTGGCGTCATCGCTGGTGGTGGCGAGATAACGGCCCCGGGGGGAGACCGCCACCGCCGCACCGCATAAATCATGCTTCTGGAAACGCCGGGTCACGGCACCGCTGTGCGGGTTGATGAAATAGACCGCGCTGTCGGTCTGGCGGCTGATGCTGGCGATTGTCTCGCTACCCCCCGTGAACTGGAGCGAGCGAATGATGCCGCGATGCGCGGTCGGCAAACTCGTGAGTGCCCCATCCCCCAGGTCCCAGCGCAACAGGCGGAACCAGGTGCCGCCATACAATTGCCCACCGTCCGGTGAAAACACCAGCGACCAGGCGTCCATGGGGGGACGCTCAAGCGCCCTGACCGCCCCAGCTTCGTCCCATATGAACACCGCTCCGTCGCGGCCACTGGAGGCGTAGCGCAACAAACGCGGGTCCATGGCGACAGACTTTACGGCCCCGCGATGCCGCTTATGAGTCTCGACGAGTTCCAGGTCCGGCAGGCGCCAGACGCGCACGCTACCGTCGCCATGCCCGGTCACGGCCCGCTCGTGTAGTGCACTTGCCACCATGTGGGTCACCGGGGCCGGTGTCTGGATCCGCCGTAGCTGTTTTCCACCTGGCGACCACTCGGCCAGCACACCGTCATAGCCCGCGGTCAACACGCGCCGGTCACCGGCGACAAAGGCCAGCCCGTTGACCGAGTCGTCATGGGCGCGCCAGCGGGAGACCCGCTCGCCGTCCGGCAGACGCCAAAGTTGCACCACTCCCTCCCAGCCACCCGAGACCATCCGGTCACCCGATGCACTGAAGGCCACTGCGCTGCCACCGCTGTGGGCCCGTTGATGGATAATGTCGGCCGGCTCCGCGATGGGCCGGGCCGCACAGGCCTGCAGCAGGCCCAACGCGAGCAGCACCAGCGTGCGACAGCCGGTGTTTAACAAGGAATCAGGGGCCATGGTGGAATAAATTATAGAGCACAACCCAAATGGCCAGGGCTTAACCGGGAGATGAATAGCCACGGAAGCACACGGAAAGATAAAACGTGAGACGTGAGCGCGCAAGGTAACGACAGAAGCATACGGTAAAAAATATACTGTAGGAGCGCCTTGTTTATACCCGGGACTTTATCGGGTACAGGCGCGATTCAGAAAAAACCCGAACAAATGATCGCGGCTGCGAGACGCTCCTACAATACTTATCTTTCGCGGCTGTGAAGCTTACTCGTCCTGCTCGCTCCTTACCTGCTTCCCTTCCGGCGCATCGCTCTCGCGCGATGAACAGGAGAAGGTGAGACCGGGAACCGGTCGAGAGACTGGCCTAGGCAAAGTACGATTGTCGCGAGAGGCACGACTGCAGGGATGCAGGAGGTAGAGCAATGCAGGAGCAATTGCCGAGGATGCCGGGAGCGGCCGAACCTACGTCCCTGTAGGCAAAAAAAACGGGGCCCGAAGGCCCCGTTTTCAGTTCCGATCAAAAAACCGATTAGAACTTGTGCTTCACGCCCAGAGCAAAGGTATCAGTGTCATCAGTATTGTTGGTCTCTTCATTATTGAAGCCGGCATAGACCTTGGTGCGCTTGCTCAGGCTGTGCATGGCCGCAATGGTCCAGGCATCAAGCTCATCAACACCGGGACTATCCTCGTCAGCCTGACCGAAGGCCGCATAGATCATGTTGTTGCCCATGGTGTAGGAGCCACCGATATGCCAAAGGGTGGGATCCGATGAAGAGCCATCATCCACTGCCTCGTACTGGCCCATGACCGCGAAGTTGTTCAGGGTGTACTTGCCGCCGATCTTCCAGGCGCTCAATTCACCATCCGGATCAGCAGAACCCTGGTTGTTGTCCAGGTAGTCCGCGAACACGTAGATGCCGCCGTTTTTGTAGCTGGCGCCGATACCGAACGGATCTTCGTCTTCACCGTCAGTCTCGTCGCTGTCCAGGGTGTAGTGGCCAACCACCTTCAGGCCGTTGAAGCTCGGGCTGTCATAGCGGACGGTGTTGGTGGCACGACCACGCAGTTCCTCGTTGGCACCGGTGTGGAAGCTGGACTGCAGACCGTGGTCACGACCCTGCAGGGAGGTGCGGTACAGCGGATCAAGCTTGGCGCCATGGGACTTGTAGCCCGTGGAGATGGTGCCAACGCGAACCTGGCCGAAACCGCCCTTCAGGCCCAGCCACTGGTCACGATCGAAAAGTGAGTTATCACCATCACTGGCACGGTTGCGTTCGTGGATATCGTACTGCCAATCCAGCTTGAAGATCGCCTTCAGGCCGTTGCCGAGGTCCTCGGAACCCTTGAAGCCCACGGAACAGGTGGTGCAGTTAAAAACGACATCATCAGAACCTGGACCCGAGGTCCCGTCATCAAAAGACACAATAGCGGTGTCGATGTGGCCCATGACCTGCACGTCAGCCTGGGCAGCGCCCATGCCGCCGGCCAGGACAATGCTGATCATTGCCGGTAAAAGTTTAGCTTTCATGATATTTCCCCTTAACACGGTTTGGATAAAGAAAGTGATAAATACTGTCACAGTCATTGCACGTTGCGTACTTTACAACAAACCAAAACAAAAATGCAACAACTTTTTCCAAAAAAACAACACGATGTTGTTTTTTTGGTAATTTCCCAACATCCTGTGCCAGGGCAGTTACCGGATACTATATATAGGACAACCAAGGACAGCTATTCGAGTGTAATCGACTGTCAGGACACAATAAAATATTTTCATAACGGCCAATAGGGCTATATCAGGCGGCTGGATCTGCTTCCGGTAGTGTTGTTGGGTCCCGTGTCGCGTCCGGATCCACCCCGGAAGCAGTGATCATCTGCATAATGATTCAGCTGCTGATATACGGACCACCGTTGGCGCTGTCTGCTTTCACCGGCCCAGCGCGGCAGATCCCTGGATAGGGTCTGCCCAGGTGCCGGCAGCCTTTATCCGGATGAGGCAATGAGCCCTTGCCGGGCCTCACCATAGTGTTCGCCACGAAGCTACGCGGCGCCCCGGCCGACCAATCCGGCTTCCTCCGCCCAATAGGACCCGCAAAAAATTTTCATTCCTGTTGACCTGCATCAAGCCATGATGGCCGGCGGTTGATCTATAGTTACATTAGAGTATTGGTAATTTTATAGATTGTAATAAGCTAATTTAATTATTACATAAACCAGGCAGGGACGCCCCGAACCAGGAGGTGTCACAATGAGGTCGTCGAAACTGTTCCTCGCCGGGCTTAGCCTCGCCGTGCTGCTGTTCTCCGTCGTCGGCGACGCCTTCGCGACCGATATCAAGGCCAACAAGAAACGCGGCCAGGTCTACTATCGCATGGTCTGTACCGCCTGCCATGTCGATATGGCAGGAACCGCCATTTCGCCCGCCGGCCGTAGCATGGCCGAGTGGCGCGCCTACCTGGATGCGGACAAGCACGACGCATCCGCCAAGACCAATCCCACGGTGCGCTATTACCTGAGCCAGGCCTACCGCGAAAGCATCAAGGACCGGAACAAGGCGGCGAAGAAATTCCTCGCTGTGCCTGACGATCAGCTCTATGCAGACGTCTACCAGTTTGCCGTGAACGGTGCCAAGGATTCCGACACCCCGGCTACCTGCAAGTAGTCCCCACGGCGGTGCCGCGTAAGGAGTCAGCCATGAAACCCGATCCAGGCAAACTGGAAACCCCGGCCGGCCTGAGCCGGCGCGGTTTTCTGACCCTGTGCGCGGGCGCCGGCGCGGGCGCAGCCCTGCCGTGGCGTTCGTTCCAGGCCGCCAGCAGGGAACCGCAGGTGCCGGCCCATTCATGGTCGCGCGGTGAAGTAATCCCCTCGACCTGCAACATGTGCGTGAACCGCTGCGGCATCAAGTGCCACGTGGTGGACGGTGTGCTGGAAAAGATCGACGGCGACAGCCGCAACCCCAAGACAGCCGGCGGCACCTGTGCCAAGGGCCAGGCCGGGGTGATGGCACTGTACGACCCCGACCGCATCACCCACCCCCTGATCCGGGTGGGCGAGCGCGGCGCGGGCAAGTGGCGGCGCGCCTCCTGGGAGGAGGCCTTCGAGTACACCGCCGACAAGATCGACAGGATCATCGAAAAATACGGGCCTGAGGGCCTGCTGTTCTCGTCCTGCACCGACCTGACCGAGGTGTTCTTCATCAAGTTCGGCAAGTACCTCGGCACCCCGAATTTCGCACGCCATGCGACCCTGTGCCTGGCTTCGCGCAATGTCGGTTATTTCGCGACCATGGGCAGTGTTCCTGATGTCGACCTGGCCAACGCGAAATACATCCTGATGTTCGGCGCCAACCGCATGGAAGCATTCGAATTGCCCCACAACCGTGACTTGATCACCGGCCTGCAGAACGGCGCCAGGCTGGTGGTCATCGACCCGCGCATGACGGTCACCGCTTCCAAGGGCAAGTGGCTGCCCATCCGGCCACGCACCGACATGGCACTGACGCTGGCGCTGATGCATGTCCTGATCGAGGAGGATCTCTACGACAAGGCGTTCGTCGCCAATCTCACCACCGGTTTCGAGGAACTCAAGGCGCATGTCGCCGGGTACACCCCGGAGTGGGCGGAACAGGAGACCGAGATCCCGGCCCGCACCATCATCAAGATGGCGCGCGAAATGGCGGCGGCGGCACCGGCGGTCGTGATCTACCCGGGACGGCGCAGTTCCTGGTACACCAATGACGCCCAGTTCCGCCGCACCCTGCCCATGCTGATGGCCCTGCTCGGCGCCTTCGATACCGGCGGCGCCAGCTTCTTCAATGCCGGCAAGGTGAAGCTCGGCGGCTTCGACTGGGAGCTGGAGCCGGTCGAGGTCGCGCCGCGTTTCGACGGATTCGATGAAGAGCGCTTCCCGCTGGCACACCACGAAGACGGCGGCTACATCAATCTGCGCGATACCATCCTGAACGATACCGGCAACTATCCGGTCAAGGGCTGGATGCTCTACAAGCAGAATCCGCTGGCTGCGGTCGCCGACAGCGCCAAGACATTGAGGATGATGCAGACAATGGATTTTATTTGCGCGATCGATGTGCAACCGTCGCAAACGGCCTGGATGGCCGACATCATCCTCCCCGAAACCCTTTACCTGGAACGCCTCGACCCGGTGTGGACCCCGGCGGGCACGACCCGCTACATCGGCATCCGCCAGCCCGTGGTGAAACCACAGGGCGAGGCTAAGACCCTGCTGGAGATCCTCCAGGGACTCGGCGCCGCACTCGACCAGCGGCGCGAGTTCGAGACGCCGTTTGCCGAGGTATTCAATTTCACCATGGAAGACTACCTCGATGCGCAGCTCAAAAAGCTGCCGATCGACCGCGCCACCCTGATGAAGGACGGTATATGGGTTGCGCCGGGACCGGGCCTGAAGCTCGGTGAGTACCGCAACGGCAACAAGGACTTCAAGACGCCCTCGGGCAAGATCGAGTTCGTCTCTGAACGTTTCCGCCGCAACGGCTATGATCCGCTGCCGGTCTATGAACCGGTAACCGGGGAACCGGGCAAACAACGCCTGGTGACCGGTCGTTATGCCTATTTCACCCACGCCTCGAACCAGAACAACATCTGGCTGAACGCCATCCATCCGGAGAACGAGGTCTGGATCAACCCCGACCTGGCCAAGGAGAAGGATATCGAGGACGACGAATACGTGATAGTGCGCAGCCGGGTAGGCGAGGTACGCATCAGGGCCTATGTCACGCCCCGCATCCGCAAGGACACGGTGTTCATCACCCACGGCTTCGGCACCAACTCGGCCGGGCAGACCACGCTATACGGCAAGGGAGGCGCCGATCAGGCGTTGATGGAAGACCACGCAGACACGATCTCCAACAACCAGGCGCTGCACGAGACCTTCGTCGAGATCGTGAAGCTGTAACACAGTAGGGATAAGGCGATGACCAACAATGCAAGTAAACTGGAGCGGGACCGAAGGGACTTCATAAAAGTGCTGGGCGCCACGTCGGCCGCCGTTGCAGGGGCGACAACCCTGCCGGGCAAGGCATTGGCGAGCGCGACCATAAGGAAACCCCGCTACGGCATGCTGATCGACACCCGCAAGTGCGTCGGCTGCCACGCCTGCAGCGTGTCCTGCCGCAGCGAAAACAACGTGCCCATGCGCAAACACCGCTCCTGGGTGGAATACATCGAGAAGGGCACTTTTCCAGACGTTTCACTGAACTTCCTGCCGCGGCTCTGCAACCAGTGCTCGGAGCCGCCGTGCGTGGCGGCATGTGAGGATAATGCGACCTACCTACGCGACGACGGCATCGTCGTGATAGACCCGGACATCTGCACCGGCTGCAGGCGCTGCGTCCGGGCCTGCCCCTACAATGCGCGTTTTATGAATCCCGAATCGGGCGCGGCCGACAAGTGCGATTTCTGCATCGACCGCCTGACACAGGGCATGGAGCCGGCCTGCGTGGCATCCTGCTTCAACAAGGCACGCATCTTCGGCGACCTGAACGATCCTGACAGCGACATCTCGCGCATGATTGCGAGCAACACCGTGTCCGTGCTGCGTCCCGAAAAGGGTACCAAACCGAACGTGTTCTATATCGGCATCGACAATGCGGATGAAAGCGATAATCCCTCACCTGGGCAGTACATTCGCGTCACCAGACATCGCCGGGGTTATCGAAAGAGGTAAAGATCATGCACCAACTCACCCGGGGTCTTCCGGTAGTCGACTACCTGTTCATGGCCCGACGGGGTGCCGGTGTGGCGATCGTGCCCCGCAGCGCCCACCCGGAGGCCATCTACAGCTGCCGCCCCGTTGCTATCGTGGTCCCGGTAACAATCCTGATTGGTGGCTTCTTGCTGCGCTGCGTGGTATTGATCGCCGGACAGATCGCACGCCCGAGCGGGCGGGTGCTCGGCTGACCGGGGCAGCGCTGCGATCAGCACAACGGGAGGAGCAATCGACATGGAACCGGCAGACATACCGCGCGGTGTTTTCTCCAGACTGGCAGATGCCAGCTGGATGAACGGGCTGCGCGAAGACTATCAGCAGATATTTGTCAACGGCTGGTCCCCCTACCTGGGCGCCATCCTGCTGGTGATCGTCACCTCGGCACTGATCAGCAGCGGCCTGTTCTGGGGCGTCTACGGCGGTCTCAGGCTGTGGGGTGACTGGTTCAATAATTTCATCGGCCTCGGGCCGCTGCTGGGCATCAAGCCGGAACTGCAGAGCCCGTTGCTGCACCGAATCTCGCTAATGGACCTCACCCTGGTGATCGGTGCCTTCTGTGCAGCGTTACTGGCCGGCCAGTTCCGCATCAACCGGCCACCACCGCTGGAGTTCATCACCGGCGCCCTCGGCGGCAGTCTGATGGGTATCGGCGCATCCCTTGCCGGCGGCTGCACCACCGGCGGTTTCTTCACACCGCTGACCTTTGCCTCACCGGCCGGCTGGACTATGTGGGCCGGTCTCCTGGGCGGCGCCTTTCTCGGTCTCAAGGCCCTGCTGTGGGTGATGGAACACATCACCTGGGGCGCCGCAGCGCCGGGGGCAGGCTCCGCCGCCCCGTTGAAACGCTTCTACCCGCTGTTTGGCCTGGCCGTACTCCTGCTGATTGCCTGGTGGGCCACGAACTGGTTCACCTCGGACGACCAGCGGCTGGCCAACCGCGGGATCATTATCGTCAGCGGTTTCGCAATCGGTTTTATCCTGCACCGCTCCCGATTCTGTTTCGCCAGAGTGTTTCGCGAACCCTTCATGACGGGTGAGGGCACCATGACCAGGGCCATGATCCTGGCGCTGGCCCTGGGGATCCCGGTCAGTTCCCTGCTGCTGCAGCAGCCAACGATGGATCCCTATCTCGCCATTCCGGCGACCTTTTGGCTGGGCTCGATGCTGGGAGGCGTGGTTTTCGGCATTGGTATGGTGTTTGCCGGCGGCTGCGCCTCCGGGTCGCTGTGGCGAATGGGCGAGGGCCATCTCAAGCTCTGGGTCGCGGTGTTCTTCTTTGCCTGGAGCGGCTCGCTGTTCAGCGCCATCGTGAAACGTTGGGACCTGCTGACCCGCGAGATGTCACTCGACCTGGTGGAGGTCTCCAGGGTGGGTAAACAGGTCTTCCTGCCCGATGTATTGCCCGGTTGGGGCTGGACCTATCTGCTGAGCTTCGCCATCCTGGCCGTCTGGTACCTGCTGGTGCGCTACAACGAAGCGACGAATAAATTCACCGTGCTCTAGACGCTTGCCAACCCGGATACGACCTCGCGCTGCCGGATCAGGGTGCGCAGGAGGTTTCCCAGCGGCTGGTAGAAGGGGTGCCCGGAGCGCCGTTCCAGTGCATCAATAAATTTCTCCGCCCAGGCAAGTTCGTCGAAAAAGGCAGACAGGCCGTGCTGGATGCGCTCCACGGAATCCTCGCGCTCACCGCACTGGGTCAGCTGCAGCAGGTCGAACAGGTAGGCGACGAATTCAAGTTCCACGGCCAGGTGGTCGGGTGACTCGGTCGCCTTTTCATCATTCAGCTCGAGCGCGAATTCACGGTAGATCTTCTGCAGGCGCCGGTATACTGGCACCGGGTCAGGCCGACTCTCCATATAGAGATGTGCATTCAGGTGCAGCGGCGCTTCATCCCGACTGAGCTCAAACAGGGCGTTATATTCGGATTCGAGCTGCCGGTGAGAGTAATCAACGGCAAGTGTCTTCAGTCCCACGGCCAGTGACTGCAATGCCTCCACCAGTGCGGGCGGGTTGCCCAGCAGCGCCACATTGGACTCGGCGGCCTCGATATAGCGCCCATCGATCAGCGCCCGATAGAGGTCCTGGCTTGGATAGGCAAACCCCATCGACACCAGGTCAAACAGCGCCGCAAGGGCCGCGCTTTCATCCGCCGAATTCTTTATGGGTACTGGCATCGTATAAGGTGATCGGGATCAGAGATGTTTTTGTATCACATAATCCCTGCTTCGTTTCCGGGAAGGCGGTGATTTATGTCCTGGCAGGTCGGATTAGCGACAGCGTAATCCGACGTTCGCTTTTTGTCGGGTTACTGCGCTACGCGCCTAACCCGGCCTACAAATACTCGACCTCAACCAACAAAAACCCCGCCACGGGGGCGGGGGTTTTTTGTTGGCTGGCGGACTAGGATTCGAACCTAGATTAGAGGAGTCAGAGTCCTCTGTCCTGCCGTTAGACGATCCGCCAATAAGCGGGTAGCGATTAGCGCTTGGAGAACTGTGGCGCGCGACGTGCCTTGTGCAGGCCGACCTTCTTGCGCTCAACCTGGCGGGCATCACGGGTCACGAAACCGGCACGGCGCAGCGGTAAACGCAGCTCGCCATCGTATTCGATCAGCGCGCGGGTGATACCGTGACGGATGGCGCCGGCTTGTCCGCTCATGCCACCGCCCCTGACGGTGACCATGATATCGAAGCTGTCGGTCATATCGGCCTTCTCCAGCGGCTGGCGCACGATCATGCGCGCCGTCTCACGGCCGAAGTACTGGTCCAGCGGACGGTTATTGACCGTGATGCTGCCACTGCCCTTGCGCAGGAACACACGCGCAGTTGAGGTCTTGCGGCGTCCGGTGCTGTAATAGGTATCGCTCATGCTTGGGTTTTCCTGTTACTGACTATGGGCTGGATAAGGTGCGGTTCCTGGGTTAGAAATCCAGGGTCTTGGGCTGTTGGGCTGCATGCTGGTGGTCCGGGCCGGCATAGACCTTGAGCTTGCGGTACATCGACCGCCCCAGGGGATTCTTCGGCATCATGCCCTTCACGGCCAGCTCGATGACGCGCCCGGGCTGTTTCGCCTGCAATTTCTCGAAGCTGATAGATTTCAGGTTGCCGATAAAGCCCGTGTGGTGGTGATACATCTTGTCGGTCGCCTTGCGGCCCGTGACCTTCACCTTGTCGGCATTGACAACAATAATATAGTCGCCCGTATCCACGTGCGGCGTATAGGTCGGCTTGTGCTTGCCACGCAAACGGCGCGCAATTTCGGTGGCGAGACGCCCAAGTGGCTTCCCAGCGGCGTCAATCACATACCAGTCGTGATTCACCTCATCCGGTTTCGCGGAAAATGTCCTCATCAGGCTAGACTCCAGACCCTGCCCATTCAAAAGAGCGGGGATGTTACAAAAGACGCCATAAACTTACAAGTCCGGCCTCGAAAACGATGTCCATCAGGTCCCTGTAGGTGCATCGCTTCCGGTGTCCCTGCAGGCAAAAAAAAGCGCGGTTATAGTAACCGCGCTTTATAAACCTCCTTGGGGGGAGGTGGAGGAGCACTGATTGGCCAAAAATAGGGGGGCAGACCAATCAGCGTGTAATTATTTTCTAATATACCCATGCCAAAGTCAAGTGTCAGGAGGCTTTACTACAAAGAACCAGGCAGCAATTTACAACCCACTGTTTTTTAAATGTAAATCAGCATATTATTGATTTATTTACAAAAGAATCCGCACCAAAATGGCGCACGGGGTACTTGTCTAGATTCTCAGCCGCTCGACTATCCTTCCGTTAACCAGGTGCTCCTCGATGATCTCGTCGATATCTTCCTGATCAAGATAGGAATACCAGACCTCCTCCGGGTACACCACGATCACCGGGCCCTCTTCGCAACGATCGAGGCAGCCGGCAGTGTTGATGCGTGTCCCGCCCTGACCCGCGATGCCCAGTTCCTTGCTGCGCCGCTTGGTGTAGTCACGCATGGCCCGGGCATCAAAGCGCTGGCAGCAGGCGCTGCCGTCCTCGCGCAGGTTGGTACAAAAGAAGACGTGATAGCGGTAATAGGACATAGGTGAACGATACTAGAGACCTGTTCCCGGGTAAAAGCGGCAAACCACGCCATCCCGAGACAGAACGTGCTATCTTTTTCTCCATGAGCGAGCGCAGAAACACTCTCGTTGACGACTGCATTGAGCAGATCGACCAGGCGGTCAGGACCCTGTTCGGCAAGCCGATCGGCTCCGGTCGGGACAACCCGGCACAGGTCATCGAGGACGCCGAACTCACGGCAACCGAAAAGGCCGAAAGCATGTGCCTGATGCGTGTCAATCATACCGGCGAAGTCTGCGCCCAGGCACTCTATCAGGGGCAGGCGCTGACCGCGCGACGCAAGGACGTGCGCGAACAAATGGAACAGGCAGCCAGCGAGGAGAATGATCACCTGGCATGGTGCCGGCAGCGTATCGAGGAACTCGGCGGCCACACCAGCCTGCTGAACCCGCTCTGGTATTCGGGTTCATTCACGATCGGTGCCATTACCGGCCTGCTGGGAGACAAGTGGAGTCTCGGCTTCCTGGCCGAGACCGAAGACCAGGTCGTCAAACACCTCGACGGACACCTGCAACGCCTGCCGGGTGGCGATAACAAGTCCCAAACTATTGTGCAACAGATGAAGGCGGACGAAGCGAAGCACAAGGCAACGGCACTCCACTCCGGCGGAGCCGAACTCCCGGAACCGGTTAAACGGCTGATGACCCTGCTCTCCCGGGTCATGACCATCACGGCCTACCGACTGTAAATCCGGCACCCTGCCAGACGCGCGGCTCTATACGGCGTGGGTGCCCGCCGTGGCCTCCCCCGAATCCGGCGATACCCTGTCCGGGCTACCGCATCAGTGCCGGCCGCGACGCATGTTGCGGCCGTAAAACATTTCCAGCATCTCACGCTGCACCTGGGCGCGGATCTTGCACTGCCCGGCCGTCGTCAGCGCCTCCTTGCCGATCCCGAACAGGTAATCATCCAGGTCGATCTCCTTCAGCATCATCTTGGTGTGAAAGATGTTCTCCTGATACACATTGACGTCGATCATCTGGTAGGCATCGCGGGTATCGCGCGACAGGTAGTTCTGGATGGAATCGATCTTGTGATCGATGAAGTGCTTCTTGCCCTGCACATCACGGGTAAAGCCGCGCACCCGGTAGTCCATAATGACAATGTCGGACTCGAAACTGTGGATCAGGTAATTCAGGGCCTTCAGAGGCGACACCCGGCCACAGGTCGAGACATCGATATCGGCGCGGAAGGTACTGATGCCGTGGTCCGGATGGCTCTCGGGATAGGTATGCACGGTGATATGGCTCTTGTCGAGGTGGCCGACCACTGCCTCCGGCAACGGACCGGGCGCCTCGGTATTCGAAAGCTGTTCGGAACCGATCGGCTCTTCGGAAATCAGCATGGTCACGCTGGACCCCTGGGGGTCATAGTTCTGACGCGCCACGTTGAGGATGGTGGCACCGATAATCTCGGCCACATCAGTGAGTATGCCGGTCAGACGCTCGGCGTTATAGGCCTCATCGATGTATTCGATGTACTCGCGCCGATGGGCCGGCGACTCGGCATAAGAGATATCATAGATGTTGAAACTGAGGGTCTTTGTCAGGTTGTTAAACCCGTGCAGTTTGAGCTTGCGCATTGCCACGGCTCCAAACCGATGAGGGGGCGTGGATCGGCAGCGGCGCGTGCACTCCGGCCTAGCCGGATTCCCCGGCAGCCCGGTTGTCAGCCACGATCTCGTAATCGTGACTGATCTTAGCAACCTTGCCCAGCATAATCGAGGCAGAGCAATACTTTTCGGCTGACAGCTGGACGGCTCGCGCGACCTGTTTCTCCGCCAGGCCGTCTCCGCTGACGATGAAATGCACGCGGATATGAGTGAATACCTTGGGGGGCTGCTCGGCCCGGTCGGCCTTCACCTCCACCACACAATCGGTCACCGGCTGGCGCGCCCGCTTGAGGATGTGCACTACATCGAAGGCGGTGCAGCCCCCCAGGCCGATCAGGATCATTTCCATCGGGCGGATCCCGAGGTCGCGGCCGCCACTTTCCGGTGGCCCGTCCATCACGACGGCATGGCCACTACCCGATTCACCCACGAAACTGACCCCTTCAATCCACTTGATACGCGCTTTCATGATTCGACCATTTTCGCAAAAAACGTGAAGCCTATCACAGTTCTATAAGCACCATGACCCTGTTCTCAAGTGCCGGGGGCTTGCGCCGATACAGGGATTATGCACGCATTATCCAAACCCGCCATCCTGGAAAACAGGCACGTCCCGGGGTCGGTAAACCCCTCCGTTGAACGCTTCCTGGAGCACTGCCACCGGCGCAAGTACCCGGCCAAGTGCGTCATCATCCATGCCGGTGACACGCCCGATGTGCTCTACTACATCATCAGCGGATCGGTCAGCGTCCAGATGGAGGACGAGAGCGGACACGAAATTGTCCTGGCCTACATCAATTCCGGCGGATTCTTCGGAGAGATGGGACTGTTCGGGGAGCACCCCAACCGCAGCGCCTGGATACGCACGCGCAGCGAATGCGTGGTGGCAGAGATCGGCTACAGCCGGTTCCGCGCCCTGGCCAAGGAAGACCCGGATATCCTGCTGGAACTGACCGCGCAACTTGCCACACGCCTGCGCCAGACCAGCCGCAAGGTCAGCAATCTCGCCTTTCTCGACGTGACCGGCCGGATCGCCCATACCCTGCTGGAGCTCTGCAAGGAACCGGATGCCATGACCCATCCGGACGGCATGCAGATCAAGATCACCCGCCAGGAACTTGGCCGGATCGTGGGATGCTCGCGCGAGATGGCCGGACGGGTCCTGAAGTCACTGGCCGAGCAGGGTCACATCTCGGTCAAGGGCAAGACCATCGTGGTCTTCGGCACCCGCTGACCGGCGCCGGCCCGACACAACTAGGCAAACAGTTCCGCCAGTTTCTCACCCGGCTCAGCGGCCTTCATGAAGGCCTCCCCCACCAGGAATGCATGCACACCGCGGGAGCGCATCAGCGCGACATCCTCGCGGGTATGTATGCCGCTCTCGGTCACTACGGTGCGATCTTCGGGTATCTGGTCCAGTAATCCCAAGGTGACCTCCAGGCTGGTCTCGAAGGTGTGCAGGTTGCGGTTATTGATTCCAATCAGAGGCGCCGCTGTCCTCAATGCACGTTCCAGTTCCTCCCGGTCATGCACCTCCACCAGCACGTCCATGCCCAGATGCCCGGCTAGCTGCAGCAGTTCCTGCAACATCACATCACCCAGTGCAGCCACGATTAGCAGAATACAATCGGAGCCGATGGCACGCGCCTCATGGACCTGGTAGGGATCGATGATGAAGTCCTTGCGCAATACCGGCAGACTGCAAGCCGCGCGCGCCTGTTGCAGGCAGGCATCGGAGCCCCTGAAGAAATCACTATCGGTCAGCACCGACAGGCAGGCGGCCCCGCCCCGCTGATAGCTTGCAGCTATCTGCGCCGGATCAAAGTCCGCGCGCAGGATGCCGCGGCTCGGTGAGGCCTGCTTCACCTCGGCGATCACGGCAGGCTGACCGGCCTCGAGTCTGTTTTTCAGCCCCGCCAGGAAGCCGCGCACCGGGTCCGCCGCCGCGACCTGTTGACCCAGCTCCTCCGGGCCGAGTGTGCGCTTGCGCTCGGTGACCTCCTCGGCCTTGCGGGACAGAATCTTTTTGAGGATGTCCGGGGTGTCGTTCATGCCTTTTCTCAGGCCGCATTCGAGGCCCGGACCAGCGCCTCCAGCGTCTCCTTCGCCTTCCCGCTTTGCAGGACTTCGCCGGCGCGTGCGACGCCGTCCGCGAGCGATGACACCAGGCCGGCCGCATAGATCGCGGCACCCGCATTGAGCATGACAATATCCCGGGCCGGGCCGGCCTGGTTATCCAGCACGCCACGGATCATCGCCAGGCTCTGACGGGCATCGCCCACCACCAGCGACGCGATATCCCCACGCTGCAGACCGAAATCCTCCGGTGTTACGCTATAGACCGAGATTTTGCCGTCCTTCAACTCGGCCACATGCGTGGGCGCACCGATGCTGATCTCGTCAAGCCCGTCTTCGGCATGCACCACCAGCACATGTTCGCTGCCGAGCTGCTTGAGGACCTGCGCCAGCGGCTCGACCCAGTCGTCACTGAACACACCAAGCACCTGGTTCGGGGCGCCGGCCGGGTTGGTCAGTGGACCGAGCAGATTGAATACGGTACGCACGCCCATTTCCTTGCGCGGGCCAATGGCATGTCTCATGGCGCTGTGGTGTTGGGGTGCGAACAGGAAACCGACCCCGACCTGCCCGATGCAGGCGGCCACCTGCTGCGGTGTCAGGTCGAGGCGCACACCGGCCGCCTCCAGGACATCAGCGCTGCCCGAGCTGCTCGACACTGAACGGTTACCGTGCTTGGCAACACGCGCGCCGGCCGCGGCGGTCACCAGGGCACTGGCCGTTGAGATATTGAAGGTGCCGGCCGCGTCACCACCGGTACCGCAGGTATCCACCAGGTGGGGACCGGAGATATCGACATGCGCCGCGAGTTCGCGCATTACCCGCGCCGCCGCCGCAATCTCGTCGACGTTCTCCCCCTTCATGCGCAGGCCGACGAGGAAACCGCCGATCTGCGCAGGCGTCGCCTGCCCGGTCATAATCAGCCGCATGACGGCTTCCATTTCAGCGGGATCGAGATCGCGGTGCTCGGTTACGGCTCGAATGGCAGTCTGCATGTCCATGAAAGCTTTCCTCTATGAAGCAGGACCGTCAGGCCCTGAAATCCAGAAAATTACGCAACAGGTCATGTCCGCAACCGGTCAGGATGGACTCCGGGTGAAACTGCACGCCCTCGACCGGAAGTTCCCGGTGGCGCACGCCCATGATTTCATCCTGTTCACCCTGTTCATCCGCCGTCCAGGCGGTGACCTCAAGGCTGTCGGGCAGGGAGTCGGGCTCGATCACCAGCGAGTGGTAGCGGGTCGCCTCAAACGGCTGCGGCAAACCGTGGAAAACACCCCCGTTATTATGATGGATCATGGAGGTCTTGCCATGCATGATCTCGCGCGCATGGCCAATACGGCCACCGAAGGCCTGGCCGATACTCTGGTGTCCGAGGCATACCCCGAGAATGGGAACCCGGCCGGCGAAGTGCTTGATAGTATCGACCGAGACCCCGGCCTCGTTCGGTGTGCACGGCCCCTCATTGCGAAACACGCGCACGTCGGCACCCAGCTCGCCCAGGTACTGGACCAGGTTGTAGGTAAACGAATCGTAGTTGTCGATCATCAACAGCATGATGGCATCTGCCCTTGGCAGCCGTTTCGACTAGTCATTCGGAGTCCCTTCAAGGCCCCGGCAGGCCATGGCGACCGCTCGGAAGATGGCGCGGCCCTTGTTCATGGTCTCTTCCCATTCATTGCGCGGCACCGAATCGGCCACGATGCCGGCCCCGGCCTGGATGTGCAGGGTGCCGTCCTTGATCACCGCGGTACGGATGGCTATGGCGGTATCCATGTTACCGGACCAGGAAAGGTAGCCGACAGCGCCGGCGTAGACGCCGCGTTTCACCGGTTCCAACTCGTCGATGATCTCCATGGCCCGGATCTTGGGGGCGCCGCTGACCGTGCCCGCGGGGAAGGTCGCACGCAGAACGTCGATGGCGCTCATGCCGTCGCGTATCCGCCCGGTCACGTTGGAGACGATGTGCATAACGTGCGAGTAGCGCTCGATGACCATCTTTTCGGTCAACCTGACACTGCCTGTCTCACTCACCCGGCCTGTGTCATTACGACCCAGGTCGATCAGCATCAGGTGCTCGGCCAGTTCCTTGGGATCCGCCAGCAGATCGGCCTCCAGCTGTTTATCCTCGGCCTCATCGCGCCCGCGCGGCCGGGTACCGGCTATCGGCCGCACCGTGACGACACCGTCTTCCAGATGCACCAGGATTTCCGGCGATGAACCGACGATCTGGAAATCTCCGAGATCGAGGTAATACATATACGGTGAGGGGTTGAGGCTGCGCAAGGCACGATACAGGTCCAGCGGAGGCGCCGTATAGGGAATCGACATGCGCTGTGACAGGACCACCTGCATGGCATCGCCCTCGACGATGTAGTCCTTGATACGGCCAACGGCGTCCTCGAACCCCTCCCGGGTAAAACCGGAAACGAAGTCGGACTCCATCACGGCATGCCCGGTGGCCCCGCCGTTGTATACAGAGGCCGCGGTGCGCAGGCCGTCCGCCAGTTCGTCCAGCCGTGCCTGCCCCTGTTCCAGGGCGTCGTCATTCGCCGGATCGACATGTACGACCAGCAACAACGTACCAGCCAGGTTGTCGAACACCAGCAACTCGTCGGAAACCATCAACAGCACGTCCGGACAGCCAATCAGGTCGGGCTGGTCGAATTCCGCCAGCCGCGACTCGATGTAACGCACTGTGTCATAGCCGAAATAGCCGACCAGGCCACCGGTAAAACGCGGCAGCCCTGGCAGCTCGGGAGCGCGAAAGCGCGACTGGAAGCTTTCTATCCAGGCCAGCGGGTCGTCGGTTGTAACCGACTCCACAACTTCGTCATTGCGCAGCAACCTGACCTCGTTGCCGCTGATACGCAGCACTGTCTGGCACGGCAGGCCGATAATGGAATAACGCCCCCATTTCTCGCCGCCGTGTACGGACTCCAGCAAATAGGAATACGCGCCCCTGGCCAGTTTGAGATAGGTGCTCAGCGGCGTATCGAGATCCGCAAGGATCTCACGCGTTACCGGTATGCGGGTGTAGCCCTCGCGGGCCAGTGACTCGAATTGATCAGGCGACATTGCACTCACCTTTGAGAATACCTTCATGTACGGAACAGTTGGTCAGACAGCCTCTGGTGCTACGCCATCGACTGCTGACAGGTTCCCGTATCAGGTAGTGCTCTCCAGTGAACTGCATAATCTTTCAGGCTGCCTTGTCCAGCAGGGGCAGGACCTCCGTCATCCTGTCTACCACCGCATCGGGCTGTGCATCACGAATGTCCACGCCATGGTTATAACCATAACTCATGCAGACGATACGAAAGCCGGCAGCACGTGCCGCCCGGACATCGCTCACCGAGTCGCCGATCATGAGTGCGGCCTCGGGCGCACACCCGAAGAAATCTGCGGCATACAGCAGCGGCGCAGGATCAGGTTTCTTTTTCGGCAGGGTATCGCCACTGATGACGATGGAGAAATCATCGTAGAGACCCAGGTCCTTCAACAACGGCTCGGTGAACTGTGCCGCCTTGTTGGTCACGCAACCCAGCGGGTAGCCGGCGGCCATGAGCATGTCCACGCCCTCCCTGACACCCGGATAAAGGCAGGAACGCTTCGAGGTATTTTCAGTATACAGCTCGAGGAACACGGGGTAGGCGCGCTCGAAGTCGGCCGCGTCCGGTTCACCGTCGAGGCTGCCACTCAGCGCCCGCTGCACCAGGCGTTCCACGCCGTTACCAACCCAGTTGCGCACCTCGGCCTCGCCCCGGGGCGGACGCCCGAGCTTCGCCATCATGGCATCTACGCAGTAGGCCAGGTCCGGCACGCTGTCGACCAGTGTACCGTCCACGTCGATAAGTATCATTTCAGGTTTATGCATAGTATTGACGGGTGTAATGTGATTCCGGCCGTGCCCGTCTAGCCGACGGCCTTGGCGATTTCGCTGCGCATGGCATCGATGGTTGCCTTGTAATCATCGGTACCAAAGATGGCGGAACCGGCCACGAAGGTATCGGCGCCGGCCGCGGCGATTTCACCGATATTGTTGACCTTCACGCCGCCATCGACTTCCAGACGGATGTCGTGGCCACTGGCGTCGATCAGTTTGCGCGCCTCACGCAGCTTGGTGAGCGCCTCGGGAATGAAACTCTGGCCACCGAATCCCGGGTTCACCGACATCAGCAGAACCATGTCCACCTTGTCCATTACGTGCCTGAGATAGTCCAGCGGGGTAGCCGGGTTGAATACCAGTCCCGATTTGCAGCCGTTGTCACGCACCAGCTGCAGAGAACGGTCGACGTGTTCACTGGCCTCCGGATGGAAGGTGATATAGGTAGCACCGGCCTTGGCGAAATCGGGAATGATGCGGTCAACCGGTTTCACCATCAGGTGCACGTCGATATCCGCAGTCACCCCGTGATTGCGCAAAGCCTCGCACACCAGCGGCCCAATCGTCAGGTTCGGCACGTAATGATTGTCCATAACATCGAAATGCACGATGTCTGCACCGGCATTCAGTACGTTCGTGACTTCCTCTCCGAGGCGGGCGAAATCCGCCGACAGGATGGAAGGCGCAATCTTGTAATCGGCCATGTTGTTGTCCTCACTTAATATTTCAAAAGGATACGCTTGAAAAAGAAACGCGCACTTTACCCTATCAGGACTGGATTTTCAGCTATTAAGCACCGCTGTCATGCACCCCGGGCGGTTGCAGATCCGCTCCGCGGCGTGACCGCCTCTAGCAACGAGTGGCGAATCAATACCTTGATTCTAATGAATTATTCTCATTGCCCAGCGCTTGTCGTGGCGTGCGCCCTCCTTGCCGGCCTGTCACCCGGTCCGTATACGACACACTCGCCGTCATCGGGTATGCCCGGCGCATAAGCGAACATGCGCCCGGCCTGATGTTTCTGTGTTAACGCAGGGGCTTAGATTGTTTTCCGAAAAACGTCCGCAGCCGCCAACCGGTTGGCTGTGAATAAATGGGGAACGGAACGCTTCCTGCATGTAAAACCTCTGCCAGGCGGCGGCCCCATCCCGGTATTTTTTCAACTTGCCATCAGGGTCGGCAAGTTCTATAAATAGGCTGAACAACAGACAGAATCCCGCCCGTAATAAAATCAAACCAGCGTGCGGATAAACATTCAGCCAGGGGTAACCTGAAATGGTGAACGAATTCAAACCATGTATCGGTGACTGGTACCAGAATATCGGTCGCGACAATTTCGAAATTGTGGCGCTGGATGAAGAAGAAGCGACCATGGAGATCCAGTATTTCGACGGGGCTGTCGAGGAAATCGACTTTGATTCCTGGTATGAAATGGATATCCAGCCGATCGAGCCACCCGAAGACTGGTCGGGGTCACTGGATATCGAACGCGAGGACTATGGGGTTGACCTCGAGTTGAATGCACCCAACGACCACATCAACCCGCTCGACGATCTGGAGTAAGCCCCCAACCGCAGCAGCTGTCTGCAGAAGGGCCCGCGTTAACCTTCTGTAATAGAAAACATTTAATAAAACCTGCCAGCGGCCTCAATCCCCCTGTAGGTCTGCCGATAATATTCTTGAGCCTACTGCGGCAGGAGAAGATCCATGACCATCATTTACGATATGGCAACCGGTAACATCCAGTCAGAACAGGAACAGGCAGACAGCAGCACCGATCGAGGCGCAGCCGTACCCGAAATCGCGTTACAGCTGGTGCAGGAAATCGAATGCGGCAACACCCGGGACGCAGCATCGATTCACGTCATCCGCGCCCTCCTCAAGCGGGAGTGAAACAACTACTCCCCGATCCGCAGTAACAGTCCGCGGCGCCGGGCGCTGTTGAACGCCTTGAGGAACACCCCGGCGCCCGCCGTCAACAGCAGTATATTCAGCATAACGGCCTGGATCATATGATCGGCCCTGAACACCTGGTCGAACATCACGGCGCGCATGCCTTCAAAGATATGGCTTGAAGGCAGCGCCCAGGCCACCGCCTGCAACCAGTCCGGAAGCACCGAGACCGGATAGTAAATCCCGCTCAGTGGTGCAATTGCAAAGATCGACACCCAGGCAAAACTTTCCGCGCCCAGCCCGTAGCGCAGCACCAGTCCCGACACCAGCAGACCGATGGCCCAGCCCATCACCAGCAGGTTGGTGAAAAAACCAAGCAACGGCAGGCCCAGCCCGAAGATCGAGTAATCGAACAGCGGTATCGCCAGCAGGGCGGCCCCGCCGACACCGATCAGGGTGCGGATCAGGCTGATCAGCAGCAGCGCGCTGACCAGCTCCCAGGGCCGCAGCGGACTGGCGAACAGGTGGCCGAGATTTCTCGAGTACATCTCCTCGAAAAAGGCCAGGGAAACACCCAGGTGGCCCCGGAACATCACGTCCCACAGCATCACAGCGGCCATCAGCACACCGGAGGCCTGCATCAACCAGGAGCTGTTGGTGACAAAAAACTGGGTAATGAATCCCCACAGGACCAGCTGCACGGCCGGCCAGTAGAACAGCTCGAGGATCCGTGGCCAGGACCCCCTTACCAGGTAGATGTAACGCAGCGCCATGGCATTGATACGCCGCAGGGAGCTCATGTCGTCCCCCGGTCTGGCGCACGCGCCACGTCAATGAACACCTCTTCCAGGGTCTTCCGGCCGTAACGCGCGAGCAGTGCCGCTGGAGAACCCCGATCCACGATCTCGCCGCAGCGCAGGACAATCACATCGTCACACATCCGCTCCACTTCCAGCATGTTGTGCGAGGCCATCAGGAAGGTAGCCCCACTCTGGTGCTGATAGCCCTTCAGGAAATGCCGGATGGTATCCGCCGTATCGGGGTCGAGAGAGGCCGTCGGCTCATCCAGCAGCAGCAACTCCGGCCGGTTTAGCAGCGCCTTGGCCAGTGCCACCCGGGTACGCTGTCCGGCCGACAGGGTCCCGTAGGGGCGCCCCAGGAAGGTCCCGATCTGCAATTGACCCGCCAACTCGTCCAGCCGTTGCCCGACCTTCCTGACCCCGTACAGGCGCGCATAGACCGTGAGGTTCTCGCGCACCGTGAGGCGCTGTGGCAGATCCACATAGGGCGAGGAGAAATTGATGCGTTCGAGCACCCGGTAACGCTTCCGCAGCATGTCCGTACCCAGCAGGGATAGTCGGCCCGAGGTCGGTAACAGCAGGCCCAGCAACATGGAGAGCAGCGTGGTCTTGCCGGCACCGTTACCGCCGAGCAAGGCGCATACCGAACCGCGCCCGACACTGAAACTAACCCGGTCGACTGCCAGCACCTCGTCGAAACGCTTGCTGACAGCCGCTACCTCGATCACCGGGTCACTCATGGAGGATGCCATCACCCGGCCTGTCCCGCGTTGCCACGCGGTCGGGGGCGGATGACGATCTCCCCATTTTCAACGCTGGCAGGCACGGATGTGAGGTGATCACCCGAACAAGGACCCGCCACGCAGAAACCGTCCCGGATGCGGAACAGGGCCGCGTGCGTGGCACACTGGATGTGGTCCTGTTCGATGTTAAGGAACTGGTCCGGCACCCAGTCCAGCGGACCACCGGTGTGCGGACACTGATTGAGATAAGCGTAGACCCGCTCACCCTGGCGCACGACGAAGACCTCCCCGGGACCGTCGGGAAACATCACCGTCATTGCCCTGCTATCGGGATCAGCCAGCTCATCGAACCGGCAAAGTACGCATTGTGCAGCGGTTGCAGGCTCCATCGTTCAGGAAACTGCCTGGACCAGGCCGGCGAAACCGGTCTGGCTACATTTTTTCCCGGCCAGTGCACAGGCCTGCCTCAGCAGGGACGCCGTATCCAGGCCGGCAAGGTAGCCGTGTATCACGGCGGCGTTGAAGGTATCCCCGGCACCCAGGGTGTCAATGACCCGGCGCGGGACAATCGCCGGCTGGCGGCTGACCCGCCCCAGCCGGTCCAGGGCAACGGCGCCCTGCTCGCCCCAGGTGCAATACAGGTCCGCCTGCGGACTGCAGCCACGCACGTAACGCAGCAATTCTTCGGGGGCATCATACCCCTGATGATTGGCGTAGACGCGGGAGAACAGCAGCACGTCGGCAAGACCGAACAGGGCCTCAATGCCCTGACGGGGCTTCTCGATTTCCAGCGAGCGGTGTATGGATGGAAACTGCGTGTGCGCCCAGCGCAACATCAGCTCCAGCTGTTCAATATTGCGGCCCTCGAAATGTAACCAGTCGCAGGACTTCAGATCAAGCAACTCAAATTCGGCGCAGGTATATTCCGGCAGGTCCCGGTAGTGCACGATGGTACGGGATCCACTCGCGGAATTCAGCAGGATGGTTGAAACCGGCATGCTCCCGCTATCGAGCAGGCGACAGGCAGTGGTGTCGACACCGTTCGATTCCAGGTCGTCGCGGACGAAACGGCCTTCAGCCGTATTGGCAACCACACCCGCCCAGCTGCAGGCATGTCCCAGCTGGTTCAGGACAACCAGCGAATTCGCGGCATTGCCGCCACGGCCGATGGTCCTGGCGGTGCAGCGGACCTCGTCATTCTCCCGCGGGTAGCTATCTACGGCATGAATGATGTCCAGCGTTGCATTGCCGATACCGAGAATTTGCGCCATGAACGCAGACTACGATGCTGCACGCCGTTGTCAACCGGGGAGGGAGGACGGCTGCTCCCGGGAGTTATTTCACACGCACCACGCGGAAGCCGAGGTTATCGATACGGGTGTCCTGGTCATAGTGACTGCGCTTGTTACTGCGCAGGCTTTCAAGCGGACTGCTGTAGCTTCCGCCACGGACCACACGCTTGGTGCACCCCATCCTTTCCCGGGCACTGCCATCCGCCGGGGCACCCTGGTAGCTCGGGTGATAGCAGTCCTCGGTCCACTCCTGCACATTACCGGCGGTATCGTGCAGGCCCAGGCTATTGGCCGGAAAATTCCCAACAGGGGCCGAGCTGTTACCATCCCACTCGCTGCCGCAATTGAAGCAGTTTGCCTTGATCGTGGACGCAGCCGGATCCCACCAGTAGTCGCGTGTCGTGCCCCCACGTGCCGCATATTCCCATTCCGCCTCGGTCGGCAGGCGGTATTGATGTCCAGTCTGCTTTGACAACCAGCGAGTATAGGCACGCGCATCCTTCCAGGTAACATTGATGACCGGGCGGCCATCCCGACCCCACTTTTCATCGTGGGGCAGACGGCGTCCCGTGGCCCGCGCAAAGCGATCATACTCGGCAAAGCTTACCTCGTATTTGCTGATTGAAAATGAGGCCAGCTTGACCCTATGCTGCGGCCGTTCCTCGAAAACCAGCGAACTCCCCCCGCTACCCATCATATAAGTGCCGGCAGGCAACTCCAGCATCAGCGGCCCGCGCCCGCCACCGGCCAACGCATCCCTGAACGAGCGAGTGGCCCTGGGTGGTTCGACAGCCGGCGTCTGGGCAGACTTGCCGGCCTTCTGCGTCTGCGTCACTGTTTTAGCAGCAGGTTGTTCCCCGACGGTCGCGATCACAGCCGCCCTGCTGTCCTGTACGGTGGCAGCATCCTCATGATTCGTGGCAGTGTCTTCCTGCTTTGTGGCAGGATCATCCTGTTTCGTGGCAGCGTCCTCCTGTTTCGTGGCAGCATCCGGCCAAAGCGATAGCGGCAGACGAAATTCGGACCAGGCCGCGCGGGCCTTGTCCACATCCATCAGGTCGAGAAACTTCGCCATCGGGTTTTCCATGGTCAGCATGAGCCAGAATATCAGTGCGGCAATGCCGGCCACGCCGATTCCAACGATTGCACCCAGCCAGCGGCGCCTACCCCTGTTGTCGTCACCAACGGCGTATTCGAATTCAGCCTTGCCTGCACTTCCGTTGGCGGAGCTGGAAATATTCACCTCGGTCAAACCCCCTTCTTCCAGCTGATGCAGCAACTGGTCCCGTTGCCCGGTAATTCGTTCGAGTTCGGTCTCGGCCTCGGTGCGCTGGCGAACGGCTATCTCGATATTCGTCCTGGCATCCTCGAGCTCCTCGCGCAGCCGTTCGGTGTCTGTCGCTTCATCCTGGCTCGCCGGTTCAGGTACCTGCGATGACTCCTCGCGCTGCTCAGCGAGCTGCTTCTCCAGTACTTCCCGGTCGCTCAGTATCTCATCACGTTCCTGTGCCAGCTGCTTCAGCTGGGCATGCAGCCCGGCAATTTCCGCCTTTGCCTGCTCCCCCTGCTCCCTCGACACGTTCAGGTCGGAGTCAATGCGCTCTCGCTCCTGTGCCAGCGTCGCGGCTGTCTCCTTGCGCAGCTTCTCGAGTTCGGCCTGCAAAGCGACCACCTGCTCATTGGACTGCTCCTGCTGTTCCTGATGATTCTGGAGTCGTGCCCGTTCCTCCTGGCGCGCCTCTTCCCTGGCCTGTTCTACCATCTCCGACTGACCGGCAAGCACGCCTTCATGTTTTCCGGCCACCTCGGCGAGTTGCTGCTTGAGTTCCTTCTGGCGTGCCCCCATTTGGGCACGTTCATCGGTACGTGCGCGGCGCTCCTCGGCCAGTTCATTCCTCAAGCGTTCGTCATTTTCGCGGGCCTCAACCTGCATACGCCGCAGGTTCTCGTCCGACTGTTCCAGCTTCTTGCCGAGACGCTCGATCTGCCCCCGCATCTCCATTTCGAGATCATGCTTGCCGCCCAGCTCTGCACGCACTTCCTGGAGCGCCATCTGATGTTCCTGCTCCAGCGCCTGAACCTGTGCATCGTGCTGCAGCAGCATCTGCCGGCTTTCCTCTGATTGCTGTTTTGCCACCTGCAACTGATCCTGTAACTCGCTGACAGTCCGCTCCTTGCGGCCCAGTTCCTCCTGCAGGTCCGCTACCCGGGCTACCTGTTCATCGGCACTCTCTTCCGCCCGACTGGCACGCGCCCGCTCATCGGCAAGGTGCTCATTCAGTTTCTGGACCTCTTGATCAGCCGTATTTGTTAATGAGGCAATGGTTTCATTCAGCTGGTCAATTTCCTGCTGCCGGACGTTAAAATCGTGTTCCATAACGGCCAGCTTCTGACCCAGTTTGTCGCGTTCTTCAACCACCATCTCAAGCTCGTCCGTGAGGCGCTGCTGCTCCTGCCGCACCTCGTCACGAGTTTGCTGCTGCTGTTCGAGCCGGGCTTCACTTTCTGTCTTATATTGCTGGTATTTTTCCAGAGCGGATTTCAGACGCTGCTGCTCCATACTGCCGGCTTCCCGCGCCTGTTCCAGCTGCTCGCCAAGGTCGGCGAGCTGTCGCTCGTAAGCCGAAACCTGTTCATCGAAGCGATTGCTGTTTGACTCCAGTTCCTGTTGCAGCTGCTGCAGCCTTGCCTGGCTGCCGTCGCTTTCGGACCGGTTTGCCTCGACCTGCTGCTGTATTTCATTGGCATTGCGCTGCGCTTCGGCAAGCTTTTCGACAAGCTCGCCGTTCTCCTGCTGCACCTGCGCCAGCTGGTGGTTGAGCTGCTCCAGCGTCGCGTTGCTTTCCCGCAACGTCGAATCCGATTTCTCGTCTGCGGCCTGTTTGTCCCGCTGCAGGGCTTCATTCTCCTGCTGCATCGCCCGGGCATGCTCCTCGGACCGGGCCAGTTCGCTACGCAGCGTTTCCAGCTGCTGCTTTTCCTGATGATGTGTTTCCGACTCGACCCGGAACTCGCTGATCTGTGCCTGAGCAGCCTGCAATTCTGCCTGCAGGGCTTCGACCTGACTTGCTGCCTGTGCGGATTGTTCACGCAATTCCTGCAGCTCGCGTTGCTGGGCCGATAATTCAGTATTCGCCCCCTCCTCGACGGCCTGCTTCTCCTGTTGTACTGCCGCGATCCTGTCCTGAAACTCATCACTATCTCGCCTGGACTGCTCCAGCTCGATACGCATCACCTCGTTCAGCCGCTGCTGTTCCTGGAGCTGCATTGCCGATTCGGCCTGTAGTCGAGTAGCCTGTTTGTTCGTGGTCTGCAGTTCGGCCTGCAGTGCCTCGATGTGCTGGGCGTTCTGTATGGATTCACCTTCGAGGTGTTCGATCTGAACCTTAAGTGCCTGTTGCACAGACTCTGCCTGTTCCTGCAGCTGGCGATCCTCCGGAACAGCGTTGCCGGTGCCGGCCTGGAGCATCTGAATGCGGTCTTCTGATTCCTTGATTTCAAGCTGCAGCCGTTCGAGACGTTGCTGATAGTCCTTCTGCTGGGCGACATTCTGTTCACGCAACAACTCTTTCTCTTCCTCGGCAGACTGCAATTGCAATTGTCGCGTAAATAAGCTGTGAGCTGTCCGCTGGTGTCCCTCCACCTGCTGGTGAAGCGCTTCATTTTCCCTGCGCAGTGCCTCGAACTCTGTCAGCAGATTGTCATCAGCAGCAACACTCTCGCCCTGATCGAAACTGATCACCTCTGCATCCTGCCGCTCCACGACAGCAGGCCTGACCTGCGCCCGCTCGGCATCGTGCTGCGGCAGGCCCGCCTGGGCCAGCTCATCCGGGGACATTCCGTTCAGACCTGACTCCAGGACGTAGACCTCAAATCCCTTGTGACTCAGGATGAATGCTGCGGAGACACTGCGGCTTCCCGTATCACAGTAGATAATGTATTGGGAATTGAAGACCAGCTCGGTTATCTCACCGCGCAATGTCGACAGGGGGATATTGACACTCTCTTCGATTGCGCCATCTTCGTATTCACCTTCCGACCGGACATCGACCCAGACCGCACCATCATCAACCATTGCAGCCGCAACCTCAAAGGTTACATAGCGGACCAGCGGTTTCTGCAGGAGCTCAATGAAATCCTTCTTGGCCAGCCGCATTAGCATACCATCGGTCAACATGGTGACTGTGGCATTGCGCCTGCTGTCTGACACCAGCGCCTCTTCGCCGAAGCATTCGCCATTCGACAGTTCGGCAAGCACCTCGTCCTCGCCGCCAGCCGTGGATTTCCGGGTGACGATACAACGTCCGCTGTGGATGGTATAAAAAAAGTCTCCATCATCACCCTCGCGGACAATGGCCTCCCCCGCCTGTACCGGGAGCGACTTCATTTTCATCAGCAGGCGCTGGATTCCGGCAGGCGGGATCTTCTCAAACGCCTCCGACTGGAGCAGGCGTGTCATCCAGTCATCATTGCCATCGGCGTTAATCTCGTTTACCTCGGCACCGGGAGATTGTTCCCAGGTCAAAAAGGCATCGAGCAGATCCGAGTCGATACGGGCGACCACGACCTTGGTGACGGCCCGTGCAGATAGTGTCCGAGGCTGTTGGTTTGCGACCGGATAACGGCTGAAATCCGTGCCTCCCTCGATTTCACTGGTCACCTTCCTGTGGCCGTCTATCAGGTTGATTTTCCCATCCAGAAGATAAACTGACTGGTTGTCACGGTCACCTTTGCGGAACAGGTAACGTCCCGTGCGGATCTCCTCGACGACAATCTTGTCCATGACCTCGGCAAACCGCTGGTCTGACAACGCATTCAGGGGTACAAGTTCCTGAAGTGCCTTTATATCGGTAATCTTTTTCTTGAATGCTCTCATTTTCCAGTATCCACCGCCCGGGCGGGTTGTTGAAATGAATCAAATGTGGTCCACGTGCGGGTGCTTGCCGCACCCTGTTTATCGGCCGAAACTGCTTTGTATTTAGGGCAGTATGCAAATCGGACCGGATAAGTGGCCAGGCACGTGCCGGCGGGTTCACCGGTCCATTGCACCGGCCCAACATGACCAGCTATTCGTTAACAATAGGCCAGGCAAAAGGGTGCACCAGGTCACACAAGCGCACTCGGAACCTCTGCTTGATAGTAAAATTTTACAGGACTATCATGGACTTGAGAAAACAACGAGACGAGAGAGCCATGACAGGACCTGTATTTTCCAGCGCACAGGAGGCCGAGGCGGCATTTTACGCGGCGTTCGAGAACGCCGACCATGAGGCGATGATGGGGGTTTGGAGCCGGGATGAAGACATCGAGTGCATTCATCCACTGGGCGACAGGCTGGTTGGTACCGCCGCAGTCAGCGAAAGTTGGCGCCAGATACTCTCCCGCGTCAAACGCATGCAGTTCGAGTTAAGGCAATCCAACCGCTATCAGAACAGCCAGCTGGCGATTCATAGCCTGTATGAGAATATTTCCATCGGCGGAAAATCACAGCCTCCGGTTGTCGCAGTCAACATCTACCGGTTTAACGGAACCGGCTGGAACATGATCCTGCACCATGCCTCGCCGGCAACCCGAATCAACGACAAACCCGATAACCAGGGCGCCAGCGCAGACCAGACCATACACTGAGGATACCGCAAAACTTCTATATATATAGTGTATTGCACGACCTACCTGGACAGGATTGTCACCCGGACAATCCTTCCTCCTGTCCTATTAAGCCGATACAACGGATCCTGACGATGGTCAGGGATCATGCCGGACTGCTGCCATGACAGGACATTCGTTGCCGGTAACAATCGCTGATAAATCACTATCTCATGAAACACTTGTATACAAGTGATTTTCTGCAATGAAAACTCTTTAACATTTTTATTATTGTGCTATCTTACGCGTGCAGTTTTACCAACCACTCAATCAGAGGAGCTCAATAGTATGGCTGTGAAACGGAAGACCAGGGCGAGAAAGAAGGCAGCACCCGTGAAGCGGGTTCCCACCATCAAGGAAACGATGACCAAATCAGCAATGATGGGGGCGATTGCCGAAGATACCGGACTGACCAAGAAAGATGTTACCGCTGTATTTGATTCTCTTGGGACTGTCATCAATGGTCATCTGAAGAGAAACGGCGCAGGCGTCTGTACCATACCCGGTCTGATGAAGATCAAGACCGTGCGCAAACCGGCAACACGCGCACGCAAGGGGATCAACCCGTTCACGGGCGAAGAAATGATGTTCAAGGCCAAACCGGCACGTAACGTGGTCAAGGTTTTACCACTGAAAGGTTTGAAGGAAATGGTCTGACCAGACGAAAACCGGGATCACCATGGTGATCCCGGTTTGTTTGTAAAGCCTGCAAGTAACCGGTCGGTCAGTGGCCGGAATCCCCGACAGCAGTTACGTCTCCATCGCCAGCAGCTTGGCACGAATAAATTCCCGGTGCGGCACATGCAGAAGATCGGCAACCCGCCTCACCAGGTGCTCTTCGTGCTTGTCCGTGTAGCCGTCTGCACGGATCACCTGCCACAGCATCCTGATAATCTGCAGTTTGTCCTGATAATCACACTCGCGGTTAATCAAGCGGGTAAAGGGGTAAAGTGAGGTTGAGTGCTCTGCCTCGTGCTCAGCCGCACGGGTGATTTGCTGCGTTGTTTCGGGCGACAACCCGAAGTGTGTTTCTATCGCCCGGTGGATTGCCTGCCGTTCATCCTCGCCAATATGCGTGTCTGCACGCGCTACTTCCATCAGCAGTGTCGCTGTTGCGAGCTGCAGGGCTAGCTCGTCCTCGTCGGTGGTCGCCTCCACAGACACTGCGTACTTCACAACAAGGTTCTTGATTTTCGTGATCACTGCGTCTGGCCGCTAGTTCACATGTCTGCCGGTCAGGTAAATACCTTCCCTGAACTCATCGAAGAACTCGCCCACCAGTGGATGATTTACAGGCTCCGGGCTTTCATCCTCGGCAAGGTTGCGTTCGGCGACATAGGTTTCGTACTTCGCATCATGCACCAGCACATGGTACCAGGGCTCGTCCCTCGGCGGCTGGCTCTTTGCCACGTTTTCATACCATTCATCCGTTCCCTGAAAATCCGGGTCGACATCGACTATCACGCCACGGTAGTCGAACAGCCTGTGGTAGACGCATTGACCGATCGAGTATTTCGCCTGCTTCATTGGCTGAGCCCCTGTTTCCCTGAGTATGAGCAGAATTTCGCAATCATGCCGCTCCACAGTGTATGACAAAATCCACAACAGCAAGTTCGGGTATAATCTCCTGCCAGCAATCGCGGCCCAAACTGCATCCCGGGCAGGGTTAAACCGGAATACACTTTATTATGGCAGGCAACCAGCATATCACCCGGCACAAGGTCATCACCATGCAATATTCGCTGCAAAATGACCAGGGGATGAGTGTACGCGAGGCGGCAGGCACCCCGGTGAAATACCTGCACGGGGCCGGCACGCTGTTTCCGAAGCTGGAACAGGCGCTGGAGCAGCATACGACAGGCGACATTGTCACGGTCAGACTGCTTCCAGACGATGCATTCGGAAAACGCGAAGTCGGTTTGCTCCTGCAGGTGCCACTGAGCAACTTTCCACCCGGTGAAAACATCGAGGTCGGTGGCAGCGTGCTGGGCCAGAGCGAAGATGGCGAGGCGGTTGACTTTGCCGTTGTCGATATCAAGGATGGTATTGCCTATCTCGACGGCAATCACCCGCTCGCCGGGCAAACCCTGGTATTCGAGGTCGAGGTGCAGGAAATTCGCGACGCCTCGGATGACGAGATCGCCGAGGGCAAGGTGTTCGAGTAAGACCGGGCGGATTATTTTTGGTAGCGGAACCGGGTACCCTGGTACGACATCTGAAGTCCGTCGGGGAGGATCTCCTCGATCACGGCACCGCTTTCCAGGCGGTCCCCCGCACGGTATTTCCTCAGGTTGATCAGCACGAAACGCCGCTGCGGGTCGGCATCATAGACATGCACGTCCAGTCGCGGTATTTCGAGACCGCTGCGAAATTCAAGTGACAGGTCTTCCCAGTCTTTCAATCCCTGTTTCGGGGCCTCCGCGGGGCGTGCCTGCAGCGGCGCCTTTGCTACCTGTGGCTGCGCTTTCACGGGGGCCGCCGGGACAACCGGCGCCGTTGTGGTCACCGGGGGAATGACCGGGGCGACAGCTGTTGGTCTGTCCCGAAGCAACACCGTCTTCGGCGCCTCCGGTGCACTGGCGGCCGCCCTGTCTTCCCGCACAGCAGGCTCCTCCACTGGCCGCGCAGGACCAGCCGGCACATGCGCAGGCCCGGCAACAGGGCTCTCGGTCGTGTACGTGCTACCAGTCCCGGTGTCACGGGTCGCCAGCAGAACCATCAGCACCCCGTTGACCGCGAGCAAGGCAACCAGTATCCAGATCCATCCATACGAGCGCTGTACCGGGCGCACCGCCTGATGAGCCGATTGGAGGTCCGGCACAACCCCTACCGCCCGCTCCTGGTCGGATTTTCTCAGGGCATCAAGAATATAGGACATGACTCAGGATATCCCGCCCGTCAGCCTCGGTTTACCCGATAGTTGCGAGAATGAATTGAGTTGAATGATGGTGTGCGGGCCGACAACCCCGTCGGGCACCAGGCCGCGGGAACGCTGGAAGGCCAGCAACTGTTGATGCAGGCCGTTATCGAAATACAAGGGATTGTCTGTGGACAGGTCGACCCCCTGGATCGTTTCGAGCTGTTGCCGCAGCCAGCCGATGTCCGCCCCCCTGCTGCCGACCTTCATGTATAGGGTCCCGGCGGGTGGTGCCTGTATCAGCATGGCAAAGTCACCATACCAGTGGATATCGAGCTGCCCGACGGGCAAACGGTACAGCTCACCTCCCAGCACCAGCTCCGCGCTGTCCTGGTCGAGGTGTTGCAGGGTAACGGGGACCCGCTGTCCATCGGTAGCCACCAGGGTGAGTATGACCGGCCGGTCGAAATGGCGCAGTGAGGCCCAGGTACCCTTCCCCAGCAGACAACGCAGTCCGTTCTCCGTGGCGAAATTGCAAAAATCCGGTTTCACATGCGCAGGCAGTTCCACTGACCACTGGGCAAACAGGGCTGTCCAGGCGTCCCGGTAATAGGATTTGTCCGCGTCCAGCAACAGCGCAGTCAGGGATTCTCCCTGCAGATTGTCGTCATCTTCCGGCTGCGGCGGTGTCGCAATGGCCGGGATCCCTGCCGGGTCCGCTGCCGGTGCCAGCGCCGGCCGGGCCGGTGGCAGCGAATCCGGGCCGGGACGGTGCTCATCGAAGCTCATCACCTCCGCGTCAGCGTGGAGCGCAGCACTTATGTCCACTGGCTGCCAGGGCCGGTAATAAACAACGGCGATTGCCGCAATGGCGAGCCCGACGAGGGCCAGCGGCAACCAGCGCCGCCTTCCCGAGACACTGGTATCCTCGGCCAGCAACTCCCGGGCAGCCTTTTTGACAATCCTTTTATCAATCTTCAACTTGCCCTCGACATAGGCGCCCAGCATGGAACGGTCGCAGAGCACATTGATCAGGCGGGGGATACCACCGGACAGGCGCTGGATATGGTCAAGCGCAGCTGTATTGAAGACGTCGGTGGTAACCCCGCTGATCTGCAGTCGATGCTGAATATAGGCACCGGTCTCCTCCCGGTTAATCGGTTCGAGGTGATAGCGGGCCGTGACCCGCTGGGCAAGCTGGCGCATATCATCACGCGCCAGCAGGGCGCGCAGTTCCGGCTGTCCGATCAGGATGATCTGCAGCAGCTTTTGGGTCGGTGTCTCCAGGTTGGTAAGCAGTCTCACCTGTTCCAGTACCTCGGCACTGAGGTTCTGGGCCTCGTCGATGATCAGCACGGTACGCCGTCCACGTGCATAGGCATCCAGCAGGTGCCGGTTGAGTATGTCGGTCAGGGTCTTGATGCTGTGGATCTCTGGCGGGTATTCCACCCCCAGTTCATCACAAACCGTGGCGATCAGTTCTTCCGCCGTTAGCTTGGGATTGAGTACCAGCGCTATATCGACATTCTTGGGCACCTGTTCGATCAGGCAACGGCAGAGGGTCGTTTTACCGGTGCCTACCTCGCCGGTGAGCTGTACAAAACCACCACCCTCGCCGAGGCCATACAGCAGATGGGCCAGCGCTTCACGATGGCGGCTGCTCATATACAGAAAACGCGGGTCCGGCGTGATCGAAAATGGCCGTTCCGAGAGATCGAAATGCTTCAGGTACATAGCTTGCTCGATGGACAGTGCGTTTGGCGCCCGGACACCCTTTTTATCACCAGAAGACATGCGCTTCAAAGTCCTGCCTGGGCAGATTGATGCGCAAAGCTGTAATGGACATATAGTAACGGGTCAGGCACCGCGAGCGCGACATTATCGGCCCTGTACCTTACATGCCCGGAATCCTGCCGTTCAGCCGCATCACCAGTACCTGGGGATGCGGCTCGGCCGCTTTATTGTAACCCTTCTGGCCTTCCTGCTGGCTACCCCGGGACCCGGACCAGGCGCGTGTAGCGCCTCGCCGAGCAGAGCGTGGACAGCAAACCGCGCCCTGACAGGCGGGGATACCGGATACGCCGGTATCCACACCGAGACCGGGACACTGCCGGTCCAGGGGGCCGGTATCGTCTGGAATTGACAGTCGGATGGGTGGAAGGCCTGCTGGCCGGGGACAGGCAAACCTGCGGCAGTTGCAGGCCGGGCCGGGTTAACCAGGGGTCATACAGGTGTCAGAAATCACGTGCGGCATGCTGCTGCTCGACAACCGGCGAATGCAACACCAGGTCCATATTACGCCAGCCATCGAGATCCACGTAGTCAAGCTTGCCGTGAATGTCCTCCAAGACGATATGACTGCGCTCCCCGGACGTGTAGAGGATTGCCCTGACCTGAATCAACTGGCCTGAGAGGTTGCTGTACCAGTAACCCGGAATGGGCTTTTGCTGCAGAAACATATTGCCTCCTCCGCCAGGGACAAGCCCCAACGCGCTCCGTTATTTTTGTTGGCGTCTGCCCAGGCCATCCGGCCTGTTGCGCCTTTGACTCCATTTATACCCGATAATGGCTGCTGTGATCAATGGGCCATAGGTACTAGCGCGGTTATTACGTCAGCGCGCGACTCGCTCAGCCACACTTGGACTCACCGCAATTCAGACAGGTCAGACAACCGTCCATCTGTACCGCCGCCTTGGTATTGCACTTGAAGCACAGCTGCGAGCCCGCGGGGAAATCACCCGGAGCCTCGGTTTCCGCCTTTTCCAATGTCGACTCGTACTGGGCACGTTTTTCCTCCACCAGTTTTCGCTGGTGTTCATCGAGCCCCTCGTCCTTCAACAGGCCAATCATGCGCATGTGACACTCGATCGCGTCACCGATCTCGCCCACCAGTGACGGCATATACTTGCCGCCCTTCTTGAAGTAGCCGCCGCGCGGGTCGAAGACTGAACGCAGCTCCTCCACCAGGAAGGTGACGTCACCCCCCTTGCGGAACACGGCCGAGATAATCCTCGTCAGGGCCACGATCCACTGGAAATGGTCCATGTTCTTGGAATTGATGAATATCTCAAAGGGCCGCCGCAATTCGTTCTCGGTGCCGGCATTGAGAATGATGTCATTGATGGTGACATACAGGGCGTGCTCGGAAAGCGGGGTCTTGACCTTGTAGGTCGACCCGATCAGCATCTCCGGCCGTTCCAGTTTCTCGTGCAGCTGGACGATATTATCCTGCGGTGCCGGTGCGGGCTGAGCCTCGTTTGCGGCAGGCGGCACCTGCTGCTCTTCCTGCGACTCGTCCTTGCCTATCCTGTAGTCAACTATCTTTTTGTCAATATGTATTGCCATGTTCGGCTCCTGCGTGTTCGTTCGTGTTCCTGCGGCTCAGAATTTCCCGTAGTAGCCTTCCTTGAGGGCATCATAGAGGTTGGCGGCCGTGTGTATCTCGCCGTCGTACTCAACCTCCTCGTTTCCCTTAAGGCTGACCGTAGCGCCATCCTCAAGGGTGAATTCGTAGAGGGTGTTCTCCAGGTCCTTTTCTTTCACCAGCACGCCCTGGAAGGCCTCCGGGTTGAAACGGAAGGTGGTGCAGCCCTTCAGGCCCTGCTCGAAGGCATACAAATAGATGTCCTTGAAGTCCTCGAACGGATAATCCGTCGGTACATTGGCGGTCTTGGAGATGGAAGAGTCCACCCATTTCTGTGCCGCGGCCTGAATATCAACATGCTGTTTCGGCGTGACATTGTCGGCCGCGATGAAATACTCCGGCAGGGCATCGTCATCATCCTCCATGCTGGCGCTTGCGTCGGGGTTGACCAGCGCCCGGTAGGCCAGCAGTTCAAACGAGTATACATCCACCTTTTCCTTGCTCTTCTTGCCCTCGCGGATCACATTGCGGAAATAATGATGCGCGAAACTGGGCTCGATACCGTTGCTGGCGTTGTTGGCCAACGACAGGGAAATGGTGCCGGTCGGCGCTATCGAGCTGTGATGGGTGAACCGGGCACCGGTCTCGGCCAGCTGCCTGGCCAGCTCGGGGGCCTGTTCAGCCACCCGCTGCATGTAACGGCTGTATTTGGCGTGCAGTACCTTGCCCTTGACCTTGTCCCCGGGAAGATAGCCGTCGCGGCGCATCTCGGGCCGTTTGCGCAGTATTTCCTCGGTAACCTCGAAGTCCTCTTCCATGATCGGTGCCGGGCCCTTTTCCCGGGCCAGGTCCAGCGCGACCTGCCAGCCGGCCAGGGCCAGTTCGCGGCTGACGCGCTCGGTGAATTCAACCGACTCCGCTTCACCGTATTTCATGCGCAGCATGGTGACCGTGGAGCCCAGCCCCAGGAAACCCATGCCATGGCGGCGCTTGCGGTGAATTTCATTACGCTGGCCTTCCAGGGGCAGCCCGTTGATCTCCACCACGTTATCGAGCATGCGGGTAAACACCACCACCACTTTGCGGAACTCATCCCAGTCGAACTCGGCGCGCTTGGTGAACGGGTTGCGCACGAACTTTGTCAGGTTGACCGAGCCCAGCAGACAGGAACCGTACGGCGGCAGGGGCTGCTCGCCGCAGGGGTTGGTGGCGCGGATGGTCTCGCAGAACCAGTTGTTGTTCATCTCGTTGACCTTGTCGATGAGAATGAAGCCCGGCTCGGCAAAATCATAGGTGGAACTCATGATCATGTCCCACAGGCGACGCGCCGGGATGGTCTTGTAGATCCGGCAGGCCACCAGTCCCGCATTGTTGGTGATGTAATCGCCCTGGCTGGGCCACTCGCGCCACACCACTTGTTTCGTATCGTTCAGGTCGATGCCGCTTTCCAGTTCACTGCGGTTTAACGGAAAGGCCAGCTGCCACTCGCTGCCGCTCACGACCGCGTCCATGAATTCCTGGGTGATCAGCAGCGACAGGTTGAACTGGCGCAGCCGACCGGCCTCCCGCTTGGCACGGATGAAGTCCAACACGTCCGGGTGTCCGACATCAAAGGTCGCCATCTGGGCGCCGCGCCGGCCACCGGCCGAGGACACGGTGAAACACATCTTGTCGTAGATATCCATGAAGGACAGCGGGCCGGAAGTATAGGCACCGGCACCCGACACATAGGCACCCTTGGGACGCAGGGTGGAAAACTCGTAACCAATGCCGCAGCCGGCCTTGAGCGTGAGCCCGGCCTCGTGCACCTTTTCCAGGATGTCATTCATGGAATCCTGGATGGTGCCGGAAACGGTGCAGTTGATGGTCGAGGTCGCCGGCTTGTGCTCACTGGCCCCGGCATTGGACGTGATGCGCCCGGCCGGGATAGCGCCATGCCGCAGGGCCCAGAGAAATTCCTGGTACCAGCGTTCGCGCAGTTCCGGTGTCTCCTCGACATCGGCCAGCGCCCTGGCGACGCGTCTGTAGGTGTCGTCGATGGTCAGGTCAACCGGGGTACCGTCCTTGGCCTGCAGACGGTATTTCTTTTCCCAGATGTCCATAGATGCCGGCTGAAACGGAATCTCGGCAACGGTTGAAGGTACAGCTTCAAGATGCACGGTGGTGGTCATACGTACAGGTTTCCTCCCCTGAATTCAGTCTCTTGTTAGTAATATTAGTAAAGCGCTGTATCCCGGACATGGCAGCGCCGGGTACAGTCTCAAGTGTGATCCCCCACAGACACAAGATATTGTGTCTGTGGGCGCAAGATTATGCAGTCACCAGAGCGCTGTCAAGCAGCCGTGATATCTGGATAAATTAGCATTTATTACAATTAGTTAGTAATAAGAAAGCTTTGTCAAGCCGGGGATGACGCTACTATAGCAGCATAACAGTGCAACACTATATATTGTGGTTCTAATATTTCTCTGCGGGACCGGTATTGTTGCCCTGCCAGTAGTCTTCAGGGCCGCTCGCCCGGCTGGTCCTGGGGATGTTCGTGGTGGGTGTGTCCACCGCCCGCATGCCGGGCATGACCGTCATGCGCGGGCGGCGTCGCCAGGGTATACAGCCCGAACAGCATGACGGTGACACCGGCGAGGTTGCGTATTATACGACCCTGCAGGACCTGCGCCAGCCTGCCCAGCGCAAATCCCATCGCCAGCATCAGCGGCAGGGTACCCAGCCCGAAGACCAGCATGATCAGGCCCCCATAGACCACGTCGCTGCTGGCCAGTGCCAAGGCAAGAACCGCATAGACCATCCCGCAGGGCAGCCAGCCCCATACCAGACCCAGCATAAAGGCAGGGCCCGGGCCCTGCACCGGCACAAAACGGCGCCCCCAGGGCTCGATCCGTTTCCACACCAGCGCACCGGCCTGTTCCAGGAAGCGCAGCGCATGCCACCAGCCGGCCAGGTAGATACCGAACAGGATCATGAATACGCCTGACACCACCCGGCCCACGGGGAAATCCCCGAACACCTGCAGGGCACTGACTTGCTGTCCCAGAAGGCCAAGCAGCAACCCGGCGGCGGTGTAACTCGCGATACGACCGCTGTTATAGGCCAGCAGTGCCGAGAGGAAACGCCATCTCGACTGGCGTAACGGTACCGACAGGCTGCCCGACAGGGCCCCGACGATGCCACCGCACATGCCAACGCAATGCACACCCCCGAGCAGGCCGACCAGAAAGGCCGCCGGTATGGTCAGTTCCATGTTCATGGTTTATCCATAGCATCCATTCAACATATCCTAAAATTCATCGCAGAGGCGCAGAGAGCGCAGAGAGCGCAGAGAGCGCAGAGAGCGCAGAGAAAATAATCTCATTGAAAAAACTGTCCGGGGAACTACATCAAACAGCAATTGTGATTGGCCTGTCCAAAGTGTTTTTTTCGTTATGTCTGGCTCTGCGTTCTCTGCGCCTCTGCGGTGAATTATCCAGTTTGATAACTCCGTGATTGCGGCGTACCGCTTGCCTTACATAAGGACCGGCAATGCATCAGGAATCACCGTCAAGCTGCGGTGACAGGATGAACGGTGCGTCCAGCGGCAATTTTAGCTTGCCGGATAGACGCCAGTCGTCGGCCTCGAGCTGCACATACCAGTTGCCCGGCGCGAGTGCATCCAGCCCGCCGGTATAACGGCCGGCATCCGTGCGCACCAGCCGTACACGCTGATCCTCTCCCTTGCGGGTCGGGTGCAGCAGCGAGAGCATCAGGGCCGCAGGCGGGAGGTAATCACGCGCCCTCAGCTGCAGGGCAACGCGCCTGCCGTCTGTCTCAAAATCGAAATGCGCCTCGAGCCGGTGCTGAGCGGCCATGCGGTCGCGGGCGAGATCGCGATTGATAGCCTTGCCACGCTTGTAGTAGTCATCGACCACCAGCCCGTCACTGGTAGAGACCGCGATGATAATGGTGACTATCCCGCCAATGACGGCCGACATGGGCAGCGCGATCAATAGCCATACCCAGGGCTCACGATACCAGGGCCGTTTTACTGCATGCAGTTTCATAATCCGCAACCCATTTCTGATAGTACAAAAAGGGGACATTCTGGTTTTTGCATTTTTTCACCTGCCTGTATTTCTTGATTGCAATAAAAACCAGGATGTCCCGTTGCTGCCCCACTTCATTCCTTCTCCCCTTCGAAGCTCGTAGGTCGGATTAGCGACAGCGTAATCCGACGCTACTGTTGTCGGGTTACAGCGCTGCGCGCCTAACCCGACCTACAACTTGTTTGCGCAGCTGGCATCTGTGCGGTGGTGGTTTCTAACGTGGCCCCAGAAAACGAGCCTCTTCCTGAACGCTGAGTTCGGGCTCGTCGGACGCAACCAGCTCGAACATGACCTTGCTGCTGCGTACCTTGAGTTCGGCCTCATCGGCACGCAGGCGTACCGGCAGCTCCATGACATCACCAGCCGTTACTTCAATATCTTTCATATCGGTAAACAACTCGATACCCGGGATGCCTGCCACGCTCAGTGTATAGCGATGCGCAACTTTGTCCATATTGAGTATCTTCAGGGTGTAAACGTTCTCTATCAGGCCATCAGCAGTCTCACGATAGAGGCGATTGCGGTCACGAATGACGTCAAGGCCCAGTGAGGTCCGTGTACCGATGGAATAGGCAAAGATACCCATAACAACCAGGAGCAAGACGGCATAGACCACCATACGCGGGCGCAGGATGTGCGTCTTGCCCCCCGTCATCTCGTGTTGCGTGGTGTACTTGATCAGTCCCCTTTGGTAACCCATCTTGTCCATGACATCGTCACAGGCATCGATGCAGGCGGAACAGGCGATGCATTCATACTGCAGGCCATCACGGATATCGATCCCGGTGGGGCATACCTGCACGCACATGGTGCAGTCGATGCAATCACCCAGCCCAAGTTCACGCGGATTGGTACTGCGCTTGCGCGAGCCGCGCGGTTCTCCGCGTTCGGGCAGATAGGAAATTATCAGGGTGTCCTTGTCGAACATGGCGGACTGGAAGCGCGCATAGGGACACATGTACATGCACACCTGCTCGCGCATCCAGCCGGCATTGCCATAAGTGGCAAACCCATAGAACACTACCCAGAATGTCTCCCAGGGTCCGAGACCGAACTGCACCAGACGCTGGCCCAGCTCGATGATGGGCGTGAAATAGCCGACGAAAGTGAAACCGGTCCAGACGGAAAACAGGATCCAAAAGGTGTGCTTGGTTGCCCTGATGCGCAGCTTCTTTGCATTCATCGGCATCGCATCCAGCTTCTGCTGTTTCATGCGATCACCTTCGACCTTGCGCTCCAGCCACAGAAAGGCCTCGGTCCAGACCGTTTGCGGACAGGCATAGCCGCACCAGATACGCCCGGCCAGTGCGGTGAAGAAAAACAGTGCGAGTCCGGCGATAATCAGCAGGAAGGCCAGGTAAATGAAGTCCTGCGGCCACAGGGTCAGACCGAAGATATGGAACTTGCGCGCCGGCAGGTCCAGCAGCACGGCCTGGTGTCCATTCCAGCGCAGCCACGGGGTGAAATAGAAGATACCCAGCAGGCCCAGAACACCGGCAAGCCGCAGGCGCGCATACAGACCGTGCACCTCGCGGGGGAAAATCTTCTGTCGCTTGGCATACAGCGACTGCTCGAGCTGTTCGTCAGGCTGTGGTTCCCTGGACCCTTTTGTGGAGGGGCTGGTCATACTTACCCCCGATCAGTCGTCCTGCTTTCCCTGGCCCTGACGCATGCAATTGGTGATTGCGAAATAAAGGGTACCGATACCCGAGACGGCAGCGATCAGCCAGAACAATAAAAAACCGATGGTGTAGAAACCCAGCCGGCTGATCTCCGGATCAGCATCAAATGGGAACAGGTCATCGGGATCAAACGCTGAAAAGAATACCCCGGTCGCCACAATGGCGGTCAGGAATGACGGCCAGAGGATTGCGATGCACTTCTGCAGCCTGGATATCCGACTGGTTGTCATGGGCAGACCGTCTTGCATCGGCGCATATCCTTAATACGAAGGAGCCTCACCCGCGACAGGGCATGATCCCTTATTCTTCCTCGCCCTCCTGTCCGGTCGACAGGCTGTAGACATAGGCAGCCAGCAGATGCACCTTGTCCTTGCCCAGGAAATCGCTATGTGGCGGCATCTTGCCGTTGCGGCCGCTGGCAATGGATTCCATGACGCGTACCTGCGAACTACCGTACAACCAGACATTATCGATCAGGTTGGGCGCACCCAGCAGTTGGTTACCGGTACCATCTGCCCCGTGACAGGAAACACACAGTGTCTGGTATTTCTCCTGGCCACGCGCCGCTGCCGTCTCGTCGCTTTTGCGACCACCCAGCTTGAACACGTATTCGGTCACATCGGACACGCCCTGCTCGCCGCCCAGGGCCTGCTCCCAGGCCGGCATGACACCATTGCGGCCGTTCAGGATGGACACCTCGATCTGCTCTGGCGCGCCGCCATAGAGCCAGTCGTTGTCACGCAGGTTGGGGAAACCGCGCGCACCGCGCGCATCCGAACCGTGGCAGGTCGCACAGTAGTTGACGAACAGCCGCTCACCCATCCTGCGGGCCGTGGCGTCGGCCGCGACGGCCGGGATCGACATTTCCCGGTACTTCGAAAACAGCGGGCCGTATTTTGCGTCCCCGATATCGACCTCCTGCTGGTACTGCGAAAGCGATGTCCAGCCCAGCAGGCCGGGAAATGCGCCCAGCCCCGGATAGAGCAACAGGTAACCGAGGCCGAAAACCAGGGTGATATAGAACATACCCAGCCACCAGCGCGGCAGGGGGTTGTTGAGTTCCTCGAGGTCCTCATCCCAGACATGGCCCATGGTCTCGGCCTTTTCGCCCGGCTTGGAGGCCCCGGTCGACAACCAGCGAATCAGGAGAAAACACGCGATTATCCCGCCGATGGTCGGAATGATGATGTACCAGTTCCAGAAGCTGCTGGTGAAATCAGCCATGGGAATTCTCCTTGGAATTTTTTTCTGTTGACGCCGGGGTGTCCTCGTCGAACGGAATTCGTGCGGCCTCCTCGAATTGCTTCCGGCGCTTGCCGCTAAATGCCCACAGGACGATGCCGACAAACAGCACCAACACCACGATGGTCCAGGCAGAGAGTATTAGCGAATAATCCATGCCCTATCTCCGGGTCTTGATCGCCGTGCCCATGCCCTGCAGGTAGGCAATGATGGCGTCCATCTCGGTCTTGCCTTCCAGTTCAGCCGCCGCATTCGCAATCTGCGCGTCGGTATACGGTGCCCCCAGGGTACGCAACACCTCCAGCTTCCTGCTGATATGCCGGGCATCGGCCGGGGTCTCTTCCAGCCACGGATAACCCGGCATGATCGACTCCGGCACCACGTCGCGCGGGTTGATCATGTGCACACGATGCCACTCATCGCTGTAACGCCCGCCGACCCGGGCCAGGTCCGGGCCGGTGCGCTTGGAGCCCCACTGGAACGGCCGGTCATAGACAAATTCACCGGCCACCGAGTAATGCCCGTAACGTTCTGTCTCCGCGCGAAACGGCCGGATCATCTGGGAATGGCACAAATAGCAGCCCTCGCGAATGTAGATGTCACGTCCGGCAAGGCGCAACGGGGTATACGGCTCCAGCCCGGCCACGGCCTCGGTGGTGGACTGCTGGAAGAACAGCGGAACGATCTGTACCAGGCCGCCGATCGATATAACAATCACCACCAGCACGATCATCAGGCCGATATTCTTCTCGATCTTGTCATGTCCGAATGCCATTACTCGTCTCCTTAATGGGCCGCGGCCGGTGCTGGTGCCGGGATGGTACCCACCGCCGGCTTGGCGCCGGCAATGGTCTTCCAGATGTTCCAGGCCATGACGAGGCTGCCGACCAGGAAGAAGGCACCGCCGAGGAAACGCACAATGTAGTACGGGTGCATGGCCTGCACGGATTCCACGAAGCTGTAGGTCAGGGTGCCGTCGGCATTGGTGGCGCGCCACATCAGGCCCTGCATGATGCCGGCCACCCACATGGAGACGATGTAGAGCACAATACCGATGGTTGCCGTCCAGAAATGCACCTCAACCAGTTTCAGGCTGTAGAGCTCACGGTTGAACAGCCGCGGAATCAGGTAGTACATACTGCCCATGGAGATCAGCGCCACCCAGCCCAGCGCACCGGAATGTACGTGACCGATGGTCCAGTCGGTGTAGTGCGACAGTGCGTTCACCGTCTTGATGGCCATCATCGGCCCCTCGAAGGTCGACATGCCGTAAAACGAGATGGAAACAATCAGCAGGCGCAGCACGGGGTCGGTACGCAGC
>CAMYMI010000019.1 GCA_947259415.1 uncultured Ectothiorhodospiraceae bacterium | reverse complement strand
TCGGTAGCCGCACCGACCTTGATCACGGCCACACCGCCGGCCAGCTTGGCCATGCGTTCCTGCAGCTTTTCCTTGTCGTAGTCGGAGGTGGATTCCTCGACCTGGGTGCGGATCTGCTGCACCCGTGCCTCGATGTCTTCCTTGCGGCCGGCGCCGTCGATGATGGTGGTGTTTTCCTTGGTGACCAGGATGCGCTTGGCATTACCCAGGTCATCCAGACTCGCCTTCTCCAGGGACAGGCCGACTTCTTCGGAAATCACCTGACCTCCGGTCAGGATGGCGATGTCCTGCAGCATGGCCTTGCGGCGGTCACCGAAGCCCGGCGCCTTGACGGCACAGACCTTGACGATGCCACGGATGCTGTTGACCACCAGGGTGGCCAGTGCCTCGCCTTCCACGTCCTCGGCCACGATCAGTAGCGGCTTGCCGGACTTGGCAACGCCTTCCAGTACGGGCAGCAGGTCACGGATGTTGGAAATCTTCTTGTCGTAGATCAGGATATAGGGGTCCTCGATCTCGGCAGACATATTGTCCTGGTTGTTGATGAAATAGGGTGACAGGTAGCCGCGGTCGAACTGCATGCCTTCCACCACGTCCAGCTCGTTCTCCAGCGAAGAGCCCTCTTCGACGGTGATGACGCCTTCCTTGCCGACCTTATCCATGGCGTCGGCGATGATGTTGCCGACCGACTCGTCGGAGTTGGCAGAGATGGTGCCCACCTGGGCGATAGCCTTGCTGTCGGAGCAGGGTTCGGACTGGTTCTGCAACTCATCGACGACCTTGCTCACGGCCTTGTCGATGCCGCGCTTTAGGTCCATCGGGTTCATGCACCATGGCCTGGGCCAGCACGGTCGCCGTCGTGGTGCCGTCACCGGCCACGTCGGAGGTCTGGGAAGCCACTTCCTTCACCATCTGGGCGCCCATGTTCTCGAACTTGTCCTCGAGCTCGATTTCCTTGGCGACGGAAACGCCGTCCTTGGTCACGGTGGGTGCGCCGAAAGCCTTGTCGAGGACCACGTTGCGGCCCTTGGGACCCAGGGTGATCTTGACGGCATTGGCCAGGATGTTAACGCCGGCCACCATGTGCTGGCGGGCTTCATCACTGAATTTCACTTCTTTTGCGGTCATGAAGTATTCCTCTTGATTCTTTGATAGTTACAATTTGCGATTCAGGCGTCGATGACGCCCATGATGTCATCCTCGCGCATCACGAGCAGGTCATCGCCGTTGACCTTGACCTCGGTACCGGAGTATTTGCCGAACAGGACCGTGTCGCCGACCTTGACATCGAGAGGAATGATCTCACCACTCTCAAGGCGCTTACCGTTGCCTGCCGCAATTACTTCCCCACGAACTGGCTTTTCAGCAGCAGAATCCGGGATTACAATCCCACCCGCTGATGTGGTCTCCTCTTCCATGCGCTTCAGGATCACACGATCGTGCAATGGACGAATGTTCATCTGGACTTCTCCTTCAGGCTTCTTTCACTTTGATTAGCTAAAAACGGCGCATGCTATTATTAGCACTCACCCCTAGTGAGTGCCAATCATAGCGGCGAAAGCAGGGGTGTCAAGACTAAACCGGGATTTGGTCCGTGGGAGTGAATACATCCGTGGATGAACGCCCAGACGCCTGTGTTTTCCAGGGGCGCGACAATGCCACAGAAACACATAGAAAATCTTCGCAGGTTGGGCTAAGCGTAGCGTGCCCAACAACCAGCCCTATCTTGGGTACATCGCCATCGCTCCTATACCCAAACCTACCCGTGATTTTTTATACTCCAGAATTCTTAGGCTACGCCGTGCCAACCGCGCATCCCCAGTCAAAGGCGACCTCGATGGCGCGCACGACGCTGCCTACGGACTATATTCACGCTTACACTTCTCGCTTTCCATCTATTTTATTTCTCACTATTATTTTCATCTTCGCGGCGGAACTCCCCCTCGATGGTCCGCTGGCCCGAGCCTGGGCTTGACGGCGGTCCGGACGGCCCGCGCCCCGGTGGGGTGACAATCACGCGTTTCAGTCCCCACAGTGCCAGGGCGCGCCGCAAGGCGGGGAACAGGCAGGCAAAGCCGATCACGTCGGTGAAAAACCCGGGCGTCAACAGCAGCACCGCCGCCACCAGCAGGATTACCCCCTCCAGCAACTCGATAGCCGGCATCTCGCCCCGTGCCAGGGTCATCTGCAACCGCTGCAGGGTCGCAAACCCCTGGTAGCGCACCAGCGTTGCGCCCAGGATCGCTGTGACCACCACCAGCAGCACGGTTGGCAAGGCACCAATCCAGCTACCGATCTTGATCAGGAAATAGATCTCTACCAGCGGGATAGACAGGAACAGGATCAGAAAGACAGGGAATGGCGCCATGTATGCAACATAACCGAATCGACCAATAATGGCCATGGACACACACTCCAGCAAGGCCTTCAGCAGCCTTGATTCCAGGGTGCGCGGTGCGCATCGTGCACTCCAAAATCAAAGACGATCTCGATGGTGCGCACCGCGCACCCTGCTGCTGCTCACGTCTCATTCCTCACTATTCACGCATGACTCGGGTATATTCGGCGCATGGCCGTAGACCCGATCATCGTCCTGTGCACCGTCCCTGACGAGGATACCGCTGAGCGCATTGCCGGCACGCTGGTTTCCGAAAAACTGGCCGCATGCGTTAATATCGTTCCAGGCATCACCTCGGTCTACCACTGGAAGGGGGCTGTCGAGCGCGGCCGGGAACTGCTGCTGATAATCAAAAGCGGACAAGGAGCCTACCCTGCCCTGGAGAGCAGGGTCCGGACATTGCATCCCTACGAACTTCCCGAGGTGATCGCAGTCCCAATTGGCAACGGCCTGCCCGAATACCTTGACTGGATAACAAACTCATTAAAAACAATCTCATGAATAACTGGAAATCCCTTATCGCCCTGCTCGGCCTGTTCATGGCACCCGCGTATGCCGTCGATGGCATGGAGCCGGAGCTGCTCGAACCGGACCAGGCCTTCGGTTTCACGGCAACCATCCAGGATGCCAAGACGGCCCGGGTGACATGGGATATCGCTGATGGCTATTACATGTACCGCGACCGGATACGGTTCAGTACCGATACTCCCGAGATCAAACTGGGCGAACCCGTGCTGCCGCCCGGCAAGATCAAGGACGACGAGTTTTTCGGCAAGATCGCCGTCTATCGTGACCAGGTCGTTGCCAGCATACCGCTGACACACGCTCCAGGGGCACCCAGCACCTTCAGACTGAGTGCCGTTTCCCAGGGCTGCGCCGACATCGGTGTGTGCTACCCCCCGCATACCCAGGTCGCCCTGCTGGACCTGCCCGCGGACAACGGCACCAGGACCGCCGGACTGGGGGCAATGGATCCGATCGGTGAGCACCTCGGTCTGGGCGGCGGCGGCGACGATGAATTCCTGGACCCGGATGAGGCCTTCAAGGTCAGCGTGATTGCCGAGCGACCCGACCGCCTCACCGTGCACTGGTCCATCGCGGACGGCTATTACCTCTACCGGGACAAATTCAAGATCGAGCTCGACGCGGGCGAGAACATCATCCTGGGCACGCCCGTCATACCGGCAGGCAAGACCAAACACGACGAGTTCTTCGGCGATGTCCAGGTCTTCTACCACGAGGCCACCGCCGAGGTTCCGTTGCAGCGCAGCACGGGCGCAGCGGCGGATATCAGTCTCAAGGTGGGCTATCAAGGCTGTGCCGAGGCCGGCATCTGCTATCCACCCATCAAGAAGACCCTGCCGGTCGTACTGGCGGCCTTTGATCCTGCTGCGCTGGCAACAATGCAGGACACCGGCGCAGATTCAACACCGCCAGAGATCGCACCTGCCACGCCATCCGGCTCACCGGGTATCTCGACTAGGCAGGACGACATCGCCCGGGTATTGCAAGAGAGTGGCCTGTGGTGGGTCCTGCTGTTCTTCTTCGGGGCCGGGGTGTTGCTGGCGTTCACCGCCTGCATGTACCCGATGATACCGATCCTCTCCAGCATTATCGTCGGGCACGGAGAGAATATCACGGTGCGCAAGGCCTTTATCCTCTCCCTGGTTTACGTCGAGGCCGTAGCCATCACCTACGCCGTCATCGGCCTGGCCTCGGCCCAGCTTGGCGCCGGGGTGCAGGCATTTTTCCAGAACCCGTGGGTACTGGGGCTGTTTGCCCTGATCTTTGTCGGGCTGGCGATCTCCATGTTCGGGTTCTTCACCCTGCAGCTGCCAGCCTCCTTGCAGGCGAAACTCAGCGAGACCAGCCACCGCCAGAAGAGCGGCTCGCTGATCGGCGTGGCCGTGATGGGCGTGTTGTCGGCCCTGATTGTCGGGCCCTGTGCCGGACCAGTCCTGATCGGCGCCCTGCTCTACACCAGCCAGAGCGGTGACTACCTGACCGGGGCGCTGGCCATGTTCGCCCTCGGCAACGGCATGGGTGCACCCCTGCTGGTCATCTGCACCTCCGGAGGCAAGCTGCTGCCGAAGGCGGGTGGCTGGATGGACACGGTCAAGGCGGTATTCGGCGTCATCCTGCTGGGCGTGGCTATCCTGATGCTGGAACGCGTCCTGCCCGGCCCCGTGACCCTGGCCCTGTGGGCCATTTGGCTGATCATCCCGGCTATCTACATGGGGGCGCTCGACCCGATCGCGGCCGGGGCGTCCGGCTGGCTCAAGCTCTGGAAAGGTCTGGGTGTTGCCATGCTCATTTACGGCATCATCCTGCTGCTCGGTGCCGCTACCGGTGCGCGCAACCCTTTCGACCCGCTGCGCAACATCACCGCCGGCGCGAGCCTCACGGCCACTGGCGAGCACGCCTCGCAGCACCTGGCATTCAACCGCATCAAGAGCATCGAAGATTTCAATGCTGCGGCGCAGGAAAGTGCCCGGCAGGGCAAGCCGGTGATGCTGGATTTCTATGCCGACTGGTGCACCTACTGCATCAAGATGGAGGACTACACCTTCTCCGACAGCCGCGTGCAGCAGGCGCTGGCTAATGTGACCCTGCTGCAGGCCGATGTCACCGCCAACGACGAGACCGATCTGGCACTGCTAAACCATTTCAACCTGTTCGCCCCGCCCGCCATCCTGTTCTTCGGCCAGGACGGCGAGGAGCACCGTAACTACCGACTGGTCGGCTACATGAACGCCGATGATTTTCTGGCACACCTCAAGAGTGCACTGGGAAGTTAGGTGCTGTTGTTGGTCGTTATAAAAGACGACCGCAGAGACGCTGAGGGCGCAGAGAAATTTTTAATAAATAAATAGCCAAAGCGACGTAGGTCGGATTAGCGACAGCGTAATCCGACGCTGTACGTGTCGGGTTACGGCGTTGCACGCCTAACTCGACCTACAATTCTAATGTCGCGTTTCACAGCCCTTATCCCAACCTTCTTCCCTCAAAGGGGGAAGTAATCACGGGATGCAGGGTGCGCCGTGCGCACCAGACCCTGCCAATGATAATCGGCTATGGGCAGGTTGGGTAAAGGAGCGACAGCGACGTACCCAACATAAGGCTACCGGGCTTTGCCTGGAGGGATGCGGGCAAGGGGCGTGAGCAGGAAGCGGAAGCTTTGCCTGCAGGGATGTAGGTAAGGTGCGTGAGCCGGGAGCGGAAGCTTTGCCTACAGGGATGTAGGTAAGGTGCGTGAGCCGGGAGCGGAAGCTTTGCCTACAGGGATGTAGGTAAGGTGCGTGAGCCGGGAGCGGAAGCTTTGCCTGCAGGGATGTAGGTAAGGGGCGTGAGCCGGGAGCGGAAGCTTTGCCTGCCGGGCTTCCTGATGATTTACATGGACCCTGTAGGAGGGCCTCGCAGGCGCGACATATCAACCAGTCGAATCGTGCCTGCGAGGCCCTCCTGCATTTCACGTTTTATGCTTAAATTGTGACTTGTTTTATTTGGGCTTCAGTCCGAACTTGCGCAGCAGGTCATACATGGTCGGACGGCTGATACCCAGCAATTCCGCTGCCTTTGAGACCTTGCCGCCCACGTGGTTCAGGGCACGGCTAACCGCCTGGCGGTCACTGCGATCGCGTATCTCGCGCAGATTGAAGGTGGCGAGTTCCTGGGGCGTGTTGCCACCCAGCTCCAGGTCGCCGGCGGCAATCTGGTTGTGCTCGGCCATGATCACCGCGCGCTTAACGCGGTTCTCCAGTTCCCGCACATTGCCAGGCCAACCATAGTTCTCGATAGCCGCCATGGCATCCTTGGTAAAACGGTATCCCTTCTTGCCCTGCTGCTTGCTAATGCGCTCGAGAAATACACGCGCCAGCAACAGCGCGTCACCCTCCCGTTCGCGTAGTGAAGGAATGCTGATCGAAACCTCGCTGATGCGGTAATAAAGGTCCTCGCGAAACTGGTCAGCACGAATCAACTCATGCAGATCCTTATGGGTGGCGCAGATCACACGCACATCGACCGGTATCTCCTTGCGCCCGCCGACACGTTCGATCACGCGCTCCTGCAGGAACCGCAGCAGCTTGGCCTGCAGGGGCAGCGGCATGTCACCGACCTCGTCCAGGAACAGGGTTCCGTCCGAGGCTGTCTCGATCTTGCCGGGCGTCTGCTTGGCAGCACCGGTAAATGCGCCTTTTTCGTAACCGAAAAGCTCGCTCTCGAGGAGATTTTCGGGGATAGCGGCACAGTTGATCGCAACAAAGCGCTTGTCACTCCGTGTACTGAGTCCATGCAGCGATCTGGCCAGCAATTCCTTGCCGGTACCGGATTCGCCGAGCACCAGTACCGTGGTATCCGTCGGCGCCACCTTCTCGACCGTACGGCATACCTCAAGCATACTGTCACTGCCCGTAATCACGCCCTCGAGAGGCGAATCAGTCTGCCGGGTACTCAGGCGGCGGTTCTCCTCCTCCAGCTCATAAAGCCGGTAGGCGCGATTCACGATCAGCCCGAGCATGTCTGCATCGATTGGCTTGTAGAAGAAATCGTAGGCACCCATGGCAACCGACCTTGTGGCATGCTCGCGGTCATTATTACCGGTGACAACAATCACCTTGGTGTGCGGTGCCTTCAGCAGGATCTCTTCCAGCAGGCCAAAGCCCACACTGGTGCCATCCACCTCCGGTGGCAGGCCCAGGTCAAGGGTAACAACCGGCGGCTGGTGCTGGTCGAGTTCGGCAAGTGCGGTATCCCGGTCGCCCGCGATAATCACCTCGTAGTTCTCGAAACACCAGCGCAGCTGCGTCTGCAGCCCGGGGTCATCTTCAATGACCAGTAATTTTCTCGTAGTTCTTTCCATGAAACTATCTGTCGTGCCTATAAGGCTCCAATCTGTATGTTCTGTTCATTGATACCGCTTATCGGCAGGCGGATTCTGAATGTGGTGCCCTCTCCAATTCGACTTATGACTTCAATGTCACCACCGAGCTTGTGCACATAGTCACGCGATTCATACACACCAATACCCATACCGGACTTGCCCTTGGTGCTGTCAAATGGCCGGAACAGGCGATGCTTGATGAACTCCTTGTCCATGCCGGTCCCGGTATCCTGCACCTCGACGACGGCAAGATCAGCGCGCCTGAAAAGGCGCACGATAATCCGGCCATCATCCGGCGTGGCATCCTGGGCATTGCGGATGAGATGGCTGATGATGGCAGCAAAACGGTCACGGTTGGCGTTCAGCGGGATCCCCCCTGCCTGGCAGTCCAGCGAAGGCACCGGCCGGCCACTCGACATGCTCGTGACGACATCCTCCAGCAGGGCGCAAAGCTCGATATCCTCGGCCTTCTGCGGCTTCAGGGTATCGCTTTGCAGGTGGGCCAGCAACCGGTTCATCTTCTGCACCGAGTTATCCACGGTATTGATCGCATCCTCCATGAATTGCGGATTGGCCCTATGCCTGGCCGCATTGGTCACCACCAGGGAAAGCTGGGCAATCAGGTTCTTGAGATCGTGCATGACGTAAGTGGTAAGGCGGTTGCAGGCTTCGAACTGCTTGGCCTCTGCCAGGGCCTGTGAGGCCTCGAGCTGCGCCAGGTGAACGGCGGCCTGGCGACCGGCCGTCTTGATGAGGTCGGAGTCCTCCCAGTTGAAGTGGCGCTGGGCGGGTGAACGCGCCAGCACGATGAATCCAAGCAGTTGGCTATGGATAATCAGTGGGACCACCAGCCCGGCATGCGGCATCCCGTGCAGCCATTCAGGGATCGTCAGATGGGTATAGAGTTCGGGGTTGCGCTCATATTCGTCCAGGTCGATCAACCATCCACGTTGATTCATGAACTGGACGAGCGGGTGGGCCATATCTACGATTGCGTCCTCGGACACCTCCATCTGCCAGCTGGCCACCGGCACGTAGCGGTCGGTCATGCGGCGCATCCAGAGCACACCGCCGGGGCTGTCGATGATCTCGGCCAGCGAATGGATAGCGCGTTCACGCAGGTGTTCGTCGGGTTGCCCGGAAGATAGTGTCTGAATAAAGCGCAGCCATTCATCGCGATAGTCGTATTTATAATGAAAGAAGTGCTTGTTTAACAGCACCCGGAGACTGGCACGCAGCCGCGCCGAGAACAGCAGCACCAGAAGCACCAGGCCGGCACCGAACAGAAAGATCACCTGGGCAACCGTGCCCCATTCGCCACCGAATGAGCGGATGTAGTAAGCACCCACGCCCATGGCCAGCAGGTACAGGCCGGTTCCGAGCAGCGCCGTGGTATGGAACACCATGCGGCGCGAGACGAAGATATCCAGCGAAAGCCGCGGGTCGCGCGCGACCGCTACACCCAGAACCGGCACCGCCATGGCATTCACAAAACCGCGCGCCTTCCACAGGGTGTCATTCAGTCCCTGGAACAGCAGGGCGTGTGAATAGAGATAGAAATCGTAGGCTAAGATCACGCCAAGGCCGATACAGAGGTATTTTACCGCACGACGCGACTCCACGTGGGCGTTGCGCATGATCTGTTCAACCATAACCAGGCCGGCAATCGCCATGACCAGGAAGCCGGCAAACAACAGATCGATACCCAGGTAATTGGCAACGTCGGGACCGGCATAGATGCGATAGAACACGACCATGGTCAGCACCACGGTATAACCGGCCAGGAGTAATGCAGACTTGCGGAAGCGCCGGCTCGCCAGATGTGTATCGGTCACAACCGGGAGCATTACGTAACCGAGGAACAGCAGCCAGGCAAAGCTGCGTAGCGGCTCGGTCAGATAGGACAGGAACGGGGTTTCGTGGTAGACCGCCAGCGCCGTCAGGGCCAGCCAGACTGTGCTCGCGATCGAGGCGACCTTCAGTGCATTCTTGCGAGAACGGCCACGCTGTCCGGTCAGTAGCACCAGTGACAGGACCAGAAAGAAAACGGCCCCGGTGACAAAGCTGATTACGCCAGTGTCAATCAAGTCGATCGCGCTCGCAAAGCGCCCCTACAGGTTGCCCAACAATATAATCGTCCAGCCGTCTCATTTCTCATGTTTTACATCTTACTTTTCATGTTTCACTCCCCACTTCTAATTTTCTTGTGTCTTTCCATGCCCCTGCGTGGATCCAGTGGTCAGTGATACAGCCGGAACTCAGGCCTTATTCTCAAGAAACCACCGGTAGGTCGATGCAATCCCCTCCTCGATCGGAATGATAGCCCGCCAGCCCAGCGCATTGATCCGGGACACGTCCACCAGCTTGCGTGGTGTCCCGTCCGGCTTGCTGGTATCGAAGACGATTTCCCCCTCGAAACCGACCGCCTGCTTCACCAGTTCTGCAAGTTCTGCGATCGTGAGGTCACTGCCCACGCCGATGTTCACGATCTCCTCACCTTCATAATGCTCCATCAGGAACAGGCAGGCGTCGGCACAGTCATCCACGTGCAGAAACTCGCGCAGCGGCTTGCCCGTGCCCCACACCGTCACCGTGGGCTCGCCCTGCTGTCTGGCCTGGTGAAACTTGCGGATCAGCGCCGGCATCACATGCGATGATTCCAGGTCGAAGTTATCCTCGGGGCCATAGAGATTGGTCGGCATGACCGAGATGAACTTGCAGCCGTACTGCCGCTGGTAGGCCTGGCACAACTTGATCCCGGCTATCTTTGCTACCGCATACCACTCGTTGGTCGGCTCCAGTGGTGCAGTCAGCAGGTACTCCTCCTTCAAAGGCTGCGGCGCCATCTTCGGATATATACAGGTACTACCGAGGAACAGCAGCTTTTCAATACCCGCAAGGCGCGCACTCTCGATGACATTCGCCTCGATCATCAGGTTTTGGTAGATGAAATCCGCGGGGAAGTTGCTGTTTGCCAGAATTCCGCCCACCTTGGCCGCTGCCAGGAACACGTAGTCCGGTCGTTCCTTCTCGAAGAAGGCCCGCACCGCCGCCTGGTCACGTAGGTCCAGTTCCTGGCTGGTTGCTGTCAGCAGATTCGTATAGCCATCCTGCCTGAGGCGCCTGATAATCGCAGAACCGACCAGACCGCGATGGCCTGCGATATAAATCCTTGCATGTTTTTCCATCTTGATCAGTTAACGTTTAACGTTTCAAACTATCTTACTCATGATAATCGAACGTCGTGAACCCCTCCCTCCGGCACAAATCATCCCGCTCGGCAATTTTGAGGTCCTCCCTAACCATCTCGGATACCATGTCATGCAGAGGAATCTTCGCCTCCCAACCTAGTTTCTCTTTTGCCTTTGACGGATCCCCCAGCAAGGTCTCCACCTCGGTTGGACGGAAATAACGCGGATCCACCTCCACCAGCACATCTCCGGTCTCGACATTGATCCCTTTCTCGTCAGCACCTGTACCTTCCCAGACCAGGGTGATGCCGACCTCTGAGAACGCCATATCGACGAACTCACGCACGGAATGTTGCTTGCCCGATGCGATTACGAAATCATCCGGTTCATCCTGCTGCAGGATCAACCACTGTGCCACCACATAATCCCCGGCATGACCCCAGTCGCGCCTGGAATCCAGGTTACCGAGATAGACCTTGTTCTGCAGGCCCAGCTTGATGCGCGCCACCGCACGGGTGATCTTTCGTGTCACAAAGGTCTCGCCGCGTATCGGTGACTCGTGATTGAACAGGATCCCGTTGCTTGCATAGATGCCGTATGCCTCACGGTAGTTAACACAGATCCAGTAGGAATACACCTTGGCCGCCGCATAGGGACTGCGCGGATAAAACGGCGTAGTCTCCTTCTGGGGGACCTCCTGCACCTTGCCGAACATCTCGCTGGTCGAGGCCTGGTAAAAGCGCGTTTTCTTTTCCAGACCCAGAATGCGAATGGCCTCCAGCAGCCGGAGTGTGCCGATGGCATCGGCATTGCCGGTGTATTCCGGTGTTTCGAAGGAAACCGCCACGTGGCTCTGCGCCGCCAGGTTGTAGATTTCATCCGGCTGCACCTGCTGGATAATACGGATCAGGTTGGTGGAGTCGGTCAGGTCACCGTAATGCAGAAAGAACCGGACGTTCTTCTCGTGCTGGTCGTAATAGAGGTGATCAATACGGTCGGTATTGAAAGACGATGCCCTGCGCTTGATACCGTGGACGATATAGCCCTTACTGAGCAGAAGCTCGGCAAGGTAGGCGCCGTCCTGACCAGTGACGCCTGTGATCAAGGCAACTTTTCTGGAATCTGTCTTATCATTCATAGATTCGATCCATATGTATAGGCAGCCGGCACAATGCCGGCAATTAGTTATTCTCGCATTTCGTGGAGTTTCGCGAAAGCTTTAACGGTCTGAAAATAGACCCGCCGCATGTACGCGCTACTTGCTTGACCAGAAACGCGTCCTGGTCTCTGGTCATTATTATTGTACTTAATACAATCAGGTTAGCCGTGAATCGGGCACGCTTCACTTCTCAAGAAGATGACGGGTATGCCTGCCGGCCTATCGGCCCACGCAGTAATAATTAAAACCAAGAGTCGATAAATGCGTTTTCTCGTATACATTGCGTAGATCAATAAAGGCATTCCCCTGCATTAATTCCTTAAAACGACCAAGATCCAGTCCGCGATACTCATTCCATTCCGTCATCAGCACTACTGCATCAGCACCCTTGGCCGTACTATAAACATCTGTTAAATAATTCACCTGATCAGGCAGCAATTTTTTCGCCTCCTCCATCCCCTGTGGATCATGTGCAAGAATGGTCGCACCCTTGTCGATCAGATTTGGAATAATTGCCAGTGACGGTGAATCCCGCATGTCATCGGTCTCCGGCTTGAATGTAAGCCCAAGCACGGCAATGGTCTTGCCCGCTTCACTGCCACCCAGGGCTTCGCGAATCTTTTTGACCATGCGGGCTTTTTGTGCGGCATTGACTTCTACCGCCGCTTCGACAATCCTGCAGGAGGCACCATGCTCCTGTGCAATACGAATCAAGGCTGTAGTATCCTTTGGAAAACATGATCCGCCATAGCCTGGGCCGGCATGCAGAAATTTGCCTCCGATCCGCCTGTCCATCCCCATACCCTTTGCCACTGCATGGACATCTGCACCGACCTGTTCGCAGAGGTTTGCGATTTCATTGATAAAACTGATCTTGGTAGCGAGAAAGGCATTGGAAGCGTACTTCACCAGCTCGGCGCTCTCCAGATTGGTAACCACAACAGGAGCCTCGATCAGATTCAGGGGCCGGTAAAGTTCATGCAGCAGCTTCTCTGCACGCTCGCTTTCCACACCGAGTACCACCCGGTCGGGGTGCATGAAATCGTCGATAGCCGCACCCTCACGCAAAAACTCGGGATTAGATGCCACGTCAAAATCGGCTTCCGGATTGGTTTCTTTTATAATTCTTGATACCTGTCGTGCTGTACCTACGGGGACTGTGGATTTATCAACTACAACCGTATAACCATCCAGATACCGGGCAATCTGCCTGGCAGCCTCGTAGACATAGACCAGGTCTGCATGGCCGTCACCACGGCGTGTTGGAGTACCAACAGCGATAAAAACGAGGTCGGCTTCACCAATAGCCGGAGCATAGCTGGAAGTGAACGTCAACCTGTCTGCCTTGACGTTGCGCTCGACGAGATCCTCAAGGCCAGGCTCATAGATGGGGATTTCACCCGCGTTGAGGCGATCTATTTTGCTTTGATCGACATCTATGCAGGTAACAGTGGCACCGAACTCGGCGAAGCAGGCACCTGAGACAAGGCCGACATAGCCTGATCCTATCATTGCAACATTCATTTAATAATTCCTGATATGTTAAATAAATTCATTGCCGTTATTAAAGTTCATGTAGATTTTGCACCTAATGTAATCCGTAAATGCCCGTGGCGAGCACTTGCCGCGAACATACAAACTACCATTTTGTATTATTAATGCCTAAGGTTCATATCCAAGTCTTTGCAGTAAAGAGACAAGCCCGACATCCAGCTTGACCGCAGGCTCCCATCGCAAAACATCTATTGCCTTGTCAATATTGGCTGATGAATGTCTTATATCTCCTTGACGCTCTTCAACGTATACAGGACTAAACTCAGAATCACAGATAGCACACATTGTTCTCAACAAATCATTCAGTGATACAGATATTCCTGAGGCAATATTAATTGTATTTCCTGGGGCTGTTTTTTCTGTTGCAGCCTTGATGTTTGCTTCGACCACATCTGCGACATAGACAAAATCACGTGTCTGGCCACCATCCCCAAAGATCGTGGGCTGCTCCTTATTAATCAGTTTGTCTGCAAATACGGAGATTACCCCTGAATAGGGTGATGACGGATCCTGGCGCGGTCCAAACACATTAAAATATCGCAGGCTAACGGTCTCAAGTCCGTGCAAGCAATAATACACCTGACAGGCATATTCTGAAGCCAGTTTATCAACAGCATAAGGAGAAAGCGGCTTCGGCGGCATATCCTCTCTCTTAGGCAGTTCGGGATCGTCACCATAAGCCGCTGCTGATGCGGCAAACACTACTCGCCTTACCCCGCATTGCCTGGCAGCCTCCAGCGCATTCAATGTGCCTTGGTAATTTGTTTTTTGGCTTCCAAGGGGATCACTAATTGTCCGTGGTACGGATGCAACTGCTGCTTCATGAAAAACAACGTCCACGTCTTCCATGTTTTTTCTTACACTTTCAAAATTTCCTACATCACCTGTAATAATTTCCAGTCCTTCTAACTCTGGCAGGTTCTCGCGGTTACCCGTAGAAAAATCATCGAGCACACGAACCCGATTACCGTCCGCCAGCAACCGCTCAACAATGTGAGAGCCAATAAAACCTGCACCGCCTGTCACGAGAGCTAACATTTGTTTACCATGCTCATTAACAATCACCCAACCCACAGATGAAGACATAATTAGAAGTACTGATTGGCACGCCGCTGTACTCCTTTGGTCATCTTTCCTGATTGACTCTATTCCCTCTATCCGGCCATTTATCGATGCCGGGCAGCAAGATCACTTGGGTGGAGGGATTGTTGAATTGTAGTTCTGTGTCAATCGGCTTGTTTCCTTTTAAATCTGTAAAAAATCTGGCAGGGGAAGGGTGTCGATGAACGAGTCGTGGACCGTGCGGGTCATGAACCCGCGCAGGGGCGAGAAACCGCCGTTCAGCAGCAGCTCGAGGTCGCAGACCTGGCGCAGTCCGAGGGTGATGGACGGGTAGTTGCCGGATTTGGCCTTGAGTTGCTCGGCGCGTTCCTCCTCGACCAGCAGGCTGCAGAGTTCACCACCGTGGGGAGGTGTCAGGTGATCCATACGGGTTTCACTGCCTTCGGTGCGCACAGCGCATCCTAATTCATTAATTTATGCGATGTTTATCTTAACAGAGGGGGTATCGACGGGGTGAGGGGAAAATTAAAGCGGGAAATGGCCCTTGAATACAAGTGAGGTGTTTGACGTAGAGGGTACATGTGTATCGGCAACAAAATCCAAAGAAAATACGGAAAGATGAAATATTTCTTTTCGAACAGCTCTAAGCTCATGACTTATTGTTTTCGTAGCTTACCCATCCGTGGCGAAATCAGGTTGTGATATTGATGCGCCGCGATACCGCACGCCTCACTTCTCACTTCATTCAAAGCCACAGCATCTTTCCGCATTCGAACGGGTGGCTCAGCAGGTGGTGACAGGGGTAGATGCGGATCCGGAACTGCTGCAGGCCGCCCACCCAGCAGGATTGCCCGGTGTCGAACAAGTCGCAGTGAAACATGGCCTCGCCCTCGTCGTTCACGCCAGTCAGGAACAGGGGCACGCTGCACTGGGACAGTGTTTCGCCGGAGACCCTGTCAGTGGCAACCATGCATTCCACGAACAAATCGTCCGGGTCCAGGCCGTCGAGATACACGGCGACATCTACCGGTAGAATCTCACCTGCCTTGATTGACGTGGGGATCGGCTGTGCCATGCGCGCACGTATCTTCGGCCAGGACTCGGTGACGTGGTGTTTCCATTGCGCCAGTTCACGCGCCCCGGCCGCATTGTCCGCCTGCATCAGCCGGCCCTCCCGCGCCGCCGGGGCGTAGGATTCTCGCAGGTAGTCGACCGCCATGCGAATGGTATTGAACTGCGGCAGTACCGATTTCATCGAGGCCTTGGACCTGTAGATCCAGGCCTCGGGCTGGCCGTCACGGTTGCGTGCGTAATAGGTGGGGATCACCTGGTATTCGAGGATATTCATCAGCTCCTCCGCTTCCTGGCGAGCGCGGGTCTCGGAGTCGAACTCCGGGTGCGGGGTGATCGCCCAGCCGTTGGTGCCGTCGTAGGCCTCCGCCCACCAGCCGTCCAGCACGCTGAGGTTGATGACACCGTTGGTGGCCGCCTTCATGCCCGAGGTGCCACAGGCTTCCATCGGATATTCCGGTGTGTTCAGCCAGACATCTACCCCCGGCAGCAGCTCGCGTGCCATCGACAGGTTGTAGCCTTCCAGCAGGATAATGCGGCCCTGGAATTCCGGGAGCAGGCTGATCCGGTAGATCTCCTTGAGCAGGGCCTGTCCGGGCTTGTCACTGGGATGGGCCTTGCCGGCGAACACGAAGGTGATCGGCTTGTCGGGGTCGTTGACCAGGCGCGCCAGCCGGTCGAGGTCCTTGAAAATCAGGGTCGCGCGCTTGTAAGTGGCGAAACGGCGGGCGAAACCGATCAGCAGGGTATCGACATTCTGGGGAGTCAGATTGGCGGTCAGGCGCGCTGCCAATGACTTGGTCTGCGCACAGCGCACATATTGCTTGGTGGCCCGGCGCCGGAACTCGTTGAGGGCGGCCGCCTTGAGCAGCTGGCGGACGCTGAGAAACACGTGGTCGGGGATGTTGTCGATGAACTCGCCCCAGAACTCCTTGTCGGTGAGCTTGGCGCGCCAGCCGCCGCCCATGTACATCTCGAACAGCGCCACCCAGGAGCTCGCCAGATAGGTATCGACATCGGCACCGTTGGTGATATAGCCAACGGGGTTCTCGGCAACCTCTATCTCTGGCCAGGCATAGGCCTCCATATCCGCGGCGACCCCGCCGTGAATGCGGCTGACACCGTTGCGAAAGCGCGAACCGCGCAAGGACAGCGAAGTGGTGGAGAAGCCGTTTGGATTGCGCGGGTTGGAACCGAGCTCGAGGAAGGCCTTTTCGGGCAGACCGAGTTTTTCGATCAGTCCGCTGAAATAACTGTGCATGGTATCCTGACTGAACACATCGTGGCCGGCCGGCACCGGAGTGTGAGTGGTGAAGGCCGTGCTGGCGGCGACTAGCTCCAGCGCGCTGTCGAAGTCCATACCCGCCTCCACATACTCCGCGCAGCGTTCCAGGATGAGGAACGCCGCATGACCCTCGTTGATGTGCCATACCGTCGGTTCGAGCTTCAACGCCCGCAGCGCTCGCACCCCGCCGATTCCGAGGACAATTTCCTGCTGAATGCGGGTCTCGCGATCGCCGCCATAGAGATTGGCGGTAATCTGGCGATCCTGCTCGCTGTTGGCGGGCAAGTCGCTGTCCAGCAGCAGCAGGCGGATGTGCCCTGCTTTCACCTGCCATAGCTTCAGTTCGAGCTTGCGGTCGGGCAGTTCGACCCACACGCGGGCCTCGTTCCCGTTTTCGTCCAGTACCGGAGTCACCGGCAGGTCGCCGGGGTCCCGGCTCATGCTTACGTCAATCTGATTGCCGTCACAGTCGATGCGCTGCTTGAAATAGCCCCGGCGATAGAGGATGCCAATGCCCACGAACGGCACCCACAGGTTACTCATTGCCTTGCAGTAGTCGGCCGCAAGGATGCCCAGTCCGCCAGCGTAAATGGGCATACTTTCGTGGAAGCCGTATTCCGCCGAGAAGTACGCTACCAGGTCGGTCTTGCGGTCGAGGAATTCATCGACCTGGGTGACCGGCATCTGTTCAAGGTAGGTATCGTAGCTGGATAGCACCTGGCGGTACTCGGCGATCAGGATGGGATTGTTCGCCGCCGCGTTGATTCGGTCCTGGCGCACCCGGCGCAGGAACTTTCTGGGGTTGTGGCCAGAGGCATTCCAGCTGTCCTGGTCGAGGTGCCGGAACAGCCCGCGCACGTTGCGGCTCCAGCTGTAGTAGAGGTCGTTGACCAGTTCGTCGAGGCGCGCAAAGCGCTCCGGCAGCACCGGCTGGATCTCGATGTCGAAGCGGGTACCGGGGTTTTGCTTCTTGCCGGAGTTATCTTTGTCCATCGAAAGTCCCCTCAGGGTGCTCTAATTATTGTGGACGTAGTGAACGCCCAATTGTTTAATCTCTTCTCCCCTTAAGAGAGAAGGCTGGGACGAGGGGATGGATAAGGCAACTGTTCACCAATTACTCAATCCTCACCCCGGCCCTCTCCCGTTCATAAGGGAGGGAATACTCGTTAATCACAGGGTGCGCCGTGCTCACCGTACGTCTCTAACAAAACTGGCCTCGATGGTGCGCACAGTGCAAACTCCGGTGCTCACGCTTCACTTCTTGCAGCTTTCGTGTGGTTGATCGAACCAGCAGCCGGTAAAGTGTCGTGCATAAACGAAGCGCTCCTGCATTTCACGTCTAACACTTCACGTTTTACTTGCTTTACGTTGCTGCCTCCTCCACCAGTCGCCACAACGTATACAGCCCCTGTACTGTGTCCTTGCCCAGGTGAATCCTGAGGGCGCGGCGCTTACGCTCGGCAAGCACCTCGAAATCTCCGCGCGCCTGAGCGGCCTTGACCACCCCGAAGGTGTATTCGTGTCCCGGTACCGCGAGCTCGACGGCATCCTCGCAGGTGATCTGCAGGAATACTCCTGTATTCGGCCCGCCCTTGTAGGCCTGGCCGGTGGAATGCAGAAAGCGCGGTCCGAAGCCGACGCAGGTGGCGACCTTCCAGCTCGTTTGGATAATGTGGCGCATTGACTGCAGGGGATAGTCGTGGATCTCATTGCGCGCCAGGTAGGCCAGCAGGGCCACATAGTCGCCGGGTTCGATCCGGCCCAGATGTGCCTTGAGGTAGTCTGCCAGGGAGGCCCGCTCCCCGGCGATGGCCTGTAATGCTCCGGCATTGATCTCATCGGTATACAACGCGAGCCCGTCGTCCTCGGCCAGCGGGGTTTCGGCCGGCAGCCTGCCATCAATCTCGTAGGCCATGGTCAGCTTGCGGGTCTCGACCTTGCTGGCCTCGACATCGGGCTGGTCGAAGGGGTTAATCCCCATAAGCGCGCCGCTCACAGCCGTGGCGATCTCCCAGCGGAACCACTCTTGTCCCAGGTTGTAGATGTCTTCGATGTCGATGTATACAACCGGCTGGCCGGCCTGCTCCAGCAGCGTGACTGCCTTATCCTGGCTGGCGTCTGCTGCACTCTCGAGACGCAGGTAGACGAACAGGCGGTCGTCACCGTAGGTCTGGGGTGCCTCAACCGACTCCCCGTCCAACGGGATGATGGCCTTGCCCTGCTTGCCGGTGGACTCGGCTACCAACTGCTCCAGCCAGGCGCCGATGGAGGCCACCCCGGGCGAGGTAATCAGGGTCAGCTTGTCACGGCCCTGGTTGGCCGCCGATCCCAGGATACTACCGAGCACCACGCCCGGGTTTTCCCTGACCGCTGCATCGGGAGAACAGGCAGCCACCATCTCCAGAGTGCTGTCCAGAAAGCGTTGCAGATCGATGCCCAGCAGGGCTGCCGGGACCAGCCCGAAGCTGGATAGCGCCGAGAAGCGTCCGCCGATCTCCGGGTTGCCATGAAAGATGTGCCGGAACCCCGAGACGTTGGCCACATCCTCGAGGTCTGAGCCGGGGTCGGTGATCGCCACGAAATGCTCCGCCTGGCTCGCGCCCACCGTGTCGACCACCTGCTGGTAGAAATAGGCCTTGAGGATGTTCGGCTCCAGCGTGCTGCCGGACTTGCTGGCCACGAGAAACAGGGTGCGCGCCAGGTCAATTGACTCCTCCACCGCCCGGACCTGTGCCGGGTCGGTCGAATCGACCACCTTGAGGTCCGGGTAGCCAACGGCCGCACCGAAGGTCTCACGCAGGACCTCGGGCGCCATGCTCGATCCGCCCATGCCCAGCAGGACCACGTCCCTGAAGCCGGAATCGCGAACCTCGGCCGCAAATTCGTACAGGTCGGCGAGATGCTCTCGCTGCTCGGCCGGGGCCGTCAGCCAGTCCAGCCAGTGGGCTTCGTTGCTGCCGGTCCACAGCGTGGCATCCTTGTCCCACAGGCGTCGGACCTTATCGTGCTGTTGCCAGTCGGCCAGTGCCGCTTCGACGGCAGTGGCCAGGGTGGCGGGTAATCGGTAGTTGAGTTTGTTCATTGCTATACGGTATTAAATCTTTGATAGCGACTTGCAATGGCTCACACTGGCATGGATCGCAGGGCCTAAATGTGGAAACTATACCACCGCTGTCCGGGAAATATTCCCTACGGGCATGGCGAATTCACGGCCTGATAGCGACGGCAGTGGGCGATCGCGCTTGCACCCGATAAATCGCCGGGCATAAACAAAGCACTCCTGCATCTCGGTATCACGTCTTCATTCCGTGGCCAGTGACTCCGCTGCGCAGACCGCCGGCCCCAGCAGGGAAGCGCTCTCGTTGCGCAGCACCCTGACCGGCATGGCCTCCATCAGGCCCTGCATACGCCCCTTGGCGCAGAAGGCGGCCAGGAAGTCTCCCTGCCGAAGGCGTTCGATGAGCTGCGGTGCGATGCCCCCGGCGACGAACACGCCCCCGGTCGCCATCAGCTTTAGCGCCAGGTTGCCGGCCTCGGCCCCGTAACAGCGGATGAACAGATCGAGCGCCTCCCTGCAGATCTCGTCCCGGCCGGCCAGTGCTGCATCGGAAATGGCCGCCGCGGCATCATCGGTCTGCAGCTGAGACTGCAGCCATCCGGGTGTACTGGCCTTGCGGTAGTCCCGCAGGAAGGCATGGATAGTGACCAGTCCCGGACCGGATACGACGCGTTCCCAGCTGACATGGCCGTAGCGCTCACCCAGCCAGTCCATGAGGGCGATTTCGGTCGCGCCAGCGGGCGCGTAGTCGGCATGGCCGCCCTCGCAGGCTAGCGGGTGATGGCGCCGCCCGTCCCAGACCCGCCCGGCCTGGCCCAGCCCGGTGCCGGCGGCGATCACCGCCTGGTTGCCCGCCGCCTCGGGCTGGCCGTCATTCAGGGTGCAGTAGTCCTGCTCCTCCAGCGCCCCGATTCCCCAGGCAATGGCCTCGAGGTCGTTGACTAACCTGACCCGTGGCCAGCCGAATATTGCCTCTAGCTCACCGGCGTCGATGGTCCACGGCAGGTTGGTGATCCGGCTGCGCCCGGCACTGACCGGACCAGCCACGCCGAAGCAGGCCGCGGCACAGGTTGTATCCGTATGCATGGAGAAATCGGTAAGGATCTCGGTGAAACTGGCATAGTCTGCACTGGTATAGGCACGCCGCTCTAACACCGCACCCCTGCCGACAGCCATGTCAAACAGCGCCAGGCGGGTCGTGGTACCCCCAATGTCGCCTGACAATATCTTCAGCACGTTGCATTAAACAGCGGCAGTTTCCAGCGCTGCTTTCCGAATAGTTGAGTCACTAAATAATCTCCGTGGAAGCACGCAAGCACGACACTCAACACATACAACACTGCCGGCGTGAATGTCAGGAAGCCCTTCATGAGGCCAGATCATACACCCGCCGGCGTAAGTCAGTGACATACGTAGCTGTGACTTTAGTCATGCTTCATTGTAAAAGCACATACAGCGCGGCTTCAGTTCTTCCTGCAATGAATGAACTGAAATTTCATTACCAACCGTTGTGCTGCCTCATCCAAGTTACGCTACTATCGCCCCTAAGAACGCAAGCCACCTTTCAATTACAGGACAGACCCATGAAACTTGCCATGATCGGTTTGGGAAAAATGGGCGCCAATATGGTGCGGCGCCTGGTCAGGGACGGCCATGAACTCGTGACCTATGACGTTTCGGCCGAGGCAGTCAATACACTGGCCGGTGAAATGGAAAACGTCACTCCGGCGGCGGATCTCGAGGGTGTTCTCGCGCACCTCGACACTCCACGGGTCGTCTGGCTGATGGTCCCGCACCAGTTCGTCGACCAGTCCATCGACGACCTGCTGGTCGCCGGCCTGGACCGGGGGGACCTGGTCATCGATGGCGGCAACTCCAATTTCAGACAGAGCCAGGAGCGGGGCGCACGGCTTGCCGAGGCCGGCATCCACTTCGTTGACTGCGGCACCTCGGGTGGGGTCTGGGGACTGGAAAACGGCTACAGTCTGATGGTCGGGGGCAGTAATGCGGCTGTGGCACTGGTCGAACCCGCACTCAGGTCGCTGGCGCCCGCGGCGAATACCGGCTGGGGCCATGTCGGGCCAATCGGCGCCGGCCACTACGTCAAGATGGTGCATAACGGTATCGAGTATGGACTGATGCAGGCCTACGCCGAAGGCTTCGAACTGATGCAGTCCCGGGATGAGATGCAGCTCGATCTGCACCAGGTCGCACAAATCTGGCAGCACGGCAGCGTGGTGCGCTCCTGGCTGCTCGACCTGATCGAGGAGGCACTGGGCGACGAGAACCACATGGCGACGCTGAGTGACCATGTCGATGACTCCGGCGAGGGCCGCTGGACGGTGCACGATGCCATCGACAGTGCAGTCCCCACACCGGTACTGGCGCTTGCCCTGCAGATGCGCTTCCGCAGCCGCCAGGATCCATCCTACGCCGGCAAACTGTTGAATGCGATGCGCGCCGGCTTCGGAGGTCATGCCATACGCCCAACCGACAGCAGCAAGGACAAGACATCGTGAGCACACCGCATGATCAAGGTTTCTGCAACGAAACGGCTGACCCAGCCAATATCGTTATCTTTGGCGCCACCGGCGATCTGACCAAACGCAAGTTGATGCCGGCCCTGGTGCGCATGATCGACTGCGGGCTGGTGCACCCGGAGAGCCGCATCATCGGTGTCGTGCGGGACATGAGCGTCGATGAATGGCGACAGCTAGTGCGTGACGGGCTAGCGGAGTTCGCCCCCGAGGTCAGCATGGATGAGGTCCGCTGGCAGGCGTTTTCCGCCCTGCTGAAGATGGTGCCCGGCGACCTGGATGATGAGACCACCTATAACCGGCTGGCGGAGTCGCTGGAACAGCTGGGCGGCAGAAAGAACGCCATGTTCTACTGCGCCATCCCGCCCCGGTGGTATCGGGTTGCGGCACAGGGACTGAATCGGGCCGGACTCACTGCGCAGGACGAGGGTTACCGGCGACTTGTCATCGAGAAGCCCTTCGGCATGAACCTCGACTCGGCCCGCGAACTGAACCGGGAGCTGCAGTCGTTCATCGACGAGTCCCAGATCTACCGTATCGACCACTACCTGGGCAAGGAAAGCGTACAGAACCTGCTGGTCTACCGCTTTGCCAACAGCATCATGGAACCCCTGTGGAACCGCAATTACATCGATCACATCCAGATCTCGGTGGCCGAAACCCTGGGCATCGAGTACCGCGCACCGTACTACGAAAATGCCGGGGCGCTGCGCGACATGATCCAGAGTCACCTGATGCAGCTGATGACGCTGGTCGCGATGGAACCGCCGGTCGAGTTCACGGCCAATGCCGTGCGCGATGAAAAGATGAAGGTACTGCGCGCTGTGCGCCGCTTCGAACCTCAAACAGTCTCGGAGCAGACGGTCGCAGCACAGTACGCAGCGGGCCACATCGACGGCGAAGACACGCCGGCCTATGTCATGGAGGACGGCGTGGCACCCGACTCGGCCACCGAGACCTTTGCTGCGGTGCGTTTCCAGATTGACAACTGGCGCTGGCAGGGGGTGCCGTTCATCCTCTGGTCGGGCAAACGCCTGGAGAATAAGGCCTCGGAGGTGATGATCCGCTTCCGCAAGCCGCCCTTCAACCTGTTCGACACCCAGGCCTCGGTCCCGGCCGCCAATGCCCTGGTATTCCGCCTGCAGCCCGAGGCCGGTGTGGTATTACGCATGAACGCCAAGCAGCCCGGACTGACCACCGATATCCAGCGCCTGGTGATGCGCGCACCGTATGCAAACGATGACGCGGATGTCGCCGATGCCTATGAGATACTGATGCATGATGTATTGACCGGTGACAGCACGCTGTTTTCGCGTTCCGATGAGGTGGAGGAGTCATGGGAAATCGTCGAACCCATCCTGGATAACTGGAAGGACCGGGTTTCCATCGAGCGCTATCGCGCGGGTACCTGGGACATTTCCGCCATGGACGCGTTGACCCGTGACTGTGTCGGCGGCTGGCACCGCCCCAGCTGACTTGCACCCATGAGCGAATTCCAGATCTATCCGGATGTGGAAGGGCTGGCCCGGGCCGCGGCCGATTACCTTTATGCAAGGATTAAGGACTGCCTGGCGCGGAAACAGCTTTGCCATGTCGCCCTGCCGGGAGGCCGCACACCGTCCCGCTGCCTGGAACTGCTGGCGGAACTGCCCTTGCCCTGGGACCGGATCCACTGGTATCTGGGCGATGAGCGCTGCTATCCCGCTGGCCATGTGCAGCGCAACGACACCCTGGTGCGCGAACACCTGTGGTCGAGGATTGACGCGCCTGCCGCGAACCTGCACCCGATTCCCGCCGAGCTGGGGCCCGAGTCGGCAGCCGCGACCTATACCGGGGTCATCCAGGCGATCGGTAATCTGGATATCGTGCTGCTCGGCATGGGTGAAGACGGTCATACCGCCAGCCTGTTCCCGGAAAATGACGCCCTCGAGGATGAGCGCCTGGTGGTACCGGTTTACGCTGCGCCCAAACCTCCACCGGAACGGGTGTCACTGGGGGTGACGGCACTGCAGGCCGCCGCTGAGCGTGTGGCGCTGGTCGCAGGCGCCGGCAAGCGCGAGGCATTGCAACTCGTGCGTGACGGCAACCAACTGCCGATTGCCCGGGTGGGTCCGATCCACTGGTTTATTGACGAGGACGCGGCAGGTTAGATCTGACAAGGGCCCTGCTTTGCGTTCCCGTCCGATTTACAATATCCGTTCTTTCTTTCCCTCAAGAACAGGCTGCCTGACACATTAAGCCACCCATCCCCTTTCAGGCGGTTAATATTCTGCTGCGGTGAGTGGCCAGGACATGATTGTGCACTGTGCGCAACCGCCAGCGATCATTAGCATCGCCTCACAGGTTTTCTCGTGACAGGCCCCTTGCTGGTTATTCAGTAACTGCAACTAACAGAAAGTCCCCGTTAGATTAAAGAGAAGAAATCCAGCGTGGCGTTTTGTCAGCCTTCTATAATTACAGCAACAAGGAATAACTCAAACCGACGACAGCACATGCGGCAACAACCGAGAGAATACCTGCCTTGTATCTGAACAGGGCAATGAATGCAGCTATTCCTATCAATGCTGAAAACCATTCAAACCTTGCTTCGAAACCTTGGGGCCAAAGTACATGGTAGGCAAAAAATACCGCCAGATTGATTACGACACCAACCACTGCAGCAGTAATGCCTGTTAATGGCGCAGTAAATTTGACTTCATGCCGCGTCGCTTCAACTGCTGGACCGCCGATCAGGATAAAAAGAAACGACGGTAGAAATGTGAAGAACGTAGCGATACCTGCTCCCGCTATACCAGCTAAAGGAAGCATGTCCGGGCCAAAAAGTTCTTTTCCCCAGCCGCCAACAAAGCCAACAAACGCGACAACCATGATGAGTGGACCCGGAGTTGTTTCACCAAGCGCAAGACCATCGATCATCTGCGCCCCGCTCAACCATGCATAATGTTCGACACCCCCTTGATAGACATAGGGCAACACTGCATAGGCGCCGCCAAAGGTCACAAGCGCCGCTTTAGTGAAAAACCATCCCATTTGCGTGAGCGTGCCATTCCAACCATAAATCGTTGAAAGCAGCGCCATTACAGAAGCCCATATAACAAGCCCGGCTACAACGAATATGAGCACCCTGCCCCATCCGAATTGCATTTGTGCAGGAATAGGCGTGTCATCATCAATTAATGCAGGGCCATAGGAGTTTTTCGACCCCGGCTGATGTCCGCCCGCCCTGAATTTATCGGGTGCAAAATATGAACCGACAAAACCGATGATGCCGGCCATAAGCACGATGTAAGGGAAAGGTACATCAAAGGCAAAAATCGCAATAAACGCCAGTACTGCAATTGTCCGGAGCACATTATTCTTCAAGGCCCTGGTACCAATACGATAGGCTGCAAAAACAACGATTGCTGTGACGGCGGGTTTAATACCGTACAAGATGCCTGCTACTGCAGGTACATCGTTATATGCCAGATACCCCCATGTTAAGGCAATCAGAATAAACAGTGACGGCAGCACAAACAGCACACCCGCGATAATCCCACCCCATACACCGTGCATCAACCAGCCGATATAGGTCGCCAGTTGCTGTGCCTCTGGCCCCGGCAGCACCATGGTGTAATTGAGTGCATGCAAAAAGCGATGCTCGGAAACCCAGCGTCGTTTTTCTACCAGTTCCTGATGCATCATGCTTATCTGGCCTGCCGGCCCGCCAAAACTGATAAAACCCAGTTTGAGCCAGTACTTGAAAGCATCCCAGAGTGACACTGGATCCGGTTGACTGTTTAGTTCCTCTGTATTCGTTGCCGCGTAATGTTTCATTCCTGTATCTGCTCTGAAAGGCTAGCGTTTGAAATATTCGGCTGAGATTCACGCGTCAACCTCATTTAATAATCCATCTCTGTTTCAGATGTTCGGCGAGGAACACGGACCACTTCTCTGACACGCCCTTTGCGAGCGTTTTTCCTTCACTCATTTCTCAACAACTCGTGTTACTTACAGCTGACTACTATTACACAATCAATCGGGCCAGACTGAATAACACGGTCGCCCACCACTGCGCGGTTTCAATCAGACGTCCTGTAGTACCTAATAATCCATATAAAAAGTATGGTAAAAAGCCCTTACCCCAGGGGGCATTGAAATCCGCTGAAATTAGGTCCATATTAATTCCTGAGTAAATTAGTCAGGAATTAATATGGACCCGAACAGAGTACGCCCGACACAAGATTCTGTGGATGAACTGATCCGCTCCGGCTACGCTCACGGTTTTGTCACCGAGATTGACTCGGACACCGTACCTCCAGGCCTTAGCGAAGATACTATCCGACTGATTTCTCAAAAGAAAAATGAGCCCGCATGGATGCTGGAGTGGCGCCTGAAAGCATACCGGCACTGGCTGACCCTGGAAGAGCCGGCGTGGGCCCACGTGCATCATCCGGCCATCGATTACCAGGCGATCTCCTATTATTCGGCGCCGAGGAAAAAGGGTGATGGGCCAAATAGCCTGGATGAAGTGGACCCGCAGCTGCTGGATGCCTACAACAAGCTGGGCATTCCGCTGGAAGAGCAGAAAGCGCTGGCCGGGGTCGCGGTAGACGCTGTTTTCGACAGCGTTTCGGTGGCCACGACCTTCCGCAAAAACCTGGCCGAGGCGGGTGTGATCTTCTGCGCCATGTCAGAGGCGGTACGCGAACATCCCGAACTGGTGCGGAAATACCTCGGCTCGGTGGTACCCCACACCGACAATTATTTTGCCTGTCTCAACTCGGCGGTATTTACCGATGGTACCTTCGTCTACATCCCCAGGGGTGTAACCTGCCCGATGGAACTGTCTACCTACTTCCGCATCAACGAAGCCGGGACCGGCCAGTTCGAGCGCACCCTGATCGTGGCAGAGGACAACAGCCATGTCAGTTACCTGGAAGGCTGCACGGCACCGATGCGTGACGAGAACCAGCTGCACGCGGCCGTGGTGGAGCTGGTCGCAATGGAAGACGCAAAGATCAAGTATTCGACGGTGCAGAACTGGTATCCGGGCGATGAACAGGGCCGCGGCGGCATCTATAACTTCGTCACCAAGCGTGGCGATTGCCGCGGTGACCGTTCGCACATCTCCTGGACCCAGGTGGAAACCGGCTCGGCGATCACCTGGAAGTACCCGAGCTGTATCCTGCGCGGCAACGATTCAGTCGGTGAGTTTTATTCGGTTGCCGTGACCCGTGGCCAGCAGCAGGCCGACACGGGCACCAAGATGATTCACCTGGGACGCAATACCAGAAGTACTATTGTCTCCAAGGGCATCTCTGCCGGTAATGGCCAGAATACCTACCGCGGACTGGTACGCATGGCACAGCGTGCGGAAAACGCGCGCAATCACAGTCAGTGTGATTCATTACTGATCGGTGACCAGTGCGGGGCGCATACCTTCCCCTACATCGAGGTGCGCAACCCGACGGCTAAGGTGGAACACGAAGCGACCACGTCTAAAATCGGTGAAGACCAGCTGTTTTACTGCCGGCAGCGTGGGTTGTCGGAAGAGAATGCGGTATCGATGATCGTCAACGGCTTCTGCAAGGAAGTGTTCAACCAGTTGCCGATGGAGTTCGCCGTAGAGGCGCAGAAACTGCTTAACATCACGCTGGAAGGCGCTGTTGGTTAATTACGGAATTCGGAGATAGTGACAATGTTATCGATCAAAAACCTGCAGGTCGACATCGAAGGAAAAAATATCCTCCAGGGACTTGACCTGGACGTGGGTGCCGGCCAGGTACACGCCATCATGGGGCCCAACGGGTCCGGCAAGAGCACTTTGTCGCACGCGCTGGCGGGCCGCGATGGTTACGAGGTGACTGGCGGTGAAATGCTGTTCGATGGCCATGACCTGCTGGCGCTGGACCCGGAACAGCGCGCTCACCTGGGCATTTTTCTTGGCATGCAGTACCCGGTGGAGCTGCCGGGTGTAAACAACATGGTGTTCATGCGCGAATCACTCAATGCGATACGCCGCGCTCGCGGCGAGGAGGAACTCGACGCCGTCGCCTTCATGCAGCGAGTGCGCGACAAGGCGCGGCTGGTGGATCTTGATGAGAAGCTGCTCAAGCGTAGCGTTAATGCCGGATTCTCCGGCGGCGAGAAAAAGCGCAACGAGATACTGCAGATGGCCATGCTGGAGCCAAAGCTGGCGATTCTCGATGAAACCGATTCCGGTCTCGACATCGATGCACTGCGTATTATTGCCGCTGGTGTCAATGCCTTGCGGAGTCCGGAGCGCTCCATCATCCTGATCACGCACTACCAGCGGCTGCTTGATTACATCGAACCCGATTATGTGCATGTCATAGTCGGCGGGCGCATCGTGCGTTCCGGCGACAAGGAGCTGGCATTGGAGCTTGAAAAGAAGGGCTACGGCTGGATTGAAGAGGAGGCTGCGGCATGACCACCGCTGATACCCGGCCCAGCTGGTTCGAACAGCTGATTATGCTGTCCGGCCCGGATTCACCCGGGCAGAGTCCAGCGTGGCTCGACAATGCGCGGGCACAGGCCAGGAAGACGCTCGCCGAGCTGCCAGTACCGAACCGCAAACAGGAAAACTGGCGCTACAGCGCTGTCGAAGGTTTGCTCAAAAACAGTTTTCACCCGACGGCCGGCTACGTTCCCGACCCACAGGCGCTGGATCCGGAAAGCTTGCTGCTGCCCTCCTTCGAGACTTACCGGCTCGTGTTTGCCAATGGCCACTATGTGCCGCAACTGTCCAGCAGTGAAAGGCTTCCCGCTGGCGTGACCCTGGGAAACCTGCGCACCGCGCTCGGCAGCGACAGCAAATGGATCGCCGGCTGGTTCGGCCAGGCCGCCGGTCACACCGAGCACCTGTTCACCGCCCTGAATACCGCGCTCGCCAATGACGGTGCCTTGCTCCACGTCGATGAAAACATCGAAGTGGATCGGCCAATCGAAATGATCTACCTCAACCCCGGCCAGGATGATGCCAGCCTGATTCAGCCGCGCAACCTGGTGGTACTGGAGGCAGGCGCCAGGGCGACCCTGGTGGAACGTTTCATCGGGAGCGGCAAAGCCCGCTATTTCAACAACAACCTGACCGAGATAGGGCTGCGCGAAGGCGCCACGCTTGCGCATTACCGTGTACAGGATGAAAGCCGCAACGCCTGGCATCTGAGCAGCCTGTACCTGTCACAGGCGCAGCAGAGCCGCTACCGGGGCACCACCCTGGCATTCGGCGGGGCCTGGGCCCGGACCGAATACAATGCGCATTTCAGACACGAGGGTGCCGAATGCGTCCTTAACGGCCTGTACACTGCGGGGGACCGGCAGCTAACGGATTTCCATCTCGACGTACAGCATAGCGTACCCGCCTGTATCAGTCGCGAACGTTTCAAAGGCATCCTCTACGGCAAGGGACGCGCAGTGTTCGACGGCCGCATCCTGGTGGACAGGCAGGCACAGCACACTGATGCGCACCTGACCAACGATAACCTGATGCTGACCCGCGACGCCGAAGTGGACACCAAGCCGCAACTGGAAATCTACGCCGACGACGTTAAGTGCAGTCACGGCACCACGGTCGGCCAACTGGATCCCGAGCAGGTCTTCTATCTGCGTTCACGCGGTATTGCCGCCAGTGCGGCGCACAGGATGCTGTGCCTGGGTTTTGCAAACGAAATCATCGACAGCATCGAGTTGCAGCCGTTGCGTGATTACGCTATCCACAGGCTGGCAATCACGCTCAACGAAGCGGTTGCCAGAGGGTAGACGGGACATGGAAATCAAACCGGCCTGGTATCATGGCGGCAAGCCGGAGTCGGCCAGTGCGCCGGCGCCTCTGCCGGGCGATGCCCCGCTGGAGGACCGTGTCATTGAGGCGATTCGTACTGTGTATGACCCGGAAATCCCGGTGAACGTCTACGATCTCGGGCTGATCTACACCCTGGACATCGATGATAAGGCCGCCGTGTCGGTTACCATGACGCTGACTGCCCCGGGTTGTCCGGTTGCCGGTGTCCTGCCCGGCCAGGTGGAATCCGTCATCAAGTCGGTGGAGGGTGTCAGCGACGCACACGTGCAACTGGTCTGGGATCCGCCCTGGGATAGAGACCGTATGAGTGATGAAGCGAAACTGGCGCTGGGTCTTTTTTGAATCCGTTTCGGAAGACAGGAGAGTAATGGAATGGCTGTTGTATTGACTGAAAACGCTGCACAGCATATAAGCGCCATGCTGCAAAAACGGGGAAGTGGAATTGGCCTGCGTCTGGGCATGCGCAAGTCCGGCTGTTCCGGGTTTGCCTATGTGGTCGACTATGTCGATGTGATAGGCAATAAAGATACGGTATTCGAGAGCCAAGGCGTCAAGGTGGTGGTTGACAGAGACAGTCTCGAACAGCTCGACGGTACCGAGGTGGATTATCTCAGGAACAATGCCATTAACCAGGGCCTTGAGTTTCGTAACCCGAACGTCAGGGATACCTGCGGCTGCGGTGAATCCTTCAGCGTGTAAGCCGATGAAAGGATCGACCATGAGCAGGCTGGACGATATCGTCGACATCTTCGAACTGCTGGGCGATTGGGATCAGCGCTACCAGTACCTGGTCGAGTTGGGCGAACAGCTGCCGGCGATGCCAGAGGAGCTGAAGACGGAAGCCAACAAGGTCAAGGGCTGCATGAGTCAGGTCTGGGTGAGCGCCTATCGCGATGAAGACGACCCAGCAGCACTCCACTATCATGGCGAATGTGATACCAGCATCATCAAGGGGGTGCTGGCGCTGTTGACCCGGCTGACCGACGGACGTAGTCCCCGGGAAATCGAACAACTGGACGTAGACGAACTGTTTACCCGGCTCAACCTCGACGAACATCTTTCTCCCAACCGTCACATCGGCGTTTATGCCATCGTGGAGCTGATGAAAAAGCAGGCCCGCAAGCTAGAGAAGGATTCACTCAACGCAGCATAGATTCACTCGCCTGATCTACCCGGGATAACGCCCATTGAGACATGTCGTTGCAGTAATAGTGTGCATCTGCCTGATATGACCCGGGACAACTACCGAGATCCTGCCGGTGTCTGCCAAGGGCAGTGCGTGCCACAGCAACCGGACACCCGTAACCATCAGGAAATCATTGCAAGTCTGCAATCAGGAGCCTATCTTGTTGCACTACTTTGAATGCCTGCTCACAGGGCTGCAGAATCACGACCACCGAAACAACACAGGGCAACATGAACGAGAAAACAGAAACCCGCAACATGGCGCTGTTCTGCGACTTCGAAAACGTCGCACTGGGCGTGCGCGATGCCAAGTTCACCGCTTTTGACATACAGAAGGTACTGGAGCGCCTGCTACTCAAGGGCAACATCGTTGTCAAGAAGGCCTACTGCGACTGGGATCGTTACAAGACATTCAAGGCGGCCATGCACGAGGCGGCCTTTGAGCTGATCGAGATCCCCCATGTGCGCCTCTCGGGCAAAAACTCTGCCGATATCCGCATGGTCGTCGATGCGCTGGACCTATGCTATACCAAATCGCATGTCGACACCTTCGTGGTCATCAGCGGAGACTCGGACTTTTCGCCACTGGTCAGTAAATTGCGAGAGAATGACAAGGTAGTCATCGGGGTCGGCGTGAAGAACGCCACTTCCGACCTGCTGATTGCCAACTGCGACGAGTTTATCTTCTATGACGATCTGGTGCGCGAATCCGACAAGCCGCGCCGGGGACGACGCAAGCCCGCAGCGAAGAAGGCCGGCAAGAAAACCAGGACAAAAACCGAGGCGGACAAGCAGCAGGATGCACTGGACCTGGTAGTCGAAACGGTCGAGGCCCTGCTCAAGGAGCGCGGCGAACAGGAAAAGGTCTGGGGATCAATGGTCAAGCAGACCCTGAAACGTCGCAAACCGGGTTTCAACGAAACCTATCACGGCTTCCGCACCTTCGGACAACTGCTGGAAGAGGCGCAGGCGCGCAAGCTGCTCACCTTGCAGCTGGACGAGAAATCAGGCGGCTATATCATCAAGGAACTGATCAGCGAGGACTGACAGGCCATCACTCTGTCACAGCCTAGCGTGCCGCTGCCGTCTGGCTGACAAAGATCAACCGGCCTGTGTCAAAACCGAGCGCGGATGCCGTTATCATCAAACGATCCATTGTTGCTTTGTCGAGTACTGGCTCGCGGGCCAGTATCCAGAGGTATTTTTTGTTCGGTCCACACACCAGGGCATAGCGGTAATGCTGTTTATCCAGTTCGATTATGTTGTAGGCGCCGTAAAATGGGCCAAAGAAGGAGACCTTTAATCTCCCGACATCCTCTGGCCCGATAAAATAGGCCTTCCCGTCCGCCTCCTTCCAGCGTTTCCCGGCGGGATCAAAACCCCGGTTGACTACCCGGATACCCCCATCTGCACGAAAACTGTATTCGGCCGTGACCTGCTCCAGCCCGCGCTCGAATGAATGATCAAGCCGCGCGATCTCATACCAGGTACCGAGATAACGACTGGCATCGAATCCTGTCACCGGAGACACATTCTCCGGGATCCCGGTACAAGCGGCCAGCAGCAGGACCAGCAGCAGAGGCGCGAATGGCCTGCAGGAAGACATGGGTCAATACAGCCCTCCCCCGTCCTCCGCGGGGCCTGGCCTGCGCCGCGGGTTGCGGCTAGCCGAACCCGGGCCCAGGTCGTGCTGCTTCACCAGCAACATGGCCCGTGCAAACTGTTCATCCGTCATGTTGATGGCGACATTCCGCCGCAACAGGTCCGCCTCCCGGTCGCCCTGCTCGATGGCGCGCGTCAGCCAGTAGTAGGCCTTCACCTCGTCCTGCTTGATGCCACGACCCTCTGCATAGATCAGCCCGACGCCGTACTGCGCATCGACATCACCCCTGATGGCGGCCTGGAGGAATTCCCCGGCAACCACGGGATCATTCCGCAACAGGACCAGGTCGGTTAATTTAGCCATGCTTACCACCTTCCAACTGATTGAATTTCATTGCTTGATTCTTTGTACAAGGTTAACACATCTCTTAATAATATAGTACAATAGTTGTACAACCTGCGAGAGAAACCGCCATGCCGCAATCACAACACGCCGAGAAACCCAGCGGACCCCTGCTGCCCATCCGCACGGTGGCCAGCCTGACGGGCATCAACCCGGTAACCCTGCGCGCCTGGGAGCGGCGCTACAACCTGATTACCCCGCAGCGCACCCCGAAGGGACACCGGTTGTATACCGAGGAGGATGTTGAACTCATCAGGCATGTACTCGAACTGCTCGATCAGGGCATTGCCATCAGCCAGGTGAAACCCCTGCTGGAGCAGGCACCCGGCCAGGTGCCGGCTGTCGCCGTCGCGGATACCGGAGAGGTATGGCGCAGCTACCAGAACAAGATGCTACTGGCGGTGGAAAACTTCGACGAGCATGCACTGGATACCGTCTACAACGACGCCCTCTCCCTCTACCCGGTCGATGTCATCATCCAGCGGCTGATCTCACCATTGTTGCGCACATTCGGCGAGCGCTGGAAGGAACGTGACACCGGTATTGCCGAGGAACATTTTTTCAGTGTCTACTTGCGCAACAAGCTCGGTACCCGCATCCACCACATGAACCAGCGCAGTAACGGCCCCCTGCTGCTGCTCGCCTGCCTGCCGGGCGAATTTCACGAGGTCGGCCTGCTGCTGTTTGCCCTTGCCGCGGTGAATTACGGCTATCGGGTACTGGTACTGGGAGCCAATATGCCGCTCGACCAGCTGCCCGCTGTCATGCAGCGGAAAACCTGCGACGGTGTCGTCCTGTCGGGCTCAGCCAGGCCCGCGCGCGGCATCATCAATAGCGATCTGCCGGCCCTGGTTGGCCAGACAGCGGTCCCCGTCTTTGTCGGCGGCAGGATCGCCACCAAACATCAGGACAAGATCGAGTCAGCCGGCGCGATCTGCCTGGGCGAATCTATCGGCACGGGACTCAGAATGCTAAGCGAGCATATCAAAACAGGCCGGTTGCGCTGACTGCAGATGAGCACTGCGATCCTCTGGCTGCGCAGGGATCTGCGTCTCGATGACAACCCCGCCCTGCAGGCCTTGCAGGAGGACGGGCACATCCCCCTGCCGGTCTACATCCACGATGAACCCGACCCGGACTGGCCGCTGGGTGCAGCCAGCGCCTGGTGGCTGCATCACAGCCTGACATCACTGGAGAAAGCCCTCCGGCAGTGCGGCAGCCGCCTGACTGTCCTGGTCGGTGACAGCCAACAACAGCTGTCACGCCTCATCGAGACCAGCGGCGCGCAGGCGGTTTACCTGAACCGCTGTTACGAGCCGGCCTTTATCCGGCGCGACCGGGCGCTGGAGCAGGCGCTCGAACGGGCCGGGGTCGGCATGCGAAGCTACAGCGGCACGCTGCTGCGCGAGCCCGCGACTATTGCCAAGAAAGACGGCACCCCCTACCGCGTTTTCACGCCTTTCTGGAAAAGTCTGCATGGGACAGGACCCTCGCGCGATCCGGCAGGACGGCCGCAGCGACTCCCGGCGCCGGCGGATACCCCACTGTTGACCGGGTCATCCATAGGGTCGCTGGACCTGTTGCCCGCGATGCCTTGGGACGAAGCATTCTACAATCACTGGCAGCCCGGTGAAGACGGTGCCTGGGATGCATTGCATGAATTTTGCGAGCAAAGTCTGATCGACTACCCTGACGCACGCGACCGGCCCGCCCTGCAGGGCACCTCCCGCCTGTCCGCCCATTTGCACTTTGGTGAAATCAGCCCGGTCCGGGTATGGCACTACCTTGAACAGTGGGCATCCACACATTCCGACAGTGGTACCGTCACCGCCAGCGAGGCCTGGCTGCGACAACTGGGCTGGCGCGAGTTCAGTCATCACCTGCTCTACCACTTTCCGGATACCCGCCTGCACCCCCTCGACAAACGCTTTGAAAATTTTCCCTGGCGGACTGACTACGCAGAAGATCTCACCCGCTGGCAGCAGGGCCAGACCGGGATACCGATCGTCGATGCCGGTATGCGCGAGCTATGGCGGACCGGTTACATGCACAACCGCGTGCGCATGATCGTCGCATCCTTCCTGACCAAGAACCTGCGCATCCCCTGGCAGGAAGGTGCGCGCTGGTTCTGGGACACTCTGGTGGATGCCGACCTGGCCAACAACACCATGGGGTGGCAGTGGACTGCGGGCAGCGGCGCGGATGCTGCACCCTACTTCCGCATATTCAACCCGGTCCTGCAGGGTGAAAAATTCGATAAGGCGGGTGTCTATGTACGCAACTGGGTACCTGAACTCAAACGACTGGACAATAAACATCTGCACCAGCCCTGGTCAGCCGACCCTGCAGAGCTTGCTGACGCCGGCATCAGGATGGGCAGCGACTATCCCGAGCCACTGGTAGACCTGCAGGCAAGCCGCAAGCAGGCACTTGCCGCCTGGGAGCAGATCAAACGGCAGCCTTACTGATCGTCGCGTTTGCCAGCTCGCCACCCACCAGCTCATAGCACAGCGCCCGCCTCTCCAGAGCTATGACGAGTCCTGAAAAGGCGGATTCCACCTCGCCGTCATTGCCGCGAAAACCGATTTCCACGTAACCGTTCACCGCCCTGTGAGGCAGGCTGAACAGGCCTGTCCCGGGATGACGTCGGTTCAGTTCCTCCATCAGCCCGACCAGCTCCGACTCGGCCACATCGAAGATCCTGACCGATTTTTCCTGCAGCGGCCCGGCAGATGACGGGTACACGGTATCCAGCACCCAGTCCAGCATGGGCCAGGCGATGTCCGTGATACCGGGGAAGAAGTGGTGGTTGTAGAGCGTGAAGCCTGGAATCCCGCTGCCGGGATTGGGTATCAGCAGGCAATCCTCAGGCAGATCCGCCATCCGGATACGCACCGGCCAGGCGCCGTCGCCAAAGCGCTGCTCGATCAGGGCCTGCGCATCGCGATGGCGCACCAGGGCGCAGCCGAACGCCTCACCGGCCGCCTGCCGGGTCTGGTCATCGGGTGTTGCACCGATACCGCCGAAGCAGAGCACGGGGACAGCGTCCTGCTGGGTCTGCCTGAGCTCGTGCACCAGTCTGCGCCGCTGGTCGCTGACCACCCGCGACCATGCCACCTGCAGGCCGCTCGCAGCCAGCGTGTCTATCACGTGGGGGAGGTGCCTGTCGGCGCGCTTGCCAGAGAGGATTTCATTCCCGACGATCACGACGCCAAAGCTGTTTTCAGCCGCCATCGGGGCATCCCTCACAAGGCGTTTCTCAGCTGCAGCGACTCCGGGTAGGGGTTCAGGTAGACCTGTCGGCTGATATAGGGATGCAGATGAATACCGAAGTAATGCTGCAGCAGCCTGACCGGGACGACCAGGGGATAGTCACCCCGGCGATAGGCATCAATACTGCCCGACAGGTCCGCGCGGTATGCCGGCTCCAGGTCGTTTTTCAGGTAGCCGAGCAGATGCTGCAGGACATTGGTGTGCTGCTTGCGCGTCGCCGGGCGCTTCAGCGCCTCCAGCACGATGCTGATATAGCTGTGCGCCGTTTCACCCAGGTCCACAGCACTGAGGTCGGACAGCATCCGGCCCAGCCGCCGGTAGGTGTCACTGCTGTGGGCCATCACCAGAAACTTGTGGCTGGCATGAAATTCCATCAGACCTGATTTGCTCAGGCCCGCATTGCACAGGGCCTTCCAGCGTGCGTACACGTACACGCGGGTGATGAAACTGTCACACAACCCCGCGTCGTTCAGGCGGCCCTCCTCTTCGACCGGCAAAAGCGGATCAGCCTGCATGATCTCGCGGGCAAACAGCCCGGTGCCGGTGCGCTCCGGCATACCCTTGTCGTTGTAGACCTTGACACGCGCCATGCCGCAACTGGGCGAGTCCTTCTTGAAAATGAACCCGCACAAACCGTCGAGACTGGCGGCCACCGTTCGTCCGTATTCCCGTAACGGCTGGGTGACATTGAGTTCGGGGGTCTTCACGCCAACCGCTTCCTGTCTCTCGGCATCACCCACCAGGCGGATCGGCTGACGCGGCACGCCCATGCCGATAGCGACTTCCGGGCAGTAGGGAACCAGCTCGAAATAGTCGGCCAGCGCATCGGTCACGAAACGGTTGCGCTTGTGGCCACCATCGAACCTCACCTTACCGCCGAGCAGGCAGGAGCTGATACCTATCCTGATGCCCGCAGTAAACTCGGTATTCTTGTGTTTCGGAGACATTTCACACCTCAGAGTTGGGAGAACACGGCAACAGTCATGCTTGCCGATGCAATCAACGTAAGCCGCCGTCGCAGCAACCGGTACCAGGGATGGATATCCTGCACGCGACCGTCGGCGATGCAGGTGATCAGCAGGCCCGCAATCACCAGTGCCATGCCGTAGGACTGCGGCAACACTGTCGCAATCCACCCCAGCAGGGCGGGGGATACCGCAAATGACATCCTTGCCAGCGTCGCGTGGGCACCACCATGATGGATGGCCGCATACCAGTGCCATGCCCCCAAAAAACTGATAATGACGGCGCCGTAGGCAATCAGTGCCTCGCGGGCCTGCTGCTCGAGGTTGCCGACCGGGAACAGGGCGAATGCCGCCAGCACCACAAACGGAACCAGTCCGGTGTAACCCAGCAAGGCTGCGTTACGCCGCCATTCAGGTGCGGAGTGCGATGCCAATACGCTTCTGGCGACCGGCGCATCGAAGACCGTATGGTTCACAACAGCTCCTCGATCAGTTTGACCAGTCCACGGTCATCGGGCTTCACCTGACTGGGGAAACTGGCGATCACCCGCCCTTCCCTGTCCAGCAGGTATTTATGAAAATTCCAGCGCGGCGGTTCCCCCGACTCGCGGATGAGGTATCTATAGAAGGGATCCACCGTTTGACCCTTGACGTGAACCTTCTCGAACATCGGAAACTGGACACCGTAGGTCAGGCGGCAGAATTTGCGGATCTGCTGCTCCGTACCCGGTTCCTGTCCGGCAAAATCGTTGGACGGAAAACCGGCCACCACCAGCCCGCGTTCGCGATAGCGCTCATAGAGTTTTTCCAGCCCGTCGTACTGGGGGGTATAGGCGCACTTGCTGGCTGTATTGACCACCAGCACCACCTTGCCCTGCATGACATCGCACAGGTGAACAGGCTCGTGCCCCGCCAGTGGTCGTTTGAAGTGGTCTAGAGATTCGGGACACGCGGCAGCGGCAACACCGGCAGAGACGCTCCACGCGAGCAATGCGGTTAAAAGTACCGGGGCCTTGCTGATGCTCATCGACGCTCCTTGAAGTGAATTTCACCCCTTTATACAACATCCAGACTGGATGTACAATATTTGTATCTGTATGATACTCATGGTACATGGTCGTATAAATTATTTATATAACTGTTTTATAAGTTTATTTATGGATTTTATCGGCCGCCGTATCCGCGGACCCCATGGAAGCACTTGACAGATGTTCAGGCCATGTGTATAAGTTTTGTACATCTTCAAGAACATCGACACGGGGGCAAACCAGCATGGAAAACAATGCAGCAAGGGCCATCGATTGGACGGAACAGGGTCTGGTACCTGATCCGGTGATCCGTCATGGCATCAAGCGACTCCTCAAGAGGCGACTTGCCGGATTGGCCAGCGACGACTGCGAGGCCCTCGCTGCGCGCAAGGCCGCATTCATCCGAGACATGAACCAGGCCCCCGTGGCCCCCCTGGCGCACCGGGCCAATGAACAGCACTACGAGGTACCGGCCGCCTTCTTTACAGAGGTGCTCGGCAAGGCCCGCAAGTACAGTTGCTGTTACTGGGGTAACGGGGCCTCTGATCTGGACACGGCCGAACACGAGGCACTAAGCATAACCTGCGAACGCGCCGGACTGCAGGACGGCATGGACATTCTGGAACTGGGCTGCGGCTGGGGCTCGCTGACGCTCTGGATAGCACGGCATTACCCGCACAGCCGCATAACGGCCGTATCGAACTCCTCCTCACAACGCAACCACATCCTGAGACAGGCGGAATTGCAACGGCTTGCCAACATCGAGGTAATCACCTGCGATATGAACGATTACATGGCAAAGACGGCATATGACCGGATCGTCTCTGTAGAGATGTTCGAGCACATGCGCAATTACCGGATCCTGTTCGAGCGTATCAGTAACTGGCTGGAGCCGGATGGCCGCTTTTTCATGCACATCTTCTGTCACCGCGATGTTCCCTATTCCTTTGAAGATAACAATGCCACCGACTGGATGAGCCGGCACTTCTTCACTGGAGGCATGATGCCGAGCAGTGATCTACCACTGTATTTCCAGGACCACCTCAGAATCCGCGAACACTGGCACTGGAGTGGCCTGCACTATGAAAAGACCGCCAATGCGTGGCTGCAGAACATGGATGAAAACCGGGTAGCTATCTGGCCGATACTGCAGGAGACCTATGGCGAGGCCCGCACTCGGCAGTGGTGGATGCGCTGGCGGATGTTCTTCATGGCCTGCGCCGAACTCTTTGCCTTTGACAACGGCCAGCAGTGGCGCGTCGGCCACTACCTGTTCGAAAAGGTAACCCGCCCGTGAAGTCCGTTGTCACCAACGCGCTGGTGTTCCAGGCGGGGTGGTTGTGCTGTGTGCTGGCCGGCGCCAATCACCTGCCCTGGCTGGGTACAGCCACAGCACTGCTGATCGTATACCGACATATCGCCACTGCAACATTGCCAAGGATGGAACTGCTGCTGATACTGTCCGCGGGCGTGATCGGCGCCGCCTGGGACAGCCTGCTGGTGTATGCCGGCTGGCTGACTTACCCCTCCGGTATCCTGATCGAGGGAACGGCACCTCACTGGATCGTAGCCATGTGGCTGCTGTTTGCAACAACACTCAACGTTTCTCTCAGGTTCCTGAAAAGGCGCCTGCTGCTGGCCGCAATACTGGGTGCCATTTGCGGGCCGGGTGCCTACTTTGCCGGTTACAAGCTGGGTGGCGTACAAATAATCGATTTCGCAGTCGCCATGACTGCCCTGGCACTGGGCTGGTCCGTGTTCATGCCGCTACTGATGAAGTTGTCCGAACGCCTGGATGGTATCAATCCGGCACCCTCCAGGACGCTGCTGACGGGGCTGGATGCGCGTGTTTGATGTACAGATATATTTCTCGGGTCTGGTGGTCGCACTTGCACTACCCTCCCTGGTGTGGCTGGTGAGCCTGCTCAAGCGGGATGTGAGCATCGTCGACAGCCTGTGGTCGCTGGTATTTCTTGCGCTGTGCGCGACCTATTTCCTGATGTATGAGTTCGCAACACAGCGCGGCACGATCGTCCTCGCGCTGGTCGCCCTGTGGGCAATCCGCCTCTCCGCCCATATCACATGGCGCAACTGGGGCGAACCCGAGGATGCCCGCTATCAGGCCATGCGGCGCAAACACTCGCCGAATTTCGCCCTCAAGAGCCTGGGCATCGTTTTCCTGCTGCAGGGGGCACTGGCGTGGATCATCTCCCTGCCCTTGCTCGCCGCCACGACCGGCAGCATCCCGCTCAACCCGACCGACATGCTGGCGATTGCGCTGGTGGTATTCGGCATCCTGTTCGAGGGTATCGCCGACGCCCAGCTGGCCGCCTTCAAGGCCGCGCCCGGCAACCGCGGCAAGGTGATGGACGCGGGCTTGTGGCGCTACACCAGGCACCCGAATTATTTTGGCGAATGTTGTGTCTGGTGGGGTTTCTACCTGTTCGCGGTCGCCGCCGGCGGTTGGTGGTCAGTGCTGTCACCCGTTCTGATGACCTTCCTGCTGTTGCGGGTATCCGGCGTCGCACTGCTGGAAAAAGACATAACCGAGCGGCGACCGGCCTACCGCGATTACATCGCACGCACCAACGCGTTCATACCCGGCCCTGTCAGGCAGCATGCCGAGAGTTGAAACCATGACCGGACAGATTACTCATCGGGTTCTCAACATGACGTCAGGGGCAGTGTTCGGCCTGGTCCTGCTGCTTGCCTCCACCACCGTGGCGGCGACCGAACAGCAGTGGCGCTTCAAGGTCTACCTGAATGACCGGGAGATCGGGCACCATCATTTCACACTGACGCGGGATGGTGCGAGTCAACGTCTCGACACCCGGGCTAAGTTCGACGTGACCTTACTGAAGATACCCTTCTACAGCTATCGTCACGACAATGTCGAGCACTGGAACGACAGCTGCCTGACGCGGATTTCCTCGAACACCGACCAGAACGGCAAACAGTTTCTGGTACAGGGCACGGCCACCGGAGACGGCTTCCGGATTACATCAAACTCGGGCGAGTACACCCTGCCGGCCTGCATCAGCACCTTTGCCTACTGGGACAAATCCTTCCTCGAGCGTGACCGCCTGCTGAATTCACAAACTGGGGAATATCTTGACGTCGAAGTGGATTATATCGGTGAAGACCTTCTTGAACATGGAGAAACAGCTGTCCGGACCCACCGGTACAAGCTGACCGCAGACGATCTCGATATCGATATATGGTACTCGCACAACGGCCACTGGCTCGCCCTGCAGTCAACGACAGCCAATGGAAAGCTGCTGCGTTATGTCCCTGAATAACTCCTTCATGACCAGGCTGATTCGCCGCGCGGCTTTCCTGCCGGTCATGACACTGGCGGCCTGCAGCACCTCCCCCCCGATCCGCACCGTGGCGCAGCTCGACCTGGAACGCTTTATGGGGGACTGGTACGTAATTGCCAGCATACCCACCTTCATCGAACGCCGGGCACACAATGCAATCGAGTCCTACGAGCTGGTCAGCAGCAATCGGGTCGCCACGACTTTCCGTTTCAACCAGGGCTCTTTCAATGGCCCGCTGAAGACCTACAAACCGACCGGTTTTGTTACGGATGACCCGTCAAACGCCATCTGGCGCATGCAGTTTGTATGGCCGATCAAGGCAGACTACAGGGTGATCTATCTCGATATGGACTACACACAAACCGTAATAGGGCGCAACAAGCGCGACTATGTCTGGATCATGGCACGCACACCCACGATACCCGAAGCGGATTACGCGACCATTCTGGATATCATTGCCGGCCAGGGTTACGACATCGAGAAAATCCGTCCCGTGCCCCAGCGCACGGCAACATCCGGAGACCGGCAGCCATGAAGATTGCCGTCATCGGTACAGGCATCGCGGGCAATGTTGCCTCGTGGCATCTGTGCAGGGAGCACGATATAACCGTGTTCGAATCGGGCAGCCACGTGGGTGGACATACCCACAGCCATGAAATCTCCCACAACAACAGGCAGTACGTCATCGATACAGGGTTTATTGTCTACAACGACTGGACCTACCCGAATTTCATTGCCTTGCTCGATGAACTCGGCGTGCGGACACAGCCCACGACCATGAGCTTCAGCAGTCGCTGCGAATCGAGCGGCATCGAGTACAACGGCGCCTCGCTCAACCGCCTGTTTACCCAGCGCCGAAACCTTCTCAGGCCACGTTTCCACGGCATGATCAGGGATATCCTGCGCTTCAACCGGGAGTCGCGCGAATTGCTTGACAGCAATGACGCCACACTGACGCTGGATGAATATCTTCGCGGCAAGGGATACGGCCGGCTGTTCATCGACAACTATATCATTCCCATGGGCGCCGCCATCTGGTCAACGGACCCGCAACAGATGCTGGACTTCCCGGCTTGCCATTTCATACGCTTCTTCGCCAACCACGGACTCCTGAATATCAGGAACCGGCCACAGTGGCGCGTCATCAGGGGGGGCTCACGGGAATATGTCCGGGCCCTGACTGCACCCTTCAATGACAGAATACGCCTCAACCAGCCCGTGCTTTCCCTGAAACGCACCCCGAACCATGTCGAGTTGCGGACGGCGACCGGCCAAGTCGAGCGCTTCGATCACGTTTTCATTGCCAGTCACAGCAATCAGGCACTCGCCATGCTGTCGGATCCGGACCCGCTTGAACGTCATATCCTGGGCGCGATTCCCTACCAGAAAAACGAGGTCGTACTGCACACCGATACCGCGCTGCTCCCGCGGCACAGGCGAACCTGGGCGGCATGGAACTATCTGCGAAGAAATGACGATAACCGGCGTGTTTCCGTCACCTATAACATGAACATCCTGCAGTCACTGGACGCAGCCGAGACCTTTTGCGTCACCCTCAATGATTCCGAAAATATCAACCCCGACCGGGTGATTCGGCGCCTGCGCTACGAACACCCGGTCTTTACCGCTGCCGGAATCGCCGCACAGCGGCGCCAGGACGAGATCAATGGCCGGCGGCATACCTGGTACTGCGGCGCCTACTGGCGTTACGGCTTTCATGAAGACGGGGTCATCAGCGCACTGAATGCAGTTGAGGCCTTCAGGAAACATACCGAACATGCACAGTCGTATATACGCAGGACAGCTTAGACACCGTCGTTATACGCCGGTACCGCATGCGTTCCACTACGCAGTATTCATGCTGTACCTTGATCTCGATGAATTGCCGATGCTTTTCCAGAGACGCTGGCTGTGGTCGGCCACCCGCCCGGCGCTGGCGCGCTTCAGGCGGGAGGATCACCTCGGCGAGAAGACTGTCGACCTGGCCGACGAGGTACGCCGGCTTGTCAGGGAGCAGGCAAACATAACACTCAACGGGCCGATACGGCTGCTGACCAACCTGCGCTATTTCGGCCATGGCTTCAACCCGGTCAGCTTCTACTACTGCTTCGACAAGAGTGGTAACAGGCTCGAGACCATCGTCGCCGAGGTCAACAACACCCCCTGGGGCGAGCAGTACTGCTATGTACTGCCCGAGTCACACAACCGGGGCAATGACAACACCAAGCGCTACCTGCTTGACAAGCGCTTTCATGTCTCGCCCTTCATGGACATGGATATCGATTATGACTGGCGCTTCACACATCCCGCAGAGAAACTCATCGTTCACATGAAGAATTACCGCCATGGTGACCAGCTGTTCGATGCCACCCTGTCACTTGAAGAAAGGCCAATTACAGGCGCCGCACTGGTCGGCATACTGCTGCGCTATCCGTTGATGACAGTTAAGATCGTTGCCGCGATTTATTTCCAGGCCCTGCAACTGTGGCTGAAAAAGGTCCCCTTCGTTCCACATCCCGAAAAACTGGAGACACCTGACCCGGTGAGCAAATCATGAAATCCGCAACACTCTGTATCGAAAAATCAGTCCCGCAAAACCGGCCGGCGGGTTTCTTTGGAAACTATCCCAAACGGGCATTGCTGGCGCGTCTGCAACATCTGCAACACGGCGAACTCATCCTGAATGACGGGAAGGAACACTATATCTTCGGCCGGCAGGATGATGTCTTTCCGAAAACTGTCACCTTAACTGTTTCAAATCCGGCCTTCTACGCCCGGTTACTGGCTCATGGCGCGCTCGGTGGCGGCCAATCCTACATAGATGGCCACTGGCAGTGCAGTGACCTCACTGGCCTGGTGGAACTGTTTCTTTGCAACCGCAAATACATAGAGAAAACCGGTGCATTCACCAGGTGGCTTGTAATCAAGCCATACCATCTGGTACTGCGCTACCTGCGCCGCAATACCCCGAATGGCAGCCGCCGCAATATCGAGGCGCACTACGACCTGGGCAATGAACTGTTCGAATTATTCCTGGACAGCACCATGATGTACTCCTGTGGCGTGTTCAATCATCCCCGGGCCACACTGCAGCAGGCGTCCGAGGCCAAACTGGAACGGATATGCGACAAACTCCAGCTCAAGGCCTCAGACCATGTACTCGAAATCGGAACCGGCTGGGGAGGTTTCGCCCTCTATGCCGCCAGGCACTACGGCTGCCGCGTCACCACGACCACCATTTCCAGACAGCAGTATGACTATGCCTGTCATCGGGTTCGGGAGGCCGGTCTGGAAGACAGGATTACACTGCTGTTCGAGGATTACCGCAACCTCGAGGGCAGCTATGACAAGCTGGTCTCGATAGAAATGATAGAGGCCATCGGGCATCGCTATTTCGACACCTTCTTCAGGAAATGCAGCCGCCTGCTCAGGCCGGATGGTATGATGCTGTTACAGTCGATCACCATCAGCGACCAGCGCTACCCGGCCGCCAAGAAATCGATCGACTTCATCCAGCGCTATATTTTTCCGGGCGGCTGCCTGCCATGCGTGTCCGCATTGAACGACTCTATCGCACGCATGACTGATATGCGCGTCTTTCACCTGGAAGATATTGGCAAGCATTACGCCACCACACTGCGGCACTGGAGAAACCGCTTCCACACCAATATCGACAGGATTCGCCGACTCAGATACTCGGAAGACTTCATCCGCATGTGGGACTATTACCTGAGTTATTGCGAGGGTGGCTTCAGACAGGGCTCCATCGGAACTGTGCAGCTGCTCCTGACCAAACCAATGGCGCTGCGGGAATTACAGCAGCATCCGGATTACTGACGTCTCTACAGGAGAAATACCATGATTACGACAACCGTTGATCCCATTTCAATGAATGAGGCCACCGACCTGGAAAACGCCCCGTTCGTTATCGAAGGCGAGGGTGATAATGCCATCAAGATCTACTTCGAGTCCGAGAAAAACAAACAGGAGTACCTGGAGATGGACCAGCACGGCGCCGGAGACACACCTGGTCTGAAAAAGGTTTACGATGCCATCGCCGACAATCCGGATACCGGGACCATCAACTAGTCGAGCTTACCGGGAAAAACCGATTTTTCCGATACACCACCCACGATCCCATCGGTTACCAGGCGCCTCTTCCAACCCGAGGTCGACACCCGTTCACCGGATTTCCAATCATCGAGATTGTACATGTCAAGAAGTGCAGGTTGCCATGCCCAAACCACCCGGCAAATAGGCTTATCTATTTGTATTTGTTGTATTATTATATGTGACCTTTTTACCCAGCAGTCATAAGTCGAGTCTGATGCTCAGGCACTGTACTGTAGTTAGTCGCACATCCAAATAGCCGGGAAGCCACCTATGGTGATGGACAAATTAAAAGATTTTTTACGCCTGGAATCTGCCAGCGGCATTCTGCTCCTGATTGCGGCACTGCTCGCAATGATGGTTGAAAATTCGGCCGCAAAAAATCTCTACGATGCGCTGCTTGGCACTCAGGTTGAAATAAGGGTCGGTGATTTCGAAATAGTCAAACCCTTGCTGCTCTGGATAAACGATGGGCTGATGGCCATTTTCTTTTTTCTCATTGGCCTCGAGATAAAGCGGGAATTACTGGCCGGTGAATTATCCGATCCTTCGCGGGTTGTTCTGCCCGTTATCGCCGCAGCGGGCGGTATGGCTGTCCCGGCCGCAATTTATGCATTTATAAACTGGGGCGACCCTGTAGCCATGAAGGGTTGGGCAATTCCTTCGGCCACTGATATTGCCTTTGCACTGGGAGTGCTTGCGCTGCTCGGCAGCCGCATACCACAGACCCTGAAGTTGTTTCTGATGACGCTGGCCATAATCGATGACCTCGGTGCCATCATTATCATCGCGGTTTTCTATACCAGCGAATTATCACTCTCTTCCTTGCTCGTGGCTGCAACTGCGATAGTCTTCCTGTTTATCCTGAATCGCAGGGGTGTATTGGGATTGGTGCCGTATATACTCATCGGTCTGGTGTTGTGGGCAGCCGTGCTCAAATCCGGCGTGCATGCAACGCTGGCGGGGGTCGTGACCGCATTCTTTATACCCTTCAGGAAAGAACCAGGAGAAACGGAAACCCAACTGGAGAAGCTGGAACACGATCTTCATCCATCGGTTGCTTATGGTATTTTGCCGCTGTTCGCTTTTGCGAATGCAGGCATCCCATTTGAGGGAATCACACTGGGGTCCTTACTCCACCCTGTTCCGCTAGGCATTTCAGCGGGGCTCTTTATTGGTAACCAGCTTGGCGTATTCGGTTTTAGCTGGCTGGCAATAAAACTCGGCATATCAAAGCTGCCCCAAGACGTCAGCTGGTTGCAGTTATACGGCGTCGCCTTGCTGTGCGGAATCGGTTTCACGATGAGCCTGTTTGTCGGCTCTCTGGCATTCGAGCAAGGCGGCCCCGATTTTGCTGTAGATGACAGGCTGGGCATTCTACTTGGCTCGATGGTATCCGGTATATTAGGTTATGTCGTATTGCGTTTTTTCTCGAGCGACAACCGTTCGACTCCTGAAACCGGCTAGGCTCCATCCACAACCTGCTCTTTAAGGCAGGCGCCCCGCTCGCTGATACAGGTTACCTGAATTGTTACGGAAATTTTTAACCGGGCGGGGGACACTCCGGGACCGTCCCGGTTGAGCGGGGAAGTGCTCTTGTGTTTCTGTTGATATGAGAATTTAAATGGTGGCCAGGGACATTTTCAGGGCCAGTAAAATCAATAACTTACTGATTAGCTTGAAACAGGGGTTCTTCGGTACAGTTGGGGATTCTTATGTTGATTCAGCAGGTTAACTCGTGTTGGCTCAAGTAGTGAAAACTGGGCGGTGTACCGCAAGTGTACCGGGAATTTGCCATAAGAATTGTTTATGAGCGTTCTGGAAGACGATCCACGCTTACCTTTCTGCCGTCTGATACAGGGCCTTCAATGCCTCGATCGGGAACACGAATTTGAGAGCACCCATCGGCATGCGGTTAAGCCGGCGGATGATCTCCGGCACGGAAGAACTGTGCACACCACACGCTTCCTGGATGCTGTACTTGTAATGGAACGCCAGATCGTTCATCGAACCGAGCACGCTTTTGCTGCTGGTGTTGGCGAAGCCCACCTCGTCGTACTCTGAAAGAATCCTGCCCCGGTCTGCCTCTGAAATGCCGGCATCGGCAAGCACACAGCTCAGGTAACTCTTGAACAGCCTGTCCAGTTCCCTGATCTGCGCCCTTGATAAATCGGGCACGATGAAATTGAACAGGGTTTTGTCATTGACGAACAGAACGCATTTGCGCCGGTCAATGTGAATCAGGTTGGCGTGCCAGGGACCGAGATACGAGAAGCGCGGTTCCTCTTCGCGCAGATCGGGCTGCTTCAGCCCCATTTCCTTCTGGAGCTTTTTTGTGCAACGAATAAATTGCATTATTTATCCTCCCATGGCACATACAACCGCAATTCGATTCGATGAAATCTAAAAATGATATAGATGCATAGAAGAGCAAAGGGAGCGCTGGACAGGATTTGATCGCTTCATCGAAAAACAAGGAGGCCCCTTTCGCCCTGTCCCTGGGAACGGCCCCGGAATCAAAGCTGCGGCGCTACTCTGCTTCCTCTCGCGGCACAATGGCCCAGCCTATGTCCTCGGCATATTCCTGAATACGGGCCTGGTCAGTTTTGTGTTCTCCGGGCTTCGGGATTCTTAATTTCCCGTCAATGCCAGCGTTCCAGCCATATCTGATACTCTGCTGGCCGCAAGCGGTAGCGCGCAATATTTCCTTCGTGAAGACTCATCACTTCCGTTTCGACGACTTCGATAAAGCGTGCTTGATCTTCCTGCGGTACGTCATCCATGGCACGCTGCTTGATAAAGGCGGTTGCGGCCTTTTTATCCATGTTCCCGTGGACTATATCTGCAACAATCTCAGCCACCAGGGTACGGTAACGCAAGCGAAACGGATCCGGCTCTCCCAGCGACTGGCGTACGGCTGAATAGCGTGCACACGAACGTTGATAGGCCCAAACAAATACATCACGCAACAGCTCGATACGATTCAGTTCATACACGCCCAGAACACCGTCAATATAGGCCCGTTCGGGAACATCCACAAAAGAGAGCGGACACAGGTTCTCCCGGATTAACGGGATATTCGCCGCCAAACGCGAAACGCGCTTGTTCACATCCTCAAAAGCCTGCAAATACGCGAGGTGCACCATGGCAAAAAAAGCCTGTTCAAATGGATCACTAATCGCCGCGGCGGTTTCAAGAACTTCCTGGAAACATTCATTAATCAATTGCGGCACTTCCAGGGGATGATAAACCGTACCACCGACTCCAACAGCCATAGTGCGCAAGCGTCCACAGGCTTGCGGATCGGTGAGCAGGTTGTCCGATAGCAAGGCATGCAGATTGAGGATAGTGTAGCGATTGAAGCCAACCTCTTCGGCTTGCTCGACCAACAATTCGATGGCTGATTTATGGTTCAGAATCATCTGCGCTTCCAGAGCATCCTTGCCTTCGGCAGCCTCACCCAATTCCAGCAGACGCTCGGTTTCAAGTAGCGAGTAGGTATTCCCTTCCAGACGGCTGGAGTTCCAGGACAGGTCGATCAGCAGGCGGCTGTAGATCTTCCGCACATAAGTCCCGGCCGGACGCTGGCCGTCCGGCGAGCGCCCCATGTCGAGAAGACGCTGTCGTGTTTCTAACGGAAGATAGAACGTCTCGTTAGGCCGGTAGTCATCGAGGAACGTCCGGTTGTATCCGACCGGGCTCCGATTCTGGATCGACTCACGGACAGCCTGTTTGATAGCCTCCCCCTCAGGTGAAACCTGGACATAGACCTCGCCACGCGCTTCCAGCTTTGCACCTCCCGAAACCAGATGCGCCTCACCGCTGATAACAGGTAACCGATAGCAACGACCCTTGCCACGACCCTCGGCGACTAACCGTTTCTGCTCGACCAGCAATGCCAGACGGCGCTGCAGCATTCGGGGCGGTAGATCGAATTCCAGCCCATCACGAATAGCCCTGACCTGCACTCCGTCAGGGTGACCCGCCACGATTGCAAGAATGGCCTCAAGCTCTTGTTCCGGGATCTTCTTAGGCATGCGTCAGATTATATGTCGCAAAAAGAATATTTGCGACATATAAACGCCTTATATGTCGCTTATCGGCGTTATTTGTCGCAAATAAGCTTTTTAACGTCGGATGTAGCGGCATTACCAAACCCTTAGTATCCACTACTACGACCACTACTGCTTTTTGCCGCTCTATGTCTTTTGTCCGAACCAGTTGCTGGTCAGCTACCTACGACCCAGTTAGATTGATGGTGCCAAGCATGCCTGGGCGATCCTGGCCATGCTGGTCAAACGGCAGAGAGACAGGCCTAGCCGAAGGTCAGAATCATCTTCCAGTGTGACTCGGGCTTTTCCGATGGTGGATGCTGTCATGGTGTGAGCGCCATGCTGTGGGCTACATCGTCGGTATCGCCAAGAACAAGCGGCTAAATGCAATGACAGCGCAACGGCAACATGAGGTAAAGGACTGTTATGCCGCGTTGGCCACCAAGGTGCGCTGGTTTACCGAGACCGTTACGCAGCCGGCAACTGGGATCGAAAGCGTCGCGTCATCGCCAATATTAACAACGAGTTAACGTCTGGAAATGTCCCCTATAGCGGACATAGAAAGTCTCGATGGCGACTTCCGAAAAGTACTGTAAGCGGTTATTCAGTAGCTGGGAGCTGATCAGCAGCTACCGATCCTTTCCTGTCAGCCAGCAAGTCGATCTACCATTTCAAAGCGGAATA
>CAMYMI010000018.1 GCA_947259415.1 uncultured Ectothiorhodospiraceae bacterium | reverse complement strand
ATTTTAGACGCGGAGGAGTGGTATAAATAATATATAAAACAGACAGATAAGTGTAGTTTGCAAATCAGCATGGGGTGCAGGTGGTCGGAGGTTCAAATCCTCTCGCCCCGACCAAGTTCAAAAGGCCGTTCTTTGAACGGCCTTTTTCGTTGCTCGGGGTGTTCGGATTCCCGGCCCTCGAGCACAGCTCTCGGGCGTTCGGCTCGCGCAAAGCGATGCTTTGCGTAAAACGTTCGCCTCACCCTCTCGCCCCGACCAATTTTTCCCTTTACCGCTTAGTCGGTTAGAGGTTTTTTCTCTAACCGGTCTTCATGTTCAAAATCGTCAGTGCGGGACTTTTGCGGGATCTGTGTTGGCGTGATGCTTTGTATTGAAATCATGCATCAGCCGTTGCGAGTATTGCCAATAGTTGCGAACACAAATAGATAAGCGTCAGGTGTCTCACCTGTGTAAAGTGCAGGTGGCCTCTCTTTTAGTCATCGCCACGCAACACTACATCACTCGCAGGGATCCTCGTTACTCGTCCAGCCAAGGCGTGAAACGTCTCTTACCAGATTCATTCATCGGAATCTGGCACTCCATTCAGTCTTGCCCCGGGTGATGGTCCCGGATGAAAAATACGCTTGATCATATATATGAACAGGCGTATATATTACGCGACGACCGACGACTGGAAGACATCCCAGGGGTTCCGGAAACCCTCTGGGCATAGGGTGCTATATGAAATGGATGACTGTGCTGTTCTGGGGTGTGTTGAGTGGTATTGCCGGGCTGTGTTTCTATGCTTTTTTACGCCATCTATTTCCTCTGGTCTGCGACAGGTCCCCTGATACATGCTGAAATCCAGCAAGAATATTTTCTAAAGGCCGGGATAGGGTTTTCGGGTTTTCTGATCTGCGTCGCTAGTGTGATCTGGTTGTTGAGTCGGGGCCATGACTCTATGAACCGGTTCCTGACGGATGAGGAGGAGGCACAATGAATATGTCTTGTTCATGCGTTAATAACCACTCTCCGGACAAGCATGTCTGTCCAGTGAATGGCCGTGTTTATGCATCGGTCGATTGCAGGACGGTTTTACACCAGATAAAGACCCCGTGGCAGCGGCAGCTTCCGGAGCAGGGCTACTACTTCTGCACCGATCCGGATTGTAAAGTGGTGTACTTCGGCGAGGATGAGCGTGTTGTAATGTGCGACGAGCTGCACACGCCGGTTGGTCAGAAATCCCGTGCACCGGATCGGCAAATTTGCTATTGCTTCGACATTCGTGCGAACGATGCACTGGCGGATTAAGCTGGGATTGCCCGGCAATTTGTCATCGACCATACCCGGGATGGCAGTTGTGATTGCGCGATCCGCAATCCCTCCAGCCAGTGCTGTCTGAAGGATTTTCCCTGCCAATGACGCAGACACACTCCGTTTGACACGCACATAACAGAAATCACGACACACGAGTGACATGACCATGGACCCTGACCTGTTATTCAAGGCGCTCGCTGACTCCACACGGTTACGCATGCTGATGCTGCTGGTCATGGAAGACGAACTCTGCGTCTGCGAGCTGACCCACGCGCTGGACGAGATTCAGCCGAAGATTTCACGTCATCTGGCGCAGTTGCGCGAGTCCGGCGTGGTGCTGGACCGGCGCCAGGGGCAGTGGATCTACTACCGTATCAACCCCGACCTGCCGGGGTGGGCCCGGGAGGTGCTGGCGGCAACGGCCGAAGGCGCCACGACGCGAGCGCCCTTCGATCAGGACTTGCGCGCACTGGCGGATATGCCCGACCGGCCGGAAAAGGCCTGTTGCGACTGACGGATTAATACACAGACCAACAAGGAGATTATAGAAATGAGTGTTCGTGTGGGCATCAATGGTTTCGGGCGCATGGGGCGGCTCGGACTGCGGGCTGGCTGGGGCAGGGAGGTGCTGTCGATCGTGCAGGTGAACGAGATCGCGACCGATGCCACGGGCTCGGCGCACCTACTGAAGTTCGATTCGGTGCACGGGACGTGGAACGAGGACTGTGCAGCCGAGGGTGAGACGATGATCGTCGGTGGCCAGCGTATCGCCTGCAGCCGTAATTCAACTATTGACGAGACCGACTGGTCCGGCTGTGACATCGTGATTGAGGCCACGGGCAGACATCATAAGCGACCGGAAACCCTGCAGGGCTATTTCGGGCAGGGCGTAAAGAAGGTGATCGTGGCGGCACCAACCGAGGGCGCCCTCAATATCGTCTACGGGATCAACCATCACCAGTACGATCCGGCCGAGCACCATCTGGTCACAGCGGCTTCCTGCACCACCAACTGCCTGGCGCCGGTGGTGAAGGTGATGCATGAAAAGATCGGTATCGTGCACGGCTGCATGACCACTATCCATGACATCACCAACACCCAGACGATCGTCGACAAGGGGCACAAGGACCTGCGCCGGGCGCGCGCCTGCGGGCAGTCGCTGATACCGACCACCACAGGTTCGGCGAAAGCCATCACGAAAATCTTCCCGGAACTTACCGGCAAGCTGAACGGCCATGCCGTACGCGTGCCGCTGCTCAACGCCTCGCTGACCGATTTCGTGTTCGAGGCGGCCCGCCCGGTGACGGCGGAGGAGGTCAACGGCTATTTCAGGGAAGCCGCGGCGGGCGAACTCAACGGCATCCTCGGCTACGAGGAACGTCCGCTGGTGTCGGTGGATTACCTGAACGATCCACGCTCCTCGATTGTCGATGCGCTATCTACCATGGTGATCGACGGCACCCAGGTAAAGGTCTACGCCTGGTACGACAACGAATGGGGTTATGTGAACCGCATGATGGACCTGTCCGCGCTGGTGGCGCGCAGCCTCTGACAATCGTTGTGACCGGATGAACGAGAAATACAGATGAAGACGGTGGAGATCGAATGGCGCCGACTGGTGCAGGACGGCGCGACTTGTGAGCGTTGCGGAGACACCGGCGCCCTGCTGGAACAGCTGGTGGAACGGCTGAACGCCGAGTGCCGACCGCGCGGTGTCGCGGTCAAACTCGAAACCGTTGCACTCGGCTCGGAGCACATCGAAGAATCCAACCAGATCCGCATCGATGGCCGGCTGCTCGAACAGTTGCAGCCGCAGATTGTCGTCGGGCAGAACGACTGTCCCTCCTGCGGCGATCTGCTCGGCCACACGCAGGACTGCCCCACTATTGATGTAGGTGACGAGATACATGAAGTCCCGCCGGCCTGGCTGATCCGCCGGGCAGTGTGCTGCAGTGCCGGCTGCTGCTGACCCGTAATGGAAAATAACGTACGCAATTACCTCGTCGTCACCGGCGGCTACTGGGCCTTCACCGTCACCGACGGGGCCATCCGCATGCTGGTGGTGCTGTACTTCCACCTGCTGGGCTACTCGCCCCTCGAGGTGGCCATGCTCTTTCTGTTCTACGAATTCTTCGGCATCGTCACCAACATGGTCGGTGGCTGGCTGGGCGCACGCATCGGGCTGAACCTCACCATGCACATCGGCATGGGCCTGCAGGTGGTGGCCCTGTCCCTGCTTACCGTGCCCGACGCCTGGCTGTCGGTACCCTATGTCATGGTCGCCCAGGCCCTGTCCGGCATCGCCAAGGACCTGAACAAGATGTCGGCCAAAGCGAGCGTCAAGATGCTTGCGGGGGACGGCGGTGAGTCGAAGCTGTTCCGCTGGGTGGCGGGATTGACGGGTTCCAAGAATGCCCTCAAGGGCGCGGGCTTCTTCGTCGGCGCGGCGCTGCTCGAGTGGATTGGTTTCCGCGGCGCGTTGGCGGTGCTGGCCGGGATGCTGCTGGCCGTGCTCGCCGTCACCGCCCTGCTGCTGCCCAGGGGCGTCGGCAAGATGAAGTCGAAGCCGAAGTTTACCCAGGTGTTCTCCAACACGTCGGCCATCAACTGGCTCTCTGCGGCGCGCTTCTTCCTGTTCGGTTCGCGCGACGTGTGGTTCGTGGTGGGTCTACCGGTGTTCCTCTACTCGGTGCTGGGCTGGAGCTTCACCGAGGTCGGCGGTTTCATCGCGCTGTGGGTAATCGGCTACGGGATGGTGCAGGCGAGTGCACCCCGGCTGATCCGTCGCAGTCACCACGGCCGGGGGCCCGGCGGCGGTACGGCGCGGCTGTGGGCATTCATCCTGGCGGCCTTCCCGGTGGCCATGGCGCTGGCGCTGCAGTACGGTCTGGACCCGGCGCTTGTCATCGTCACCGGGCTGGTGCTGTTCGGCGTGGTGTTCGCCATCAACTCAGCGGTGCACTCCTACCTGATCCTGGCCTATTCGGACTTCGACAAGGTGTCCATGAACGTCGGCTTCTACTACATGGCCAATGCCGGTGGGCGACTCGCCGGCACCGTGCTGTCCGGTCTTGTCTACCAGACCCAGGGAATCACCGGTTGCCTGTGGTGGTCTGCGGCCTTCGTGCTGGCGGCCGCGGTGCTGTCGTTCCGGTTGCCTGAAATCGAGTCAAACGCCGAACCTCGTGATGATGCAGCCCATGTCTGAGGCGGTTGCCAATATTCGATGCCGGCCCGTGACGGGGAGCGAGGCGTAGCGGCGATGCTCATCGATCTGGTCATGGCCGGACTCAAGGCGCTGCAGGACTACGTGGCCACCCATGTCCTGACCTGCTTCGTGCCGGCCTTTCTGCTGGCCGGGGCAATGGTAAACTTCGTGCGGCAGGAGGCGGTGCTGGCCCTGACCTGCACCGGTAGGAAAATTCTGACTTGGAGCAGTATGGATGAACTCCAACACAGGAGGGTGGATTTCAGGTCGCCTGTGGGCAATGAATGTGACTAGCGTGAATGGTTGCAGATTACCGGCATGCCTGTCCTATTGAACAAAGGTAGTAAGGTTTAGCAACTAAACCAGTGACAGACTTCAAGGAACAACTTACTGAGATTCGCTCTTTAGTGAAGAAAGCGGATGATATCGCTGGGTCATGAGGCGACAATTCACATGGCCGTATATATAAAGCACCGGATAACTACGCTGTTGACACATGTTTACATTCTTCCTGCTGTGTACGACTAGTCAGTGGCAGCGTTTTTGATTGTTGTATTTCAGATACCTGGGTGCCGGATTATGAAGGTTGTAATGACATGGTGCTGTCCACGGTTGCTCGCGGCGCTCTTACGATAGGCTCCATATGCTATTATTTAGTTACTCTTGGTAACATCTTATTTCCGGATCTATTCCGCAGGACCGGTTTTCCCCTGGTCATGCCAACCATCACACAGCGAGGCATCCACATGAACAGATCCACAGTAATATCAGTAACCGCACTGGTCCTCTTAACAGGTATCCCGCTGTCGCACGCAGGGGTGTCCGACTACCTGGATGTCCTCAAGGGCGCGGTCGGTGAAGGTGGTGAACAGACCTCGGTGACAGCCCCGTCAGCGGCTCTGAGCAGCGGCGAAATGGTCGGCGGCCTCAAGGAGGCGCTTCAGAACGGCGTCCGTTTTGCCATTGACAAGCTCGGTGCCGAGAACGGCTTTCTGGGTAATGACCTGGTGCGGATTCCCATGCCGGATAGCCTGACCTGGGTAGAGAAGTCCTTGCGCACCCTGCGCCAGGATCGTCTGGCCGACGAGTTTGTCGCATCCATGAACCATGCCGCAGAACAGGCGGTACCCGAGGCCGCAGAGATCTTCGGCGATGCCATCAGCCAGATGAGCGTACAGGATGCACAGTCGATCCTCAGTGGGCCGGACGACGCGGCCACCCAGTACTTCCGAACCAACACCGAAGCTGCACTCAGTGAGCGCATGCTGCCGATTGTTAAGCAGGCAACCGCCAGTGCGGGGGTTACCTCGTCCTACAAGAACATGATGTCGAAGGCCGGCGGACTGACCAGCCTGCTGTCAAGCGACACCACTGACCTGGACGGTTATGTGACGGAAAAGGCACTGGACGGCCTGTTCCTGATGGTGGCCGAAGAGGAGAAACGCATCCGCGAGAATCCCGTGGCGCGTACCACCGACCTGCTCAAGAAGGTGTTCGGGTCTGTCTCACCCTGATCGGGTATCATTACCGACCTATTAGCTGAACCACGGCACTGGTTGTCGTGGTCCAACCATTGACGGGCAGCACAGACTCATGGCACGACGCCGTAAACGCAGGCGGACATCCCGCAGTAAAAAGACCCGGCGTCATTCCCTCTGGACCAAGCTGCTGCTGGTGCTCAGTCTTGCCCTGGCCGGTTACCTGGTCTTCCTGGATTTTCAGGTGCGCCACCAGTTCGATGGGAAGCGCTGGTCACTGCCCGCACGGGTCTATGCGCGTCCGCTGGAACTCTATGTCGGGCTGCCGCTGACGACCGAGCAGCTGGCAAAGGAATTATCAGCCCTGCACTACCGTCCGGTTCAGGCCGCGCGGCAGGCGGGTGATGTCTCGCGCAACCGCAATGTGCTGCATTTCATTACCCGTCCCTTTGTCCACCTGGACGGCGAGGAATCCTCCGGCAATGCACGAGTGAGCATCGCGAACGGCGCGGTCAGCCGCATCACGGATGGTGTCAGCGGCAAGGCCATCAGTCTGGTGCGCCTGGAACCAGTCATGGTCGGCAGCTTCTACCCCTCGCACAACGAGGACCGGGTGCTGGTCAAGCTCGAGGAGGTACCCCCCGCGTTAATCAACGGCCTGATCGCGGTGGAAGACCGCGGCTTCTATTCCCACCACGGCGTCGCTCCGCTGGCGATACTGCGTGCCCTCTGGGCCAATGTCAGGGCGCGCGGTGTAGTGCAGGGCGGCAGCACTCTGACCCAGCAGCTGGTCAAGAACTTCTTCCTGACGAGTGAACGCACCCTGACGCGCAAGCTCAATGAGGCCATCATGGCCCTGCTGCTGGAATGGCACTATGACAAGGATGAAATTCTCGAGGCCTATCTGAATGAGGTCTACCTGGGCCAGGACGGCAAGCGGGCCGTGCACGGTTTCGGGCTGGCCAGCCATTTCTATTTCGAACGTCCACTGACAGAACTTTCCGATGAACAGTCCGCCCTGCTGATCGGCCTGGTCAAGGGGGCATCCTACTACAACCCACGGCGTCACCCGCAACGCGCACGCCAGCGCCGTGATCTGGTCATCGATATCATGGCCGAAGGGGAACTGCTCGATCCGGAGCAGGCGGCCCGCGCGCGCTCACGCCCGCTGGGTGTCAGTCGCTACCAGGAAAAGGCGATCAATACCTTTCCCGCCTTTCTCGACATGGTGCGCCGCCAGTTGCGGCGTGACTACCGCGAGGAGGACCTGACCTCGGAAGGCCTGCGCATCTTCACCACCCTCGACCCGCAGTCGCAGTGGCAGCTGGAAAAGATCCTCGATGCGCGCCTGGCGCGCCTGGAAAAATGGCAGGACCTGCCTGATGAAACCCTGGAAGGCGCCGCTGTCGTGACCTCGATCCAGGGCGGGGAGGTACTGGCCCTGGCCGGCGGGCGCAAGCCGCGCTTTGCCGGGTTCAACCGGGCCCTGGATGCACAGCGGCCGGTAGGTTCGGTGATCAAGCCGGCGGTGTACCTGACGGCACTGGAACAGCCGGACAACTACACTCTGGCGACCCTGCTGGACGACGGCGAGCTGACCTATACGGCCCCGAACGGGGATGTATGGGCGCCGCACAACTACGACATGGAATTCCACGGCATGACGCCGCTGTACCATGCCCTGGCGCATTCCTACAACGTGGCAACCGCACGCCTGGGGCTGGCACTTGGCATCAAGCCGGTCATAAGGACCTTGCAGCGGCTCGGTGTGGAGCAGGACTTCAGAGCCTATCCCTCGCTGGCACTGGGGGCCGTCGAGCTGTCACCCCTGCAGGTGACCCAGATGTACCAGACACTGGCCAGCGGGGGTTTCCGTACACCTCTGCGCGCGATCCGCGCGGTACTGGCCGCGGACAGTGAACCCCTGCAGCGCTATCCCCTGAGGGTCAAGGCGACCGTTGAGCCGGCATCCGCCTTTCTGGTCACCACCGCGCTGCGCTATGCCGTCCGCCAGGGAACCGGGCGTGCACTCTACCAGGAACTGCCAGCGACACTGGATATCGCGGGCAAGACCGGTACAACCGATGATCTGCGTGATAGCTGGTTTGCCGGCTATACCGGGGACCGGCTGGGTGTCGTCTGGATCGGACGGGATGATAACCAGCCAACCGGACTGAGCGGATCGACCGGGGCCCTGCTGGTGTGGCGCGATCTGTTCGCGGGTCTGGATGATCCGGCCCCGCTGCAGTCCATGGTCGAGGAGATTGAATACCGGCGCATCGACCCGCCCAGTGGACTGCTGGCCGGCGAGGGTTGTCAGGATGCCGTAGAATTACCCTTTGTCCGCGGGACGGCACCGCAGGAATCAGCACCCTGCGCGTATGATGCTGTGCCCGTGCAGCATCCCGTTGACTGGTTCAAGGAGTTGTTTCAGTGAGTAGCGTATCGGTTGCACGTTTTACCGGCACTGTGCTGGCCCTGATGATGATTATACCGGGCTGTTCGATGGCGCCTTATACCCCGGCACCCCGACCGGCGCCTCCGCCTGTGGTCGACCGGGGGGTAACGGCGCCGGAGCAGCCGGACAGTCCGGCACCGATGGTGCCCGAACCCGTGTACCCGGCGGCGCCGGTAGCACGGCATCAGCCACCGGCCGTGGTGGCCCTGCTGGACCATGCCGAGGCACAGGCCAACAGTGGTGACCTCGATGCCGCTGCCGTTACGCTGGAACGCGCAATCCGGATCGATTCGCGCAACCCGGTACTCTGGCACCACCTGGCACAGGTACGCCTGGCCGAGGGCGAGGCAGTTGAGGCCGAACAACTGGCGACCAAGTCGAACAGCCTGGCGGCGGGGAATTCAGGACTGCAGGCGAGAAACTGGCAGCTGATCGCAGAGGCGCGCCGGATGCGTGGCGAGCAGAGCGGTGCGCGCTCCGCGGAACGCCAGGCGGCCAAGCTGAAGTCGCGTTGAAGATATCGGGCGATCCGCGGACCCAATGACCGATTACTACGAACCGCTGGGCGGAAAGGGGCCACTGGCGCGCTCCGTGCCCGGATTCTCGCCACGCGCACCACAGCAGGAGATGGCCGCGGCCGTTGCGGCCGCCATCGAGGCGCAGCACAAGCTCATCGTCGAGGCCGGTACCGGCACGGGCAAGACCTTTGCCTACCTGATGCCGGCATTGGACTCCGGCAAGAAGATCATTATCTCGACCGGGACCCGGCACCTGCAGGACCAGTTGTATCGCCATGATCTGCCGGTGGTGCGCGATGCACTGCAGGCGCCGGTCCACATCGCACTGCTCAAGGGGCGTTCAAATTACCTGTGTCATCACCGCCTGGCCCTGGCGGCGAGTGAGGGACGTTCCCTCTCACGCCTGCAGGCGCGCGACCTGGAGACCATTCGCGCCTGGTCAGGCAGGACCCGCAGCGGCGATATCTCCGGCCTGACCGAGGTGTCCGAGCATTCCCTGCTCTGGCCGCGGGTGACCTCCACGATCGATAACTGCCTGGGCCAGGAATGTGAGTATTTCCAGGAATGCTTCGTGGTCAAGGCGCGGCGCAAGGCGCTGGAGGCCGATGTTGTGGTGATCAACCATCACCTCCTGTTTGCGGACATGGTGCTCAAGGAGGAGGGCTTTGGCGAACTGCTTCCGGGGGTGGACGTCTTTATCATCGACGAGGCCCACCAGCTGCCGGAAGTGGCCTCGCTGTTTTTCGGAACCCGCATCGGCAGCCACCAAATGCTGGACCTGGTGCGCGATGTCCAGGTGGAACACCTGCGCGAGGCCGGTGACATGGCCGAGCTGCCGGAGGCCGCGAGCATGCTTGAAGGGGTGGTGCGGCGGTTTCGTCTGGCATTGGGGAGCGGGGACCGGCGCGCCGCCTGGACCGATATCGCCGACGATGAACAGGTCCGTGAGCTGTTGCAGGAACTCGCGGCGCTGCTCTCGCAACTGGTGGAATGGCTCGAGCAGGCAGCCGGACGCGGCAAGGGCCTGGAGAGCTGCTGGCAACGCAGCCGGGTGCTGAGCGAGTCCCTGGACTTGCTGGTGGAGGGATCCGGCAGTGAATACATTCACTGGTTCGAAACCCAGCGTCAGGCCTTCAGGCTGAACCTCACCCCGCTGAACGTGGCCCCCAGTTTCACCAGGGCGCTGGAGGTGTTACCCCGTACCTGGGTCTTTACCTCGGCTACGCTGGCCGTCGGCGCCAGCTTCACTCACTACACCTTACGCCTTGGTCTGGACGATGCCGATACCCTGCTGCTGCAGAGCCCCTTCGACTATGCGCACAATGCGTTGCTGTACCTGCCGCCGGAGATGCCGGACCCCAACGACCGGGGCTATACGCATGCCGTCGTTGCTTGCGCAAGGGAGGTGCTGGTGGCCAGCCGGGGCCGGGCATTTATGCTGTTTACCAGTCACTCCGCATTGCAGGAGGCCGCGTCCCTGCTGGAGGGGACCATCGATTTTCCCTTGCTCGTCCAGGGGACGGCACCGCGCACTGATCTGCTGGAAAAGTTTCGCCGGCTGGGAAACGCGGTCCTGCTGGGGACCAGCAGTTTCTGGGAGGGGGTCGATGTCCGGGGCGATGCCCTGTCCTGCGTCATTATCGACCGCCTGCCATTTGCATCGCCGGGTGACCCGGTCCTGCAGGCGCGTATCGAGAGCCTGCGCCAGCAGGGGCGCAACCCGTTTATCGATTACCAGCTGCCGAACGCGGTGATCGCGCTCAAGCAGGGCATCGGCCGGCTGATCCGCGATACCGATGACAGGGGGGTGCTGGTGCTGTGCGATCCGCGCCTGTCCCGGCGTTCCTATGGCCGGGTGTTCCTCAACAGCCTGCCGGACATGCCGAGGACCCAGGACCCGCAGGCCATCGCCACGTTTTTTTCAGGCGTTGATTCCGGCGTGGTCGAAACGTCGGCCATGGAGCAGACCCTTCCATGACCCGCCTGCTTGCCATTGAAACAGCGACCTCGGTCTGCTCGGCCGCCCTGTCTGTCGACGGCCATATTCAGGAGCGGCACGCGCTGGCTCCGCGCCAGCACGCAGCGCTGATTCTGCCCATGATCGAGTCGTTGCTGGTGGAGGCCGACCTGCAGGTCGGGCAGCTGGATGCCCTCCTGTTCGGTCAGGGGCCGGGCTCGTTCACCGGGGTACGGATTGCGGCAAGCGTCGTGCAGGGGATTGCCTTCGGGACCGGGCTGCCGGTGGTAGCCGTGTCGACACTGGCAACACTCGCGCTCGGGGCCATGGATGAGTCCGGCGAGGCACAGATCATGGTAGCGCTGGATGCGCGCATGTCGGAGGTCTACTGGGGTGTTTACCGGCAGGGTGAGGACGGGTTACCGGTCCGGCTGATCGAGGAATGTGTATGTGCACCGGATGAGGTCCCGCTCCCGCCGGACGGTCGCTGGGTCGGGGCGGGCAGTGGCTGGGACAGCTATGGCGAGATGCTGATGACCCGCAGCGGTGAGCGCATGGTCCGTGTATTGCCCGACCTGGAGCCGCGTGCGCGTGACCTGGTCCGACTGGGGGCCGACCGGTTCGACAAAGGTATGGTCATCCCGCCGGAGCAGGCCCTGCCCGTGTATCTGCGTGACCGGGTGGTGCGCGACGGTTAGCGGTCGAAATCAGGCTAGACTGAAAAGCGTTCACCGCAAAGAAGCCAATAATAAAAATATTCACCGCGGAGACGCGCAGATCGTCGTGTCAAAAAATTACTTACCGCAAAGAATACATTATTGTAAAAACTGCGATCCTGGGTACGATAAATGTACTGGGGCAAAAAGCAGAATACCCCACTGCTGTTCCACTTAATCCTTTCTCCCCGCACTCCCGGCAACGGCGTCAGCCTAGCCTCGCCACCACAGCGAGATGGCCGGTATGTAGGTCACCAGTGCCAGCCAGATCAGCATCAGGCCCAGAAACGGGAGTGCGGCCCTGAACAGGGACAGCACCGGGCGGCCGAAACGCTGGCTGGCGATGAACAGGTTGATGCCGACCGGCGGGGTGCTGTAGCCGATCTCGAGATTTGCCAGGAAGATGATGCCGAGATGAACGGGATCCACGCCATAACGCAGGGCAATCGGCAATATCAGCGGAACCACCACGACGGTTGCCGAGAAGATGTCCATCATGGCGCCGACCACCAGGAGGAAGATGTTCAGCAGCAGCAAAAACTGCAGCTGGCTATCCACATGCTCCTGCATCCAGCCAAGAATTGTCATCGGCACCTGCGCGTCGATCAGCAGGTTGGTCAGGCCCATGGCGACACTTAGAATGATGAGAATGCTGCCGACCAGCACCGTCGTGTCACTGAGTATGGGCAACAGGTGTTTTCCCGGCTGGATCTCGCGGTGAATGATGACCTCGAGGACGAGTACGTAGACGGCGGTACAGGCCGAGGCCTCGGTAATGGTGAGAAAGCCGCCGAAGATCCCGACGATGACCCCGATGGGCAACAGGATGTCCCAGATGGCCTCGCGCGCCGCCCGACCGAGATTGATCCAGGAAAACTTGTGACGCGGGACCGAGGTCCTGGCGCCGATAAAGAGGCAGTACACGCCCAGGATCAGCATCAACAGGATGCCGGGGACAATGCCGGACAGGAATAACTCGTCTATGCTGACACTGGCGACGATACCGTAGAGCAGGATCGCGATGCTCGGCGGGAACAGCAGCCCCAGGGAGCCCGAGGTGGTCAGCAGCCCCAGGTTCAGGCGTTCGCTGTAGCCGGCGTGCAGCAGCATCGGGAACATCAGACCGCCCAGTGCCAGGATGGTGACCCCCGAGGCACCGGAGAACGCGGTGAAGAACGCGCAGGATGCGATGGCCACGGCCGCCATGCCGCCGGGCAGCCAGCCGACTATCGCATTGAACAACTGGATCATGCGCTCCGGTGCGCCGCCGGCGGCGAGTACCACGCCGGCAAGGGTGAACAGGGGGATGGCGGCGAGATACGGTGAAGAGGCCAGCCGGTTGAGTTCGACTATCAGCAATGCCGGGTCCAGCCCGGCGTTGAAGGTGGCCAGCAGGCTGCCGCCGGCCAGGGCAATGAACAGGGGCAGGCCCAGCATGGCCAGCACGACCAGGATGGCGATGATGAGGAAGGTCATTGCGCCGGCACGTCGCTACGGGGCGCAAACAGGCCGGAAAGCAGGAAATTAAGTGCCAGCAGGCCAAAGCCTAACGGCGTGACCAGTGCCAGGATGGACGCCCAGCGTTCATGTTCGGCAACGTATTGCCAGTCGTCATACCAGAAGCGGCCGGCCGCCCAGGCAAAGATGGCGCACACCACGGCCGAGATCAGGTACAGGGGCGGACGGAACTTGCGGCAGCGCTCGAGGGGCAGGCAGGCTGCGATGACGTCGAGGCGGATGTGCTTGTCGTAGTCGATCGCGAGTGCACCACCGAAGAAGGTCACATAGAGGACCAGATAGCGCGACAGGATATCGGCTGACGGGATGCTGGAGTCGAAGAAATTACGCGCCAGTACCTGCCCGAAGATCAGCCCCAGCAACAACAGCAGCGACCCCCCGGCAACCAGCGTTTCCATGCGCAGCAGGGCATGGCGGAAATTGCTGATCCAGGCGGGTTCAGGGATCAGCATTGATGCTTTCTTGCTGCTCTTTGTCTGCCCGGTATTCGGCAAGCCACTGCTGTATGCTGGTAATGATGGCTTGCGGGATGTAACCGCTGTCCATCAGGCTTTGCGCTGCCCGGGTGCTGATGTCGTTGACCTGTGCCTCATCCAGGTCCTCCGGGTCGAGGACGAATTTCATCCCCTTGCTGCGCAGGACATCCAGGCTGTCCTGGTTGTCCTTGCGGGTCGCGGCAATGAGTTTTGCGCCGGTGGCCTGGCCAGTGCTCTTGAGCAGTTTCTGCAGATCCTGGGGCAGGTTCTGATAGAAGCGCCGCGAGACGATCAGCGAACCGATACCGTTGGCCATCGGCACGTTGGTGACATAACCGGTCTTGTTAAACCACTGCAGGGCAATCGCGCCCAGTGGTGGGCAATAGACGGTGTCGATCAGCCCGGTCGAAAGGCTGGTATAGACGTCGATGATCGACAGCGGAACCGGTGCAATGCCGCTGGCATCAAAAAAGGCCTTGCCCATGGGGTCGCCCTGCCAGTGCCAGATGCGTCGTTTCTGGAGATCATCGAGGGAGCGGATCGGTTCCTTCGAGAAAAAATAGATAAAGCCCACCTCCATCCAGCCGAGCATCTCGTAGCCGTTGTCACGGTAGCCCTGCTCGATATCCCCCATGAAATGGTTGCGGACATAATCGATTTCGTCGATGCCACTGTACAGGAAGGGGAGTTCGAGGGCGCGGGCCGGTGAGTAGATATGCCCGATACCGTAACCGGTAAAGGCGCCGCCATGCAGCTGGCCGAAGCGGATCTTCTTGAGGACATCCGGCTCGTCACCCTGGACACCGCCCGGATAGATCTTGAATACCAGCCGCCCGTCACTCTGCTGCTTCACTTCATCGGCCCATTCCTGCAGCAGGTTCGCCCAGGTAGAGCCGACCGGGGCCAGGGTGGCGAACTTGAGTTCATAGGTCTTTTCGGCCATGGCCGGCAGGCTGGCAGACAGGACAAGACACCACCCGATGCAGGCGATGAAATGACGTGCCCGACGCGAGTAACTGTGCCTCAAAACCAGTCATCCTCCGATTTGATCAGGATAGCGGCACGCTGCCTGGCTATCGCATTGATTAACGCCAGGTCCGGGTTGAGGTTAACAGGTGACTCGAGGATGCGCGTCAGGTGTTTGTGGAAGGCATCCTGGTCCAGGCGTTGCCTGGCCAGGTATTCGGCGTAGAGCAGGTCGACCAGTAACAGCTGTTCCTGGTTGATTTCATGGGCACGCTCGAAGTGCTGTTCGGCACGCTCGTAGTTGCCGCCGAACAGGGGTGCCCGGCCACCGTAGAAGACGCCGAAGAACAGGTGGGCCCCGCCGTAATAGAAGGTCTCGTCAAGCTCCAGCACGCGGCGCATGAGAATTGCGGTACTGGAAAGTTCGGCGATCCCGGCGGGATTGTCACGGTTCAGGTTAACCCAGTTGCCGAGGCAGGAGGCGGTCCAGAACATCGCGGGCACGGCCGCTTTCCCGGCCCTGGCAACCGCCGTCTCGAACTCTTGCTCCGTGCTGATCTCGGGATCCAGGGATACCCCGGATTGTGACAGGGCCAGGCGCGCGTGCTCATAGCAGCGGCGATAGAGTTGTTTCGCCCGTTCCCTGTCCTCGATTTCGACAAACCCATAGGCATAACCGTAGAAGCCCTCGGCCGCATACAGCCGCAGTGGCTGGTTACCGGGGTCCTCGATGAGCATGCCTTCCAGTAGTTTGAGGTTGGCCGGCATGGCGGCTTTCGCCAGGTCCAGGTCGGTTTCCCGGTTCATGGCAACAATGCCGCTGTCGAGGATTGTCTGGGTACTGCGCACCACCACGGTGCCCATCGAGCAGGCGGATAGCAGCAGCAGTGGCAGGAGTGCGCCACAGAAGCGTTGCAGGCTGTGGTTCAGTCGGGGTCGCGAGCCGGATATTGAGTTCATTATGGTTATCTCAAGTCAGCACAGTCCCGAGTATCTTCTCATATATCTGTGAAAGTGTGTCAAGTTGTTCAATATTCACACTTTCATTGGCCTTGTGGATGGTGGCATTCACCGGTCCGAGTTCCACCACCTGGGCACCGGTAGGGGCAATGAAGCGGCCATCCGAGGTGCCGCCGCTGGTCGACAGCTCGGTCTGCAGTCCGGTGACTTCCCGGATGGCAGTACGGCTGGCATCGACCAGGATACCCGCGGGGGTGAGAAACGGTTCGCCGGACAACTTCCAGTCGATGTCGAACTTCAATCCATGACGGGACAGCAATCCCTCGATGTGTGCCCGCAGGCCGGCGGCGCTCGATTCGGTCGAGAAGCGCAGGTTGAATACAACCTGTAATTCGCCCGGGATGATATTTTCGGCGCCGGTTCCGGCCTGGATATTTGAGATCTGGAAGGTGGTCGGCGGAAAATGCTCATTGCCGCGGTCCCATTCCGTGGCTGCGAGGTCGGCCAGTGCCGGGGCTGCTTTATGGATCGGGTTTTCCGCCAGCTGCGGGTAGGCCACATGGCCCTGGTGACCATGGACCCGGAGCACGCCGTTGAGCGATCCGCGCCGGCCGTTCTTGATGGTGTCACCCACCTCATGCTGGCTGGTGGGTTCGCCGACCAGGCAGTAGTCGATGCGTTCGCCCCGCGCCGCCAGGTGTTCCAGTACCTTGACCGTGCCGTGCGTGGCCGGACCCTCCTCATCACTGGTGATGAGGAAGGCAATCGAGCCGGGATGACCGGCATGTGCCGCTATGAAGCGTTCGCAGGCCGTCACCATGGCAGCAATGCTGCCCTTCATGTCGGCCGCGCCCCGGCCGAAGAGCTGGCCATCACGAATGACAGCCGCGAAGGGATCGGTGTGCCAGGCCTCCCGCGGTCCTGGTGGCACCACATCGGTGTGGCCGGCGAAGACAAACAGTGGGGTGTCATCGCCGCGGCGGGCCCAGAGGTTGTCGACATCCCCGTAACGCAGGTGTTCGACCTCGAAGCCGATGGCCTGCAGACGCATGGCCAGCAGCGACTGGCAGCCATGGTCGTCCGGCGTGACGGAAGGGCGCTGAATCAGTTCACGGGCGAGGTCCAGGGTTGGGATCATGGAATTGTCACAGGTCAGGAAAACAGTTCTGAATACAGCTCTTCTTTAAAACCGAGATAATGCCGGTTGTCGACCTCCAGCACAGGGCGCTTGATCAGCGCCGGGTGTTCCAGCATCAGGTGCATGGCGGTGGCACGATCGAGCGCACCACGCTGCGTAGCCGGCAGCTGCCGCCAGGTCGTGGCGCGGCGATTGAGCAGTGCCTCCCAGCCAAGGTCCTTTACCCAGGCAGCAAGGCGGGCACGGGTCAGGCCATGTTCGCGCACGTCATGAAAGTGATAATCGATATCGCGTTGCTCGAGCCAGCGGCGCGCCTTCCTGACGGTGTCGCATTTCTTGATTCCGTACAGCGTTGTCATTTTTTACAGAATCCCGGTTTATTGCAAAGTCAGTATTCACCGCAAAGACGCAAAGGACACAAAGAAGAGAAATGCTGTTGGGTGTGCGAGCAAGACTACCATCCAAAATTATCCATGCAGAACAAATGTATAATTAGTCAATGCATTGGCTCCCACCTTCGCGGGAGTGTTGGGTAAGATTTCGGGTCTTTGCAGTAATTGTATTTGCCTGGTAGTTGTATGATTTTCAGTCTGTATACCGATTTCACCTTGTAATATATGGAACGTACTACATATTCCAACACGTTTCTGGAATTCACCAATGGTGAGGTCTTGCTGTAACCTGCAGGAGCGTCGTCCTCCGGCGCGAATCGCGGCCATGAGGCTGCTCCTACAGGAAGATTTTTGCAATGATATGGGTTTACTTTGTGTCCTTTGCGTCTTTGCGGTGAGACAGTATTTTTAGATATCCCGCAGCAGCTCGTTGATGCCGACCTTGGAGCGGGTCTTTTCGTCGACGCGCTTGACGATGACGGCACAGTACAGGCTGTACTTGCCATCCTTGGACGGCAGGTTGCCCGAGACCACGACGGAACCCGCCGGTACCCGGCCATAGAGGATCTCATCAGTCGTACGGTCATAGATGCGCGTGCTCTGACCGATATACACACCCATGGAGATCACCGAGCCTTCCTCGACAATCACACCTTCAACCACCTCGGAGCGTGCACCGATGAAGCAATTGTCTTCGATAATGGTGGGACTGGCCTGTACCGGTTCGAGTACACCGCCGATACCGACACCGCCCGACAGGTGGACATTTTTGCCGATCTGGGCACAGGAGCCCACCGTTGACCAGGTGTCTACCATGGTGCCGCTGTCGACGTAGGCGCCGATGTTGACATACGAGGGCATGAGTATGGCGCCCGGGGAAATGAAGGCACCTTTGCGCGCCGTGGCCGGCGGGACGACCCGCACGCCGCCCTCGCGAAATTCGCGTGAGTTTGTGTCCGCGTACTTTGAGGGGACCTTGTCGTAGTAATTGGTAAAGCCACCCTTGATAAAGACATTGTCCTCGATACGGAAAGACAGCAGCACGGCCTTCTTGAGCCAGTCGTTCACCACCCACTGGCCATCCTTCTTCTCTGCAACCCGGGCAACGCCGCGATCAAGCAGGTCGATTGCCTCCAGTGTGGCTTCCTTTACATGCGTGTCCACATTGCGCGGGGTGATGTCCGTACGTCGCTCGAAGGCTTCCTCAATCGTGGCCTGAATGTCAGTCATGCTGCGGTTGCTCCCTGGGGTTCATGATTTCTGTCAGCCGCTTATGATAACTGCCTACAGACTGACAAGATACGATTTAATCCGTTGCGCGGCTTCTATGCAGTCCTCCAGGGGGGGCACCAGGGCGATGCGCACATGCCCGTTTCCCGGGTTGATCCCATTGGAACTGCGTGACAGGTAGCTGCCCGGCAGCACCCTGACATTCTGCTGTTCCAGAAGGCCGTGGGCAAACTCGCAGTCATCGATCGGTGTAACAGGCCAGAGATAGAAGCCGGCCGGCGGTTGCGGCACATCGAGGATCGGTGCCAGGATCTCGAGCACCGCCGAGAATTTCTCCCGGTACAGCTTTCGGTTGGCTGCAACATGGACCTCATCCTCCCAGGCGCGGATGCTCGCAGCCTGGGTTGCGGGCGGCATGGCGCAGCCGTGATAGGTACGATAGCGCAGGAATGCCTCGATCAGGCTGGCATCCCCGGCTACGAAACCGGAGCGCAGGCCGGGGGCATTGGAGCGCTTCGAGAGGCTGTGAAATACCATGCAGCGGCTGAAGTCATCCCGACCCATGGTGGCGGCCGCCTGCAGCAGCCCGGGGGGTGCGGCGTTCTCGTCCAGATAGATTTCCGAGTAACATTCATCCGAGGCGATGATAAAGTCGTGCCGGTCGGCGAGCTGTATCAGTTTTTGCAGGGACGTGATGTCCATGACCGCACCGGTCGGATTGGCAGGCGTGCAGATGTAGACAATCTGGCAGCGTGACCAGACGGCCGCGGGGATGCTGTCAAGGTCCGGCAGATAGCCGGTCGCCGTTGTGGTGTTCATGAACACCGGTTCGGCACCGGCCAGCAGGGCGGCGCCTTCGTAGATCTGGTAGAACGGATTGGGCATCAGCACAACCGGGTCCGTGGTCCGGTCCACTACGCATTGTGCGAATGCGAACAAGGCCTCGCGCGTGCCGTTAACCGGGAGTACCTGGCGCTCCGGATCAAGACTGTCGCCGGGGAGCGTAAAGCGCCGGGTCAGCCAGGCCGCGATCGTGGAACGCAGTTCGGGTATGCCGCGCGTGGTCGGGTAGTTCGACAGACCGTGCAGGTGGGTGATCACTTCTTCCGTGATAAAACCGGGCGTGGTGTGCTTGGGCTCACCTATGGACAATGCGATCGGTGCCATGCCTTCGGGCACGGTGGCACCGGCATTCAGCTCTGCCAAGCGTTCGAACGGGTAGGGTTGCAAGCGTGACAGGTCGGGATTCATGCAGGCTCGGGGGTGATGGTATGTTGTCGGAACGGGATGTGGGTCACGATGATGGCTGGCAATAATCTGCCACTGCCTGTTTTGCGGTGAAATTATACGGTATGCGATGAACACGACCAAACAACAGCACCAGTTGCTTCCGGTAGCCAGCCTGCTGTTCACGGCGACCCTCTGGGGAATCGTCTGGTATCCGCTGCGCCTGCTCGAGGCGCAGGGCCTGGCCGGGCTCTGGAGTGCCACGATCAGCTACGGCGCAGCCCTGGCGGTCTGTATCTGGATCTTCGGGCGTGACCACCGGGCGCTGCAGGAGAACCTGCTCTATCTCGCACTGATGGGTCTGGCAGCCGGTTGGTGCAATGTTGCCTTCATCATGGCGGTCCTGGACGGCACCGTGGTACGGGTGCTATTGCTGTTTTACCTGTCCCCGTTCTGGGCGGTCTGTCTTGGCTGGTTGATGCTGGGAGAGCGGCTGGACGGCAAGTCATTGCTGGTCTTTGTCATCGCCGTCTGCGGGGCAATGGTCATGCTCTGGGATGAGACCATCGGCATGCCCTGGCCGCGCGACGAGGCCGACTGGCTGGCTGTATCCTCCGGGTTCGCCTTTGCGCTGAGTAATGTCTATGTGCGCAAGATGCACCACGTGGGTGTCTGGCTCAAATCGGTTAGCAGCTGGATGGGCGTGGTGCTGGTCGCTATAGTCTGGATTGCATACAGTCAGGCCAGCCTGCCGGATATCGGCAGCGGTGTTATGCTGGCCGCCATTGCCCTGGGCCTGTGCGGGTTCCTGGTCATGACCGTCGCCGTCCAGTACGGCGTCAGTCACATGCCGCTACACCGTTCGGCCGTTATCCTGCTGTTCGAGCTGGTCATCGGCGCAGTTTCTTCACTGTTGCTGACGGACGAGATCGTGCTGGTCCGTGAATGGGTCGGTGGTGCCATGATCGTCTCGGCGGCCTATCTGGCCGCGCGCATTCATACGGGTGACATGTAATGACAGCGATATTTGGCATACATCATGTCAGTCTGCTGGTCAGTGACACACAGCGCGCCCTGGACTTCTATCATGGCGTGCTGGGGCTGCCGCTGGATCCCGGCCGACCGGAAATGGGTTTCCCCGGGGCCTGGCTGCGTATCGGGCAACAGCAATTGCACCTGATCGAGTTGCCGCAACAGCTGGCAGCTGAAACAGCATCGGTGCATGGCGGCCGGGACCGGCATTTCGCGCTCGTCGTCGGAGACATTGAGGGCCTGCGCCAGGCGCTGGAGGAAAATGGCATCACGTACACGCTGAGCCGCTCTGGGCGCAGCGCCCTGTTCTGCCGTGACCCGGATGGCAATGCCGTGGAAATCGTTGAGCAGAAGGCGGGTTAGTGGAATAGGGGAGGCTCCTCGTGCTGTTTCTTGTCGAGGTGTTTATGCAATGCCTTTTCTAGGCACTCGATCTGACCGGCGTCCTTGATGGGCCGGTTATCGCGGTCGGTGATATAGAAAACATCCTCGGCCCGCGACCCCAGGGTGATGATCTTCGCATTCAGCAGCCTGACCTTGCATTCGATAAAGGCCTTGCCGACCTGTGATAGCAGGCCGGGGTGGTCCGAGGTGATCAGTTCCATGATGGTACGGCTGTCGCCCTCGTCGCGCTTGAATTCGATGCGGGTCTGAATCGGGAAATGGCGGTACTCACGCGGTATTCTGCGCGACACATGCCATTCATCACGTCCGCCATTCTCGATTTCCCGGAGCAGGGCACTGCGGATCTCTTCTACGCGCAGGTCATTGCCAGCCGGTTCACCGGAGGTCTCGAGTACATGGAAGGTGTTCAGCACATGGCCGTCATGGGTGGTGGTGATGCCGGCATCGACGACATCCAGTCCCAGCTGGTCGAGTACCGCGGTAATCAGGGTGAACAACTCGTCCGAGGCACGGGCATAGATGAATATTTCCGTGCTGCCGCGTTCGGTGACCGGTTGTACGCTGACAATACTGGCGTTCGCGTCCTGCAGTCCGGCAAGCAGGCGGGTATGCCAGGCGACCTGGTCAGGTGAATGGCGCTGGAAATATTCCTCATCGATGTTCTGCCATATGTCATCGGGCCGTTTAACTGGTGGCGCGATGCTGCCCAGCAGACGACGCGCCTCCTGCTGGACCTGCAGGATATGCTCGGCACGCTCCAGCGGGTCCTGCAAACCGCGCTGCAGCGCGCGTCGGGTGCTGTAGTAGAGTTGCATGAGCAGGGTGTGTTTCCAGTTGTTCCAGAGTTCCGGGTTGGTGCCGCGGATATCGCACACGGTGAGCAGAAAGAGGTAATCCAGTCGCACCGGATCCTCGACCAGTCGCGCGAAACGATTGACCACGACCGGGTCGCTGATGTCCTCGCGCTGAGCCACGGAGGACATCGTCAGATGGTTATTCACCAGCCAGATGACCAGCCGCGTATCGTAGCTGCTGAGATGATGTTTTTCGCAGAATTCACGGGCATCCTCCGCGCCAAGCGTGGAGTGATCGCCGCCGCGACCCTTGGCGATATCATGGAAGAGACCGGCAAGGTAAAGCAGTTCGGGTTTCGGTATGGTGGTTATGATGCGGCTGCATTGAGGCAGTTCGTCCGAAAATTCGGGTATGGTCAGACGGCGCATGTTGCGCACGACGAACAGGATATGCTCGTCAACGGTGTAGGCATGGAAAAGGTCGTACTGCATGAGCCCGGTGATCTTCTCGAATGCCGGTATGTAGGCCGCGAGAATTCCGTACATATTCATTCGCCGCAGCACATGCGTGACACCTCTGGGCTGCTTGATGATCTCCATGAAAAGGCTTCTGGCACGGATGTCGTCCCGAAATTTTTCGTCGATCAGGTGGCAGTGTTTCCGGATGGCACGGATCGTGTCGGCGCGTATGCCCTTTAACTCCTGGTTCTGCTCGAGCAGCAGGAAGATCTCTAGCAGAGCGAAGGGATAGTTCTGGAATACATTGTCATCGGCGACATCAAGGTAGCCGTTCTTTGCCTGGAAGCGCTTGTTGATACGCACGCTTTCTCCGGACCCTTCCGCAAACAGGATCTTCTCCTGGAACAACTGCAGCAGCATCTCGTTGAGGCGACTTAATTCCATGACTGTCCGGTAATACTGTTTCATGAAGGCCTCGACGCCAAGGCGGTCTTCCTGGTCACGGAAGCCGAACTGTTCGGCCAGGGTGCGCTGGTAGTCAAACAGCAGACGGTCCTCGCCGCGCCCGGTCAGTGCGTGCAAGGCGAACCGGATTTCCCAGAGGAGATTTCTGCCTTCCACCAGGGTGTGGTATTCGTCCTCGGTCAAAAAGTCGTGGCTGACAAGATCCTCGAGTAATCCGGAGCCGAAGTGACGGTTGGTCACCCAGGCGATCATCTGGATGTCACGCAGACCGCCGGGGCTTTCCTTGACGTTTGGTTCCAGGTTGTAGGCGGTGTCATGATATTTGTGATAGCGTCTGATCTGCTCTGCGTGTTTCTCTTTGAAGAAGTCGGTGCTGTTCCAGATCCTGTCGGGAGCCACACTGACGCGCATCTCCCGGAACAACGCTTCGTCACCGGCCAGCAGACGGGCTTCCATCAGATTGGTGATGACGGTGATGTCGGCGAGTGATTGCTCGATACAGTCATTGACTGTACGCACACTGTGACCCACTTCCAGTCCGATATCCCAGAGGAATACCAGCAGGGATTCAAGTTTCGAATTGAGGTGCTCGCCCTGTATTTCGGGAAGCAGGACCATGAGGTCGATATCCGAACCGGGCATCAGTTCACCGCGCCCGTAGCCGCCCACGGCGATGAAGGCAGCGGTCTCGGCATCGGTTCCCATGATCCTGTCCCAGGTACGTGTCAGTACCTGGTCAACCAGCCAGGAGCGTGCCGCAATCAGGGTCGGAGCCCCGAGCCCGAGTTCGAATTTGCTTTTCAGTGTTGCCTGGCTGTTTTCCAGAAACTGTTTGAATGCAGGCAGGGAGGAGCTGTTGGTGGCGAGCTCAGTGTCCAGCGCCTCTGTGCCGAACCATGATTCATAACGTTCAGATATGTCCGTCGCGGTGTTGGTGTCCTGCATCGGCCGGGCCTAGATCTCGTCACCGGCCAGACAGGTCAGCACCTCGTGGCCCATCTCCGTGACAAGAATGGTGTGTTCCCACTGGGCTGACAGGCTGTGGTCCTTGGTGACGACCGTCCAGCCATCGGGAAGCAGCTTGGTATGGCGTTTCCCGGCGTTAACCATCGGTTCGATGGTGAAGGTCATGCCGGGCTCGAGTTTCATCCCGGTGCCGGGCTTGCCGTAATGAAGAACCTGGGGGTCTTCGTGAAATTCACGCCCGATGCCATGGCCGCAGTACTCACGCACAATCGAGCAGTTGTTGGCCTCTGCATGTGACTGGATGGCGTGTCCGATATCACCCAGTCGCACACCGGGCTTCACCGTTTCTATGCCGATAAGCAGGCATTCATGACTGATTCTCGCCAGGCGCTTGCAGGCAACCCTGGGTTCGCCGACAAAGAATATCTTGCTGGTATCGCCGTGGAATCCGTCCTTGATCACGGTAATGTCGATATTCAGCATGTCGCCCTTCTTGAGCACCTTGCTTGACGGAATCCCGTGGCATACGACGTGGTTGACGGATGTGCAAATGGACTTCGGGAAGCCGCGGTAGTTCAGGGGGGCGGGAATCGCCTGTTGCTCATTGACGATGTATTCGTGGCAGATCCTGTCGAGTTCTTCGGTGGTGATCCCAGCCCTGACATGGGGGCGGATCATGCGCAGGACCTCACCGGCAAGGCGGCCGGCGATGCGCATTTTTTCTATTTCGGCCGGCGTTTTGATGGTCACAGCCATATAACTTACTGATTCCTTGGATAGCAAATCACAGGTCGGGGTGCGCGCGGAGATTGTCGCTGGAGGGAGTGTATGGTATAAAGACGGGCTTGTTAAGCGGCCCGTTCAGGATCGCTTGTCAAATTTAAATTCACACATGTGCCGGCACATGCAGCAGGGTGCCTGGCAGCCGTTGACTTCGGCAGCCGGGTTGCTGACATGGGGCACATGGAGGCCTAACCCGAAAATTGGAGAATTATTGATGGCAAATGTCACCATGCGCCAGATGCTTGAGGCTGGCGTGCATTTCGGTCACCAGACCCGTTACTGGAATCCGAAGATGGCCCCTTACATCTTCGGTGAACGCGGCAAGATTCACATCATCAATCTCGAACAGACCCTGCCGCTTTTCAATGATGCAATGAATTATATCAGCAGCCTGGTTGCAAACGGCGGCACGATATTGTTTGTCGGGACCAAGCGCTCTGCACGGAATGCCGTGCGTGAGCAGGCCGAGCGTTGCGGCATGCCCTTTGTCGATGACCGCTGGCTGGGCGGCATGCTGACCAATTACAAGACCGTGCGTCAATCGATCAAGCGTCTCAAGGACCTCGAGGGTATGGAAGAGGATGGTTCCCTTGCCAGGCTCAGCAAGAAAGAAGGCCTGATGTTGCGGCGCGAAAAGGAAAAACTCGAACGCAGCCTGGGTGGCATCAAGGACATGAGCGGCATTCCCGATGCAATGTTCGTGGTAGATGTCGGCTATGAGAAAATTGCGATCAGCGAGGCTGTCAAGCTGGGCGTTCCCGTTGTCGGTGTCGTGGATACCAACAACCCGATTGAGGGTGTTGACTACGTGATTCCAGGCAATGATGACGCCATCCGTGCCATCAATCTCTACGTAGAAAGCGCTGCAGACGCCGTTGAGACCGGCCGTCTGAGCATCGCCAGAATCGCGACCGAGTCGGAAGATGAATTTGTCGAGCTTGATGAAGGTAAACGCACAACCCCGAAGAAGGCCGCCAAGGCGCCCGCGCGTAAAAAGACAGCCAAGAAGGTCACGGTGAAGAAAAAGGCGGCTGCCAGTGCGAAGACAAAGACTGCGACAAAAGAGGCCGCTGATGAGCAAGCGACCGACAGTGCGACAAAAGAGGCCGCTGATGAGCAAGCGACCGACAGTGCGAAGACAAAGACTGCGACAAAAGAGGCCGCTGATGAGCAAGCGACCGACAGTGCGAAGACAGAGGCGGCGGAAGCGGGCGATGACAAGGGCGACGCATAAAGCGGACCTGCAGCGCTGCTTCAGGTTTCCCGGTTTGATTCAAAGAGGTTAGAGCTATGGCAATTACAGCAGCGCAAGTGAAGGAACTGCGCGAGCGCACCGGCTCCGGCATGATGGAGTGCAAGAAGGCACTGGTTGATGCCGGCGGTGATATGGATGCAGCAATTCAGACGCTGCGCAAGACCGGGTTGGCAAAAGCGGACAAGAAGGCCGGCAGGACCGCCTCAGAGGGCCTGATCGTCATCGAGACCAGTGATGACGGCATGGCCGCGGCCGTTGTCGAGGTCAATTGCGAAACCGATTTCGTCGCGAAGAAGGAGGATTTCCAGGAGTTCGCGCGCGCCATTGCACATCGCGTGCTGGCGAATGACCCGGCCGATATCGATGCACTGCTGGCCATGCCCTTGCGTGACGGTGATGACACTACCATCGAACTCGCCCGCAAGTCACTGATTGCCTCGATCGGCGAAAATATCAATGTCCGCCGCTTTATTCATCGCCAGGCCGCACAAGGAAAACTTGCCCATTACCAGCATGGTGTCCGGATCGGTGTGCTGGTCGAGATGCAGGGCGGCAGTGATGAACTGGCGCGTGATATCGCCATGCATATCGCCGCCAGCAAGCCCCGCTTCTGTTCTGCTGATGACGTACCCGGGGATGTTATCGACAAGGAGCGCGAGATTTTCTCCGCCCAGGCGGAGGCCAGCGGCAAGCCAGCCAATATCATCGAGAAGATGGTCGATGGCCGAGTCAAAAAGTTCCTCGGTGAGATCACTCTGCTGGGCCAGCCCTTCGTCAAGGATCCGGACCAGACGGTCGGGAAACTGCTCGAGACGGCCGGGGCCAGCGTGGTCGGTTTCGACCGCGTGGAACTGGGCGAGGGTATTGAGAAGAAGGCAGAGAATTTCGCTGATGAAGTGATGGCACAGGTCAAGGGTGGTTGACCCGAGGCCGCAGCCGCTACATCAATGGATTTTCAGTGAAGCTGAAAGACACAATCAACGGGGTCGGATGTCGACCCCGTTTTTTTTACATGGTATTGATGGTGGAAAAGTAAGACAATGGTTCCGGCTTTACAGGAATTCATGAATATTCTCTATCTAACTGACATATAAAAGGAAAAAGAGTGCAATACCGGCGTATAATGCTGAAGCTTAGTGGTGAGGCCCTGATGGGTGCCCAGGATCACGGTATTGACCCGGAGGTGATCCAGCGCATCGCCGGCGAGATTCACACGGTCAGTTCGACCGGTGTACAGATCGGTCTGGTCATCGGTGGTGGCAATATTGTGCGCGGTGCCGGCATGGCCTCGCGTGGAATGGACCGGGTGACCGGCGATCACATGGGAATGCTGGCGACGGTAATCAATGCGCTGGCGCTGCAGGACGCCCTTGGGAAGACCGGCGCAAACTGCCGGGTGATGTCGGCCCTGAGAATAAACCAGGTGTGTGAGCCCTATATCCGCGGACGCGCGATCCGCCACCTGGAAAAAGGGCGGGTGGTGATATTCGCTGCCGGCACAGGTAACCCGTTCTTTACTACGGATTCAGCCGCGAGCCTGCGTGCTATCGAGATCGATGCCGATATCATGCTGAAAGCCACCAAGGTCGATGGCATCTACTCGGACGACCCGGTGACGAACAAGGATGCGACCTTGTATGACCGGCTGACCTTTGACGAGGCGCTGAAGCGGAAACTGGCGGTGATGGATGCCACGGCACTGGTGCTGTGCAACGAACACAACATGGCGGTCCGGGTATTCAACATTTTCGAACCCGGCCATCTGGCCCGGATCGCTGCCGGGGATAATGTAGGTACGTTGGTGGAGCGGGAGACTTGATGATGATCGAAGCCATCAAACAGGATGCCAGTGAGCGCATGGACAAGAGCGTCGAGGCGCTGAAGCAGGCGCTGAGCAAGGTACGCACAGGCCGGGCCCATCCCAGCCTGCTTGATCACCTGACCGTCGATTATTACGGTAGCCAGGTACCGATATCGCAGGTTGCCAACATCTCGGTCGAGGATGCCCGCACCCTGACGGTGACACCCTGGGAGAAGCAGATGGTACAGGTCATCGAGAAGGCGATCATCTCCTCCGACCTGGGGCTTAACCCGGCAACCGCCGGTATGGTGATGCGCATACCGATGCCACCGCTGACCGAGGAAAGCCGACGTAACCTGGTCAAGGTCGTGCGTAACGACGGCGAGGCTGCGAAAGTGGCTGTCCGCAATATCCGCCGTGACGCCAACAATGACCTGAAAGAACTGCTCAAGGAAAAGGAGATCTCCGAGGACGAGGAGCGCAAGGCCGAGGATGATATTCAGCGTATCACGGACCAGCATGTGGCCAATGTCGACGAAATCGTGTCACAGAAGGAAGCGGAACTGATGGAAGTATAAATCCGGCAGCCGCTGCCGTTTATTCTTCATTAATATGACAAGCACCGAGAAATCCAACAGACTGCCGCAGCATATTGCCATCATCATGGACGGTAACGGCCGCTGGGCACGGGCACGCATGTTGCCGCGTTATGTCGGACATCGCGAGGGCGTGAAGGCGGTCAGGAAAATCGTCGAGGCCTGCCATAACAAGGGCATCAGGGCGTTGACGCTGTTTGCCTTCAGCAGTGAGAACTGGCGTCGCCCGCGTGACGAGGTGGGCCTGCTGATGGACCTGTTTATCCGCACCCTGAAAAAGGAAATCGAGAACCTGCACAGGAATGGTATCCGGGTGCGCATTATCGGCGAGCGCGATGCCTTCCCGAAACGCCTTCGTGAACTGATCGCAGAAGCCGAGGACAAGACCCGTGCGAATGCGTCAATGGACCTGGTGATTGCCGCGAATTACGGGGGGCAGTGGGATATCTCCCAGGCGCTGCGTGTCATTGCCGGGCGAGTTGCCACCGGCGAGATTCAACCGGAGGACATCACGCCGGATATGATTGCCGGGGAGGTCTCACTGGCGGACCTGCCCGAGCCAGACCTCTTTATCCGTACCGGCGGTGAGCAGCGCATCAGTAATTTCCTGCTGTGGCAGCTGGCCTATACGGAGCTCTATTTTACCGATGTCCTGTGGCCGGCCTTCAACGAACACACACTGGATGAGGCCTTGCAGTCGTTTGCCAGCCGGCAACGACGTTTTGGTCGTACCGGAGACCAGGTGGAGCAGTTGAAGGGTGCTTAAAACACGCCTGATCTCGGCAGCGATCATGATACCGCTCGTCGTTGGCGGTATCTTTTTCCTCCCGACAGCCAGCGTGGCGCTGGTACTGGCCCTGATTATGGGGGTCGGGTTGTGGGAATGGGCACGCCTGGTGCCGCTGCAGACCGTCCTTGCCCAGCTGTTATACCCGGCCGTCATCCTGTTGCTGGTCTGGCTTGCCTGGAGGGCACCACTGGATGCACTGATCAATATCCTGCTGGTGGCTGCCCTGCTGTGGTGGCTGGCAGCGCTCTACTGGGTCAGCCGGGCGAAAATCACTACAGAATCTGGTGCGCTCGTGCGTGTGATGAAGTCTGTGATAGGCCTGTTGGTCATACTGCCTGCCTGGGCGGCGCTGGTGATGCTGCATGGACGGGAACAGGACGGTCCGTTGTTTACCCTGTTCCTGCTGGTGCTGATCTGGATTGCGGACAGCGGCGCTTATTTCGCGGGACGCCGTTGGGGGCGCACCAAGCTGGCACCCGTTGTCAGTCCGGGCAAGACATGGCAGGGCGTCTATGGAGGGATTGGCAGCAGCGGGCTGTTCGCGCTAGTGGTCGGGCTGCTCTACAGCCAGTCGGTCAGGTGGACGGCAGGGCTGGTGCTGGTTTCGCTTCTCGCGGTGATGTTTTCCATCGTTGGTGACCTGCTGGAGAGCCTGATGAAGCGTCAGCGCGGGATAAAGGACAGCAGCCATATCATTCCCGGACATGGCGGTGTCCTCGACCGAATCGACAGCCTGACGGCCGCGGCCCCGGTTTTTCTGCTGGGACTTTACTGGCTGGAACTTTGAGCGGCACTGTTTGTCCCGGGGACTATAGCGAATATGATTGCAGGTACAGACAGCGATGGATGATTCACGACCGGCAGGCATAACCATACTGGGTGCGACCGGTTCCATCGGCGTAAATACCCTGGATGTCGTGTCCAGGTATCCCGAAAGGTTTCATGTCATTGCACTGACGGCGAACACCGATGCCGAGGCCCTGGCCGGGCAGTGTGAACGGTACCGGCCGCGCTATGCCGTGATGGCGGATCCTGATGCGGCCCAAAGGCTGACGGAGATATTACGTGACACGGCTCCGGCTGTCCGGGTGCTCGGTGGCAGGGACGCGCTTGTGGAAGTGGCCGGTCTGCCCGAGGTGGACATCGTAATGGCAGCGATCGTCGGAGCGGCCGGCCTGCTGCCAAGTCTCGAGGCCGCCAACCGGGGGAAACGTGTATTGCTGGCGAACAAGGAGGCGCTGGTGATGTCCGGTGCCTTGTTCATGCAGGCCGTGCGCGACAATGATGCTGTTCTGCTGCCGATCGACAGCGAGCATAATGCCATCCTCCAGTGTATGCCGGATAACTATGCAGCCGGACATAAACCACGCGGTGTCCGCAAGATCATGCTGACGGCCTCCGGTGGTCCATTCAGGGCACTGCCGATCAGCAAGCTGGCCGGTGTCACGCCGGCGCAGGCCTGCGCGCACCCCAACTGGGAGATGGGGCGCAAGATATCCGTTGACTCGGCCACCATGATGAACAAGGGTCTTGAGGTCATCGAGGCCGGCTGGCTGTTTGACCTGCCCCTGGAAAAGATCGGGGTACTCATCCACCCCCAGAGTATTTTGCACTCGATGGTGGAATTTGAAGACGGTTCCGTGCTTGCCCAGCTGGGGAATCCGGATATGCGCATTCCCATCACCCACGCCCTGGCCTGGCCGGACAGGATCGACTCGGGCGCAGAGCAACTGGACCTGACGGCAGTGGGTTCCCTGCAGTTCGAAGATCCTGACAGGGAGCGTTTCCCCTGCCTGGAACTGGCCTGTCATGCCTGGCAGAAGGGCGGCACCGCACCGGCCATCCTTAATGCGGCCAATGAAGTGGCCGTGCAGGCATTTCTCGATCAGGAGATTTCCTTCACCTCTATCCCGCGGCTCATTGAACACGTCATGGAGCAATGTACGGTGCATGATGCGGTATCGCTGGAAGTGATACTCCAGGATGACACCGCGGCGCGCCGTCAGGCAAGGGACTACATCGGCTCAGGCCGTATGCAGGCGAGCTCATGAACGGCGTACTTCTCTCGGTAGTCGCCTTCATTGCAGCGATCGGAGTCCTCGTCACGGTCCATGAATTCGGACATTTCTGGGTGGCCAGAAGGCTGGGTGTCAAGGTCCTGCGTTTCTCGGTCGGTTTCGGGAAGCCCCTGTGGAGCCGACGATTCGGTGCCGACAAAACCGAGCTGGTAGTGGCGGCCATCCCGCTCGGCGGTTATGTCAGGATGCTGGATGAGCGCGAGGGTGAGGTGACTGCCGCTGAACAGCACCGGGCGTTCAACCGCCAGGGACTGTCCACGCGGATCGCGGTGGTTGCGGCCGGCCCCTTGTTCAACTTTCTGTTTGCCATCGCTGCCTACTGGCTCATGTTTGTCAGCGGGGTACCGGGACTGCGCCCTGTTATCGGCGAGTTGATCGAATCGTCACCGGCTGAACAGGCCGGCTTCATGCCGGGTGACGAGATACGCCGCATCAAGGACAGGCCGACGAGCAGCTGGGAGGAGGCGGTCCTTGCCCTGCTGGATGCCGGTCTGGACGAGCAGGCCTCCTTCGACATCGGGGTGCGGGACCCGCAAGGCAATGACAGGCTCGTGCGGGTCAGACTGGATGGGTCCACCCGCCTGCTGGAGAAGGGCGGGGTGCTGGAAAACTTCGGCATCAAGCCCTGGCGCCCGGTGTATCCAGCCATGATCGATCGGCTGGTTGCCGGCGGTCCGGGAGAACAGGCTGGCTTGCGCGCCGGTGACCTGATCGTGTCAGCGGATGGTGTCGCGGTGAAGGACTGGAATCAGTGGGTCGAATATGTGCGGACCCGGCCGGCCCGGACCATCATGCTACAGGTTCAGCGTGGGGATGAGCGGCTGGACCTTAGCCTGACACCACAGGCGATTAAAGACGAGGGACAAACGGTAGGACGTGTCGGCGCTTATGTGCGTCTTCCGGATGTGGATGAGCATGCTACAATGCGCGTCGTTGTCCGCTACGGTGTGCTAGAGGCAGTCCCGGCCGCCCTTGGAAAGACTTGGGAAATGTCGACACTGACGTTGAGGACTCTTTGGAAAATGGTCAGCGGGAAGGCCTCCGTCGAAAACCTCAGCGGGCCGATCAGCATTGCCCGTTATGCGGGCCAGTCGGCCGCAATCGGTCTCGCCGCCTTTCTGGGTTTTCTGGCCATTGTCAGTGTCAGCCTGGGTGTACTCAACCTGTTGCCGATTCCAATCCTGGACGGCGGACACCTGATGTATTACCTGATCGAGCTGTTGAAGGGGAGCCCGGTGTCCGAGGCGGCCCAGATGTTCGGTCAGCGGGTAGGGATCATCCTGCTGCTACTATTGATGTCACTGGCCTTTTACAACGACCTGGCAAGGTTATTTGAATAACACCGCTTGCGACCCCTTCTGAAGACAAAATAATGAGAACCATCTTCCAGGCCCTTGTGTTGTTCCTGCTGCTGTCAGGGACGGCCCGCGCATTTGAGCCGTTTGTGGTAGAGGATGTACGGGTAGAGGGACTACAGCGGATCTCGGCCGGTACGGTGTTCAATTACCTGCCGGTCAAGGTCGGCGAGACCATCGATACCGAGGGCTCGGCGGCTGCGATCAGGGCATTGTTCAAGACCGGCTTCTTCAATGATGTCTATCTGGAACAGGACGGGGATATCCTGGTCGTCCACGTTACGGAGCGTGCCGCGATCAGCAGCATCGAGATCAAGGGCAACCGGGACCTGGAGACCGATGAGTTGCTCGATGGCCTCAAGCAGATCGGGTTGGCCGAGGGCAGGGTCTTCGACCGTTCCCTGCTCGACAAGGTCGAGCAGGAGTTGCAACGCCAGTATTTCAGCAGGGGTAAATACGCGGTCAGGCTCGATACGACAGTGACCCCGCTGGAAAGAAACCGCGTCGGCATCCTCATCGATATATCTGAAGGGCGGGTTGCCAGGATCAAGCAGATAAATATCGTCGGGAATCAACACTACCCGGACACAGAACTGCTCGATGATTTTACCCTCAGCACCCCCACATTTTTTTCCTTTGTAACGAAAAACGACCAGTATTCCAAGCAGAAACTCGCGGCGGACCTGGAGATACTGCGTTCCTTTTACCTCGATCGCGGTTACCTGAATTTCAATATCACTTCAACCCAGGTATCTATCACGCCTGACAAGAAAGACATCTACATCACTATCAACATCAGCGAAGGTGAGCAGTACACGATCAGTGAGGTCACACTGTCCGGTGACCTGGTGGTCGAGCCGGAGGAACTTTTCCCGCTGGTCAGGATCAACCCGGAAGATGTGTTCTCACGCAAACGGGTCACCGAGGCGGTTGACCGCATCAGTGCCAAACTGGGAGATAACGGCTACGCCTTTGCCAATGTCAACACGGTCCCTGAACTGGATGACGAAAAAAACGAGGTATCACTGGCCTTCTTTATCGATCCCGGCAACCGGGTCTATGTGCGCCGTGTGAACCTTGAAGGTAACGTGTCCACGCGCGATGAAGTCCTGCGCCGCGAGATGCGCCAGATGGAGGCCGGCTGGTTTTCTGCCGAGAAGGTGGAACGCTCGCGTGAGCGCCTGCAGCGGCTGGGCTATTTCGAGGACGTCAATGTCGAGACACCCACGGTGCCGGGGACTACTGACCAGGTTGACGTCAACTACTCGGTCACCGAGACATCTTCCGGAAGCATCACTGCCGGTCTTGGTTATTCGCAGTCCTCGGGCCTGCTGTTCAATGCAAGCGTCTCGCAGGACAACTTTCTCGGCAGCGGCAAGCGTGTCAGCTTTGCCTTCAACAACAGTGACGTCAACACCTTATACAGTTTTTCCTATACCAATCCCTACTACACCATCGACGGCATCAGTCGCGGCTTCGGTATGTTCTACAGGGAAACCGATGCGGATGAGGCCAATCTTTCCGACTACACTACCGATTCATTCGGCGTCAATGTCAGCTTCGGTATCCCGATCACGGAATTTGAAAGGATATATCTCAATACCGAGTACGAGAATATCGAGCTCAAGCCAACCATTTCCTCACCTTTTGAGGTATTCGACTTTATCAACCAGCATGGGGATAGCTACGATAACATCAAACTCACCGGCAGCTGGGCTCGTGACACCCGCAACAAGGCGATCTTCGCGGACCGCGGCGGGCTGATGCGGGTTGCCCTGGAGACCACCGTACCGGGCTCGGGGCTGGAGTATTACAAGCTGAACTACCGGCAATCGCAATTTGTGCCGTTGACCAGGAACCTGACCCTGTCGCTGAATGGCGAACTGGGCTACGGGGATGGCTTCGGCGATTTTGAGGAGTTGCCGTTTTTCGAGAATTTCTTCGCCGGCGGGGTGCGCTCGGTGCGTGGTTTCGAGGATAATACCCTGGGGCCCCGTGATTCGAACGGTAATCCGATCGGCGGGAGTTTCCGGGTCGTGGGCAATGCCGAGCTGATCTTCCCGGTGCCGTTTTTTGAGGATACCAAGTCGTTCCGGATGAGCGCATTTTTCGATATTGGTAATGTTTTTGAGGACTTCGAGGACTTCGATGCCGGTGATTTGAGGTATTCTGCAGGCTTGGCAGGCCTGTGGCTCTCGCCGTTGGGACCGCTCTCGATCAGTCTGGGCTATCCGATCAATGACGAGTCGGGGGACGAGATACAGAACTTCCAGTTTACGATCGGTACATTTTTCTGAATATTATAGATGGCGAACATGGAGAATTATCTTGAATAGATACAGACCAGCAGTATTGATAGCAAGCCTGCTTGCAGCCGGTGCGATGTATTCCGGTGGCGTGCAAGCAGAAATGAAAATCGGCTTTGTAGATACGGCAAAACTGATGGAGGCCGCACCCCAGGTTCAGTCTGCCCAAAGCAAGATCGAGTCAGAGTTCACCCCGAGGGAGAAAGCGCTGGTGGCGTTGCAGCGCGAGATAAAGGACCTGGAGGATCGCCTGTCCCGCGATGGTGCGGTCATGAGCGAGTCGGAACGTTCCAAGCTGGAGCGCGATATTCTCAGCAAGCGACGTGACCTGAAGCGTACCCAGGAGGAATTTCGCGACGACCTCAATATCAGGCGCAACGAGGTACTCACCAAGCTGCAGAAGGACATGTATGACGCCGTCGTGGAATTCGCCAAGGAACAGAATTTTGATCTGATCCTGAGTCAGGGTGTGGTTTTTTCAAGCGACCGGATTGATATTACCGACAGCGTTGCCGCGAAACTAAAGGGCAAATGACCTCGCGGTCGCTCTAGGGAAGCACCCGCATGGGGCTGACACTCGGCGAACTGGCGGACATTATCGGTGGTGAACTGCAGGGGGATCCGAACTGCGTGATCTCTGCAGTGGCCACCTTGCAGAATGCCGACTCCGGGTCAATCAGCTTTTTTGCCAATACCGTCTACAGGAAACACCTGCAGCACACGGCTGCTGCTGCGGTCATTATCAGGCCGGAATTTGCCAAGGAGTGCCCAACGGCGACGATTATCACCGCCAACCCCTATGTTGCCTACGCCCGGGCGGCTGCGCTGATCGTTCCGCCAGCGTCGCCCCGCCAGGGCGTGCACCCGAGTGCCAGCATCGGCAGGAACTGTGCCATCGATGCCTCTGCCTGGATCGGTCCGAACTGTATTATCGAGGACGGTGTGCATATCGATGCCGGCACCCAGCTGGCCGGCGGCTGTTTCATTGGTCAGGACACCCGGGTCAGAGCGGGGGGATATCTCCACGCCAATGTTGTCATCTGCCACGGCGTAAACATCGGTGAACGGGTGATCATCCACCCCGGTGCGGTGATCGGCAGTGACGGCTTTGGCCTGGCTAAAGAGAATGACCGCTGGCTGAAGGTGCCGCAGCTCGGGGGCGTGCGTATCGGCAATGATGTCGAAATCGGTGCCAATACCAGTATCGACCGCGGTGCCCTGGACGATACCGTGATCGAGGACGGGGTGAAGCTCGATAACCAGATCCAGGTTGCGCATAACGTACACATCGGGGAGCATACCGCGATCGCCGGTTGCGTGGGCATCTCCGGAAGCGCCAGGATAGGGCGGCATTGCATGATCGGCGGGGGGGCCGGGATCGTCGGCCATCTGGAAATCGCGGATAATGTGACGGTGACCGGCATGACCATGGTGACCAAGTCCATAACCAGCCCCGGTGTCTATTCATCCGGCGTCCCGGCACAGGAGAATTCCGACTGGAACAGAAACTATGCACGCTTCAGGAAACTGGACCAGCTGGCGCGTAGACTGCAGGCACTGGAACGCAGGCTTGACCCCAAAGACTGAGTTCCGGGTACTGAACTATAACCGACAGGACACCAGCCTTAGTCATGGACATTAACCAGATATTGAAACATCTGCCGCACCGTTACCCGTTCCTGCTGATTGACCGGGTGACCGAATTCAATCCAGGCGAATCGCTGACCGGCATCAAGAATGTCACCTACAATGAGCCGTTCTTTCAGGGTCATTTCCCGCAGCGTCCGGTAATGCCCGGCGTGCTCATTCTCGAGGCCATGGCGCAGGCAACCGGGCTACTGGCCTTCCGAACGCTCGATCAGTCGGCCGAGAGGAACACCCTCTATTTCCTCGTCGGCATGGACAAGGTGCGCTTCAAGCAGCCCGTGGAGCCGGGCGATCAGCTGGTTTTGACTGCCAATCTGCTGAAGGCGAAACGCGGTATCTGGGTATTCGACTGTAATGCAAAGGTCGATGGCAAGCTGGTCGCTGCAGCTGAAATCATGTGTACCGAGAGGGACATCAACTCTTGATCGATCCGCAAGCGGTCATCGACCCTGCTGCCCGGCTGGCAGAAGATGTCAGCGTCGGGGCATTCTCGATTGTCGGGCCTGATGTCGAGATCGGCGCGGGCACCTGGATCGGTCCCCATGCGGTGATCAACGGTCCGACCCGCATCGGCTGTGACAACAGGATTTACCAGTTCGCCTCGGTCGGTGAGGCACCCCAGGACAAGAAATACGCTGGCGAGCCGACCCGGCTCGAGATTGGTGACCGTAACCTGATACGCGAATTCGTTACCATCAACCGGGGCACCGTGCAGGATGCAGGCGTCACCCGTATCGGTGACGACAACTGGATCATGGCCTATGTCCATATCGCCCACGACTGCATGATAGGAAACCAGACCATCTTCTCGAATAATGCCTCGCTTGCCGGTCATGTTCGGGTCGATGACTATGCGATTCTCGGTGGCTTCACGCTGGTGCACCAGTTCTGCGCCATAGGTGCGCACTCATTCTGTGCCTTCGGCAGCGGTATCAAGAAGGATGTGCCGCCTTTTGTCATCGTGGACGGCAGTCCGGCACGCCCCCGCGGCCTGAATACAGAGGGCCTGAAACGCCGCGGTTTCACGGACAAGGCGCAACAGGCACTGCGCCAGGCCTACAAGATCCTGTACCGCTCAAACCTGTCGTTGCAGGAAGCGCTCGCCGAATTACAGGACATGGCAAAGGAGCAGGAGGAGGTGGCACAGCTGGTGTCCTTCATCAGTCAGCAGAAGCGTGGCATCGTTCGCTGATGCACAGCCCTGCCAGGCTTGTTCCCGTTGACTGTCAAAAACCACCAGTAGCCCTGTCATTGCCCCGGGGACAGGCGGCCTTCCATAAGCATGTTCCGCTATGAGCAATAACACCCATCCCCTCCACGTGGGCATCGTTGCCGGGGAGGCCTCCGGCGACCTGCTGGGTGCGGGGCTGATCGAGGCGATACGCGAGCAGGCTCCTGACGCGATGTTTGAGGGTATTGCTGGCCCGCGCATGAAAGAATCGGGTTGCTTCAGTCTCTACCCGATGGAACGCCTGTCGGTGATGGGGTTTGCCGAGGTCGTCCGGCACCTGCCCGGGCTGTTGTTGATGCGGCGTGAGCTCGGTGCACACTTTCTGGATAACCCTCCGGACATTTTCATCGGCGTCGATGCGCCTGATTTCAACCTGGGCCTGGAGCGCAGACTCAAGCGTGGCGGGGTCAGGACGCTGCACTATGTCAGTCCCTCGGTATGGGCATGGCGCCAGTACCGGGTGCGCAAGATTGCCCGCAGTATCGACTGCATGTTGACCCTGTTCCCGTTTGAGGAACGCTTCTACCGGGAGCAGCAGCTTCGTGTCCGTTGTGTCGGCCATCCGCTGGCGGACCTGCTGGCAGACGATATCGATCAGGTGCTGGCCCGGCAGCACCTGGGGCTCGGGAGCAACGGGGGGCTTGTTGCCCTGTTGCCCGGGAGCCGTGCCGATGAGGTCGCGCGTCTTGCCGGACCGTTTATCGGGGCAGCAGCCTGGTGCCGGAAACTCAAACCGGATCTGGAATTTGTTGTGCCCCTGGCGAACAACCGCTGCCGTGAATTGTTCGAGAAGGAACTCGCCGGGGTCCGGACAGATATCCCGATGACCCTGCTCGAAGGCAGGTCACTCGAGGCGATGGCCGCCGCCGATGCCGTGCTGCTGGCCTCAGGAACCGCGGCACTCGAATGCATGCTGCTCAAGCGGCCGATGGTCGTGGCCTACCGCCTGTCACCCCTGACTTACCGGATCGCGAAGCGGCTGGTTAAAACGGACTATTATTCACTGCCGAACCTGCTGGCAGGGCAACCGGTGGTCAGGGAGCTGATCCAGGACGAGGTGACCGCCGATAATCTCGGGCGTGAACTAATGGGTTTACTGGATAATCCCGATCATTCCGCCGGGGTCCGTGCGATCTTTACGAAGATTCATGACGATCTGCGCCGTGACGCGAACCGTGGCGCGGCGCATGCGGTGCTGGCCATGGTGGGCCATCATGGATGAGCTGTTCGATTGTACCTCCCGGCGTGTAGCCGGTGTTGACGAGGCGGGCCGCGGGCCGCTGGCGGGTCCGGTGATCGCCGCCGCGGTCATTCTTGATCCGCAACACCCCCTCTCTGGTCTGCGTGACTCCAAAAAACTTACAGAAACGCGCCGCGCTGCCTTGTTCGATGAAATCACCGAAACTGCCCTGGCCTGGGCTGTGGGGCGTGCCGATGTTGAAGAGATCGACAGGATCAACATACTCGAGGCAACCTTGCTGGCCATGCGTCGCGCCGTGGAACAGCTGGTACCCCCGGCCGATTCAGTCCTGGTCGATGGCATCCAGTGCCCGCAGCTGGCCTGTCCGGTGCAGGCGGTCATCAAGGGTGACGACAAGGTCGCTTCGATCAGCGCCGCTTCGGTTGTCGCCAAGGTGTCGCGTGACCGCGAGATGCTCCAGCTGGACAGCCTGTACCCGGGCTATGGTCTGGCCCGGCACAAGGGTTACCCCAGCCGGATGCACCTCGAGGCGCTGCAAAAGCTGGGGGTGACGCCAATACACCGGCGTTCCTATGCGCCGGTCAGGAGATTGCTGGAGGGGGGAGAGGCCTGAGGCGTCTCTGCAGGCTGAGTTTCAGGCGCAGGCCTGGACCCGGGCGGCCTTCGGCATATCGTTGCAGGTGGTGCTGCGATTGCGTCCTGACGTCTTGCTTTGATAGAGAGCGGCATCGGCCTTGTCCAGGAGAGTCTCCGGCCGGTTGGTGTTTTCGGGGTAACTGGCAATACCGATGCTGACGCTGGCCGGGAGCCCGTGACCATCGATGTTCAGCGGGTTGGTTTCAAACAGTTTCCGGATGCGTTCTGCGACCAGTGCTGAACTTCTGGCATCGGTATGTGGCATGAGAATTACAAACTCATCGCCGCCGTAACGCGCGAGAATATCGGCTTCCCTGATCCCGCTCTTCATCAGACTCGCGGCGTGCCTGATCAAGTCGCTGCCGGTGGTATGTCCGAACTGGTCATTCACCAGCTTGAGTTTGTCGAGGTCGACCATGAGCACGCTCAGCGGGTAGGCGTAACGTGCCGCACTGGCGATTTCCTTCTCGAAGATTTCATTGAAGGCACGCATGTTCGAGATGCCGGTCAGGTCATCTGTCTGCGACAGCTCGGTGATCCGCCTTTTGGCATTGAGAATATCCGATGCCAGAATGGACGTGACATAGGCCACCAGCAACAGTGGCGAGAACCTGGCCACGATAAACGTGAATGTCTGGCCGGAAAAGATGTCCGTGGAGTAGTAGTGGTAACCCATGTAAAGATAGCAGCAGGCGATCAGTGCGACCTCGAGTATGGTCATGGCCTTGCCCAGCGTGATGGCGCAGGCAATGACCGAAATCAGGTACAGGTTCTGTAACGGGCTTTCAATACCACCGGTTTGCCATATGGCAAGGGTGATAAAGCTGATCATTGCCCAGGTTTCGATCGCCAGTTTCCAGGGGGTGTCTTCGAGACGTGTCCCCACGTAGCGGAACAGCAGTATGAAGACGGCGTAAGCGCTCATGATACCGATCAGGGTGTCGGGCGCCTCGATGGTGCGGGTTGGGATAAAGAAATACACCATGACGATGATGAGCATGAGCCATTGCAACTCGGCCATGCTCCGGGAGAAGCTCTTGAGTTCATTATCCTTGCAGAGTTCGGAGCAATGCAGCGGTTTGTCCAGATTTTTTGTCGGCATCGGTTATATCGGCATCGGTTATTTTGCGGTAACAGGGTGACATACATTTATCGGCCGCTTGCCGCGTGACTTAAAATCGGTGTCAGGAAACAGCGGTGCCTGAACCGGCTGCAGGCCGTGCACCCGGCACCCGGCCAATGTCAACAGAGAACGAGTTAAATATTATTCATATAATCAATAATATATAACTGTTTCCTAGAAAATATATTAATTCATGTCAGGGCTTGAATACCGGCCGCTAAAGCACCACACTTTTTCCATGCAGCCCAGCTTCGTACATCTGCACGTCCATACCGAATATTCGCTGGTGAACGGTACTGTCCGGGTGCCACGCCTGGCACGGTCAGTGGCGGACATGGGGATGCCGGCGGTGGCCGTAACGGACCAGAGCAACCTGTTTTCCATGGTCAAGTTCTACCGGGCCGCCATGGCTGCCGGTATCAAACCCGTGGTGGGTGTGGACCTGTGGGTGGCGGACGGGAGCGGGACCGAACGACCGGCGCGCGTGGTCCTGCTCTGCAGGCATCATGAGGGCTATCTCAATCTGACGGAACTGGTCTCACGCACCTACACGGAGGGCCAGCACCGTGGGCACCCGGTGCTCGAGAAGTCCTGGCTGGAAGGCCATAGCGAGGGTCTGATCGCCCTGTCAGCAGGGCGTGCGGGTGATATCGGCCAGGCCCTGCTGGCGAACAAGCCCGAGCGGGCGCGCCGATTGCTGGATGGCTGGCGGTCCCTGTTTCCTGACAGCTTCTATCTGGAGTTGCAGCGCACCGGACGTCCGGGTGAAGAGGATTACCTGCACCGCACTGTGGCCCTGGCCGCCGAAACCGAGGTACCGGTGGTGGCGACCAATGACGTGCACTTCATCGCGCCGACCGATTACGAGGCCCATGAGGCGCGTGTCTGCATCAACGAGGGGCGGACACTGAATGACCCGCGGCGCTCGCGCGAGTTCACAGATCAGCAATACCTGCGCACGCCCGCAGAGATGCAGGAACTCTTCAGGGATATTCCCGAGGCGATTGCGAACAGCGTTGAAATCGCGCGGCGTTGCAACCTGGAGCTCGACCTCGGCCGCAACTTCCTGCCGGATTTTCCGGTCCCGCACGGCCTGACCCTGGACGACTACTTCCGCCGCCTGGCCAGGGAAGGGCTGGAGCAACGCTTTGGGGAGATCATCAGCACGGAGACACCTGAGCCGGATGCACTGAAACAGGAGTACCGGGAGCGTCTGGAAAACGAGATCGATGTCATTGCCGAGATGGGCTTCCCGGGGTATTTCCTGATTGTGTCCGACTTCATCAGGTGGGCCAAGGACAACGGTATCCCGGTCGGCCCCGGTCGCGGCTCGGGTGCCGGTTCCCTGGTCGCCTATGCCTTGCTGATTACCGACCTGGATCCGATCAAGTACGACCTGCTGTTCGAGCGCTTCCTGAATCCCGAGCGTGTGTCCATGCCGGACTTCGATGTTGACTTCTGCATGGACGGCCGTGACCGGGTCATCGATTATGTCGCGGAACGCTACGGGCGCGAACGTGTCTCGCAGATCATCACCTACGGTTCCATGGCGGCCAAGGCCGTGGTGCGTGATGTCGGCCGCGTGCTGGGCCACCCCTATGGTTTTGTCGATCGCATCGCCAAGCTGATTCCCTTCGAGATCGGCATGACCCTCGACAAGGCGCTGGACCAGGAGGCCGCACTGAAAGAGCTCTACAAGGGCGACGATGACGTCAGGGCGGTCATCGACCTGGCGAGGTCGCTGGAGGGCCTGGCGCGCAACGCGGGCAAGCACGCCGGCGGTGTGGTGATCGCTCCATCGCGGCTGACGGATTTCACCCCGCTGTATTGCGAACAGGGCGGTGACGCGCTGGTCAGCCAGTTCGACAAGGATGACGTGGAGGCCGTGGGGCTGGTCAAGTTCGACTTTCTCGGTCTGCGGACCCTGACGATCATCGACCGTGCGCTCAAGACCATCAATGCCGCAGGCGCCGACTCCGGCAAGCCGCCCGTGGAGATCAGCAGCATCCCGCTGACTGACCGGCCTACCTTCGAGCTGCTAAAGGCCTGTGCCACGACCGCAATCTTCCAGCTCGAGTCCTCCGGCATGAAAGAACTGATACGCCGCCTGCAGCCGGACAGTTTCGAGGACATCGTGGCACTGGTCGCGCTGTTTCGTCCCGGACCCCTGCAGTCCGGCATGGTGGACGACTTCATCAAACGCAAGCACGGTGCAGCAATCAGTTATCCGCATCCTGACCTGGAGCCCATACTCAAGCCGACCTACGGAATCATCCTCTACCAGGAGCAGGTGATGCAGATTGCCCAGGTGCTTGCCGGCTACTCGCTGGGCGGGGCCGACCTGCTGCGTCGTGCCATGGGCAAGAAGAAACCCGAGGCAATGGCCAGGCAGCGTGCCATCTTTCTCAAGGGCGCACTGGAGCGGAATGTTGACGAGAAGGTCGCCAGCCATATCTTCGACCTGATGGAGAAATTCGCCGGCTACGGGTTCAACAAGAGCCATTCCGCCGCCTATGCCCTGATCTCCTACCAGACGGCCTGGCTGAAGACCCATTATCCGGCCGCATTCATGGCGGCCGTGCTGTCGGCGGACATGGACAATACCGACAAGATTGTCCGGCTGGTCGCCGAGTGCCGGGACATGAAGCTGAAGGTCGTGCCCCCGGATGTGAATACCTCCGACTGCTATTTCACCACACAGTCCGGCAACACTATCGTCTACGGGCTGGGGGCGATCAAGGGCGTCGGTCAGGCGGCGATCGAGGCCATGCTGGACGAACGTCGTGAGCGGGGTGATTTTACCGACCTCTACAATCTGTGCCAGCGGGTCGATCTGCGCAAGATCAATCGCCGGGTAATGGAGGCGCTGGTCCGGGCCGGTGCACTGGATTCCATGGGCGACACCCGGGCCACGCAGATGGCCAACCTCCCGCTGGCGCTGAAACTGGCTGAACAGACCACCCGCAACCAGGATACCGGTCAGGACGACCTGTTCGGCGAGGCCGCCGCAGTGGTGTGCACACCGCAGGACAGGCAGGTGCTGCCGGAGTGGGATGATGAACAGAAGCTGATGGGTGAGAAGGAAACCCTGGGCCTGTATCTGACCGGCCACCCGATCACACGCTACCAGGCGGAGTTAAGCCGGATCACCAGCGCCAAACTGGCGCAGCTGGCAGTCTCCGGCGGCGACGGTCCGGGCCAGCCGGAGGTGCGTCGTGAGTGGGCCGAACGGTCCGTGACCATCGCCGGCCTGGTGATGTCCATGCGTACCCGCCGGACCCAGCGTGGCAGCAAGATCGCCTTCCTGACACTGGATGACGACAGCGCCCGCATCGAGGTGCGCGTGTTTTCCGAGGTCTTCGACAGGCACCAGGCACTGCTGGGTAAGGACAAGGTCCTGGTCATCAAGGGCACACTGGGCCTGGATGACTATTCGGGCGGCAACCAGGTGACCGCCCAGGAGATCTATGACATCAACCAGGCGCGCGAGCACTATGCGCGGCGCCTGGTGGTCGGTGTCGAAGCAGGGCAGGCGGGAAACGGTTTCGTGCACTCACTTGCGGATATCCTCAAACCGTTCCGGGAAGGCCAGTGCCGGGTCTGCATCGATTATCTCGGTGGCGGAGCCGAGGCACGGCTCGCACTGGGAGACGAGTGGACGGTGCATCCCACCGACGAACTCCTGCACCGCTTGCAGGAACTTGCCGGTAACGAGCACGTGCAGGTCGAATACAGCTGACTTGTCTCACCACTGCGGAGACGGTACCTTTGTCGGCAGAACGTTAACGGCTGGAAAATAACATGAACCTGAATTTTCTCGAGTTCGAGCAACCCATTGCCGAACTGGAAGCAAAGATCGATGAGCTGACCTACATCGGCGATGATGCGGATGTCAATATCAACGACGAGATCGCCAAGCTCAAGGCAAAAAGCGAGGCACTGACAGAGTCAATCTTTTCCGGTCTGACGCCCTGGCAGATCTCCCAGCTGGCCCGCCATCCCCAGCGTCCCTACACCATGGATTACATTATCCGGATATTCACCGATTTCCATGAGTTGCATGGTGACCGCTGTTTTGCCGATGACCGTGCCATCATCGGCGGGGTCGCGCGTCTGGAGGGTATAGCGGTGATGGTTATCGGCCATCAAAAGGGGCGTGACACCAAGGAGAAACTGGAGCGTAATTTCGGCATGCCCCGTCCCGAGGGTTACCGCAAGGCGTTGCGCCTTATGAACATGGCGGCGCGTTTCAAGCTGCCGATCCTGACATTCATCGACACTCCGGGTGCCTATCCCGGTATCGGCGCCGAGGAACGGGGCCAGAGTGAGGCCATTGCCAGGAACCTTTTTGAGATGGCGGAATTGAAGACACCGGTAATCTGCACGGTCATCGGTGAAGGGGGATCGGGTGGTGCCCTGGCCATCGGTGTCGGCGACCGGACCCTGATGTTGCAATACAGTACCTATTCGGTGATTTCACCGGAGGGTTGCGCGTCCATTCTCTGGAAGAGTGCCGAAAAGGCAGAGGATGCCGCCGAGGCCCTGGGCATCACCTCGACGCGCCTGAAGGAACTCGGGCTGGTAGACCGCATCATCGGGGAACCGCTGGGTGGTGCGCACCGTGATGTGGATGCCATTGCCGGCAATATCAAGCAGGCGCTGGCCGAGGAACTGGGTCAGCTGACAACAGCCTCCATCGATGACCTGCTTGAAAACCGCTACCAGCGTCTGATGGCCTATGGTGAGTTCACCGAGCGCTGACCTTCACCCCACTTCCTGACCGCCAGTCGCCGGTCGACCCCTTGCCAGCCGATGTCGTTTTCACCCACCCGTCTCCAGCAGCAATTGTGCGACTGTCCTGGTCCCGGACACTGCTGGGTTGCCTACAGTGGCGGTATGGATTCCCATGTGCTGCTGCACGCACTGGTGATAATCAAGGCGTCGCTTGGCTGCCGAACAGGTGCGGTGCATGTCAATCACGGGCTGCATGAGGATGCCGATCAGTGGGAAGCACACTGCCGGGCCGTCTGCAAGAGGCTGGCGGTGCCGTTTATCTCCCTGCGGGTTGATGCCCGCCATGCCGGGGGAGAGAGCCCTGAAGCAGCCGCGCGCGCAGCCCGCTATGCCGCCCTGCAGGACTGGCTGCCCCCGGGGGACTGCCTGCTGACGGCGCAACACCAGGATGACCAGGCCGAGACCCTGCTGCTGCAGTTACTGCGCGGCAGCGGGGTCAAGGGCCTGGCCGCGATGCCGGCGCTGACTGACTTCGGTGCGGGTCAGCTGCGGCGTCCCTTGCTGGATTACAGCCGACAGGCATTGCTGACCTATGCCCTGGATAATGACCTTGACTGGGTCGATGACCCGAGTAACCAGGACCTTGGCCTGGACCGTAATTTTCTGCGTCACCGGGTAGTTCCGGAACTGCGTGAACGCTGGCCGGGTCTGTCCGCCACCCTGGCGCGCAGTGCACGGCATTGCGCGGAAGCGGCCCGGGTGCTGGCACAGGTGGCAGACCAGGACCTTGCCGCAGTGGCCGGGGAGGTGGCCGGTGCCCTGCGGGTTTCCGGTCTGCAGCGGCTGGCCATGGAGCGCCGGCGTAATGCCCTGCGTCACTGGTGCCTGCAGCGTTGCGGCTCGACACCACCGGCTGCTGTGGTTGAACGTATCGTCCATGACGTGCTGGCGAGCCGCGTCGATGCCGCACCCTGCGTGCGCTGGGGCGGCTATGAGCTGCGACGTTACCGTGACCAGGTCTACCTGCTCGGGCAGCAGCCGGATGATATGCCCGCCGGGGTGCTGGATTGGCGGCTGCCCCGGCCACTGGTGCTGCCGGGGTCTGGCGGCACCCTGAGCATGACCACGGAATCGGGGACCGGGATCCGTGCCTCTGCCGTGATCGGCAACGCGCTGCAGGTCGGTTTTCGACGTGGTGGCGAGCGCTGCCGTCCAGTCGGACGCCGGCACCACCATGCTCTCAAGAAGCTCTTTCAGGAGCACGGGGTACCGCCCTGGGAAAGGGGGCGTATTCCGCTGATCTTTATTGACAATGAATTGGCAGCGGTGACGGGACTGTGGGTCTGTGAACCCTACAATGTCGTCACGGGTGAGCCTGGACTGGTGATTCACTGGGACAGAACCCCCGTGCACCCCTGAAATAATTGAGGTGCCGGTCTCGATCTGGTAACGTCTACTCCCGTCCTGGGGCGCGTGGGCCGCAGCCAAACTTCCCGAGTATTAATGACCCGATTTATCTTCATTACCGGCGGTGTTGTGTCCTCACTGGGCAAAGGCATCGCTTCCGCCTCTCTGGGGACGTTGCTGGAATCCCGGGGTCTCAAGGTCACCCTGCTCAAGCTGGACCCCTACATCAATGTCGATCCCGGAACCATGAGTCCGTTCCAGCACGGCGAGGTGTTCGTGACCGAGGACGGTGCTGAGACCGACCTCGATCTGGGACACTACGAACGCTTCGTGCGTACCACCATGGGCAAGAACAATAATTTCACCACCGGGCAGATCTATGAAAATGTGATCCGCAAAGAGCGCCGTGGAGACTATCTGGGTGCCACGGTGCAGGTGATCCCGCATATCACCGACGAAATCAAGCGCTGTATCCAGCTGGGTGCAGGTGATGCCGATATCGCCATGGTCGAGATCGGCGGCACCGTAGGTGACATCGAATCCCTGCCGTTCATGGAAGCGATCCGCCAGATGGGCGTGGAACTCGGCCATGAACGCGCGCTGTTCATGCACCTGACACTGGTCCCGTACATCGCGGCCTCGGGTGAAATCAAGACCAAGCCAACCCAGCACTCGGTCAAGGAACTGCGCTCAATCGGTATCCAGCCCGATGTACTGCTGTGCCGTGCTGACCGTCCTCTGCCGGACGCCGAGCGCCGCAAGGTCGCCCTGTTCACCAACGTGGAGGAACGTGCTGTGATCTCCGCGGTGGACGTGGACAGCATCTACAAGATTCCACAGCTGCTGCACGAACAGCAGCTCGACGACATTGTTGTCGAAAAGCTCAGGCTGCAGGCCGGCCCCGCAGACCTGTCCGAGTGGGAACAGGTCAACCGCGACAGCGCCCGGCGCACCAATGACGTGACCATCGCCATGGTCGGCAAGTACGTCGACCTGACCGAGTCCTACAAGTCACTTACCGAGGCCCTGATCCACGCCGGAATTCACGCCCACACCAACGTAAATATCCGTTACGTGGATTCCGAGACCATCGAGACGGAGGGCACCGCTATCCTGAATGGGGCCGACGGCATCCTGGTGCCCGGGGGGTTTGGTGAGCGCGGCGTCGAAGGCAAGATCGCTGCGGTGCGTTTTGCCCGCGAGCACAATATTCCTTACCTCGGCATCTGCCTCGGCATGCAGGTGGCAGTCATCGAGTTTGCCCGCCACGTTGCCGGGCTGGATGGGGCGCACTCAACGGAGTTCCTCAGGAACACCGCACACCCGGTGATCGCGCTGATTACCGAATGGAGCCGTGAAGACGGCGGGCTGGAAAAACGCAGCGAGGATTCCGAGTTGGGCGGCACCATGCGTCTGGGTGGGCAGAAATGCCAGCTGGCAGAGGGCAGCCTGGCCCGGGCCCTGTATCAGCGGGACGTGATCGTCGAGCGACACCGCCACCGCTATGAATTCAACAATCATTACCGCAAGCTGCTTGAGGACAAGGGCCTGGTCATGTCCGGCATATCGATCGATGGCAAGCTGGTCGAAGTCGTCGAGATCAGGAACCACCCCTGGTTCATCGGTTGCCAGTTTCATCCCGAGTTCACCTCGACACCGCGTGACGGACACCCCCTGTTTACCGGCTACATCAATGCGGCAGTTGCGTTTCACAAGAGTGGTCTCGCAGCAGCGCCGGCCGCAGACGTGGCGCAGGCAGACGCCTGAACCCATCAGCATCCGGGAATTCCGCAACCCCGCGTCTGGAATCAAGCCCAATGGAACTATGTGGATTTAATGCCGGTATTGACCAGCCGTTCTTTCTGATTGCCGGCCCTTGTGTCATCGAGAGCGAGATGCTGGCCATCGACACCGCCGGCCAGTTGAAGGAGATAACCACGGCACTCGGTGTTCCGTTTATCTACAAATCCTCCTATGACAAGGCCAACCGTTCTTCGTACATGAGCTTCCGCGGCCCCGGTTTGGAGGAAGGCCTGCGCATCCTGCAGCAGGTCAGGGAGCAGGTCGGCGTGCCGGTGCTGACCGATGTGCACGAAGACACACCGCTCGACGAAGTCGCTGCGGTTGCCGACGTGCTGCAAACGCCGGCCTTCCTGTGCCGGCAGACCAATTTCATCCAGAATGTCGCCAGACAGGGCAAACCGGTGAATATCAAGAAAGGCCAGTTTCTATCACCCTGGGACATGAAGAACGTGGCCGACAAGGCGCTCGCGACCGGCAACCACCAGATCATGGTGTGCGAACGCGGTGCCTCGTTTGGTTACAACAACCTGGTCTCTGACATGCGTTCGCTCGCGGTTATGCGCAACTGCGGCGTGCCGGTGGTCTTCGACGCGACCCATTCGGTACAGCTGCCGGGGGGGCAGGGCGATCGTTCCGGCGGTCAGCGCGAGTTCGTGCCGGTGCTGGCACGGGCCGCCGTGGCCAGCGGTGTCTCGGGCCTGTTCATGGAGACCCACCCCGACCCGGACAAGGCCCTGAGTGATGGCCCCAATGCCTGGCCCCTGCAAAGCATGCGCGAATTGCTGGAGACCCTGCAGGCCATCGATGCCACGGTGAAATTGCGTCCCTTTCCGGAGAACGAATGGATGCAGTAGCCGTGTGTTTTCCGCGACGCGGCCTGGTCAGTCTGATAAAGATTCGAGAAAAATATTTTAACTTAATGAAAAATGGTGATTAAATGTCAGGGATTGCTGATATAAAAGGACGTGAAATTCTGGATTCAAGGGGTAACCCGACGGTCGAGGCCGAGGTGACCCTCTCCTCCGGTGCCGTCGGGCGTGCCGCGGTGCCGTCCGGCGCCTCGACCGGCACGCGGGAAGCCGTCGAACTGCGTGACGGTGACAGCAGCCGCTATGGCGGCAAGGGCGTGAGTCGGGCCGTCGGCCACATCAGGGGCGAGATCCGTGACCTGCTGCTGGGCAAGGACGCGGCCCATCAGGAAGAAATCGACCGCCTGCTGATCGGGCTGGACGGGACCGAGAACAAGGGTCGCCTGGGTGCCAATGCACTGCTGGCGGTCTCGCTGGCCAATGCCCATGCCCTGGCCCGCGACAAGGGCATCGGCCTGTACCGCCTGCTGGGTGGTAGCGGACCCCAGCAGATGCCCGTACCGATGATGAATATCATCAACGGCGGGGCGCATGCCGACAACAGCGTCGACCTGCAGGAGTTCATGATTCTCCCGGTCGGCGCTGACAGCCTGCACGAGGCGGTGCGCTATGGCGCCGAGGTTTTCCATGCGCTGAAGAAGGTACTCAATGGCCGCGGGCTGAATACCGGTGTCGGCGACGAGGGCGGTTTCGCCCCGGACCTGTCCTCCAATGAAGAGGCCATTGAGGTCATCCTCGAGGCCATTGACAAGGCCGGCTTCGAGGCAGGTCGGGATATCTACCTTGGCCTGGATGTTGCCAGTTCCGAGTTCTACCGCAACGGGCGTTACGTGCTGGCTTCCGAGGGCAAGGAATTCACTGCGGCCGGGTTCGCCGACTATCTTGGTGCCTGGGTTGACCGGTATCCAATCATCTCCATCGAGGACGGCATGGATGAGTCTGACTGGGATGGCTGGAAGATTCTCACCGACAAGCTGGGTGACCGCGTGCAGCTGGTTGGCGATGACCTGTTTGTGACCAATACCAACATTCTCGGGGAAGGCATCGAGAAAAAGATCGCCAACTCAATCCTGATCAAGCCGAACCAGATCGGTACGCTGAGCGAGACCCTGGCGGCTATCAAGATGGCAGATGAGGCAGGCTACAGCGCCGTTGTCTCGCACCGTTCCGGTGAGACCGAGGACGTCACCATTGCCGACCTGGCGGTTGCCACCACGACGACCCAGATCAAGACGGGATCATTATCACGTTCCGACAGGGTGGCCAAATACAATCAGCTGATGCGAATTGAAAGCGAACTGGGCGCTGCAGCAACCTATGCCGGGGCTGCAGCCTTCAGACATTTGTCTGCAGGCTGATGGCGACATGGACAGCCGCTGCCGGCTGAGGCCTGTCAGTCACAGACCATGCCATGAAGAACCTCATCATCATCCTGCTGATACTGCTGGCCTACCTGCAGTACCGACTGTGGATGGGTGAAGGTGGCCTGCTGGATGTCTGGGAACTGCACCGGGAGGTCGAGAACCAGCGCCAGGAGAATGCCCGTCTGCGCGAACGCAACGAGGCACTGAATGCCGAGGTGCTCGATCTCAAGCAGGGTCTCGAGGCCATAGAGGAACGCGCCCGGGAGGATCTGGGCATGGTCAAGGAAGGCGAGATCTTCTACCAGGTTGTTGAATGAGCGTTGCAACATTTACCCCGGGTCAACAAAATTGACTGACAAGCGTCCCGCTGACCCGGCCAGTCCGCGCTATTGGGGCGTGGTGCCGGCTGCCGGTAGCGGCAGCCGCATGGGCGCCGACATCCCCAAACAATACCTGCCCCTTGCCGGGCGCAGTGTCATCGAACACACACTCGACACCCTGTTCTCCTGTAACCGTCTGGCCGGTGTGGTGCTGGCGGTGTCGGCAAATGACAGTCGCTGGGAGGAAATCCGGCCCCGTTATGCCGACAGCAATCTGCAGTGCGTGACCGGAGGGACTGAACGCAGCCACTCGGTGCTCAATGCACTGCGTTGGCTGGCACAGCAGGCTCATCCCGGGGACTGGGTGCTGGTGCATGACGCGGCGCGGCCCTGTGTACGTCTCCGGGATATCGAGGCGCTGATCGCGGCCGTCGGGGATGAAAGCGACGGTGGCTTGCTGGGGGTGCCGGTCTCCGACACAATGAAGCGTGTGGACCGGGGCGGCCGGATTACCGCAACCCTGGACCGGGAGGCGTTATGGCATGCGCAAACACCGCAAATGTTCCACCTTGGCCAGCTCCAGACCGCTCTGGAACAGGCGCTGGAGCAAGGCACCACGGTAACCGACGAGGCCTCGGCCATGGAGCTGGCGGGTTACCGGCCGCGCATGGTTGCGGCGCACGCTGACAATATCAAGATAACCGTGCCGGCCCATCTGGCACTGGCCGAGTTCTATCTGCAGGAGCGTAATCGCAAATGAGGATCGGGCAGGGCATCGACGCGCACGCATTCCGGACGGGTGGCAGGCTGGTGCTGGGTGGTGTGCAGATACCGCATGAGCAGGGCCTTGAGGCACACTCAGACGGTGATGTTGTCCTGCATGCCTTGTGTGATGCCCTGCTGGGTGCCGCCTCTCTCGGTGATATCGGTCGCCATTTTCCACCGGAGGATCCGGCCTACGCGGGGATCGACAGCCGGATCCTGCTGCGTAAGGTGGTTGAGCTGGTTGGCCGGCAGGGCCTGCAGATCAGCAATGCCGACATTACGGTGGTGGCGCAGGCGCCGCGACTAACTTCTTATATCGGGGCGATGCGCGAGCACATCGGCAGCGATCTGAAGCTGGATATTTCCCGGGTCAATATCAAGGCAACCACCACCGAGCACATGGGATTCATCGGACGCGGCGAAGGCATTGCCGCCTTCGCGGCCGTACTGCTGGAAGAGTGAGTCCGCCTGCTGCTGCGTCTCTGAACCCCACTCTGGAGACAGCCGTACTTGATCTGGCCACCGCCTGGGGCGGTCCACCGGTCAGCGGTCGCTGGCGCGTCAACCCGGAGGATTTCCAGGTCAGGGAAATCCCGCTGCTGGAACCGGCCGGCGAGGGTGAGCATGTCTGGCTGTTCATTCGCAAGCGTGAGGAAAATACCGACCAGGTCGCCCGGCAGCTGGCGCGCTGTGCCGGCGTGCGCACCCGCGATGTCAGCTATGCCGGCCTGAAGGACCGTAATGCCGTGACCGAACAATGGTTCTCGGTACACCTGCCTGGCAGGCAGGAACCGGACTGGCGCGTGTCTGAAACAGACAGCGTCACGGTGCTGCGACATGTGCGCCACAACCGCAAGCTGCGACGCGGTGCACTCCGGGGTAATAGCTTCCGCATCGTGGTACGGGATATCAGTGGCGACAGTAACGAGCTGCAGCGGCGGCTGAAAACAGTCGCCAGCCGCGGGGTGCCGAACTATTTTGGAGAACAGCGTTTCGGACGTGCCGGCAGCAATCTGCGCACGGCCGACCGCCTGTTCGAGCATCACGGCCTGCGTCTGTCCCGGCACCAGCGTGGCCTGGTGTTATCCGCGGCCCGGTCATACCTGTTCAATCAGGTGCTGGCCCATCGGGTCCTTGGCGGCAACTGGAACCGGGTGGTTTCCGGCGATGCCCTGCAACTGGCCGGCAGCCACAGCTACTTTATTGTTGCAGCAGCCGATGCGGAACTGCAGGCGCGTAGCGATACACTGGACCTCCACCCGACAGGTCCACTTTGGGGCCGGGGTGATAGTCCGGTGAGCGATGTCTGCCGGCAACTGGAGGAACAGGCCCTGACATCATGCGGGTTATGGCAGCAGGGCCTGGTCGCGGCAGGACTCAGGCAGGAGCGCCGTGCCCTGCGCCTCGTAGTCGAGGACCTGCACTGGTCGTGGCTGACGCCTGACAGCCTGGTATTGGAATTCAGCCTGCCGGCGGGTGGTTATGCAACCAGCGTGTTGCGCGAGCTGGTCACAGGGAAAGCCGATCAGCGTTGAGGTTGCGATCAGCGGCGGCTGCGCAGCAGGACATGCAATGCGCCGGTGCCACCCTGCTCCGGTCGAGTTGAGCTGAATGCCAGTACGTCCGGGTGTTGGCGCAGCCAGCTGTTCAGGCTGTTCTTGAGGGCGGGGGCCTGTTCCCGGGACCCATAACCCTTGCCATGGATGATCCGCACACAGCGGATGGCCTGGTCACGCGAGCGGGAGATGAAACGAATGACCTCGTTCTGCGCAACCGCCAGCGTCATGCCGTGCATGTCGAGTTCGGCCCCGACCGGGAGCTGGCCGCGGCGCAGGCGCTGCAGCAGGCGCAGCTGCAGACCGGGGCGAGCAAAGTAGAGTGTATCGGTGGCACTGACCGGGTTGTCCCCGGACCAGTCGGAAAACCCCGGGTCGCTGATGTACGCACTGTCGTTTCTGCCAGCGCGCAGCCGTGGCGCGGGCTGCTGCCTGCGCGGTGCTGCCTTGTCAGAGCCCAGCTTTCTGACCGGCCCGATACTGCGGCGGAACAGTTCGATGTCTTCCCTGGAGGGCTTTTTGGTGCTGGACATGGCGGTTGTGAGTTTAGCTATTCAGCTGTTGAACGGGGCGTGCCGCACACCGTAGCAGATCCTTACCGGCATGCAAGCTGTAACATTACTGTTTTGTGTTCCACTCCGGCTTTATATTACGATGCAGCCAGTCCAACCAAGGCGAAGTTCCAGCAATGCGTATCCTGATCAGCAACGATGACGGCTACCAGTCGTCCGGCATCCGGATTTTGGCCGATACCCTGAGCGAAGTCGCGACCGTTGACGTGGTGGCCCCGGACCGTGACCGCAGTGGCGCCAGTAATTCGCTGACGCTGGACAGCCCGATACGTGCTCACCAGGCAGACAACGGTTTCACCTATGTGGACGGCACGCCGACCGACTGTGTGCATCTTGCCATTACCGGACTGCTGGATGTGGAGCCGGACATGGTGGTGGCAGGGATCAATGCGGGTGCCAACCTGGGTGATGACGTTCTCTATTCAGGCACCGTTGCCGCGGCAATGGAAGGGCGCTTTCTCGGTCTGCCGGCCATTGCCGTCTCGCTGGTCTCGGAACGTCCCAGGCACTTCGAATCCGCGGCCCGCGTCACCCTCGACCTGGTGCGACGTCTGCTGTCCAACTCCCTGCCAGCTGATACAATTCTCAACGTGAATGTACCGGACCTGCCACTGGACGAACTGGCCGGTATGCAGGTGACCCGGCTCGGGCACCGTCACAAGTCCGAGGCAGTGGTGCAGATGCATGACCCCAGGGGCCGTCCCGTCTACTGGGTGGGGCCCGCCGGTTCCGAACAGGATGCCGGTCCCGGCACGGACTTTCATGCGGTACGTTCCGGTCATGTCTCGGTAACACCGCTGGATGTTGACCTGACACGCTACACGGCCCTGGAAGGGGTGAGTAGCTGGCTTGAAGACTGACAGGGGATAGGGGCCGCAACAGTTATTTCAACGTGCCGGAGATTTACAAGTAGCCTGAACACCATCTTAGCGGGGAGTATTTTAGAATTGAATTTGAAAACACAAGGCATCGGGATGACCTCCCAGCGGACACGTGACCGGCTGGTTATGCGCCTGCGCGAGGGAGGTATCCAGAACCAGGATGTTCTCGATATGATGAGAGATACCCCGCGTCACCTGTTTGTGGACGAGGCTCTGGCCAGCCGGGCCTATGAAGACACGGCTCTCCCGATCGGATATAACCAGACAATATCCCAGCCCTACATCGTCGCCGCCATGACGGAACTGGTGATCGTGAACCGCCCCCGCAAGGTACTGGAGGTCGGTACCGGGTCCGGGTACCAGGCAGCAATTCTGTCCGGCCTAGTGGACAAGATCTACACCGTTGAACGGATCGAGCCCCTGTTGACCCTGGCGCGTCAGCGCTTTCGGCAGCTGGGTCTGAGAAATATCCGTGCGGCGCACAACGATGGCACGGTCGGGTGGCCGGACTTTTCACCCTATGACGCCATTATCGTGACTGCCGCATCCGAGAATATTCCCGATGCCTTGCTGCACCAGCTGGCCGCAAACGGGCGCCTGATTATCCCCGTCGGCCTGCGTGACAAGCAACTACTGACAGTGATTACCCGCAACGGTGATGTGTTCGAGCAGGAGGATCTTGACCCGGTCACCTTTGTGCCGTTGCTGAAGGGCGAGGCCTGATGCCGCTTTTCGTGTCGCTTTACGACCGCTGCATGGTACTGGCGCGGCATCAGCACGCCGCCCGCTACCTGGCCGGTCTGAGCTTCGCCGAATCGTCCTTCTTCCCGGTACCACCGGACATCATGCTGGCGCCCATGAGTATGGCCAGGCCGGATCGCGCCTTGGCCTACGCACTCCTGACCACGCTGGCCTCGGTACTGGGTGGCCTGTTCGGTTACCTGCTGGGTTATTTTGCCTTTGATCTCATCGAACCATGGGTGCACAAGGCAGGCTATTGGGACGACTATCTGCATGTGCGCACCTGGTTCGATACCTGGGGCTTCTGGGCCATACTGGTCGCGGGGTTCTCGCCAATCCCCTACAAGGTCTTCACCATCGCGGCCGGTACGCTTTCCATGAGTTTGCCGTTGTTTGTTGCGGGCTCCGTGATTGGCCGGGGCGGGCGTTTCTTTCTGGTAGCCGGTTTGCTTGCCTGGGGCGGGCCCAGGATGGAGGAGGCGCTGAGGACCTACGTTGAACGCATCGGCTGGCTGCTGGTCATAGTGGCCGTGATTGCCTACCTGTATTTTCGTGGCTGATGTTATTGCTGCTGCGCCTGTTCTGTATTGGCCTGCTTGGGTTATCGATCGCGGCCTGCAGTTCGCAACCCATCAATGCGCCGGTTGGGGTGCGCGGGACACAGGAGGTCACCAGGCCTGCCCCGGTAAAAAGACAACCAGCCAGTTCGACCTCGGGCCATTACACTGTCAGGCGTGGTGATACGCTCTATTCAATCGCCTGGCAACACGGCTTGAGCTACCGCGTACTTGCCGACCTGAACGGCATCCGCTCCCCCTATACCATCTATACGGGCCAGCGCCTGCGGGTGCGAGCGGCCACCCCGAAGGCAGCGGCAAGCAAGCCCGCGACAGCAGCACCCGGGCCGCGTGTAGAGTCGCCACCTTCCCGGCCATCGCAGCCGGTCCTGGCTGCAGAAAAGCCCTTGCCGGCTGCTGTGAGGAACTGGGTGTGGCCTGCACAGGGCAAGCTGTTGCGCGGTTTTCAAGCAGACTCGCCCGGTAAAAAAGGCATCGATATCGGTGGTCGGCGCGGGCAGCCGGTCATGGCCGCGGCAGGGGGCAAGGTGGTCTACACCGGGAGTGGACTTGTCGGGTACGGTCGTCTTATTATCATCAAGCACAACGACAGTTTGCTGAGTGCCTACGGACATAACAGCAAACTACTTGTAAAGGAAGGTGAACGGGTCAATGCGGGGCAGGTTATTGCCAACATGGGCAGTAGCGGAACCGTTGGCACCCGCCTGTACTTCGAGATACGCAAGGATGGCAAGCCGGTTAATCCCTTGCGCTATTTGCCGAAGGGCTGATTGCATCCCCTTGCCTTGCCTGCATGTGATGGCCGGTCCAGCCGGTCACGAGGTCAGGAATACCGGCGGAGTAGTCAGTGGCTAAACAGCGCAAGGACTCAGACGGAACGGACCAGCCTTCCAGGCAGGGAGGCAAAACCGCTGGTGCCGGGGATACTGAACACACGAAGCCCGGTCGCAGGTCCGTATCGCCATCCTCCGATGACCACGATCCCACGCGACTCTACCTCAGCGAGATTGGCGCCTCGCCGCTGTTGACGGCAGAGGAGGAGGTGCTCTACTCGCGCAAGGCCCAGCAGGGCGACGAAAGCGCACGCCAACGCATGATCGAGAGCAATCTGCGGCTGGTCGTCAAGATTGCCCGGCGCTACATGAACCGCGGCCTGGCATTTCTCGATCTCATCGAGGAAGGCAACCTGGGGCTGATACGGGCAGTAGAGAAATTCGACCCTGAAAGAGGGTTCCGCTTTTCGACCTACGCGACCTGGTGGATTCGGCAGACCATCGAGCGTGCCATCATGAACCAGACGCGAACCATTCGTCTGCCCATCCATGTTGTCAAGGAAATCAATGTCTACCTGAGGGCGGCGCGCAAACTGACCCAGGAGCTTGATCACGAACCGAGTACGGATGAGATTGCCAACCTGCTGGACAAGCCGATCGGGGATGTACAGCGCATGCTGGGGCTGAATGAACGTACGGCATCGACCGACACCAGCATCATGCACGAATCCGGCAAGACCCTGCTGGACACCATCGTTGACGACAACTCGCCGGACCCGACCGAAACCCTGCAGGACGAAGGTGTTCACGAGAACCTGGAGGAGTGGCTGACGCAGTTGAATGACAAGCAGCGCGAGGTGGTGGAACGCCGTTTCGGCCTGCACGGTTATTCGGTTTCGACCCTGGAGGAGGTCGGGCGCGAGATCGGGGTTACCCGTGAGCGGGTGCGCCAGATCCAGATGGATGCTCTCAACCGGCTGAGGAGGATTCTCGAGAGTGAGGGCTTCTCGGTCGATGCCCTCCTGAAATAACCGGACAGCTGGCTACGATATAAACAGCGCCGCCACCACGCGGCGCTCTTCCGAAACCAGGATATTAAAGGTGCGACATGCTGCTGCCGTGCCCATAACCTCCACCCCGATCCCCTGTGTCAGAAACCCGGCCGTGTATTCAGGGGGCGGGAAGCGTGATGTGGCACCGGTACCGAGGACGATAATCTCCGGCTCGAGCTCCGCCAGCCTGGCAACATGGCGTCCCTCGAGGCCGGCGAAACTGTCCGGCAGCCAGTCATGGATGATCCTGTCTGGCGTCACAATCACGCTGGAGACGTAGACCTGATCGTTGATCGTGATCTGACCGCGTGCGTAGGCACTGATGCTGTTGCCTTCGTAGCTGTCCTGGGCGAAGCGCATGCCTGCTACGATACGGGGCCCACCGGTGCTGAACAAGCCGTTTGAATGCGGGTAATCGCGGTAGGCGGGTGTTTGTGCCAGCCGTCGAGACCCCTTGTTTCCCAAGGCGCTTTTCAGTAACGTTAGCGCTTCCGGAGTGTTGCTGGAACAGCTTCAAAATCAAAAGACTACAGGTTGCCCCCCTTGATCGAGGAATTCTCCCGAATAAAACGTCTGCCGCCGTACGTCTTCAACATTGTCAACGAGTTGAAGGCGACAGCACGTGCGCGCGGTGAGGATATCATTGATTTCGGTATGGGAAATCCTGATCAGCCCACGCCACAACACATCGTCGATAAGCTGGTCGAGGCGGCCCAGCGCGGCGATACCCACCGCTATTCACTTTCCAGAGGGATCCCAAGGCTGCGCAAGGCAATCTGTGACTGGTATGGGCGGCGCTATGATGTCGACCTCGACTTTGAACGGCATGCCATTGTCACCATTGGTTCCAAGGAGGGGCTAGCGCATCTGGCACTGGCCACCGTGGGTCCGGGTGATGCCGTGCTGGTCCCGAATCCGGCCTATCCCATCCATCCCTACGGATTTGCCATTGCCGGGGCGGATATCCGCCATGTGCCGCTGCGCCCGGGTGTCGATTTCTTTGCCGAGTTGGAGAAGGCCATCAAGGATTCCTGGCCACGGCCCAAGATGCTCATTCTCAACTTTCCGGCCAACCCGACCACCCAGTGTGTAGAACTGGAGTTCTTCCAGAAGGTGGTCGACATCGCCCGCGAAAACGAGATCTGGGTGGTGCAGGACCTGGCCTATGCCGACCTGGTGTACGACGGTTACAAGGCCCCGTCCATCCTGCAGGTGGACGGAGCGATGGATGTCGCTGTCGAATTCTTCTCGCTTTCCAAGAGCTATAATATGCCGGGCTGGCGGGTCGGCTTCATGTGTGGCAACGAGACCCTGGTGGCAGCGCTGGCACGTATCAAGTCCTACCTGGACTATGGCATGTTCACGCCTATCCAGGTAGCGGCGATCACCGCGCTCGACGGCCCGCAGGATTGCGTCCGCGAGATCGCCGAGAATTACCGTGGTCGTCGCAATGTCCTGTGCGAGGGTCTGAACTCACTGGGCTGGCCCGTGGAGAAACCCAGGGCGACTATGTTCGTGTGGGCGCCGATACCTGAACCGTACCGGGAAATGGGCTCGCTCGAGTTTTCCAAGAAGCTGCTGGTGGATGCCAGGGTGGCCGTGTCACCGGGAATCGGCTTCGGTTCATACGGCGATGATCACGTGCGTTTCAGTCTTATCGAGAACAAACACCGTACCCGTCAGGCAATCCGCGGAATCCGCGATATGTTCCGCAAGGACCTCGACCTGGCGCACGCCTCAGGAGGATAAAGCAGTTGAATCCGGTAAATGTTGGCCTGCTGGGTCTCGGCACTGTGGGCGGAGGTACCTTTAACGTACTCAACCGCAATGCCGAGGAAATCGTCCGCCGTGCCGGCCGTGGTATTCGAATCATACAGGCCGCGGCACGCGCCTATGACCCGGCGGTGTTACCCGGGATTGAATCGATTCCGGTCTCCGATGATGCCTTTGCCGTCGTGGACAATCCGGATATCGATATCATCATCGAACTGATCGGCGGTTACGAGCCTGCTCGGGAACTGGTGCTCAGGGCCATCGCCAACGGCAAGCATGTGGTCACGGCCAACAAGGCGCTGATCGCCCTGCACGGCAACGAGATCTTTGCGGCGGCCCAGGAGAAGGGCGTCATGGTGGCCTTCGAGGCCGCGGTCGCCGGCGGCATCCCGATCATCAAGGCGCTGCGCGAGGGCCTGGCCGCGAACAAGATCGAGTGGCTGACCGGGATCATCAACGGCACCGGCAACTTCATCCTGACCGAGATGCGCGACAAGGGCCGCGACTTCGAGGACGTCCTCAAGGAGGCCCAGCAGCTGGGCTATGCCGAGGCCGATCCGACCTTTGATATCGAGGGGATTGATGCGGCGCACAAGCTGACCATCCTGGCCTCGATCGCCTTCGGCATCCCGTTGCAGTTCGACAAGGTCTATACCGAGGGCATCAGCCATATCACCCGTGCGGATGTAGGCTATGCTGCCGAGTTCGGTTACCGTATCAAGCATCTCGGCTTCACCCGGCGTACTGTCAAGGGTTTTGAGTTAAGGGTGCATCCTACCCTGATACCGGAGCGCCGCCTGATCGCCAATGTCGATGGCGTCATGAATGCGGTGCTGGTGAATGGTGATGCCGTGGGGCCAACGTTGTATTACGGTGCCGGGGCGGGTTCGGAACCCACGGCATCGGCTGTGGTGGCCGACGTCATCGACGTGGTGCGCACGCTGACGGCCGATCCCGAAAACCGCGTACCGCACCTTGCGTTCCAGCCGCACGCCCTGTCCGATGTACCGATCCTGTCGATGGATGACGTGGAGACGGCGTATTACCTGCGTATGCTGGCAACCGACAAGCCCGGGGTACTTTCCGATGTGACCACCATCCTGGGCAGGCTGGGCATCAGTATCGAAGCGATCCTGCAGAAGGAACCGGCCGCTGGTGTGGCCGAGGTGCCGATCATCATCCTGACCCATTCGATCCAGGAACGGCAGATGAATGATGCCATCCTGCAGATCGAGTCGCTGGAAAGCATACACGGCAAGGTCACCCGCATCCGCCTGGAACACCTGGACTGCGACTGACCAGCTTTTCTTTTGTTAGGCGCTGCAAGTCAGCGAGGAATAACTGCATGTCTACCGGATCCCGCTATACAGGAGTGATCGAAAACTATCGCGACCGCCTGCCGGTCTCTGCGGACACCCGCATCATCAGTCTGGGTGAAGGCAATACGCCGCTGCTGCGACTGGAAAACATTCCGCGTGAAATCGGCAAGGATGTCGAAATGTATATCAAGTACGAGGGCCTCAACCCGACCGGTTCATTCAAGGACCGTGGTATGACCATGGCGGTGACCCGTGCATTCGAGGAGGGCAGCCGTGCCGTGTTGTGTGCCTCCACGGGCAATACCTCGGCCGCGGCGGCCGCCTATGCCGCGCGCGCCGGCATTACGGCATTCGTCATCATCCCCGAGGGCAAGATCGCCCTCGGCAAGCTGGCGCAGGCCATGATCCACGGTGCCGTAGTGCTGCAGATCCGCGGTAATTTCGATGATGGCATGCGGCTGGTCAAGGAAGTTGCTAGCGAGGCGCCGGTCACCATCGTCAATTCCATCAATCCTTACCGCCTGCAGGGCCAGAAGACTGCTGCCTTCGAAATCGTCGATGAACTCGGGCATGCGCCGGACTATCACTGCCTGCCGGTGGGTAACGCCGGCAATATCACGGCCCACTGGATCGGCTATTGTGAATACGCGCATCACGGTGATGGCGAGGTTACGACCGCCTGTGCCTTTTGCGAAGGACAGTCCTGTGTCTACGGGGGCAGGGGTGTGACCGACACACGACCGGTCATGGTTGGTTACCAGGCCGCCGGTGCAGCCCCGTTCATGCGCGGTGCCATGGTGGATAATCCGGAAACGGTTGCCACGGCGATCCGCATCGGCCATCCGCAGTCCTGGGACAAGGCGTGGAAGGTCAAGGAGGAATGTGGAGGCTGGTTCGATGAATGCACCGACGAGGAGATACTTGCAGCACAGAAACTGCTCACCTCGCGCGAGGGGATTTTTTGCGAACCGGCTTCGGCAACCTCGGTCGCGGGCGCCTTGCGTGATATCAGGTCCGGCAGAATCCCGGAAGGCAGCAGCGTGGTCTGCACCCTGACCGGTCACGGTCTCAAAGACCCGGACACGGCCATCAAGCAGTGCGAGGGCGCGATGCAGACCGTCGATGCCGAGCTCGGCGCTGTCAAGGACGCCATCCTGAAATATATGGCGTGAATAAAGTTGCAAGTTGACCGCTGGGACGCTGAGATCTAAAGCTTATTAAAATATAAAAAAAACATTAACCGCAAAGGCGCAGAGGACGCAGAGAAAAGAAATAATTATTCCGAAGACCTCGAACATCATCAGCCCTGCGAAAAACCGAATTTCTTGTCCGCATACCCAACAGCATTTTTATTCTTTGCGTCCTCTGCGCCTTTGCGGTTAGAAAGGGTTTTCTCTGTTCGTTGTATATCTCTGGACAGTTTGAGAACATGACCACCCGCGTTGCCGTGTGCCAATGACTAAATCTTTGTGACCTTCGTGATCGTTTATCTTGTCTGATTCGGCTTGCAGCGTTGTCCTGGTGGTACCGGGCCTGTGCGGCCCGGTGAGCGACGTCCCGTTTTCCACCTACCTCAGCCAATACCCGCAGGCGCTGGAGAAACTCCTGGCGCGAGCCCGTGTGGAACAGGGTGTTGCGCAGGATCTTGATGCAACCCTGGGTAATTTGTTCGGGCTGTCTGGCGGGGCTGCGGGCACACTGCCGGTGGCGCCCCTGACCTGGCTCGCCGATACCGGCACCCTGGTCGATGGCTACATCATGCGGGTTGACCCGGTGCATCTGCGTGCGGACCAGTCCAGCCTGCGCCTGTATGACAGCCATGCCTTCTCTATCGAACCCGGGGAGGCACTGGAGCTGGCCGCGGCCTTCAACGACCTTTACCGTGACCGTGGCTGGCACCTGGAGGTGGCCTCGCCAACGCGCTGGTATCTGGCACTCTCCGAGCCGCCTGTGCTGGAGACACGATCGCCCACGGAGTGTGCTGGCCGGGATATCAATGAACTGTTACCGCGCGGAGAGCACGGCCGCGAATGGCATGCCCTGCTGAACGAGGTCCAGATGCTGTTTCACAGTCACCCGGTCAACGCGGCACGCGAGCAGCGCGGTGAACCGGTCATCAACAGCATCTGGCCGTGGGGCGGGGGTGTGCTGCCCGCTGTGGTCGAGACGCCTGTTGCGCACGTCATAACCGACCACCCGTTGTTGATGGGGCTGGCGCAGCTGGCCGGTATTCCCCGGCGTGATTTACCAGCGGATGCAGCAGAACTGGCAGGGGGACTCGACGACGCCAGCCATCTCGTTGTCATCGATACCCTGGCCGCTGCCTGCCATTATGCGGATGCCGAGGCCTGGGCCACGGGACTGATGCGGCTCGAGACCACCTGGTTCAGGCCGCTGCTGGAGATGGTCAGTAGCGGTCATATCGGGCAGTTCGAGCTCTATCCCGTCAACGGCAAGCGCTATCACGTCAACCGGCGCCTGATGCGGCGTTTCTGGAGGCGTCCGCGAAGTCTCGCGCAGCGTTGCCGGGATGAATAGGCAGATTGTACGGCGCCAATCGGGCAACCCAGCGCCTGATTTGCCTGAAACCATGCCATCCCTGCTGCAGCGCGTGTACGCCGCACGTGCCATCGATTCGGCCGCTGACCTGGATTATGCGCTCAGGAACCTCGACCCCCCGGGACTGCTCGGCGGGCTCGATGCGGCCGTCGACCTGCTTGAGCAGGCCCTGCGTGATGAACAACGCATCCTCGTCGTCGGTGACTTTGACGCCGACGGGGCGACCAGCACGGCGCTGTGTTTGCGCGCGCTGCGCGGCATGGGGGCCCGGGACGTGCATTATCTGGTGCCGAACCGTTTCGAATACGGCTACGGTCTGACCCCCGAGATCGTGGCCGTGGCCGCCGGGCTACACCCGGACCTGATTATGACCGTGGATAACGGGATCTCCAGTATTGCCGGTGTCGAGGCCGCCAGACAGCGGGGGATTCGCGTGCTGATAACTGATCACCACCTGCCGGGAACCGTGCTGCCGCAGGCAGAGGCCATCGTTAACCCAAATAGCCCGGGCGATGAATTTCCAAGTAAAAACCTTGCCGGCGTCGGTGTGGCCTTTTATGTCATGCTGGCGTTGCGGACCCGCCTGCGTACATGCGGCTGGTTCGAGCAGCAGGCCATCCCTGAACCCAATCTCGGCCGCTTGCTGGACCTGGTGGCGCTCGGGACCGTGGCGGATGTGGTGCCGCTGGATCGCAACAACCGCATTCTGGTCCAGCACGGCATCCAGCGTATCCGTACCGGGCAGTGTGTCCCGGGTATCCGCGCACTGCTGGAGGTGGGCCAGCGCAATCCCGCGCGTACCGTCTCCACCGACCTCGCCTTTGCCGTCGGCCCACGTCTTAATGCCGCCGGACGCCTGGAGGACATGTCAGTGGGGATCGAATGCCTGTTGACCGACAGTGCGGAAAGCGCCCGTGAAATGGCGGCCCGTCTGGATGCGCTCAACCGCGACCGCAAGGAAATCGAGTCGGACATGCAGACCCGTGCCCTGGAGGCAATCCATGAACTGCACCTGGAAGCACAGGGTCTGCCGACCGGACTGTGCCTGTTCGATCCCGGCTGGCACCAGGGAGTAATCGGGATTCTCGCAGCACGCATCAAGGAACGATTCCATCGTCCGGTGATCGCGTTCGCGCAGGTTGGCAACGGGGAACTGAAAGGCTCGGCACGCTCGATCCCGGGATTCCATATTCGCGATGCCCTCGATGCCGTGGCCGCGCATCACCCGGAACTCATCACCCGCTTTGGCGGCCATGCCATGGCGGCCGGACTGACGCTGGACAAGGCGGACTACCCTGTCTTTGCCAAGGCCTTCGATGCAGAGGCCTCGCGCCTGCTGTCGGAACATGACCTGAACCACACGCTCTACAGCGACGGTGAACTGCAAACCAACGAGTTCTCCCTGGAGACGGCGCAGGCCCTGCGCGAGGCCGGGCCCTGGGGGCAGGGTTTTCCCGCGCCGGTGTTTGACGGCCGCTTCAGGCTGATCAGCCAGCGGGTTGTGGGCGAGCGTCACCTGAAACTGCTGCTAGAGCCGCTCAACGGGGAAGGGCAGATCGACGCCATCGCCTTCAATACGGCTGAACTGCCAGGATCATGCCGGGAGGTGCGGGCGGCCTATCAGCTCGATGTCAATGAATACCGTGGCATGCTGAGCGCCCAGCTGGTGGTGGAGTACATCGAAGCTACCTGACGGTCACCGGTAGTTTCTATCGGCCAAGAGAGGTATGATGTCGCGCTGCAAATTCTTCTGCCTTACAGCGGGTTAACATGCTAGACCTGAGTCCAATACGGGCAATGATCAAAGACCTCGACGGGCGTGCCGCGACCCTCAGGGGGTATCTTTGACCTCGATGCCAAGCGCGAGCGCCTGACCGAGGTCGTTCGCGAACTGGAAGCCCCCGACATCTGGAATGATCCGGAACGCGCCCAGAAACTGGGGCGTGAGCGTGCGCGTCTGGAAGAGATCGTGCTGACGCTGGGCAACATGGCCCAGTCCCTGCAGGATGCCGGGGAACTGCTGGAGATCGCGGCGGAGGAGGACGATGCGGCCAGTGTGGAGGAGATCGCAGCCGATGTCAGCCGACTGGAGGCGGAGATCGCCCAGTTGGAGTTCCGCCGCATGTTCTCCGGGGAGATGGACGCGGCCAGTGCGTTTCTCGATATCCAGTCCGGTTCCGGTGGCACCGAGGCCCAGGACTGGGCCGAGATGCTGCTGCGCATGTTCCTGCGCTGGGGGGAGCGCCACGGATTCAAGACCGAACTGATCGAGGTCTCACCGGGTGAAGTCGCCGGCATCAAGAGTGCCACGGTCAAGTTCGAGGGTGACTATGCGTTCGGCTGGCTGCGTACCGAGACCGGGGTTCACCGGCTGGTGAGAAAATCACCGTTCGATTCCGGCAACCGGCGCCACACCTCGTTTGCCGCGGTGTTCGTCTCACCGGAAATCGCCGATGATTTCGAGATCGATATCAATCCGGCAGACCTGCGCATCGATGTCTATCGCGCCAGCGGAGCGGGCGGCCAGCATGTGAACCGCACGGAGTCGGCGGTGCGTATTACCCATGCACCCAGCGGTATTGTGGTGCAGTGCCAGAACGATCGCTCCCAGCACAAGAACAAGGCAACGGCGATGAAGCAGCTCAAGTCCAAGCTCTATGAACTGGAGATGCAGAAGCGCAGTGCGGACCAGCAGGCCCTGGAGGAGACCAAGTCGGACATCGGCTGGGGCAGCCAGATCCGCTCCTATGTGCTGGACCAGTCCCGTATCAAGGACCTGCGTACCGGGATCGAGGTGGGCAATACCCAGGCGGTGCTCGATGGTGACCTCGACCAGTTCATCGAGGCCAGCCTGAAAAGCGGCCTGTGATACCTTGGTACCCGGAGGCAGGCCAGCTGGCCTTGATCCGGGAACGTGTTAATCCGTACCGGGTTGTGCTGGCTGTATCCGGGCAACTTGTAACATGAACAGAAAGACCATGACAGACCAGGACGAAAATGCCCTCATAGCCCAGCGACGCGCCAAGCTGAATGCCTTGCGCGAAGCCGGCAATGCCTTCCCCAATGACTTCCGCCGTGATGCCATCGCCGGTGAATTGCATGCCGAATACGATGAACAGGAAAACGCGATCCTCGAGGCCAGCCCGATCCGGGTCAAGGTTGCCGGGCGTCTTATGGCCAAGCGCATCATGGGTAAGGCTAGCTTCGCCCAGGTGCAGGATATGTCCGGGCGTATCCAGCTGTTCCTGCAGCGCGATGCCCTGCCTGAGGGAGTCTACAAGGATTTCAAGACCTGGGACATCGGCGACATCGTGGGCGCCGAGGGGGTGCTGTTCAAAACCAGGACCGGTGAGTTGTCGGTGCGCGTCGAGACGGTCCGGATCCTGACCAAGTCACTGCGGCCCCTGCCGGAAAAATATCATGGCCTGGCGGACCAGGAGACCCGTTACCGGCAGCGCTACATCGATCTCATCATGAACGAGGTTTCGCGTAAAACGTTCAAAATGCGCAGTCGCATCGTGCAATACATCCGCCACTACCTCAATGAGCGTGACTACCTCGAGGTGGAAACCCCGATGATGCAGGCCATACCGGGCGGTGCCGCGGCACGGCCGTTTTCCACTTACCACCATGCCCTCGACATGGACCTGTTCCTGCGTATCGCCCCCGAGTTGTACCTCAAACGCCTGGTAGTCGGTGGCTATGAGCGGGTCTACGAGATCAACCGGAATTTCCGCAACGAGGGCCTGTCGACACGCCACAACCCGGAGTTCACCATGCTGGAGTTCTACCAGGCCTACGCGGACTATAATGACCTGATGGACCTGACCGAGGACCTGCTGGTCAGTATGGCGTCAGACCTGCTGGGCACCACCAGGGTTGAATGCCAGGGCGAGGTGTACGATTTCGGTCGGCCGTTCCGGCGCATGAGCGTGCGTGATTCCATCCTGCATTTCAATCCGGATCTCACGCCAGCCGACATTGATGACCTGGACAAGGCGCACACGGTTGCCGATGGACTCGGGATCCTGCTGAAGGACAGCTTTGGCCTGGGCAAGGTGCAGATCGAGATCTTCGAGAAGACCGTGGAAGGGCGGTTAACAGATCCCACCTTCATCACCGCCTATCCGACCGAGGTGTCGCCGCTGGCACGGCGCAATGACAATGACCCGTTCGTCACTGACCGTTTCGAGTTCTTTGTCGGCGGGCGCGAGATTGCCAACGGGTTCTCCGAACTCAACGATGCCGAGGACCAGGCCGAGCGTTTCCGCAGGCAGGTCCAGGAGAAAGAGGCGGGTGACCTTGAGGCCATGCACTTCGATGCCGACTACATCCGTGCGCTGGAGCACGGTATGCCACCGACTGCCGGCGAGGGCATCGGTATCGACCGGCTGGTGATGCTGTTTACTGATTCCGCATCGATTCGCGACGTGCTGTTGTTTCCGCACATGCGGCCCGAGGCATAGCCTGTATCCAGGCGTTGCCTGCAGGGTCGGCAGCAGCTTATTGTGCTATCCTTCGGACCTTTTCAGGTGCCCTGCGGGCTGTTGATGAAGAGCCGGAGGCGTTGGCCCGGCTGCAGGTATTTCCCTTTCGGAAGGGTGTTCCATGCCCTCAGATCCGCGATGCTGACCTTGAACTTTCTCGATATCAGGAACAACGAGTCGCCCTTGCGCACGGTGTAGCTGAATGGATGGTGCGCCGCGTCATCCTGCCGGGTGACAAGTACCTGCCCGGGCCTGAGATAGGCGCCCGGATCGAGGTCGTTCCACAACGCCAGCTCGCGAATACTGACTCCGCTGCGTCGCGCAATCGTCCAGAGATTGTCACCCGCGTCAACGCGATAGCGCATTTCATTGCCTGCTGTATCGCTATCCGGATCCGCGTCCAGCCCAGCATGGCGAACCGGGGTCCTTGATGCAACCGGCACCAGGAGGTGGCGGCCGGCGCGGATGGTATTGCTACGCAGCCTGTTGCTGGCGCGTAGTACCGGGACAGTGGTGTCATAGCGGCGGGCGATATGACTGAGTGTTTCACCGGACCGGATCTTGTGACGCACCCATTTCATCCGTTCCGAGGCCGGCAGCGACGCAAGGTTCTGCTGGAATGTGGCGGATTTCTCCTGTGGTATGGCGAGTTGGTGAGGACCCTCCGGATGGGTGGCCCAGCGGTGATAGCCTGGATTCAGCTGCTGCAGCTCCTTGACCTCCATGCCCGCCAACTCGGCGGCTATCTCGAGGTTGAGTTGGCCGGGTATATCGATGACCGTGAACCGGGGCTCCTCGTCGAGCGGGGTCAGATCTACCCCGTAGTCCTCCGCTGCCGCGACAATGGCGCTGATAGCCAGCAGTCTGGGTACGTAGCCCACGGTTTCACGTGGCAGCTCGAGGTGCCAGAAATCAACGGGTTTGCCGGCTCGGCGATTTTTTCTGATGGCCCTGCGTACTGTCGCCCCCCCGGCATTGTAGGCGGCCAGGGCCAGTAACCAGTCACCGCTGAACTCCCGGTGCAGTTTGTCAAGGTGTTCCAGCGCGGCCCGGGTCGAGGCCACCACGTCGCGGCGTCCGTCATACCACCAGTCCTGCTTCAGACCGTAGTGCCTGGCCGTGCGTGGAATGAACTGCCACAGGCCGGCCGCCCGTTCGGGTGAACGGGCGTGAGGATTAAAACTGCTTTCGATAAACGGCAGCAGGGCGATTTCGGTGGGGAAACCGAGCTTGTCCACTTCGTAGTAAATATAGGCCAGGTAGGGTTCACCGCGCTCGAATGAACGCTCGATGCTGCGGGTGTTCAACCTATAGTTGCGGATATGACGCTTCACCGACGCCTTGTGTTTGTCGGGAAGTCTGAAACCGCTCCGAATTTGGTCCCAGATATCGATCGAGGCTGCTTGTACAGGCTGCCGGGCAGCCTCAACCCGGGGCGTATCGTCCGGGCCATCTGACGGGGCTTGCTCCGGTGACTGATCCTCCAGGGTGCTGGCGGCGGGCTGTTCCGGGATTTCCGGGCGTGATGTGGTTTTGTCCAGCGATGCGCATCCCGTCAACAGCAGGATGAGGACGAACGTCGATGTTAAGCTGCTGGTACTCATTGATTTATTATGAATACATGGCTCGATCGTTATAAGGAGAAGAGTGTGACGCAGATCACATTTAGCGCATCACGGGGCCCCGCAGGTATGCTGACAGGCTGACCGGGCACGGTCAACATCCGCCAGGGTTGCAGGCGTCAGAGCGGCATCCGGATGCCAGATGCGGTATGATTTTACGGCAATGAATACGGCATCGTCAGTGCCCCTGCGGGCCTTGTCCCTGCGCCGGTGGTATCGACGCCCCTTAGGGCGCCTGCTGGCCGAGGCCGAGTTCTCCGCCCTGGCGGAGCAGCTCCCGAATATCTTTGGCTACCACCTGATAGTGGTCGATCCTCCCTGGGATGACTGTACACTGACCGCCAGCCGGATTCCGCACCGCGTGGTGCAGCGTATCCACACTGACCCACTGACGGATGCGGGCTTGATCGGAGAAACCGAGTCCTGGCCGGTGATGACTGATACCGTGGACGCCATTATCTTGCCGCATACCCTCGAGATGACCCCGGATCCGCACCAGGTCCTGCGAGAGGCTGATCGCAGCCTGATACCCGATGGTCACCTGGTCATCCTGGGCTTCAATCCGCGCAGCCTCTGGGGTGTGCGACGGGTCCTGTCACGACGCTCCAGGGAAATGCCCTGGTCGGGTCGATTCATGAGCATGCACCGCATCAAGGACTGGCTCAGTCTGCTTGGCTTCGACACCCTGGAGAGCCGTTTTCTGTTTCACCGCCCGCCCGTGCAGAACACCCGCCTGCTGGCGAAACTCCAGTTCCTCGAGCCCCGTACGTCGCATGGCCGGATGCTGCTGGCCGGGTCCTATATTCTGGTCGCCAGAAAACGCACCATGATCATGACAGCCATCAAGGCCGGCCGCGGCAGGTCACGGCAGCTGTTCCCGGTGAGCGTTCCGAGCTCCAGCCAGAGAAATCTGCGGCGTGCCGGCTGAAACGGAGGTCTACACCGATGGCGCCTGTCGCGGCAACCCGGGACCGGGTGGCTGGGGTGCGGTGCTGCGTTACAAGGGCCATGAGAAGACCCTCTATGGTGCAGAGCCAATGACCACCAACAACCGCATGGAACTCATGGCCGCGATCATGGCACTGGAAAGCCTGAATCGTCACTGCCGGGTCAGGCTGACAACGGATTCGCAGTACCTGCAGAAGGGCATTACCGAATGGCTGCCCAACTGGAAGAAACGCGGCTGGAAAACGGCCTCCAGAAAACCGGTAAAAAACGCCGATCTGTGGCGGCGTCTGGATGTGGCCATCGTGGGGCATGATATCCAGTGGGAATGGGTTCGTGGCCATAGCGGCCATCCGGAGAACGAGCAGGCGGATGCGCTCGCCAATCAGGCCATCGACGAGCTGCTGCTGACTGGCACGCAGTAATATTACCGCAGAGACGCGGAGGCGCCGAGAAAAGATTTTGATGTAAAAAGAATCTTCGAAACCGTCAAACATACATGGTTACTTTTTTCTTTTTGAAATTATTTCACTCTGTGCTCTCCGCGTCTCTGCGATAGATTTTGAGTGAACCAGACCAGGAACAGTTATGAGACAGATCGTACTCGATACCGAGACCACCGGGCTGGAACCCTCCGACGGACACCGCATTATCGAAATCGGCTGTGTCGAACTGGTGAACCGGGGCATTACCGGTAACACCTATCACCAGTACATCCAGCCGGAACGTGAAATTGATGCCGGCGCCATGGAGGTGCATGGCATCAGCAACGAGTTTCTTGCCGACAAGCCACGCTTTGCCGACATTGCAGACGAATTTCTCGAATTCATCCGCGGGGCGGAGCTGGTCATCCACAATGCACCGTTTGATGTCGGTTTCATCGATCATGAATTCTCCCTGCTGGAGAACGGTACAGGAAGGGTTGCAGACCATTGCAGTGTCGTGGATACCCTGGCGATGGCGCGCCGGCAACATCCCGGGCAGCGCAACAACCTGGATGCACTCTGCAAGCGTTATGAGATAGACAATTCACAGCGCGAGCTGCATGGAGCACTGCTCGACGCCGAGATCCTGGCCGATGTTTACCTGACCATGACCGGCGGTCAGGCCAGTCTGTCACTGGACAGTCGCAGTGACTCGCATGGCGAGCAGGGCCAGGCCATACGGCGCCTGCCTGCAGACCGACCGCGTCTGCGGGTCATTGACGCCAGCGAAGCGGAGCAGCGAGCCCATCTGGCGCGCCTGGATGCCATCGACAAGGCCTGTAAGGGCATGAGTGTCTGGCGCCGGCTGGAGGAGTAGTCGCCTGTCAGCCGGTATCCGGGTCAGCCGGTGATGGGGATGTTGAAGGTGTCTGCATTGATCCACATGTGGACGACGATGCTCGCGGCGTAAGCCAGCAGGATCACCGGTGACCACTTGAGGTGGCCGAAGAAGGTGTACTTGCCGCGCGCCTGGCCCATCAGCGCGACCCCGGCGGCAGACCCGATCGACAGCATACTGCCGCCCACACCTGCCGTCAGCGTTACCAGTAGCCAGTGCCTAAGGGCATGTCTGGATTCATGGACAACACCGCGAACATCACCGGGATATTGTCCACGATGGCCGAGAGGAATTCCACCGTGACGTTGGCGAAGGTCGGTCCGATGTCGAGGTACATGGCCTGGAAGACCATGCCCAGGTAACCGATGAAGCCCAGTCCGCCGACACTCAGCACCACGCCATAGAAGAACAGCAGGAAAAAGGTGGTGAAGCTGACCAGGCCCTGTTGCCAGACCATGGGGGTGGTGATGTCGCCGATGGGCGAGAAGGCCCTGCCGGCATTGGCAGCGACCACCACATTGATACAGCCCAGGCCGATGCAGCGCTTGTCATCCTTGCAGACCGCGAGGATGACCGCGCACATGACCAGTGCCGTGGTGAGGTTGTCCAGGATCGGTGACAGGAAAAAGGCCAGCCAGAACGGTAAACCCGGACACCTGCCAAGTGAAACATATAATCAGTCTTGCCGCTTTTCTGTATATCCTGTGGTTCGGGCTTTCGGGGCATAGCGAGCCGCTGCTGCTATCCCTGGGCATCGCCTCGGTGGTGTTTACCGTGTATATCGCCCACCGTATGGACGTAATCGACCACGAGAGTCACCCCATACATCATTTGACCAGTCTGGTGCGATTCTGGTCGTATCTGATGGTGCAGGTAATCAAGTCCAACATCGATGTCATAGGTCGCATACTCCGGCCTGGCCGGTCGATTAGCCCGCAGATGGTTGATTTTCCCATGCCACAACGAAGCGACCTCGGTCGTGTGATCTACGCGAACTCCATCACCCTGACACCCGGCACGGTCAGTGTCCACCTGGGTAAAGACACCATCACGGTTCACTCGTTGTCGAAACAGGGTGCTGATGACCTTGGCCGCGGCGAAATGGCAAGTCGCGTGCCGGATGATATTGAAGATATAAGTCATGTGGACAGGGACCAATGATTTACGCTGTTGCCGCGTTTGCCATTCTGCTCACCATGGGACTCGCGCTGGCGCGGGCACTGCTGGGACCAACGGTCTATGACCGGATTCTCGCCGGGGCGCACCGACATCCTCGATATCGCGCTCATTTATGCGCTGATCAGTTTCATTGGTGTGGTCGCGGTTCTCAAACTCGTCGAGCAGGGCAATTTCCATACCTCCGGCGAGGACGCTGACCAGGGGCAACCGACCGAATGACGATACTGGACATAGTCAGCTGGATCTCTATTCTCGGCGGCGCCCTGCTCGGGGTTGCCGGTGGTATCGGGATTCACCGCTTTCCGGATTTTTACAGCCGCCTGCACGCAGTGGGTATCACGGACACACTGTGTGCCGCCCTGTTCCTGTTCGGCCTGGGTCTGCAGGCCGGACTGAGCCTGGCCAGCTTCAAGCTATTCCTGATTTTTGTGTTTCTGTTTTTTACCAGTCCGACGGCCTCGCACGCCCTGGCCAACGCCGCCCGGCACGGAGGTCTGAAACCGAGACTGGATGGCAGGAAGGGTGAGGCGTCCCGGTGATCGAGACCCTCGTTGATATCATCCTGCTGGCATTTCTGGCGATCACGGCCATTGCCATCAACAGAATACGCAACCTGTTCGCCGTGATCATGCTGTTCGGGATGTTCAGCCTGTTGTCCGCCGGGTTGTTCGTGATCCTGGACGCGGCAGATGTCGCATTTACGGAAGCCGCCGTCGGTGCCGGCATATCCACCGTACTGATGCTGGCGACACTGGCGCTGACCAAGGATCACGAAGAGAAAGTTCCGACACACAGGCCCTGGTTACCCCTCGTCGTGGTTTTCGTTACCGGTGGAGCATTGATTTACGGGACCATCGATATTCCG
>CAMYMI010000017.1 GCA_947259415.1 uncultured Ectothiorhodospiraceae bacterium | reverse complement strand
ATCCACCATTACCCGAACAAGGTTTATTGCCTGTAACTCACCAACTCCGCCTGGTAAATATTCGCCATCTACCCTCCCTTCAATTCCTTCCTGCATCAAGAGGTTCAGAATCATATGGGCATCTAGAGAGGTTGAGGCTTCGTATGCGCTTTTCATAAGTAATCTAACGATTAAACCCAGTGGCGCGGCTTTGCCGCGTCTAACTGGGGTGCCTTGTTATGTGTTCTTCCTGTATATCCCATGACTCCCATTTCCCTAATAATATTTAACTTTCTTTCTTCATAGTGCGAACCGCCGGCGCACCGTACTTTTCTTTGAATTCTTCAAACACCTTTTCTAATGCATCTCTATTTGTTATTTCTTGAATATTTTCCAAAAGAATAGTAAGCAGGTAATTGTTGCTATAACCGTATTGCGAATTCAACGTCCTCAATTGTTTGTATGCTTTCTCGGATAAGGCAGCACTGAACCGTTTTGATAGCGGGTATCGTTTTGTACTCATTTTATTGCCAGTGATTTATACACATAACTACTATTAGAAGGCCTAAAAGTCAGTGTTATCTAATGTTTTTTAGGTCATGTTTAAATATCCACATCCATTAGCATCAATAAGTTATTGTCATGTTACATAGCCTAATGGGATTTACAAACCTGGCTGAGAAAACACTGAAGGACTGGAAACAGTACATTTAAGTCATACAATGACTTACGGTGTACTTCCGCTTCGGGTCGTCTCCCGCCTTTTATCTACCGGTAATATTAGAAATGACTAAACGACCGGGAGGGCTAGATTGTTGCCCTTCAGATGATTGCCCTTGGATTACATTGTGTATTATCCGGCCTGCCTGACTGGTCAGGGTATACATACCTGCAATAGTCGGTGAGGATGCCGGCAACGCGTTCTCTAAAGGCCGGCAGGACCTCTGCCTCGAACCAGGGGTGATTTCTGAACCAACGGATGTTGCGCGGCGAGGGGTGGGGCAGGGGAAAGAAATCCGGCAGGCAGTCCTGCCAGGCGCGTACAGTATCGGGCAGGGACCGGCGCTTGCTGCCGAGATAGTAATCCTGGGCATACTTGCCGACCAGCACCCGTAGCCGTAACCGCGGCAGTTCCGACAGCAGGCGTGCATGCCAGAGTTCGGCACATTCCGGTCGTGGCGGGAGATCGCCCGACTTGCCCTTGCCCGGATAGCAGAAACCCATGGGGATGATGGAGATCCGCCTTTTGTTATAGAACAGGTCACAGTCTATCTGCATCCAGTCGCGCAGGCGGTCACCACTGGGATCGTATCCACGGAATACCGGTCTGGTGTACGCGGGTACCGGGCGCCTGGCCCACAATCAGCAGTCGAGCTGTTGCAGCGGCTCACAAAACCGGGTTCGGATCAAGGGGCAGGAATTGTTCACAGGCGCGGCAGGCGCGCACCTCTCTCAGGAGTCTGTCGAGCGCACTGCTTCCGCTCACGACTGTTTCAGCATCTCGCCGAGTTGCAGGGGGGCCCTGCGTTCATCCTGTTCATACCAGCGCCGGAACACATCGATACCGGCTTCCAGATAGCGCTTTTCCTCCTCGTTCTCGCGGAAACCCTGGAGGCGTTCGCTGATGCTGCCGGTCTCGGTCACCGGCATGTTGAAATACTTGTCGATAAACATCACGAACAGGGCGAGGGTCTGGGTTTCATCCAGATCCTGTTCCCTGGCAAGGTAATCAATTGCACCGAAATGGAAGGCCAAGACCTTGCGTTGCTTGGGCGGATAGCGGCCGATATCCTCCGTATCGACACCCATGATGGTGGCGGTGGTGAAACGGTCCACGATCTTGCGTGCCTCATCGAGCGGGTTGATGCGTGCTGCCGCACCGAACAGTTTGCTGAAGAACTCCATGCTTGTTGCCTGCCTGTCGGTGATCCGTGCGGATCAGTGCCGATGGTTGTCGATCGATGCCGGATCCTGCAGCTCACGCTGAGCTGCGTGAAAGACGCCCACCAGTACCAATCCGGTGATCATGAAATTGAGGATATTATCGCTGTTAATCAGTATTGCCGCACCTGTTTCCCCTTGCAGATTCCCCAGATGTATTACGGGAAGCATGATGCCCAGCAACAGGATCAGCAGGTTGACACTGCTTTCGGCAATGGCGATGAGGGCCGTATAACGGACCTGAAAAAAACAGCCCAGGGCACAGAGCAGACAGAAACCATAGTAAAGGTAGCGGTACTCGGGCAGGGTCAGCCCGGATGCCCTGAAGGTGAATCCAAACAGGATGTCCAGAATCACAAACAGGGGCGTGACCAGGTAATACGCCCTGATCAGCTTGCCGGGTGTCAGCGCCATTGAGGGCTTGATGAGACCGGGATGGCAACCCCCGCCAGGGTGTATGCCACTAGGCGGACGCCTCGCGCGGACCGGCAAAATACCAGACGATGACACCGATCAAGGGCAGCGCGATTACCAGCACGATCCACAGGGTCTTGCTGCCGGTCGTTGACGAACTCTGGAATATGTTCAGGATGGCCCAAACGTCGGCCGCCAGGATCAGTATTCCGAATATGCCTCCGATTTCCATCGTCAATACCCTCAAGGCTGGCTGGTTTGTGTGACCGTGTCTGCGCTGTCGACACGCAGGCGATGCGAACGCCTGTGCAGCATGATATCCATGATGATCTTGAGTGCAACCAGGGCAAACAACAGGCCAATCGGCGAGTCCAGCTGCAGTACCAGAAAGCCGCCCGCGATGATGGCAATATGCAGGATTACGATGCGCTTGTAAGGCGCGGTCATTATTTTATTGGTGGTCTGCTCCTGATATTCCCTGTTGCCGATGTAGTTCAGCATGAATGACACGCCGTGGCTTAGCAACAGGGCTGCGATTGCCCAGAGCAGCGCGTCCGGTGCTGCGGCAAGCACCTGGTGGGCTACGTTCAGCAGCATCTGCGGGAACACCAGCGGGCCGGGCCAGTCGACACCGGCTGTCATTGCCGGGCGCTCTCCGCCGAAACCGGTCAGGCTGAGCACGAAGAAACCGTGTATGCCGCAAAAGCCGCTATAGTGCACGATGAAGAACAGCACATGGAACAGGCCCTTGGCGCCTGCAGCCAGCAGCAGCTTGATGATGGTATAAAAGCCGATCACAAGATTTTCCGCCCAGTACAGCACTACGATTGAACCGACATCCCAGTCCAGCCTGAGCACGCCGAATAAAGGCACAAGATTGGCAAAGATCAGTGCGGCCAGCGTGATCGAGGAGCGGTGCTGAGCGAACAATGAGACGTATCCCGTGACCGGTTGCTTACTGTACGGGCCGGCTATCCATGATATGGCGCACCAGGTTGTAGACCGCGGGCAGCATTATCAGGAGTCCGAGAAAAATCAGCACCCACTCGTAGTAGGGAAAGTGCAGTGAGGCCGGGAACAGGCTGCCGTCCTTGTTGAACAACTCCAGCAGGCCGAAAACCAGCAGTAGCGTACCCAGCAGGTCGAGGGTGATCAGGCGCAGTGGCAGTTGTATCGGGCGGTCAGCGGGCATGTTGACGGGTTCCTGCGGTCAGGATGGGATTGATCTTACCGGATTTCAGATGGTGTCACCCGATTGTGCCTTTGCCTGAGCCACAGGTAGACACAGTAGGCCCCGAGTGCCGATGCCAGGTGCTTTACCGTGTGGCCACTGATGATGCCGGTGATTTCATAGATCGGTCTGTCCAGGAGTTCGGCGGCCTTGGCAAGCAGGACACAAGCCAGGACGCCAAGCAGATAACGGTTGTCCACTAGTCGTGCCCTGTAAAGCAGCATGATCAGCGGGACGAGCAGCAGCGGCAGGAACTGTACCAGGGCATACGGCCTGAGGTCACCATGGCCCTGCAGTTCCGTGAGATGCCAAAAACCCACCGAAAGGAAGCCAAGCACGACCAGCGGCAGCAGCAGTATAGCCCCGGTACGGGACGAGATGAATTCACCGATGACCAGCGCCATGAAGGCCATGAAGGCCATAGCCATGGGGATACGGTCCCAAACAAGGGTGCCATTCGAGGGTGCCAGGTGGTAATAAACAGAACCGATGCCGATCAGCCCGATGCTTGCAAAAAAAACAAGGTAAGTGGGACGCAGGGCTCGATCTGCTGCAATGGCGTTGCCCTTAAGCAGGCCAAGCCCGCCGGCGATCAGGATGGCGATGCTCGAGGCCACATCAAGGAAGTTCGGGATCCCCAGGATACGGCGCTGGTCCGCGAAGTCGTGGTAACTCGCCCACTGTGCAAGCGGCGGTGCCAGGGTTGCCGCGACACAGGCAAGTGCGACCACCGCGAGGATAATGGCCGGTCTGGTATCAGGTTTCCGGTCTTGTGACACGGTCGACTGGCTATGCGCTGCGTTTGCGCCAGATCCGCCACAGCAGGGTGTAGATCACGGCATTGATGAGGAACACGAGTGCGGCCAGAATGAGCTGGATAGTGTGGGTAAGGCCTCCCGGGTACATGATCGGGGCCAGGTAGTGTTCGATAAAGCCGGCCTGATACCCTTCTGCTCCCGCGGCCTGGCGCAGCCGGTTTTCCAACGGGGTGAGCGGGCACAGCCAGCCCTGCACCTCGATCAGTATGCCCCAGATAACCGTGGGAATATGCAGCCACGCGAGCGGACGCCAGCGCAGGACCAGCAGCCCACCCAGCAGTACAAAGCCGATGAACGCAAAATGCAGCAGCAGGACCAGGTCGGCGAGCAGTGCATAGTTCATGACCGGACCGCGATGGTCTCTGCTCTTGCGACGCGCCGAGTGACGCGGATCAGCGGCATGAGGGACGCTTGCCGAGCTGGCGCGCCTTGTCCTGAAGGCGCAGTGCAACCGGCATGTGTTTCTGCAGATCGCTGATACGGCTGGCGTGCGAGGGGTGGGTGGAGAGAAACTGAGGCGGCTGGCCATCGCCGCTGCGGCTCATGTTGATCCAGAGTTTGATGCTCTCGCGCGGATCGAAGCCGGCCCTGGCCATCAGGTCGAGGCCCAACAGGTCGGCTTCGCTTTCCTGGATGCGGCTGTAGGGCAGGAGTACACCGAACTGCGCCCCTACGCCCAGTAGCCCCATAAGGGTCTTGCCGGTACCGGTCTGCGGGCTGGCCGCGGCATTGATCAGCCCCAGGCCCTGCTCGACCGCGAACTTCTGGGAAACGCGTTCGTTGGAATGGTTGGACAATACGTGCATGACCTCGTGACCGATCACCGTGGCAAGCTGGTGCTGGTTCTCGGCCACCTTCAGCAGGCCGGTGTTCACCCCGATCTTGCGGCCCGGCAGGGCAAAGGCATTGGCATCATCATCCTTGAATACCACGACTTCCCAGCTGCCGCCCACCTCGCGGGTAATGGCACGGGCCACGCACTGGACATAGGAGTTGGTTGTCGTGCTGCGCTCGACGGGCGTTTCCTTCTTGATGTTGGTGAAGGCCTGCAGCCCCATCTGGTCCATCTGGCTGTCCGGCATCAGGATCAGCTGGGTGCGTCCGGTGGGCGAGGTGGCGCAGCCGGCAAGCAGTAGCAGCGCGAAAAGGCTGGTAATCAGATATTTGAGCATGGTCTGGTTCCACATAACAGGCGCTAGCCATTATAGTCAGTCGTGGGTTACAGGGCTATGCGAGACCTGTGGCCAGAGACTGGTAGCAAGGAAATTGAATGAGCGAGACATGAAGATTTACTGCGTGCGCCACGGCGAGACCAATTATAACCGGCTGGGCCTGTGCAACGACGACCCAGCACGGGACGTTCATCTTACAGAGACAGGCATTCGCCAGGCGGAAGCGGTGGCCGAGCAGTTGAGCAGTGTTCCAATCGAACTCATTGTGATCTCCGGGCTGCCGCGTACCCGTGAGACGGCTGACATCATCAACCGTTACCACCATGTGCCAGTCGAGGAGCATGCTGCGCTCAATGACATTGTTTCCGGGTTCGAGGGCAGACCCGTCGCCGATTACTATGCGGCAACCGGGCACGACCGGTTGCACCTGCGCATCAACGGCGGCGAGTCACTGCTCGACTACAAGCGGCGTGTGCAGGGCTTTGTGGACTGGTTGCATACCCGGTCAGAGTCAACCGTGCTGGTGGTGGCGCATGAAGAGACCCTGCGTGTGCTCAAGGCATGGTTCGATGGTTTGCCCGATGAAGCGATGCTGGACATGGATTTCGGTAACTGTGATGTGTTGCGGTTTGATTGGGTCGTGAAGGCAGGCTGAACTGCGTTTGCCGCTTGGTTGTTTGACATCAGGAGTCGGCTGATTCAGATCATTACGATGCTGGCGAAGACCAGTACGGCCATCCACAGAACCAGTAAGAACAGGTACAGGTGGGGGACGCCGCTGACCGGGATGAGATTATGCAGGCTGGCTGTCCTCGGAAACCCGTTTCCAGCTCTTTTCATCACGGATCACCTCATGCGCGGTCCAGCGTGCGAATTCAGTGCGTGTCAGCACCCCTGAACTCCTGCGGCCGTGGCCAGCCACCACTTTGTAGACCAGCATGTCCTTTGCAGGATCTTCACTGGGTAAGTGATCGACTACCTGCCGTACAGACCACTCATCACCATGCTTGCCGTTGCTGTAGAACTGTCCGGGATGGATCTTTTCCGCTGGAAAAAGCCTCTGCTGCGGCATGCCGGTCGCCAGTTCGTAAATCTTGAGCAGATCGTGTTCAGACACATCAATGAAGGAGTCGATCTGCGACAGTGCACTGACCAGATCGGCGTGCGCAATCGAGCTGTAGCTTTCTGTGGCAGTCCCGGCCTGCTGTTCCTGGTAGCGATAGGCGAGGTAGGCCGGGTAGCGGCGCCATGGGAAAGAGTAGTTGAACAGGACGGCGACCAGCACCAGGACCGCTGCATTCAGCAATACCGGGGTCAGGACATACTGGTAGCCGAGGCCGTGTATCGTATCACCGCCGATGACCGCGAACAGGGCAGTGGCTCCCCCGGGCGGGTGCGTGCAGCGCAGGTAGTACATGGCACCGATGGAAAGGCCAACGGCCAGGCTGGCCGCGAGCAGCTCGTGCGGTACCAGCAGTGCACAGCTGACCCCGACAAGCGCCGAGACGGTATGCCCCCCGAGCACCGCCCAGGGTTGTGCCAGGGCGCCGTGGGGCACGGCGAACAGGAGTACGGCAGATGCTCCTATCGAGGCCACTATCAGAAGGGCTGCCGGATCCCCAAGGAAGAAATGGCTGATGCCCAGGATACCGAGTATCCCCAGAAATCCGCCGAGGGTTGATACCAGGCGTTCGTGATGGCTGACCGGGGTCAGCTCTACACCAAGAAGATCCAGCCAGCTGTGGTGCTTTTTGGCCATGAAATTATTATGTGTTTGTATTTTCGCCTGTTGGCCCGGTTTTAAGCGGAAGGATGCCGGTTAATCTACACTTCTGGATGATAGATCATTGCTGCGTGCTTTGATTGCCCGCAATGAGGGTGACTGCTGATTCGCTGTCAGTCTGGACTATTTCGAAGCCGGCACATCAGGTATGCAACCGGCAGGTGTGCCTGCTTCAGGGTGCCAGTCTGGCGCGCAACTCAGTGGCCATCTCCAGCGCACTCTCTACATCATCAGCAAGACAGTTGATGTGTCCCATCTTGCGACCGGGTCGGGTCTCGCGCTTGCCATAGAGGTGCAACAGGGCCCGGTCTTCCTTGAAGACCTCCTCCCAGTGCGGCGTGCCGTTCGTCCACAGGTCCCCCATCAGGTTGACCATGGCAACCGGCAGCAGCAGTTCGGTATCACTCGGTGGCAGGCCGCACAGAGCGCGTACTTGCTGGTCGAATTGCGATGTGGTGCAGGCATCTACGGTGAAATGACCGCTGTTATGCGGGCGCGGAGCAATGGTGTTAACCAGCAGATCATCGTCTTCGACCAGAAACAGTTCGACTGACAGTACTCCACAGTAATCCAGCTTGTCAGCGAGGTCACAGGCCATCTCCACGGCGTTATCAGCTGTTTCATCATCAATGCGTGCCGGTGCCAGTGAAAGATCGAGTGTTCCCCTGATATATTCATTCTCGGATACCGGGTAGCTTTCGATGTCACCGTTAATGCTGCGCGCCAGAATGACAGAAAGTCGCTTGGTGACAAAGAGGCGTTCTTCCAGAATGCACGGCTTTTCTCCCATTGCCTGGTAGGCCTCGAGGGCCTCCTCAAATGAGTTGACCGCGTGCTGGCCCTGCCCGGGGTAGCTAGGCTGTGTAATCTTCAGGATCCCCGGGCCCTCGAGTTCACCCATGGCTTCCACGAGGTCTTCGCTCGTCTGTATCGAGTAGAAGGCCACGGTCGGAAAATCTTGCTCATCGAGATATTCCTTTTCCAGTAGCTTGTCCTGCGCCATGGCGATGGTTTCCGGATCGGGTAGCACCGGACAGTGCTGCTGCACCCGCGTGAGGCTGGACAGGGGAATATTTTCAAATTCAGCAGTAACAACAGCACAGTAGTCACCCAGCATATCGAGTGCGGCATGGTCGTGATAATCGGCCTGGATGTGCTGGTCGGCGATGGTACCGGCCGGGCTGTGCGGGTCGGGATCAAGGATGATGACCTGGTAACCCATGCTGCGCGCTGCAATGGTGAACATACGGCCGAGCTGGCCGCCACCGATCATGCCAAGCGTAGCGCCAGGCAGAATCATTCCGGCGGCAGTTTCATATTGCGAACCATCTCTTCCTGATCCTTGCGGAAGTCAGCGACCTTTTTTGCCATCCCGGGATCAGTCACTGCGATAATGCTGATGGCATACAGAGCGGCATTTGCGGCGCCGGCCTCGCCAATGGCAAAGGTGGCAACAGGAATACCCTTGGGCATCTGTACCGTAGACAGCAGCGAATCCATTCCCTTGAGGTATTTCGAGGGTACGGGTACGCCAAGGACCGGCAGGGTGGTCTTGGCAGCCAGCACGCCGGCCAGATGCGCTGCACCGCCAGCCCCGGCAATGGCACAGACAAATCCACGCTCGCGCAACCCCTCCGCGTATTCGACCAGCATATCAGTGGCGCGATGGGCCGAGATGACCCTGGCCTCGCAGGCAACGCCGAATTTCTCCAGCATGTCGACAGCCGGTTTCATGATGTCCCAGTCACTGTTACTGCCCATAATGACAGCTACTTTAGGTGTGTCCATAGTCATGATTCTGTATAGTTTTTGAAGGTTGAAAAATGCAATTCTACCATCCTCGACCCGCCTGTCGACAATTCCTGAAGTGCCTGATCAGAAGTGCCTGATCACAGGATATGGATGGCAGTAGAACCATTATTTCCGGTAGCCCGGTTGCGGGGGGGGGCGTCCCGCAGCGCAGATAGGTGATTTCGATATTCGCAGCGGGGCCTCCAGGAGGTACAATCGCTGCTTTCATCAAATCTGACCGGAAGACTTAAAGCCATGAAAGAAGTACTTTATGAAACCAACCTGAAAAGTCTGCCGCTATTGAATCGTGGCAAGGTCCGCGATGTCTATGGCGTCGGGGATGACCACCTGCTGATTGTCACGACCGATCGTCTGTCGGCCTTCGATGTGATCCTGCCGGATCCCATACCCGGCAAGGGCGCGGTACTGACCGCCGTCTCGAATTTCTGGTTCGATCGGACCGCGGATCTGATGCCGAACCACCTTGCGCACATGACCCTGAAAGAGGCCGTACCGGACGCCGCCGAGCGGAACGCGATCGAGGGACGGGCTATCGTCGTCAGGAAACTCAATGCTCTGCCAGTGGAGGCTATTGTACGCGGTTACCTGATCGGTTCAGGCTGGAAGGACTACCAGCAAACCGGGGCGGTGTGCGGTATTGCCCTTCCGGCCGGGTTGAAGATGGCAGACAAGCTGCCGGAGCCGATCTTTACACCCTCCACCAAGGCCGCTGTCGGCGACCATGACGAGAACATCGATTTCGACAAGACCCGGGAGTTAATCGGAGCCGAGCTGGCGGAACAGGTGCGCGATGTCAGCCTGGCGATCTACACCCGGTGTGCCGCCTATGCGCTGGAGCGCGGCATCATCATCGCCGATACCAAGTTCGAATTTGGCCTGGATGATGGTGGCAGGCTGGTGCTGATCGATGAGTTGCTGACCCCGGATTCCTCGCGCTTCTGGCCGGCGGATACCTATGAGCCCGGCAGCAGCCCGGCCAGTTTTGACAAGCAGTATGTGCGCGACTACCTTGAAACCCTGGACTGGGACAAGACACCTCCCGGCCCGGCCTTGCCGCATGATGTGATTGTAAGAACGGCAGAGAAGTATCGTGAGGCGCAAACACGCCTGACGACATAGCCAAGCAGGAGAGACATGAGTATGTACGGTTTTACAATGAATGTTTCAGGTAACATCGAGGACGTCCAGAACAGGGTTGCGGAAGAACTCCAGAAGGAGGGATTCGGCATCCTGACCGAGATCGATGTCGCCGAGACGCTGAAGAAGAAACTGGATATCGACAGAAAACCCTATCGTATCCTGGGTGCATGCAATCCGGTGTTGGCCAGCCAGGCCATCGAGGCAGATCCCGATATCGGTCTGTTGTTGCCTTGCAATGTCATTGTTCGTGAAGAAGACGACGGTTCCATCACCGTCGGTTTCATGGACCCTGCCGCCGTTCTGAGCCTGGTCGACGTGGAAGGGATCGAGGCCCTGGCCGGTGAGGTGCGTGCGCGGCTGGAACGTGTCCGTGACGCCTTGAGTCACTAGTCACGCCCGTCCCCTGGACGCCCAATGGCCCTGCGGGCCGTTATATCAGCATATAAAACAATCACTTATAGCCTGAATCCAGGTTACCGTCTGGGCTCTGATTACAGCCTGTGACGGATATTCGGCTATCATGCGGGTAGATCGCATGAGTCTGTGACCATGACGCTGCCACGAATCTCATTATTGTTCCAGGACGCATCGGAGCCGTTAAGAAACCGTGCACCATCGCACGATGAGGACGGCAGGCCGCTGAGTGACTTCATGGTGCTGATCCCCGGCCTGAAAAAAAAACCTCGGACCCTGATCAACAAGACGGTCAATAATATCCATCTCGTGCTCGGTCACTTTGAGCATGCCGTGGTATTCGCTGAATTCAACCTGAAACTCAACCTGCTCTGGGTGTCGACCCGGCCGATACCGGGGATCCGCTTCGAAATTGTCGGGGCGATCCAGGATTCCGTGCCGGAGGCCAGGCTGGTATCACATATCTGACCGTCGTTTGCCCCGCGAATTCTGCGAAATGGCCTGCTGCGGATACTGCGGCCCGGCTGCTTCCGGCTGGATATCGTGGATTCAGGCCCAGCAGTGTGAAATGGACAAGGTAGGCGGCAAGTAACATGGCGGGGAGCATGGGCTAGAGGCTCTGGGAGAAGTACTCTTGCAGGAACTCGTCGAACGACTGGCTGTCGGCTGCCTCGATGGCCTTCTGATCCTGTATTGATTTGCTCACGGCTGCCTCGATGGCAGCGAAGCTTTTATGGTTCTCAGGCAGATGGGTAAAGTAGGCGTGGTGCTGCTCAGACATACGCTTGGCGAAATGAAAATAGCCTTCCTTATGTGCATGCATGTCGGCGAGGATCCGTGCGGACGCTGTTCGGTCCGGATCGCGGACTGCATCGAACTGTTCCAGCAGTGCTTTACGGTAGGGATTGCCAGGCTTGCCGGCATCGAGTATCTCGGCAAAGCCTGACATGGCATCCAGCAGCTCGCCAGCCCAGGACTTGAGTGCAATAGATGTTCCGTCGCGTTGCAGGGTCAGACCCGGCTTGCGCCCCTCGTAACAGACAGCATCAAGATTGAAGTCGATTTCACTGCGTTCCAGGCTGCCGATGACCGGGCTATCCTGGAACAGGCAGAAGGCCATCAGCGTCTCAAGAAACCGGCACTGGACCTCACTGATACCGTGAGGGTCGAAGATATTGATATCCAGGGAGCGCAGTTCCACGTAGCGTACACCGCGACGTTTGAGCGCCAGGGTCGGCTTTTCGTTGAACTCCGGGACCTGCTTGGGCCGAACGGAGCTGTAGTATTCGTTTTCGATCTGCAGGATGTTCGTATTGAGCTGGCGGAATTGGCCATCAACCTTGAGACCGATTTCCTGATACGGTGGATGGGGCGTTTCTATGGCATGCGTCAGGCTTTCGATATAGCTTTCCAGATTGTCGTAATTCGCCTTGAATCCGGCCTCGTTTTCATGGGTGTTCTGATAGCCGATGTCACACATGCGCAAGGACGTGGCGTGAGGGGCATAGTAGCTGTTCCCGTACAACTCCTCGAGTTTGGTTGGCTTACCGCACATGAAGGACTTGCAGATTGCAGGCGAACTCCCGAACAGGTAGGGAATGAGCCAGCCAAAACGCTGCAGGTTTCGGATCGTGTGGAAATAGGCATCGGAAACGAATTCCTGCTGCGGACGCGGGTCTTTTTCCAGTTCCTGGTAAAGCGGCCAGAAGCTGTCCGGGAATGAATAATTATAATGTGCGCCGGCGATGACCTGCATGACCCGCCCGTAACGATAACCCAGCCCGCGCCGGTAAACGGTTTTCATCAGGCCGGCATTGGAAGCTCCATAGCGGGCCAGCGGTATGCTCGACTCCCCCTCGACCACGCACGGCATACTGGCTGACCAGAGCAGTTCGTTTTCAAGGCGCGAGTAAACGAAATGTTCCAGTTCGCGCAGGAATGCCATGGCGTCTACCGCACTGGCCAGCGGTGGCGTAATGAATTCCAGCAGGGCTTCGGAATAGTCCGTAGTGATCCAGGGGTGGGTCAGGGCCGAGCCCAGTGCAGCCGGGTGGGGTGTCTGGGCAATGCTGCCATCGGGCCCGACGCGCAGGCTTTCCTTTTCCAGACCGATCAGCCCGCCCTGCAGCGACCGCTGCCGGCCGCTGTTGACCAGGTTGGACAGCCGTGCCTCAGCCAGCCGATAAAGGTTTTCTAACTTATTGATAATTCGGGCATCCTTGTGCGATGGTGGGTGATAAAAGCCTTTGTCCCGCCTGGCGGGTGTGCTACTTTATAAACATACCAATAGTCAGGCAACTGCACGGACGTGGTTTGCGGGGACGAGATTTTCTATTTGCACCAAACGTGCGCCCGAATAAATAGAACCAGCATCCCACCTGTCTAGTCGAGAAGAACATGCAAAGCTGCTGAAAAAGGCAGCCCTGAGTGTGGGGCACTCTGTATGCCGCGTAAAGAAAAACTGCTGAATCTTAACGATATCAAGATCTCCTGCGGGAGCTGCAGCCTCAACGAGCTGTGTCTGCCACACGGACTCGAAGGCGCGGACCTGGAGAAACTCGACAGTATCATCAGGCACCAGCCGCCACTTCAGCCCGGCCAGCACCTGTTCCGGGCGGGAGATGCCGGGCAGTCCCTCTATGCCGTACGCTCGGGCTCCCTGAAGACCTACTGTACGACCAAGAACGGTGATGAGCAGGTGCTCGGCTTTACCTTGCCGGGCGAGATCGTTGGCCTGGATGGGATGAGTGACGGGCAATATGAAAGCTTCTCGGTTGCACTGGAAACATCCAGCGTATGTCAGCTGCCGTTCAGCCAGCTGGATGAACTGTGCGCCGAGATACCAAGCCTGCATCGACAGATGATGCGCGTGGTCGGCAGGGAGGTCACGGCCGACCATTCCATGCTGCTATTGCTGGGTAAGCGCAGTGCCGATGAACGGCTCGCTGCCTTTCTGCTCAGCCTGTCAGCCCGTTACAAGACGCGAGGTCTTTCCGCCACTGAGATAAACCTGCCGATGTCGCGCCAGGATATCGGCAACTACCTGGGATTGGCCATTGAAACCGTCAGCCGTCTGTTTGCCCATTTCCAGGACCAGAAACTTTTACGGGTCAACAGGAGGCAGATAACGCTGCTCGATATGGCCAGGCTGCAGGAAATTTTCGAGGGCTGCACCGAGGCGAGTTCGGCAACCGGTTCCTGAGCAGGGCTGCAGCTCCGCTCTAGATTACCTTGGAAAAACGTACGCGGGTTTTGTTGTCCCGGAGATACTTGTCGAAAACCATGCAGATATTACGTACCAGCAGCCTGCCTGCCGGGAGTACGGTCAGAATATCATCCTTTATAGTCAGCAGGCCATCGGCCTGCATAGTCTTCAGGTCTTCCAGTTCCTTCTCGAAATGTAGCTTGTAATTGAATTGCCATTTATCCTCCAGGGCCTTCATGTCCAGGAAGAAATGACACATCAACTGAATGATGGCCTCGCGTCGCAACAGGTCATCGGGTTCGAGCTCAATGCCGCGTTCCAGCGGCAGTCTGCCAGCGTCGATCAACCGGTAGTATTCCTCGAGGTCCCGTACACTCTGGCTGTAGTTGTCACAGACCTTGCCGATGGCCGACACTCCCATGCCAACCAGGTCGCAGTCCGCGTGGGTCGAATAGCCCTGGAAGTTGCGATGCAGTGTACCCTGACGCTGTGCAATGGCGAGTTCATCATCGGGCTTGGCAAAATGGTCCATGCCGATATAAACATAGCCCGCGTTGGTCAGGAACTCGATGGTCGCCTGCAGGATGTCGAGTTTTTCATCCGCTGAGGGCAAATCCTCTTCCTGTATACGCCGCTGTGGTTTGAAGCGCTCGGGCAGGTGGGCATAGTTGTAGATCGCGAGGCGATCGGGACTCATGGCAACGGCACGCTCGAGGGTGTCCTGGTAACTTTCCACCGACTGGAATGGCAGGCCATACATCAGGTCCATATTGATGGATTTGAAGCCCATGTCTCGTGCAGCCAGGCAAACTTCCCTGGTCTGGTCCTCGCCCTGGATCCGGTTCACAGCCTTCTGTACCTTGGGATTGAAATCCTGCACGCCCAGGCTTACCCGGTTGAATCCGATTGTGCGCAGGGTCCTGAGTTTTTCATAATCCACGGAGCGTGGATCGATCTCTATTGAGTACTCACCCTTGTCATCATCGCGCAGCGAGAAGTGCCGTCTGACAACATCCATCAGGGAACGCATCTGATCCGGGTCCAGGAAGGTAGGTGTGCCGCCGCCCCAGTGTAACTGCTCGACTGTGCGGTCACGATCGAACAGTACGCTCTGCATCGCGATTTCATGGTACAGGTGATCGAGGTAGGGGGTGGCGCGGTCGTGGTTCTTGGTGACGACCTTGTTGCAGGCACAGTAGAAGCACACCGTGTCACAGAAGGGGATGTGCAGATAAAGAGACAGCCCGCGCGGAATCGGGTCCTCGTTGCTGTGCTGTGCCCACCGGCGATAGTCCTCCTCGGTAATCCTGTCGTGGAACTGGGCGACAGTCGGATAGGAGGTATAGCGCGGACCACTCTGGTCATAGCGCTTGATCAGGTCAGCATCGAAAACGAGACGTTGGTTCATAACTATCGCTGTTGAAAATCTTGGGCCATAAATGATCCGGGAATACCGGGTTGTAAACATGCATCCGTTCAGGGCATATGGTTATTTACTAAAATCCTTAAATGGCTGCGGGAACTGCCGCAATGTCTGCGTATCAGTAAACCTTTTAGCCTGTTTCACGCTGTCATGAGTTGACGTGGATCAATCGAATGCCGTTTTCTTGATGCACCAGACCTGTGCAGGTTATTTTCGCTCCTCGCTGGACTGGGTCTTGGCACAGTTTATAATATGACAGGCACTACAAGGACTGGTTTCAGCGCCACGGATCAGATGCCGAACGACAATATCGCAAGCGGGTTTTTACCGGGCCAGGATCTGGCACTGCTGCTGACAGCGCTTGCCGGGCAGGGCTACCGCTGTATCGGACCGACCGTGCGCGACGGGGCACTGGTATATGACAGTCTGGATGGTGTCGAGGATCTGCCGTCCGGTGTGCATATCCAGCAGTCTCCCGGCAGCTACCGGGTCGAATTCAACCAGGGCAAGCGGCTGTTTGACTGGGCCAATGGTCCCCAGGCACTGAAACCGTTGCTGTTCGCTCCACGCGAACTTCTCTGGCAGGTGGAACGCAGCGCGGACGGTCAACTCCGTTTCACCCAGCAGACCCCGGAATCGGCGCCAACCGCCGTGATCGGGGTGCGCGCATGTGACCTGGCCGCGCTGGAACTACAGGACCGTCACTTCCTCGAAACCGAAATCCCCGATAACTGCTATGGCGTACGTCGCCACCAGCTGTTCCTGGTGGCGGTCAACTGCACACGCCCCGCGGAGACCTGCTTCTGTGTATCCACGGGTGACGGTCCGAGCGCACGCCACGGCTATGACCTGGTGCTGGATGAACTGGATGATGGCTTCATAGTGCAGTCCGGCAGCGCGAGGGGGAACGAAATCCTTGCCCAACTCGAGCTGCAGCCCGTTTCAGCACAGCAGCGCAACGCGGCAGCGGATGCTACGGCCCAGGCCGTCGACATGCAGAGCCGGCAACTGCCCGGACGCAACCTGCGTGACCAGCTGTTCGCCAACCTTGATCACCCGCACTGGGAAGAGGTGGCGACACGCTGCCTGTCGTGTGGCAACTGCACGTCCGTGTGCCCCACCTGCTTCTGTTATCGGGAACTGGAGCAGCCTGCGCTGGATCGCGAAAGCTCCCGCCATTACCGTGAATGGGATTCGTGTTTCACCCAGGGACACAGCTATATTCACGGTTTTGTCGTGCGTCCCGACACCCGGCTACGCTACCGCCAGTGGCTGACGCACAAGCTGGGTGGCTGGCATGATCAATACGGTCGTTCCGGCTGTGTGGGTTGTGGACGCTGTATTGCCTGGTGTCCGGTTGGTATCGATATAACCAAGGAAGTCAGCGCCATCACCGCGCCACCAGAATGAATATCGCGACACATTACCCGCACGAAGCGGAAATCATTGAGCGTTGCCAGGAGTCGCCCACCATCTTCTCACTGGTGCTGCAACTAACCGATCCTGCGGCCGCAGGTCAGTACCGGTTCACGCCCGGCCAGTTCAACATGCTGTATCTCTACGGCGTTGGTGAAATCCCGATATCCATCGTTTCAGATCCGGCCCGGCCCGGACAGTTGATTCATACCATCCGTGACGTCGGTCGTGTGTCCCACGGCTTCTCGCAATTACGCGTAGGTGACCGTATCGGGTTGCGCGGCCCCTACGGGCGCGGCTGGCCACTGGAGCGCATGGAAGGCCGCGATATCATGATTGTCACGGGCGGACTTGGCTGTGCGCCGGTGGTTTCCGTTATCAACTATATATTGCGGCGCCGGGAGCGCTATGGACGCCTGGTCATACTCCAGGGTGTCAAGCATTCCAATGACCTCATCTGGCGGGAACGCTATGCCGAGTGGGAGCAACAGGACAATACCCAGGTATTACTCGCGGCAGATGCCGGCGGCGAACCCTGGCCCGGATTCATCGGCCCCATCACGGTGCTGTTCGAGCATGCGCGTTTCAACCCACAGCAGACCATCGCGATGATGTGCGGCCCGGAACGCATGATCCATGCCTCGGCCGATGTGCTCATCGAACGCGGGTCGCGCATCGAGGATATCTGGATCAGCATGGAACGCAACATGCAGTGCGCAGTTGGCCAGTGCGGGCACTGCCAGTTCGGTGCGAGTTTCGTCTGCCGTAATGGCCCGGTATATCGTTATCCTGAAGCCAGCGAATTGCTGGCGAAGCGGGGGTTCTGAGCCGATGAAACCGAGGGTTGCAGTACATAAATTCAGTTCCTGTGACGGCTGTCAGCTGGCCTTTCTCAACCTGGGCGAGGACCTGCTGACACTGTTCGAGCTGGTCGATGTCCGGCACTTCGCGGAAGCCGGTCCGGTTGATCCAAGTGCTGAAGTCGATATCAGTTTTGTTGAAGGCAGCATCTCCACCCCGGACGAACTCGAACGCATCCGGCAGGTGCGCAACAGCAGCAAATACCTTGTGACCATCGGTGCCTGTGCCGTGGCAGGTGGGTTACAGGCCCTGCGTAACCTGGCGGATAGCGGCGAGTGGATGGCGGCGGTCTATGCCTCGCCCGAATACATCGACACGCTGGGGTCTGTGGAACCGGTCAGCGAATACGTCAAGGTCGATATGGAACTCTGGGGCTGCCCGGTCAACAGCCGGCAACTGCTCGCGGCCATCGGCTCGCTGCTCGCCGGCGTGGTACCGCGTGAGGAGCACGACAGCGTCTGCCTGGAGTGCAAGCGCCAGGGGCAGGCCTGCGTGATGGTCGCCCACAGTCTGCCATGCATGGGGCCGGTGACCCGCAGTGGCTGCGGTGCCCTGTGTCCCGGTGTGAACCGTGGCTGCTACGGCTGTTACGGTCCCTGCGAGAAACCGCCGACCGAGGTGCTGGCACACTGGTTTACCGGGCTCGGCCAGAGCGATGAGCAGATTGCCCAGCGCTTTCTTGCCTTCACGCCCGAGGCGCCCGCCTTCTACTCGACTGGCCGTTCGCGGTTGACGTCCGATGATTAGCCCGCATTTCCCGCCGGGCGGTGGTAGAGTCCATGAAGTACTGAGGTGATGAACAGTGTGTAGCTCAGGAACAAGACAGTGTGTCATCAGGCATTGCCTATCCCGGCCCTGGCTGGTCCTCGCGCGCCCGGGCTTGCGCTTCACTCAAGTGGTAGCTGCGGCTACCACTTTCGCTCCAGCACGGCGTCCGGACACACGAGTCCTGCGCCAGCATCCGGGATCCCGGTGAGAAATGCGGACTAACCAGCGCGAATTACGTATCAACGTTCCGGTACTGGCCCGGGTTGAAGGCGAGGGAGCGCTGACTCTGCATATCAGGGAACAGGCGATCGAGCACCTCGATTTGAGGATCTTCGAGCCACCACGCCTGTTCGAGAAGCTGCTCGAGGGTCGAAGCTACGACCAGGTACCGGACATGGTAGCGCGCATCTGTGGCATCTGCCCGGTCGCCTACCAGATGAGTGCGATACACGCACTGGAGCAGGCCTTTGCGGTTGTGCCGGGCCCCTGGGTGCGTGCCATGCGCCGCCTGTTTTACTGCGGTGAGTGGCTGCAGAGCCACAGTCTGCATATCCACCTGCTGGCGGCACCGGATTTTCTCGGTTTTGACAGTGCCCCCGCCATGGCCACGAAATACCCGGGCGAACTGCGCCGTGGCTTGCGCCTGCAGGCGCTGGGCAACGAGATTATGCGACTGATCGGCGGTCGTTCCGTACACCCGGTGGGGGCGTGTGTGGGCGGTTTCCATCACCAGCCGGACGCCGCTGCGTTGCGGGCGCTCAGGGAACGGCTGAGCGCTGCGCTTGAGGATGCCGGTGAACTGGTTCGCTGGTCCGCCACGCTGGATCTGCCAGATGACGACCAGGTGTTCTGTTCGGTCGCCCTGCGCCATGCGGATGAATACCCCATGAACGAGGGTCGTATCGTCTCCAGTGGCGGGCTGGATATCGATATTGCGGACTATGAGGTGCATTTTCAGGAGCATCATGTGTCGCATTCGACGGCCCTGCATTCACTGCTGGACGGAGAGCCCTATCTGGTCGGCCCCCTGGCGCGGGTCAACCTGAACCTGGAGCGCCTGCCGGGGGCGGTGCAGGAGGTATTGCAGGAGAGCGGCATCCGTTTTCCGAGTAACAACATGTTCCACAGCATCGTGGCCCGTGCGGCGGAGATCTATTACGCCCTGCTGGAAGCCATGCGGTTGATTGATACCCTGCCGGGCGCGGCGCAGGCCGCAGTCACCGTGCAGCCACGTGCCGGCACCGGATTCGGTTGTACCGAGGCCCCGCGTGGGCTCCTTTGGCACCGCTATGAAACGGACGCCGCGGGGCGCATTGTCGCGGCCCGGATTGTGCCGCCGACCAGCCAGAACCAGGTGCGTATCGAAGAGGACATCCGCCTGTCGCTGCAGAGATTCGGCTTGCAGCACAGCGAAGATGAACTACGCACCCGTGCCGAGACCGTGATCAGGAATTATGACCCGTGCATCTCCTGCGCAACCCACTTCCTGAAACTGAAGGTGGAACGTGACCCGCATTCAACCACGTGCCCGCTGCCGGCTACCGGAGAAGGAAGTGCAGACGCCGGCACCTCGGCACCCGTACGCATCATCGGTATCGGTTCTGCTAACAGTCTGGACCAGGTTGGCTGGAAGGCAGTCGAGGCGCTTGTCGCGCAACGCTTTCCCGCGCGCTTCGGCTCCGGCCTGGTCGCACTGGAGATTTGCCCGGCGCCGGCTGTCCTGCCGGCGCTGCTCGCCGATGCCCGCCTGCTGGTGTTTGTCGATGCCCTGGCCGGTGAACACGGGATCGGCACGTTATCCCGGTTGGATACGGATGACATCGCCGTTGTGCCCGACAGGCACTCCAGTCACAGCATGGGCCTCGGTGAGGCCGTTGCTCTGTGTAAGTCCCTGGCCGGGTTTTCGCCACGCATCGTCTGCTACGGCATCGGGATCGGTTCATACACGGTGGTCGGATCGGAGATCACGCCGGAAGGGATTGTCGCCGCAGTCAGCCAGGAACTCGCCAATGCGCTCGAGTTGGAGATAGGCGCATTTCTCGCCGACAACCCGGACGGCGATTAATCATTGCAATGCAACCGGAAGACCCGCTGTTCGCAGCGCGGATGCGGGACTACAGGAAGAAATCGAAGAACAGGGCAAAGACCACGCTGGCGATTATCAGGCTGACCAGCATGATGGGCAGACCCTTGCGCAGCCATAACATTGGTGTGATGCGTGCTTCCGGGATTTCGCAGCGCTCTGATTCGGCAACGCAGATGATGTTGGCCGTGGCGCCGATATGTGAACCGTTGCCGCCCAGACCCACCCCCAATGCCAGTGCCCACCACAGGGGTGTGACATTCATGCCCTGTGTATCCAGGCTGAGCACGATCGGGATCATGGTCACCGTGAACGGTATGTTGTCAACAATGGCGCTCAGCAGGGCTGCTACCCACATCAACAGCACACAGGTTATCAGCAGCATCTCCGGATCCCCGGATACCGTGGCGATGCCGTTGCCGATCAGTGCCAGCAGCCCCGAGCTTTCCACGCCGCCGACAATGACGAACAGCGCTGAAAAGAACAACAGCACCGTCCACTCCACGTCCTTCAAGAGGGTTTCCGGATCCGGCCGGATGAGGGCCAGGGTGAGCGCCACCCCGACAAACACCACATAGGACGGGTAGAGGTGAAAATGATGGTGTATGAAAAACATCACCACGATGACAGCCAGCCCTGCGAGCACCCATTTCAGACTGCGGAAATCGCGAATCGCATTTTCTGCCTTGAGATCAATTTTTCCGGTAAATCCGGCGGGCGGAGTGAGTTCCTTCCTGAAAACGACGAGGATCATGATGACGATGACAGCCCAAACCACGCTTACGATAGGTCCCATGTGGAACAGGAAGCTGTTGAAGTCGATCTTGGCTGCGCTACCGATCATGATGTTTGGCGGGTCGCCGACCAGGGTGGCGATGCCGCCGATGTTGGAGAGCATGGCTTCTGCCATGAGATAGGGCATGGGGTTCAGTGTTGCCATGCGGCAGATGAGTACGGTCAGCGGTGCAAAGATGATTACCGTGGTGACATTGTCCAGGAACATGCTGATCACACTGACAGCAAAGGTCAGATACACCAGCAGGCGTCGCGGACGGTGGGCGGTGTGCCTGGCGATGTGGATGGCCAGGTACTCGAATCCGCCCGTTTTCCTGAGGATGGCGACCATCATCATCATGCCGGCCAGCAGAAATATGGTGTTGGCATCGATTGACTGAATGGCCTGTTCCTGGGAATAGAAGCCCGCGTACAGGCCGACACCAACCATGACAACCGCGCCGATTACCGCGGCGTGCATGCGGTGCATCACCTCGGAGAAGATCAGCACGTAGGCGGCGACCAGGATCAGGCCAGCCGTGATCATCGGCCCGTTCAGGCTGGTCGCGCTGGATTCAAGCATCAATACAGCTCTAGCATGCGGCGTGCAATCGACCAAATGGTGACCACACCGACATACTTGCCGTCATCATGCACGAAAAGATAGTTGAGGGAATGTTTTTCCATGAGTGCCACGGCCTTGACTACTGTCGTATCGAGTGAGACATCGACATGCTCTTCTCTGACGAAGCCATCCAGCGCTAACTCGAGTAACTGGCGTACATGTTGCTCCGGGATTTCGACGCAGCTCGTTGTATCGCCCAGCAGGTCAGCGTAATTGACCATAATTTCAGGGATGCAGGCACGACGCAGGGTCTCCCGGATGGAAAAGATCCCGGCCACCTGCCCGGTCTCGTTCACGAAGGGTATCCCCGGTACCCCGCAACGCAGGCACTCCCTGAATCCCTCGCGTACCTTCATACCGGGACGGGCAGTGCCTGTCGGGATGATGATGTTCTCAATTTTCATTCAGCAGATCCTCGGCAGTGGGTCATCCTCGAGTTCCTCGAGGATTCGCTGGCCCCCGAGACCAGTGACCAGGGTGACATGTCGGGCAGCGGCATCGAGATGCCCGATAAGCGCCGCACCGCGGCCCCCTGGCAGGGTGCGCCAGCGTTGCAGCACCACATCTGCGGTGGTGCGATCAACCACGGCAACCACGCGACCTTCGCAGGCGAGGTAGAGTGGATCATAGCCCAGTATTTCGCAGACGGATTGCACCGGATCACGTACCGGCACTGAAGCCTGCTCGAGTTGTATGCCCAGGCCGGTTGCCTGGAGCAGTTCATGACAGACTGTGGCCAGCCCGCCGCGTGTCGGATCGCGCATGAAACGCACACCGCCGGTTTCCAGCGCGGCCCGGGTCAGCGGCAGGACGCTGGCAGAATCGGATTGCAACTCCCCGTGCAGACCGAACTCCTCGCGTGCCAGCATGACGGCAATACCGTGGTCACCGACCGGCCCACTGACCAGGATCGCATCGCCGTCCCTGATCAGGTCGAGGCCAAGACGGGAGCCGCGGCGGATGCCGATGCCGGTGGTCGCCAGGTACAGGCCGCCGCCCTCGCCGCGGCGCAGGATCTTGGTGTCGCCGGCGGCCACCTCCACGTCCAGCTCCTGTGCCGCTGCCGCCAGGCTGGCGATGATACGGTCCAGTTGCGCGATTTCCATGCCTTCCTCGATAAAGGCGTTCAGGCTCAGGTAGCGTGGCACGGCACCGGCGACGGCCAGGTCGTTGGTAGTGCCATGTACCGCAAGCGAGCCGATATCACCGCCCGGGAATTCCAGCGGCTGGACGGTGAATCCGTCGGTGGTGAACAGCAGTTCGTGGTCGTCCAGCGCCAGCGGAACAGCATCGGCCTGGATATCGAGGCTGGGGTTGGCCAGGTGTCGCGCGAATACCTCCTCGATCAGTTCACGCATGAATCTGCCACCATTGCCGTGCGCGAGGGATATACGGCTGTCTGGCATGTTCGGGTCACTCGCTCCTGGCCGGTCTATCGAGGGGCTGACTATTCCTGCTTTCCTGGCGAGGAGTGCCAGGGCCTGAATCTCCCCCTACCTGTGCGTTTCATTGTAAAGTCTGGGTATTCGCACTCCAACAAGTAAAACAGGGGAGATCTGGCCGAATGCCGGCTGGCCGGCGGCAATCATGTGAAAATGGAAGTGCCGCAGGCGGCTTGCCGGTATGGACGGTGTCCGGGAACCATGCAGGAAACAAACTATCTGCTTGTCGTATTAGCCCTGCTCGGGGCCGCAGTGGTTGCGGTCCCTGTTTTTCAACGCCTCGGCCTTGGTTCAGTGCTCGGTTACCTGGTGGCCGGTGTGCTGGTCGGTCCCTGGGGGCTCGGGGTCATCGACCAGGTCGATGAGATCCGGCATCTCGCTGAATTTGGAGTGGTATTCCTGCTGTTCGTTATCGGCATCGAACTGAAACCGGCACGCCTGTGGGTCATGCGGCGCCAGGTATTCGGACTTGGCACTGCACAGGTGATTCTGACCGGGCTGGTGCTCGCCGGGCTGGCAGTCTGGTTTGGTGTCCCGGCTAAGACGGCTGTGATCGTCGGCTTTGGCCTGGCGCTTTCCTCCACGGCCTTCGGCCTGCAAATACTGAGCGAGCGCGGCCAGCTGGGTTCAGTCACCGGGCGTACCTCGTTCTCGGTACTACTGCTTCAGGATCTCGCCATTGTCCCCCTGCTCGCGCTGGTATCGCTGCTGGCGCAGGATGCCACACTGGTGGAAGGACTGGAATATGCGCTACTCCAGGCGGCACTGATCATTGCCGTCGTCATCCTGGTGGGCCGGTTCCTGCTGACACCCCTGTTGCAGATGGTGGCCAGCAGCCGCACCACAGAGTTATTCACCGCCATGGCCATACTCACGGTGCTGGGTACCGCCTGGCTGATGTCAGTGGCGGGCTTGTCGATGGCGCTGGGCGCCTTCCTGGCCGGGCTGGTGCTGGCGGACTCCCATTACCGTCACCAGGTGGTTGCCGATATCCAGCCCTTCCGCGGACTGTTGCTCGGCCTGTTTTTCATGTCAGTAGGGATGTCTATCGACTTCGGCCTGTTCGGGGACTCGGGCCTGTTGATTACCGGTCTGGTACTCGGGCTGCTGTTGATCAAGGCGCTGCTGTTGTGGGGACTGTGCCGGGCCATGGGTGTGGGTGGCGCTGATGCCATGCGGGTTTCGCTGCTGCTTTCGCAAAGCGGGGAGTTCGGTTTTGTCCTGTTCGGGCTGGCGCTGGTCAATGGCGTCATGGCGCCGGAGCTGTTCCAGCTGCTGATATTGGTGATTGCCCTGACCATGGTAACCACACCCCTGATGGCGAATCTCGGCGAACGCCTGGAGCGCTATATGCGTCACGAGCCGGGCAGGCATGACGTCAGCATCGCCGGGATTGATTCCGAGCAGCCCTATGTCATCGTGGCCGGTTTTGGCCGGGTGGGCCGGCGTATCGCGCGGATCCTGCAGGCCGCCCGGGTCCCCTACCTGGCGTTGGAAAGCAACCCGGACCGGGTTGCACAGGGGCGTGCAGAGGGGTTTTCGGTATTTTACGGGGATGCCAGCCGCGGCGACGTGTTGCAGGCCGCCGGTAGCGGGCAGGCCCGGGTGCTGGTCAGTACCCTGGACCAGCCCGTGCCCGCGGTGCGGCTGGTGCAAATCATGCGTCAGAACTACCCGGAAACCCCCATTTATGCCCGCGGGCATGACAGCAGGCACTGTAATGAACTGCTGGGTGCAGGCGCGACCATCAGCGTCTCCGAGACCCTGGAGGCCAGCCTGCAGCTCGGTGCTGCCGTGCTTGAAGTCAGTGAGGTGCCCGCCGAGGCGACAGGCGACCTGCTGGAAAGCTTCCGCCGGGAATATTATGCCCAGCAGGATAAAAAGCAGGGCCGTAAAGCGGGGGTGCACTAGGCACCGGATCAGGTCACTGCCGGGAAAACACGCAGGAAAATGCGGTGATAAAATGACGCAGAAAATTGATGAATGGTGGTCTCGTGATGCCTGTTGGTAATGTTCTCATCATGGTGTTGCTGCTTTTCACAGCATTGGCCATTCTGACGGTGGTTGGCCTGGTTATCATGCGACGCAAATCAGGGGCTGCCGGGAGCAGGATTGTTGCACCCGCTACCGCAAACAATGCTGAGCTCTGGCATGCGCTGGACAGCGCCCAGGTGATGGCGCGTCTGCAGGTCAGTCAGAATGGTCTGACAGATGACGAGGCCAAGCTCCGCTTGGCACGGCATGGACCGAACCGCCTGCCCGAGCCAAAAACGCGCGGTCCTCTGCTGCGTTTCCTGTTCCAGTTCCGCAACGTCCTGATCTACGTGTTGCTGGTTGCCAGCGCGGTGACGGCGATACTCGGTCACTGGGTGGATGCCGGTGTGATCCTGGGTGTTGTCCTGATCAATGCGGTGATCGGTTTTGTGCAGGAAGGCAAGGCGGAGAACGCATTGCGGGCGATACGCCGGATGTTGTCACCACAGGCAATGGTGCGGCGTGCCGGGCGGCGGATCACACTGCCGGCAGAGCAGCTGGTACCCGGCGATGTGGTGACGCTGCAGTCCGGTGACAAGGTGCCGGCGGATCTGCGTCTGGTCCGGGTCAAGAGCCTGCAGATACAGGAGGCCGTACTGACCGGCGAATCGGTCGCGGTGGAGAAACAGGTCGGGGAGGTTGCAGACAGCGCACTGCTGGGCGATCGCCGTTCCATGGCCTACTCGGGCACACTGGTAACCTACGGACAGGGCACCGGTGTGGTGGTAGCAACCGGGGTGCATACCGAGATCGGCCGGATTAGCGCGCTACTGGCACGTGTGGAAACGCTGACCACACCGCTGCTACGCCAGATGGCGCAATTCGCGCGCTGGCTGACAGGGGCCATTATGGCGATTGCGGCGGCAACCTTCGCCTTCGGTCTGCTGGCCCGTGATTATTCAGCGGCCGAGATGTTTCTGGCGGCGGTGGGACTGGCGGTGGCTGCGATTCCCGAGGGGCTGCCGGCCATCATGACCATCACCCTGGCCATTGGGGTACAGCGTATGGCACGGCGCAACGCCATTATTCGGCGGCTGCCAGCGGTCGAGACGCTGGGCTCGGTCACCATCATCTGTTCGGACAAGACCGGCACCCTGACTCGCAATGAAATGACAGTGAAGTCGGTTGCCACCACCACCGGCCTGTTTGAGGTCAGCGGTGTCGGCTACGATCCGCATGGAGGTTTTCAGCTGGACGGCAGCGAGATCCAGCTGGGTGATTATCCCATTCTTTCCGAACTCACCCGGGCATCCCTGTTATGCAATGATGCCGCACTACACGAGCGTGAGGGCGAATGGATTCTGCACGGTGACCCGACCGAAGGTGCCTTGCTGACCTTGGGTCTCAAGGCGGGACTGGACCCCGCCTTCGAACTGGAGGAGTGGCCGCGCACGGATGTCATTCCCTTCGAATCTGAACACCGTTTTATGGCCACCCTGCATCATGACCATGCGGGGCACGGTTTTGCCTATGTCAAGGGCGCGCCGGAGCGGTTATTCGAGATGTGCACCCTGCAGCGCCGGGCTGGTGAAGACATCCCCATCGATACTGGCTACTGGGCGCAACAGATGGACATCATGGCGCGGCACGGCCAGCGGGTGCTGGCGATCGCCTCCAAGGCAGCCGCGGCCACGCACCGTGACCTGACCTTCGCTGATCTGGAGACCGGTCTCACCCTTCTGGGTATCGTGGGCATCATCGACCCCCCTCGCGAAGATGCCATCCGCGCGGTCAAGCAGTGCCAGTCGGCCGGGATACGGGTCAAGATGATCACCGGTGACCATGCCGTAACTGCCGTTGCCATCGGGGCCCAGATGGGTATCGGTGACGGCGAAGAGGTACTGAGCGGACACGAGATCGAGGCCCTGGATGACGCACAGCTGCGTGTGGCCGTCAATCATGTCGATGTCTTTGCCCGCTCCAGCCCGGAACACAAACTGCGTCTGGTACGGGCCCTGCAGGCCAACGGTCATGTGGTAGCAATGACCGGTGACGGGGTGAACGATGCACCGGCATTGAAGCGCGCCGATGTCGGTACCGCCATGGGCCAGCAGGGTACCGAGGTGGCCAAGGAGGCTGCCCAGATGGTGCTGGCAGATGACAATTTCGCCTCCATCGCGCATGCCGTCGAGGAGGGGCGTACGGTCTATGACAACCTCAAGAAAGCCATCCTGTTCATCCTGCCCACCAATGGTGGCGAGGCCCTCACCATCATTGCCGCCATAGCGGTTGGCCGCTCATTGCCCATCACCCCGGTACAGATACTCTGGGTCAACATGATCACGGCCGTGACCCTGGCGCTGGCGCTGGCCTTCGAGCCACCCGAGCAAGAGGTCATGCAGCGCCCCCCGCGCAACCCGCGCGAACCCCTGCTGACCACCATGTTCATCTGGCGTATCGTGTTCGTATCCCTGATCCTGGTCACCGGTACCTTTGGTCTGTTCATCTGGGAACGCAATCAGGGTGCAGATATCGAGCTTGCCCGTACCGTGGCCGTGAACACCCTGGTGATGTTCGAGATCTTCTACCTGTTCAATTCCCGTTACATCAGTGCCCCGGTCCTTAACCGCACCGGTCTGTTCGGAAATCGCTATGCCCTTATGGCGGTCGTGCTGTTGCTGTTTTTCCAGTTCTGCTTCACCTATCTTGGGCCCATGCAGACGCTGTTCGGCACCACGGCCATCGACGCGATCACCTGGCTGCGTATCATACTGGTCGCCTCTTCGGTGCTGATTTTGGTTGAACTGGAGAAGTACATCATCCAGAGGGCGCGCAACAGGTAGGAGCGACTGACAGGCCACATGGCTGCAGGGCTGATGTCACGGCGTCACGGCGAACTCGATGACCTGTCCGAAGCAGAGCCCGGCATCGTTGACCGGGATGCTGTCCGGCAGGGTGACATCGAAGCCGTCCTGCTCCAGCAGTACCATGGCCTGTTCCGTCAGGACTCGGTTCTGGAATACGCCGCCTGACAGGCCGACGTGGACGATCGCGTGCGCGTCACGTGCACAGCGCGCCTGTTGCAGCAGGGTATTCGCCATGCTGGCATGAAAGCAGGCAGCGCGTTCGGCCAGGCTGCGTGATGGGTCGAGCAGCATCGGCAGCAACGGCTCCCAGTCGCTTGCCCACAATCCCGATGCCCGTTGCATCAGCGGCATGTTGACAGGGTCGGCCATGTCGCGACAGGCCGCTTCCAGCTGCATCGGGCCCTGTCCCTCGTAGCTGGCTTCGAGACACGCACCGGTGAGGGCCGCAGCGGCATCGAACAACCGGCCGGCGGCCGTCGTCTGCGGTGCGTTGAGTCGGCGCTCCCAGGCCTGGTGCAGCAACACGGCGTCCGCCGGCTGCCCTGTCCATTCCCGGCCGGACTCCCAGCACAGCGCGGCGGCACTGCGCCAGGGCTCGCGCCCGGCGCGTTCGCCGCCGGGTAGACGGAAGGGCCGCAGGCTGGCAAAGCGTTTCCAGGTGCCGGGGCGGCCGAGCAGGGCCTCGCCACCCCACAGGCTGCCATCCGCACCATAGCCAACCCCGTCCCAGGTGAATACCAGCCAGGGCTCGCCGCTGGATCCGGCATGGCAGGCCGAGGCGTGCGCATGGTGATGCAGTACCCGCTGCAGTGGCAGGCCACTGCGTTCCGCCCAGCGGGTTGTGGCATAGCCGGGATGGGCATCGCACACCACCGATTCGGCTGTAACCCCGTAGAGGGCCTGCAGGTCTGCCACGGTCTGTTCGAATACAGCGAGGCTGCGTGCCGTACCCATGTCGCCGATATGTGGCGAGATCACGATGCGGTCCTGCCATGCCAGCGCAACGCTGTTCTTCATATGGCCGCCCGCGGCCAGCACCGGTTTCTCGAGGGAGCAGGGCAGACTCCGTTCCAGTGGTGCACTGCCTCGCCCCAGGCGCAGTGGTCGCGCCCGGTCCGCAATCACACGGACGACCGGATCGTCGGCCGGGCGCTCGATCGGCCGGTCGTGGTGCAGGAAGGCATCGGCCACGTGGCCCAGCCGTTCTTCGACGGCGGTATTGTCTGTCAGCACCGGTTCGCCGCTGATGTTTGCCGAGGTAGCCACCAGCGGGGCCGCGAAGCCGGCCAGTAACAGGTGATGCAAGGGGCTGTAGGGCAACATGACACCGATTTCATCGAGTCCGGGTGCCAGCAGTCCGGACAGTGAACAGGCTGGCCGTTTGCGGGCCAGGACGATGGGACGTTGTGCGGATAACAACTGTTCGGTATGTGCCCGGGACAGGTGCACCGCCTCGGTTACCCGTCCAAGCGGATCGTCCGTGTCCGCCGGGAACATCACGGCCAGCGGTTTGTGCGGGCGCGGTTTGCGGCTGCGCAGGCGTGTGATCGCGGTATCGCTGCGCGCATCGCACAGCAGGTGGTAGCCACCGATGCCCTTGATCGCGACCACGCGGTCGTCACGCAGGGTGGCCAGGCAGGCATCCAGTGCCTCTGTATTGCCGGCAATGACTTCGCCATCCTTGCCATGAAATGTCAGCCCGGGCCCGCAGTCGGGGCAGGCCACCGGTTCGGCATGGAAGCGCCGGTTGGTCGGGTCCCGGTATTCCTCACGACAGGGTGGACACAATTCAAAGCCGGCCATGGTGGTGGCGGCACGGTCATAGGGCAGGGCGCGGATCAGGGTATAGCGCGGCCCGCACTGGGTGCAGTTTATAAAGGGGTAATGATGGCGCCGGTCACCGGGGTCATTCAGTTCGGCAAGGCAGTCCGGGCAGGTGTACAGATCCGGCGGTACATGGATCTGCACCTCGCCCTGGTCAAGGCTCTCGAGGATCTCGAAGCCGGCGAGGTCCAGCGCTTCAACTGCAGCATCGGATTCAAGCCGGGGGCGGGACAGGGGCGGGGTATCGGCCAGCAGTTCACGCACGAAGGCCGTCACGGCATCCGGTCTGCCCTGGACATGGATTTCCACTTCGCCGACCCGATTGCGTACCCAGCCCTCCAGACCGTGTGCACAGGCAAGACGATAGATGTAGGGGCGGAAACCAACCCCCTGTACACGCCCGCCGATGAGCAGGCGGCGAGCCACGCGTGCCGCATTATCCGGCGTAACCGGGGCCGTGCTGTTATCGATGGTCACTCAGGTCGTTGCCGCGGCGCGTTCCGGTTTGTTCACCGGCTCACGCAAGCCGTTGCTCCACCAGATCCGGCAGGCGCCCTCGTCGGAGACCATGCACGGTCCTATCGGATGGCGCGGTTGGCAGGCGACTCCGAACAGCCGGCATTCATTGGGATAGATCTTGCCCAGTACCACCTGGGCGCAATCACAACCCGGCGGCATTTCACCGGCACGCTTGCGGGCATCATCGGCATAGGACGGAAACTGCCGGCGGGCATCGTGCACCCGATAGGTACGATTGACGGTGTAACCGGAATCGGGAATGACACCGATCCCGCGCCAGTTGGCATTGCTGACGTCGAGGGCCAGCTGCAGCTGCTGACGGGCTGCACGGTTGCCGCCGGGGCGGACCAGTTCCGGGTAGCAGTTATCCAGGAAGCAGCGGTCTTCCAGCAGCTGGCGCAGGGTTGAATACAGGGCAGCCAGCAGGCTTTCCGGCGTGAATCCGGCCACCGCCGCCGGGATGCCGTGTTGGTCAACCACAAACGCCCATTCCTCGGGGCCCATAACCGTTGCGACATGACCCGGTGCGACCAGTGCATCAAAGCCGGGCTCGTCCGATTCCAGCAGCATGGCGACGGCGGGCCAGGTCAGGCGGCCGGATAGCAGCACCAGCAGGTTGTCCGGTGCCCCCTCAACCAGCATGGCGGCCACCGGGGCGGTGGTGGTCTCGAAACCGGCGGCAAAGAACACCACCGGTTTCTCCGGATGTGCGCGAGCAATTTGTGCCGCTTCCGTGGGTGAGGCGATGGGACGCACGTCGGCGCCCAGGCTGCGGGCCTGTTCCAGGGAGCGCGCCTCGCGTTTGGGGACATTCACCGGTACCCGCAGCATGTCGCCGAAGGCGACCATGATGATGTCTTCGTTGAGCGCAAGCTGGATGGCTTCGAATACATCCTCTTCCGGGCAGATGCACACCGGGCAGCCCGGGCCGGGGATCAGTTCGATATTCCCGGGCAGGGCGCCGCGCAGGCCGGCCTGGCTGATGGCACGTTCATGACCGCCACAAACATTCATGATCCGAACGCGCGGCGGCAGCGCCAGGGCGCGGATGCGTTCCAGCCAGTGCCGCGCAGGATCGCTCATGGGTTGCTCAAGGTGTCGGCCGGACAGAGGTGGCGGTGCGCACATCGTCCGGGACGACCGTGGCTTGCCGGGCCGCCGCGATTTCCCGGCGCAGCCACTCCAGCCAGTGCTCCATGCCGGCACCGCTCCTGGCCGACAGTTCAAATAGCGGTGCCGGGTTGGCGAGATTCCGTAAATGGCGCCGGGCGGCTTCCGGTTTGAAGTCGTCCAGTACCGGGAGCAGGTCGCATTTGCTCAGCAGCATCAGATCGGCGGCACGGAACATCACCGGGTACTTGGCCGGCTTGTCATCGCCTTCCGGTACCGACAGCAGCACCACGTTGCGGTGCTGGCCGAGGTCAAAACTTGCCGGGCATACCAGGTTGCCGACATTCTCGATAAATACCACGTCCAGGCCGGCCAGATCCAGGTGGTGCAAGGCGTCGTGCACCATGTGGGCATCGAGGTGACAGGCACTGCCGGTGGTGATCTGTATCGCCTCGACCCCGCGGGCACGAATGCGCCGGGCGTCGTTCTCGGTTTCCAGATCCCCTTCGATGACTGCCATGGAAAGTTCGTTGCCCAGGGCCGCGATGGTGGACTCGAGCAGACAGGTCTTGCCGGCGCCGGGGGCCGACATCAGGTTGACGGCCAGCACGCCGTGCTGGTCGAAATGGTGGCGGTTGTGTCCGGCGGCATGGTCGTTTTCATGCAGCAGACCGCGCAGCACGCTGACCGCATCGTGTCCGCCCTCGGTCCGGGATAGCTTGCCGCCCGGCTGCAGCAGGTGGGCATTGCCGTGAGTCACATTACAACCACAGGTATCGCACATGAGTCTCTCTCCACAATCTGTTTTCTGTCCGGGCGAGATGCTTGAAACAGGTTTTCAGGGGTGCCGGCTAAACATGCCAGCGCCCAAACTTCCTCGCCTCAGTGGGTCCTTACGTCTTCGATTATTGCTTGTTCATCCCTGACCAGTTCGATACTGGTCAGCAACAGTTCGTCGCCGCTGACCAGCCGGGTATGCCAGTCACCGCAGGCAGCGCAGACCAGCCGGTTGGGCAGAACCTCGGTGGTCCGGCCGCAGTGTTCACAGCTGACCTGCAGCGGCAGGTTGTCGATGACCAGTTCGGCGCCCTCCGCAACACTGCCGGCACTGGCGATGGGATAGGCCTGCTGCAGCAACTGCGTTTCCACCCCGGACAGCGGGCCGATACCCAGTCGAATCACTGCCACGCTCTGTGCTGCCTGTTCGCTGGCGATGGCCTCGACCTGGTTGATCAGCGCCTGGCAGATAGAAAGCTCATGCATGCCCGGCGCCCAGCATCTGGTCATACAATTCCCAGGCGCTGCGTGCCTCCCGGGGGGTGATTTTCTGGATCGCATAACCGACGTGAACCACCACGAAGTCGCCTGGCTGCACGGGCTGGTCCTGCATCATGAACAGGCTGACATCGCGCTCCACGCCTTTGGCCTCGCAGCGTGCAGTGAAACCGTCGATGTTCTTGATCTGCATGGGGATACCGAGACACATACTAAAGCCCCTTATGCTCCGGAGCGGGGCAACACCAGCATCAGCGGGGTACTCCATCCGGAATTAACTTGATTCATGTCATTTAACATTTATACGCTATCCTGTACAAAAGCAAGGTAGCGAAACAGGAGTCGCTGGCTTGGAAAATAAGAATACGCTGATACTGGGTATCGGAAATTCACTGCTGTCGGACGAGGGCGCGGGTATCCATATCCTCGATTACCTGCGCGAACACTATCCCGGTCTTCAAGATGTCGCCTTGCTGGACGGCGGGACGCTGAGTTTCACCCTGCTCCCCTATATCGAGGACGCCGCCAATCTCATTGTCGTTGATGCCGCCGAACTGGGGGCAGTCCCGGGCAGGGTCGAGGTGTTCCGCGGCGAGGTCATGGACCGCTTCGCCGGCAGGCCCAGGCGCAGCGTGCACGAGGTCAGTCTTGCCGACCTGCTTGCCATCAGTCATCTCACCGGGATCCTGCCACACAACCGTGTCCTGATAGCGATACAGCCACAGAACCTTGACTGGGGATCGCAGCTCAGCGGGCCGGTGGCTGCGGCACTGCCGCTGGCTGCCCGGCGGGTCGTCGATCTGGCCCGGCAGTGGGCACCCGGTATACCCACAGCCCGGCCGGATTCAGCGCACCTGCCGGCAGCAGGGATCAACCAGGAATTGGATGATGGGGTCAGCTACACCAGTTGATGGCGACTGCGGGTCCGGCGCGGTCCGTACCGGGAACGTGCTGCCGCTGCTGCATGAAATACGGCACGCCCTGCAGCGCTGGCTGGATGCCGGCGAGCCCGCGATGATCGACCTGCGCAGCATTCCCATGGCGCCAGGCGAGGAGGACGAGCTGGTCAGCCTGCTCGGGGAGGGCGAGGTGCATGCACGACTGTCAGCCCTGGGGCCGAGCGATATCTACGAGACCCGTTTTCCGGGTGTGTGGCTGGTGACGCACTACAACGACAACGAGGAGATCATGAGCCGGTTCATCGAGGTGATTGATATGCCCTCTATTCTTAAATCACAGACAGAAGATATACGCGACGGACAGGAACGCCTTGCAGCACAACTCAGGTGAACTAGATTAAACAGTAGCGTTTTCAGGAGGCAGTCATGGCGAAGCACAAGTCCTTGTTAGAGACATTGCAGCATCAAGGTATCTCGCGGCGCAGCTTTCTGAAATTCTGTGCCTCGACGGCATCGCTGATGGCACTGCCGCCGGCCATGATCCCGGCCGTTGCCAGTGCGCTCGAGCAGGCCCGGCGGCCGTCCGTGATCTGGCTGTCGTTTCAGGAGTGCACGGGCTGTACCGAATCGCTGACGCGTTCACACTCACCGACCGTCGAGGGGCTGATCTTCGATGCCATCTCCCTCGATTATCACCACACCCTGCAGGCCGCGTCCGGACACGCTGCGGAAGCGGCCCGTACGGCGGCTATGGAAGAGAACTACGGTAACTATCTGGTGGTCGTGGATGGATCCATCCCCACGGCGAATCCCGGTTATTCCACCATCGCCGGCATCAGCAACCGCGACATGCTGCTGGAGACCGCCACGGGTGCGGCCGCGATCATCTCCGTCGGGAGCTGTGCGGCATTCGGTGGCATCCCGCATGCCAAACCGAACCCCACCGGTGCCGTGGCGGTGTCCGATCTGATTACCGACAAGCCGATCATCAACGTGTCGGGCTGTCCGCCGATCCCGGTGGTCATCAGCGGTGTGCTGACCCATTTCCTGACATTCGGGACCATTCCTGCACTGGATGCGCTGGGCCGTCCCAAGGCGTTCTTCGGCCAAAGCATCCATGATCGCTGCTACCGGCGGCCTTTCTATGACAAGGGGCTGTTTGCCGAGAGCTTCGACGATGAGGGCGCCAAAAAGGGCTGGTGTCTGTACAAACTGGGCTGCAAGGGGCCGACCACCTTCAATGCCTGTGCCACGGCCAAGTGGAATTCCGGCACCAGTTTCCCGATCCAGTCCGGTCACCCCTGTCTGGGTTGTTCTGAACCGGATTTCTGGGACGGCGGTGGTTTCTACAAGCCGCTCTCGACACCTACCGAGGATATTGCCGCGACCCTCGTGTATGGCGCCGCGGCCGGCGCCGCGGCCGGCGTGGCCCTGGGCACGCTTAACCATGCGCGCAAGACCCGCGCGCAGCAGGCACACGCCCCGGTTACCGTGGATGACCTCGAGAAGGGGGACGGACAATGAACGAAACCGAATTCCTCATGTGGGTGCGTGGTCCTGCCTTCCAGATCGCCACCATCGTGTTCGTGGTCGGGGTGGTGGTGCGGGTACTTGAAATCCTGCTGCTGGGCAGAAAGGGGAACCTGGCCGAGGCACGTGGCTCCGCTACAGCAGGCGGCCTGCGCACGATACTCACGCGCATGTGGCCTGATCGTGGCACCCTGCAACGCTCGACCTTTACCGTGGTCACCGGTTATGTGTTCCACATCGGGCTGTTCGTCACCATCTTTCTGTCCGCACCGCATATCCTGCTGATCCGTGATGTCTTCGGTGTCGGCTGGGCGTCACTGCCCACGACTATAATCGACGCCACTACCGTGGTGACCATTATCACGCTGCTGGCGGTGCTGGTTTACCGCCTGACAAACCCGGTGCAGCGCTTTCTGTCCGGCTTCCAGGACTACTTCGTCTGGCTGGTGACCATCCTGCCGCTGGTAACCGGTTACCTGGCCTTCCACCGGATAGGAATGACACCACCGATGCTGCTGGCCATTCATATCCTAAGCGTCGAGCTGCTGATGGTGTCATTTCCGTTCACCAAGCTCATGCACGCCTTCACGCTGTTCATGGCGCGCTGGTACAACGGTGCGATTGCCGGCTACCGGGGGGTGCGCTCATGAACGGGCCTTCACTGGAACGCGGTATCAATGCCTTAAAGGAGCAGATCGATGCACCGGTTGCGGCCTTTTTCAACAGCTGTGTGCATTGCGGTCTATGCGCCGAGGCCTGCCTGTTCTACACAGAGACGCGCAGTCCCAACCGCACCCCGATCCACAAACTGGAGCCACTGCGCCGTGTCTGGAAGTCGGAATACACCTTCTGGGGCCGGCTTGCCAGCGCCCTGGGACTGGGCAAGCAAGTGGATGACGACCTGCTCACGGAGTGGGAGACCCTGGTCTACGACAGCTGCACGATGTGCGGACGCTGTTCCATGGTCTGCCCGGTCGGCAACGACATCGCCTACATGATCCGCAAGGTGCGCGAGGGGATGGCGGCCTCGGGACATGCGCCACCCGACCTGATCGGCGCCACCCGGCGTGCCGTCACCATCGGCAGCCCCATGGGGGTGAAACTACCGGCACTGCAGGCACAGATCCGGCATGCAGAGAAAGAGACCGGGCTGAAGATTCCGGTGGATGTGGAGGGGGCGGATTACCTGTGCACCCTGTCTTCCATGGAGATCATGAATTTCCCTGAATACATCAGTGCCATCGCCCGTATCTTCGAGCATGCCGGGGTGTCCTGGACCATCGCCAGCGACGGCTTCGAGGCCACCAATAGCGGCATCCAGATCGGTGTTTCGGAGATCGCTGCCGAACTGGTCGAACGCGTCGTCAAGGCGGCGGAGCGGCTCAAGGTCAAGGCGGTTATCAGCCCGGAATGCGGCCATGCCTATATGGCGATCCGCTGGGAGGGTCCCAATCTGATCGGGCGCCCCTACGGCTTCAAGGTGCTGCATATCACCGAACTGCTGGACGAACTGCGCAAAGAGGGCCGGCTGCGTACCCGGGGCAGGGAAGCACAGCGACTGACCTACCATGATCCCTGCCAGATCGCGCGCCGTGGCGGCGTGGTCGAACAACCGCGCAACCTCCTCAATATGGTGGCGGAGGATTTTGTCGAGATGCCCGAGGCCGGCATCATGAACTGGTGCTGCGGAGCTGGCGGCGGGGTAAGCACCAACGAGCGTGCCGATGACCTGCGGCTTACGGTCTTCAACCGCAAGAAGGCGCAGCTGGATGCCATCCATGCGGAAGGCATGGTCTCCGCCTGTTCCAATTGCCGCATTCATCTTGAAGACGGACTGGAGAAATATCACATGGATATCCCGGTATTGAGCCTGACCGAAACCATCGCCGCGCATCTGGCCGATAACACTCCAGCCGGGGAGGGTTCGTCATGACTGCGATCACCAACGACACCGAGTTCAGGCAGGCACTGGAGGAACTCGATGCGACGCGCCAGCGGGTGGTCGCTGCACAATTCGTTGAACATGTACTCGATCTCAGTAATGACGAGCGTCTGGCTATGGTGACCCGGACCGCGGTCAACAGCGCTGCCTCGGACAGCGAGCTGGTGGCTGCGCTGAGTGCTGCCAGGGCCGCGACCTTCGACGGCCACACGCGCTGTGGTTCCGAGGGAGACTGGTCGGAACAGGCGAGTTATTTCGTGGCACGAGCGGCGGCGGCTGCCTTGACCCCGGCGGGCCAAGTGCCGGGTGGTTCCGCGTGGCAGGCAGCAATGAGCAGCCGTATGGCACGCACCTGCAAATCGATTTCGCTGGATGCCGCTGATAACCCGGCCGCCGGGGAAAGCGCGGCGCAGTACCGTATCCTGTCCGACTTCCTGGATTCATAACAAGAGAATACCCGCCATGAGTGAACGCATCGTTGTTGACCCGATTACCCGCATCGAAGGGCACCTGCGCATCGAGGCGCAGATGGATGGCAACCGTATTGCACAGGCCTGGTCGTCCGGCACCATGGTGCGCGGGATCGAGATCATCCTGCGCGGCCGTGACCCGCGTGACGCCTGGGCATTTGCCCAGCGCATCTGCGGGGTCTGCACCCTGGTGCACGGACTGGCCTCCATCCGTGCGGTGGAGGATGCGCTGGACTACCGCATCCCGCCAAATGCCCAGCTGATCCGTAACCTGATGAATGCCGCCCAGTACGTGCACGATCATGTCATGCACTTCTATCACCTGCACGCACTGGACTGGGTCGACGTGGTGTCCGCTCTGGAGGCCGATCCCAAGGCCACCTCGGAGCTGGCCCAGTCGCTGAGCAATTACCCGAAGTCCTCGCCCGGTTATTTCTCCGACATGAAGAAAAAGCTCAAAGGCTTCGTCGAGGCCGGTCAGCTGGGAATTTTTGCCAGGGCCTACTGGGGCCACCCGGCCTACAAGCTGCCCGCCGAGGCCAACCTGATGGCCGTTTCCCATTACCTCGAGGCGCTCACCTGGCAGCGGGATGTCGCCAGGTTGCATGCCATCTTCGGCGGCAAGAACCCGCACCCGAATTTCGTGGTCGGCGGCGTGCCCTGTCCCATCGACCTGGACTCCGACTCGGCCATCAATGCCGAACGCCTGGCACAGGTCCAGAGCATCATCACCCAGATGCGTACCTTTGTGGACCAGGTGTATGTGCCGGACACCCTGGCCATTGCCGGGTTCTACAAGGAATGGGGCGGGCAGGGCGAGGGCCTGGGCAACTTCCTAACCTACGGCGACTTCCCCGAGAAGGGCATGGATGACCCGGCCTCCTACCTGATCCCTGCCGGCGCCATCCTCAACCGCGACCTGTCGACTGTTCATGATGTGGACATGAATGCCTCCGATCAGATACAGGAATACATTGCCCATTCCTGGTACGACTACGAGGCAGGCAAGGAACTGCCCCTGCACCCTTACGCGGGTGAGACCAGCCTGAATTACACGGGTCCCGAGCCACCCTACAAGCACCTTGACGTGGACCAGTCCTATTCCTGGCTCAAGTCACCGCGCTGGAAGGGCAACGCCATGGAAGTCGGTCCGCTCGCGCGGGTATTGATGCTCTATGCCCGCGGCCACGAGCAGACCCGGGAACTGGTCGGCATGACGCTGAGCAAACTGGATATCCCGGTCGAGGCGCTGTTCTCGACCCTGGGGCGCACCGCGGCGCGCACCCTGGAGACCAAGATCATCGGCGATACCATGCAGACCTGGTATGACAACCTGATCGCCAACATCAAGGCAGGCGATACCAAGACCTTCAACGAGGTCCTGTGGGACCCGTCCAGCTGGCCCCGCGAGGCCCGCGGGGTGGGCTTTATGGAGGCGCCGCGCGGCGGCCTGGCGCACTGGATCGTGATCGAGGACGGCAAGATCGAGAATTACCAGGCCGTGGTGCCAAGCACCTGGAATGCCGGCCCGCGTGATGTCAACGGCCAGCCTGGTGCCTATGAGGCGGCGCTGGCAGACAACCACGTGCTGCACGACCCGCAGCAGCCGATCGAGATCCTGCGTACCATCCACAGCTTCGATCCCTGTATTGCCTGTGCCGTGCATGTCACGGACCCGCAGGGCGAGGAACTGGTCAAGGTCAAGGTGCGCTAGAATACCCGCCTGTAAACGTTATAACGGAGAGCACACGATGCGAGTGAAAATTCAGCAAGCTATTGCGCTGGCAACGATCTGTTTATTGTTTACACCGCTTGCCCGGGCACATGCCGGGGAACACGCAACTGGCGGTTCGGTGGAAAGCCTTGTGCATCTGCTGACCAACGCCGACCACTGGCTTGCAGTGCCGCTGTTGCTGGTGGGTGCCCTGGTGCTGTTTCACCTGCTGAAGGTTCGTTCCCGATTCTGAACAGCATCCGCGCTGGTGCGCGCCGCCTCGCGGCATAACTGACAGTCCGGTAGCCGCGCTAATCTTGACGCTGTCCCGGATAACGGGTCCCATCCAGCTGCCTTCCCGCTAATTTCGTACTGGTCCTGTGCGAGCATTTGAATATACTTTCTCACCCCCTCATCCTCGGTAACTGCTCGATGCGTCGCCTAGAGCGCCTGCTGTTGGTGCTCTATCTCTCGCATCCATGCAGTCGTAACCTTCTCCCCTTGAAAGGGAGAAGGAATTTAGTGGGACAGCAGTGATCCCGGCCTGCTTATATTTAACGTGGCCAACACGGGATATGTACTATCATTGGTCAATGTAGACGTACCTGTACAGCCGGAGCCGCCGTGCGAATAGTGGCTGTTACTGGTGCACGTACTGCGCCCGGATCATCAGAAAACTGCCAAATACAGGATGCCAGCTGACCGGGGGTCTGGCTGACAGGTTATCCAAACAATCCAACAGGAAGTGTCCATGGCAACCCGCCTTCTAGCTGTTCTCATCATTCTCGGTCTGCTGCTGGGCACGCTTTTCGGTGTTAAATACTGGCGGTCGCAGGGTATGACGAACCAGGCTGCCATGCAGCGACCTCCCGTCACGGTAGCCGTGGCGGCCGTTGAACAGAGTCGCTGGCAACCATACCTGGAGGCCGTCGGGTCACTGGTGGCAACCCGGGAAGTATTCGTGTCCCAGGAGATCGCCGGCCAGGTGCGCGAGATCCTGTTCGAATCCGGCGCCAGCGTCGCGGCCGGTGAACTGCTGTTGCAGCTTGATGACAGCGTCGACCAGGCCGAGCTGAAAGGTCTGCAGGCGGAACGCCGCCTGGCGCAGCTGGAGTTTGCGCGGGCTGAAAAGCTATTGACCGACAAGCTTGCCTCGCAATCAAACTACGACCAGGCGCAGGCCCGGTTGCAGAATGCCGATGCCCAGCTGGACGCCAAGCGCGCATTGATCGCGAAGAAGGCCATACGTGCCCCGTTCTCAGGTGTCCTGGGTATACGCCAGGTGAATATCGGGCAATACCTGGAGCCGGGTGCGCAAATCGTCTCGCTACAGCAGCTCGATCCGGTGTATGTGGATTATGCCCTGCCGGAGCGTTATATCTCGCTGGTCTCGCTGGAACAGGCGGTCGTGATAAAGGTCAAGGCCTTTCCTGCACTACAGTTCGCCGGTCGGATAAGTGCCATCGATCCACGGGTTGATCGCAATACCCGCAGTGCCAGTATCCGTGCGACCCTTGCCAATCCGGAGTTGCAGTTGCGCCCCGGCATGTTTGCCGAGGTGCAGACCCTGCTGCCCGAGCGTGACCGTGTGTTGACCGTACCCCAGACCGCTATCACCTATAACCCCTATGGCGATGCCGTGTTCGTGGTACTGGAAAAGAATGATGAACTGGTTGTGGAGCGTCGCCAGGTACAGACCGGCAGTGTGCGTGACGGTCGGGTTGAAGTTATGGCGGGGCTGAATACCGGCGAGCGGGTAGTGAGCGCTGGCCAGTTGAAACTGCGCAACGGTCAGCAGGTGGTGATTGATGATAGCGTCAGGCTCGGAAGCCCGGCCGTCGCGCCATGAAATTCACCGACATCTTCATTCACCGGCCGGTGCTGGCCAGCGTCATCAGCCTGCTCATACTCGTCATCGGCCTGCGTTCCATAGCCGTTTTGGAGGTGCGTCAGTACCCGGAGACCCGCAATACCGTCGTCACGGTCACCACGACCTACCCGGGCGCGAGCGGGGACCTGGTGAAGGGTTTTATTACGACACCGCTGCAGCAGGCCATTGCCCAGGCCAACGGGATCGATTTCCTGGTTTCGACCAGCACCCAGGGCCGCTCGGTTATCGAGGCCCACATGGAGCTCAACTATGACCCGAATGCGGCAGTTGCCGAAATCCAGGCCAAGGTAGCCAGTCAGCGCAACGTCTTGCCGGCCGATGCCGATGATCCAGTGATCGACTCGACCACGGGCGATACCACCGCGCTGATGTACCTGGCCTTTTACAGCGACGCGATGACCCCCTCGCAGATCACCGACTACCTGCTGCGGGTTGCGCAACCGCGCTTGCAGGCGGTGCCGGGCGTGGCCAAGGCCCAGTTGATCGGTAACAAGACCTTTGCCATGCGCATCTGGCTCGACCCCGAACGCATGGCTGCCCTGGGTGTGACGGCGGGCGATGTCCGCCGGGCACTGGAGGCCAACAACTATCAGGCCGGGGTGGGCGAAACCCGGGGTAGCTATGTGACCATCGACCTTGACGCCACCACCGATATCACCAGCGAGCAGGATTTCGCCAGTCTGGTGGTGCGCGAGGATGGCGACGTACTGGTGCGCATCAGTGATGTTGCAGACGCGCAGCTGGGCGCCGAGGACTACGATTCCGGCAGCTGGTACAAGGGCAAGACCGCCATCTACATCGGTATCGAACCCGCCCCGGGTGCCAACCCGCTGGACGTCGCCGGACGTGTCCATGCCACCATCGACGGGATTCGGGGGCAGCTGCCGCATGGCCTGGAGGCGCACATCCCCTATGATGCCAGTGTCTATATCAATGACTCCATCGATGAGGTATTTCGTACCCTGGCCGAGGCGATCCTCATCGTGCTGCTGGTTATTTTCCTTTCGCTGGGTTCGATGCGCGCGGCACTGGTACCGGCTGTGGCGGTGCCGCTGTCACTGATCGGCGGCGCCTTTCTGATGTTGCTGATGGGTTTCTCGATCAACCTGCTGACCCTGCTGTCGATGGTGCTGGCGATCGGTCTGGTGGTCGATGACGCTATTGTGGTGGTGGAAAACGTACACCGGCATATCGAGAATGGTGAGGCGCGCATGAGCGCTGCACTCCACGGGGCACGTGAACTCGCCCTGCCGATCATCGCTATGACCACGACGCTGGTGGCGGTTTACGCACCCATCGGTTTTATGGGTGGACTGGTGGGGACCCTGTTCACCGAATTCGCCTTCACCCTGGCGGGCGCCGTGCTGATATCCGGGGTAGTCGCGCTGACCCTGTCACCGATGCTGTCGGGCAAGGTGCTGAAACCGGCCGGTGAGCAGGCCCGTTTCGAGCAGTGGGTGGAGCATCTCTTCGGACGCCTGTCACAGGCCTACCAGGACGCCCTGCGACGTTCGCTTGACTGGTTGCCGGTGACACTTGTGTTCGCCGCCGTGGTCCTCGGCAGTATCTATTTCATGTTCAGCGCGAGCCAGAATGAACTGGCGCCGACCGAGGACCAGAGCATCCTGTTCTTCCAGGCGCTGGGTCCGCAGACCGCCACACTTGAGTACAACGAGGCCTATACCCGCCAGATCGTCGAACTCTTCGAGGAGGTCCCCGAGTACCATGAGAGTTTCTTCCTGCTGGGTTTCGGTGGTGACAACCGAACCGTGTTTGGTGGGTTCAAGATGCCGCCGCCCTCCGAACGCGTCCGCTCACAGATGGAAATACAACCCGACGTTCAGCAGGCACTCAACCGCGTGGCCGGCTTTCAGACGGCAGTGTTCCCGCGTCCCAGCCTGCCGGGTGCCGGGCGCGGTTTACCGCTGCAGTTTGTCATCACGGCCCCGGCAGTCGATTACGGCCAACTCACCGAGGTGGCCGATGAGTTGATCGGCCGCGGCATGGCCAGCGGCAAATTCGCCTTTCTGCGCAAATCGATCGAATTTAGCCGGCCCCGTACCACGCTGGTGATCGATCGCGACCTGGCGGCGGACCTCGGTATCAGCATGGAGGAAATCGGCCGCAACCTGGCAACCATGCTGGGTGGTAACTACGTCAATCGCTTCAACCTCGGTGGCCGCAGTTACAAGGTTATCCCCCAGGCGGCACAGGAATTCCGGCTCGATAGTGAAATGCTGGACAAGTATTACATTCGTACTCAGTCGGGTGAACTGATCCCGATATCCACCATCGTAACGTTTGAGCATAGCGTCGAACCAAACAAGCGTGTTCAGTTTCAGCAACTGGATTCGCTGACAGTCGAAGGTGTGGTGGCACCGGGCGCGACCCTCGGCGAGGCACTGGTGTTTTTGGAAGACCAGGCGCGTGAGGTATTCCCAACCGGATTTGCCCGGGATTTTGCCGGCGAGTCGCGGCAATACGCACAACAGGGCAGCGCGCTGATCTTGACCTTCTTCATGTCGCTGCTGGTGATCTACCTGGTGCTGGCGGCGCAGTTCGAAAGCTGGCGTGATCCGGTCATTATCCTGGTCTCGGTGCCCATGTCGATTGCCGGTGCCCTGGCATTCCTGATGCTGGGGTTTGCCTCGATCAACATCTATACCCAGGTCGGGCTGATTACCCTGATCGGCCTGATTGCCAAGAACGGTATCCTGATCGTGGAGTTCGCCAACAAACTGCAGCTACGAGAGGGGCTGGGCAAGCGCAATGCGGTAGAGCAGGCGGCTGCCATCCGCCTGCGGCCCATCCTGATGACCACGGTAGCGATGGTGATGGCGATGATCCCGTTGCTGACGGCCAGCGGCCCAGGTGCCGTGAGTCGTTTTCATATCGGGCTGGTAATCGCTACCGGCCTCGGTATCGGCACCCTGTTTACCATGTTCGTGGTGCCGGCGGTCTATGTCCTGCTCGCCCAGGAACACAATACCGCAACCCGGCAGCTATCGGGTGATGCATCAACTGATGAGCTGGTGTCGCGCGGCTGAGTGCCGCAGCGTGCCGAGGGTTAGAATCAGGGTGCGATGCGTGCGGCAACGATGCCGCTGCGAACCTGGCGCACCTGTTCGAGTTTGACGCTGATGCCCAGGCTGACAGTTTCCTTCTGACCTGACTTCAGCCGGCCACTGAGTGAATGCCTGACGCTGCGCATGCGCCCGCTGTCGTCCGGGTATTGCAGGGCAAGGACCAGGCCGGTGACATCCCTGGGAGTGGGGTTGCTGATCTCGGCGAGCAGCTTGCCGGACTGGTTGATGCCGGTGCGCACCTTGAGGTATTTGCCCGGGTTTTCCGGCAGGTCCAGTTCTACCAGTGCCGCGAAGGCCGCCTTGCCAACGGTGCTGTCATGGTCGGCGGCCTTGGCATAGTACTGCTTGGCCTGGTCGTACTTGCGTTCCGCCCTGGCAATGTTGCCGAGGGCATTGAAGGCATTGGCCGTGGGCAGCAGTTTCACGCTGCGCTCGAGATCGCGCCGCGCGGCGCTACGGTTGTTGAGCTGCTCGTTCACCAGGCCGCGTTTCAGGTGGTAATAGAAGAAATCGCCGTTCAGGGAAATGGCCTTGTCATAATGACGACGAGCGGCGCCTGGTTTTTTGTTCTTCCGCTCGATATCGCCCAGCAGGGAATGGAAGTGGCCCTCGCCCGGTTCGATAGCAATGGCCTTCTTCACCAGCGCCTTTGCCTGGCGGGTGTCACCCTCTGCCAGTGCCTTTTCCGCCTTGTCATAGTTCGCGTAGGCCGGTTTCACCTTGAGCAGCCGGGCAATACTCTGCCGGTAGCGCTGCCGGCCGGTTTCACCGCCTGCGGGCAGGGTAGTGGCATTCTGGATGTTGTTCTGAACGCGCTCCTGTGATGGCGGGTGGCTTGCGAACAGGCCGCTGAGCCAGTCCTGGCGGCGTTCCTCTGACAGCTTGACAAAGGTCTGCTGCAGCTGCACCGCGCCCTGCGGGTCATAGCCGGCCCGGGACATGTAGTTCATGCCATAAAGGTCGGACTCGCGCTCGGCATCGCGCCCGTATTTCTGATTGACCAGCTGTGCACCGACCGAGGCACCCATCTGGGCGAGATTGCTGTAGCCCTTGTCCCGGGTGGCGATGGCGGTGGCGAAGACCGCGCCCTGCAATAGCATGCCGCGTTGCATCCCCTTGGCGCTGTGTCTTGCAGCCGCGTGCACGATCTCGTGACCGAGCACGGCGGCCAGCTCCGCCTCGCTTTCGAGCTCGGTCAGCAGTCCCCGGTTGATGGCGATCTTGCCGCCCGGCAGGGCCCAGGCATTGGGTGAGGAGTTGTTGATGACCTTGAACTCATAGGGGAGCGGCCGGTCGCTGACCGCCGCCAGGCGCTGGCCTACCCGGTTCACGTAGGCCTCTATCCCGGGGCCCACGACATAGTCGCCACCTTGTGACTGGCGCAGGGGCGCGTAATTCTGCTTGCCGATGTCGAGTTCCTGCGTTTCGGAGATCAGCAGCAGCTCTTTTTCACCCGTAACGGGATTGGTGCTGCAACCGCTGGCAGTGAAGAGTGCGAGCAGGACAATCAGTTTTATCTGTTTATTTATCATCATAATGCATCAGAATCGCATCGCGGAGATTCTAGTCGATGGACAGGTAGACGGCTGTTAACAATTGATTCGTGCTGTACTCAATGCCGGCACGCCATGGCCCGGGTCAATCTCCCTGGCCGGTCGATGTGACAAGCTTGAATCGGCAATAGATGAACCGCTGTACCCCGCCATTTGGGGTGTGGTGTTCCTCCTCACGAGTCTCAACCAGGCGCAATACGCCTCCCATGGCATCGCTCAGCGATTCCGGGCTGTAGCGCGCCACTTGCAGTCCGCTGCATTCGTTCGGACCGTCCTCGGCAAAGGTGGCGATGATGGCGTGCCCTCCCGGTCTCAGTGCCTGTTTGAGGTTGGCAATGTAGCGGGCCTGTTCCTCGCTGCTGGTAAGAAAGTGAAATACTGCGCGGTCGTGCCAGATATCGTAGGCCTCGCCGGACAGGGGGATAGCGACGTCCTGTTCGATCCAGGTGACTGTCCCGGCCCGGCTGCCGAGGCGGGCTTGCGCCTGTTTGATGGCTTTGTTGGCAATATCGAGCACGCTGATATGCTGGTAGCCGGCGTCCAGCAGATGGTCCACCAGGGTCGAGGCACCGCCACCCACGTCGATAATGCGGGCAGCGTTACCGGCCGCACAATTCTCGATCAGGGCAAGCGAGTGTTCCGGATGCAACTGGTACCAGCTGACATCCGTGGGTTTCCTGCCGGAATAGACCTGTGCCCAGTGTTCTTTAATGTCAACTGTTGGCATCGTCCCGATACGTCATGCCCCACCTGTGGCGGTCTGTTTTTTATTGCGTAGTGTTCGGTGTAATCCCACCACGCGATTATGCCAAATAAGGCCGGACCCGTGCAGGCTCGAGGTCAACAGGGACCGACTAACACCTTGCACATAAAAGGTTTAATTCTGCCGGTAAGGATAGGATAATCAGCCCCCTTTGGTTGGCTTGCAAGGCATCGTCAGGGCTAATTTCCGAGTGCGGTTCGCGTTACGACACGGCACGCGTTGAGCAGTAATGGTAGCGGGTGTGATAAGCGTGTCCAGCAACACGGCTGGTATTCCGGGGGCAACGGGCGCGTGGCTGGCCATGCCGTCCTGTTAATTATAATCATATTATCAATGAGCTACGAAAATACTGACAATTTGATGACGCTGGAGGGCCAGGGGCTCGAATGCATCCGTGATGACCGGGTGCTGTTCAGTGGCCTCGATTTCGTCATCGAGGCCGGCCAGACCCTGCTGCTCGAGGGACGCAATGGCAGCGGCAAGACCTCCCTGTTGCGGATCCTTTGTGGTATCCGGCTGCCGGAAGACGGCGCCGTCACCTGGTGCGGTGAGGACATCTTCAGTCTCGGACCGGTCTACCACGAGCACATCGCCTATGTGGGCCATCGTGACGGTCTGAAGCTGGACCTGACGCCGATGGAAAATCTGGCCATGGCGCGCGGCCTGGGCTGCCCCAACCCGGATGCCAGTCCCGAAGACGCGCTGCAACGCGTTGACCTGGTCGGTTTCGAGGATATCCCGACCCACAACCTGTCAGCCGGCCAGCAGCGCCGCCTGGCGCTGGCGCGCCTGCTGGTCACCCGCGCGCAGCTGTGGATTCTCGATGAGCCATTCACCTCGCTCGATGTGCATGGCATTGAATTAGCAGAGGAATTGTTCCATGAACACCTGTTTCTGGGGGGGATGCTGGCGATGACCTCCCACCACGCCGTGAAGCTCGACAGCGCTCGGGTCCAGCGGATAAACCTGTCCGCATGAACAGCGCGTCTTCCAGCACCGCCTTTCTGCTGCTGCTGCGGCGCGACCTGGTGCTGGCCTTCCGCCGGCGCGCGGAGTTGATGAACCCGCTATTGTTCTTCGTGCTGGTGACAGCCCTGTTTCCCCTGGGTATTGGCACCAGCCCGGAACTGCTCAAGGCAGTTGGCCAGGGGGTGATCTGGGTGGCTGCACTGCTCGCATCGCTGTTGTCGCTGGAGAGTGTGTTCCGCTCGGACTTCGAGGACGGTTCACTCGAGCAGTTCCTGCTGAGTGCCCACCCGGTCACGATCCTGGTGCTGGCCAAGGTCCTGGCGCACTGGCTGGTCACCGGGCTGCCCTTGCTGATTATCGTGCCACTGCTTGGCGTACTGCTTGATTTGCCGGGAGATTCCATCAAGGTCCTGATGCTGACCCTGGCACTGGGCACCCCGGTGCTGAGCCTGATAGGCGCCATCGGGGTGGCATTGACCGTCGGCCTGCGCCGCGGCGGGATGATTCTGTCGCTGCTGGTGTTACCATTATACGTCCCGGTGCTGATATTCGCGGCCAATGCGGTGGAAACGGCCGCTGCCGGGTTACCGATAACCGCCCATCTGTCGATGCTCGGTGGCTTGCTGGTGCTGGCGTTGAGCCTGTCACCGCTGGCTACGGCAGCGGCCTTGCGTGTGAGCTTGAGTTGATTATGATCAGTCGCTTCTTTCATCAGCTGGGATCGCCCCGTTATTTCTACCGCTTTTCCGGGCGCCTGATTCCGTGGCTGGCCGTCCCCTGTGCCGTCCTGATGCTGGCCGGTCTCTACCAGGGGCTGGTCGTGGCGCCGCCCGACTACCAGCAGGGCGAGAGCTACCGCATCATGTTCGTGCACGTCCCCAGTGCCTGGATGTCACTGTTCATCTATATCGTGATGGCCGCTGCCGGGGCCATCGCCCTGATCTGGCATATGAAGCTGGCCGAGGTTATCGCCATCAGCAGCGCTCACATCGGGGCTTCGTTTACCTTTCTTGCCCTGATCACCGGTTCGATCTGGGGCAAGCCCATGTGGGGCACCTGGTGGGTGTGGGATGCGCGCCTGACCTCGGAGCTCATCCTGTTGTTCCTTTACCTGGGCGTGATCGCACTGCACAATGCGATCGATGACAAGCGCACGGCTGCGCGTGCCACGGCGATCCTGTCGATCGTGGGGGTGGTGAATATCCCGATCATTCATTACTCGGTGGAGTGGTGGAACACCCTGCACCAGGGTCCGACGGTCACCAAGTTCGATGCCCCGTCCATCGATATCAGGATGCTAATCCCGTTGCTGCTGATGGCCGTGGCCTTCAAGCTCTACTACGCGGTCGTGGTGCTGATGCGCGCCCGCTGCGAATTGCTGGAACGCGAACGCAACACCCAGTGGGTAACTGAACTGGTCGAGTCGAAATGAGTCCTATATAAGATGAATGAATTTTTCCACATGGGCGGTTACGCCTTCTACGTCTGGAGTTCCTACGCCATCGCCCTGATCGTGCTGGTGCTCAACGTCGTGGTACCGCTACGCAACCGCCGCCGGTTGCTGGCCGCCATTGCCCGTCGCGCCCGGAGAACATGATGCACCCGAAACGTAAAAAACGACTGTATTTGATAGTCCTGATGGTCGCCGGCATCGGCATCGGCATCGGGCTGGCACTCAACGCCTTCAATGACAACCTGATGTTTTTCTATTCGCCCAGTGAGGTGGTGGCCGGTGAGGCCCCTGCCGGGCACCCGATCCGGGTCGGCGGGCTGGTGACCACCGGTAGCGTCAAACGCCAGGAGAACGGCCTGACGGTGCGCTTCGATGTCACCGATAATGCCGAGTCCGTGACCGTCGAATACACTGGCATCCTGCCCGACCTGTTCCGCGAGGGGCAGGGCATTGTCGCCCGGGGCAAGCTGGATACCGACGGGGTGTTCGTGGCCGAAGAGGTGCTGGCCAAGCACGACGAGAACTACATGCCGCCCGAGGTGGCCGATTCGCTCAAGACAGCCCACCAGGAGGGTGTCGGCGGGACCACCCAGGGCGACACCACTCAATGATCCCCGAGCTCGGCAACTTCGCCCTGATCCTGGGGCTGAGCCTGTCGCTGGTGCTGGCGGTGTTCCCCATGATCGGCAGCCTCAACAACACCCCCGGCTGGGTCGCCCTGGCGCGACCGGCCACCTGGGGCCAGTTCCTTTTCATCGCCATTGCCTTTGCCTGCCTGGTCTATGCCTTCCTGGCCGATGACTTCTCGGTGCTGTACGTGTCGCGCAACGGCAATACCCAGTTGCCCGTTATCTACAAGGTCTCCGCGGTATGGGGCGCCCATGAAGGCTCGCTGCTGCTGTGGGCGCTGATCCTGAGCGGCTGGACCGTCGCGGTCTCGCTGTTCGCCCGCAATCTGCCCGCCGTGATGCTGGCGCGGGTGCTGTCTGTCATGGGCATCATCAGTATCGGGTTCCTGAGTTTCCTGCTGTTCACCTCCAATCCCTTCGAGCGGCATTTCCCGGTGCCGGCGGAAGGCGGTGACCTGAACCCGCTGCTGCAGGATTTTGGCCTGGCCATCCACCCCCCCATGCTCTACATGGGGTACGTGGGTCTGTCGGTGGCCTTCAGTTTCGCCATCGCTGCCCTCATCGGCGGCAAGCTGGATGCCGCCTGGGCGCGCTGGTCGCGGCCCTGGACCACCGTGGCTTGGGTATTCCTGACCATCGGCATCGTGCTGGGCAGCTGGTGGGCCTACTACGAGCTGGGCTGGGGCGGCTGGTGGTTCTGGGACCCCGTGGAGAACGCCTCCTTCATGCCCTGGCTGGCCGGCACGGCCCTGATCCATTCCCTGGCGGTGACCGAGAAACGCGGTGCCTTCAAGCGCTGGACGGTGCTGCTGTCGCTGATGGCCTTTTCCCTGAGCCTGCTGGGCACCTTCCTGGTGCGTTCCGGGGTGCTGACCTCGGTGCACTCCTTTGCCGCCGATCCGGCGCGCGGCCTGTTCATCCTGGTGTTCCTGTGCCTGGTCATCGGCGGCTCGCTGGCGCTGTATGCCTGGCGGGCGCCGGACGTCACCAGCGGCGGT
>CAMYMI010000016.1 GCA_947259415.1 uncultured Ectothiorhodospiraceae bacterium | reverse complement strand
GGCTGCAGGGAGTCGATGTAGACGTAGGTTCTGAGTTTTACGACTGTATCCACTGTATCGTCTGGCCTTGACTGGATGCGCTATCGATCAGCGCCGGTCATCCTTCCTGGCGGGCGCCACGAGACCTCGTCAGATACCGGGATCGGGACAGGTTTCGCCGCGAGAAGCTTAGACAAGGCAATACTTCGATACAAATAAATAAAATATTAATTATTAATAGATATTCATCTATGGCACGTCGGGTTATCCGGACTTCTGCCGGGACCGTCGGCATTGCAGCTGAATGATCGCCGCAATGACCGGCGGTCAATGTCACCTGAAGGGGACGATTTCGGCCCGGTCCGGCCGGCCCTCCGCGGCACGCTCGTATTTCTCCAGGGTATCCAGTGCCGGCAGAAATTCGCTCATCAGGCGTGTGTGCAAGTCGCGGGTATTTTCATGAAAGAAAACGATTTCCAGCGGGACCGGTGCGCTCAGCGAAGCCCGCTGCTCCCCCTTGGAAAGATTCCAGGCCAGCATGATCAGGCGGCCTCCCCGGCCCTCGTGCACGACGTAACTGAGATTATCCACGAAGATGACCTCGTCCCGGGTGATAACGGCCAGCAACTGCATGCTGCGGACCGGCACGAAGGCGCAGTCAGTCACGCTGCGGGCGAGCGCCTTCCGGCAGCGATTGAACAGATCGGCCCTGATGCTACTGGCCTCGCGCTGGATCTCTTCAGGACGGAAAAAGACCTCGGTGTCTATTCTCATGTTGACTGCCACCGTCGGCATCCGATGTTGATGAAGGGTACGGAAGCGGCAGTGCGGGCTCGCTGCATGCCCACACCAGGCCGTCCTGGCCTGATTCTAGCGTAGCAGCCAGACCCGCGGGAGACCGGGCAAGGCCGCGATTCCAGGCAGCCACCGGGGAAGCATGGCCGCAATTAACAGAGTAATATCCAATTGGCCGGAAACAACCCCTACAGCGCCTGTCACCAGGCATTCGCTATCACCCGGAGATGATCAAATGCCCGTGACCAGACACCCACCCGAGGCACTGCTGTTGATGGGGACCCACTGCCCCTGGTGCCCCAAGGTGCTGGCGTCGCTGAAAGACTTACTCGCGGACGGTGTCATAGCGTCACTGGAGACCGTGAATGTCGATGAGCAACCCGAGTTTGCCGCCGAACTCAATGTCAGAACCGTGCCCTGGATACGCATGGGACCATTCGAACTGGAAGGCATGCGTTCTGCAGCGGAATTGCGCGATTGGGCGAATAAAGCCGGTTCACGCGCCGGACTGGCGCAGTACCTCGGCGAACTGCTGTCGACCGGCAGGATCGACAGGGTGCAGCGAATGGTGCTCAAGGATCCGGCCAGCCTCGATGCCCTGCTGGCACTGTTTGCCGATACCGAGACGCCGATCAATACCCGTATCGGCATCAGCGCCATCATGGAAGACCTCGAGGGGAGCGAGCTGCTAAAGGAGCTCGTCGAAACGCTGGGTGAACTGACTCGCCACGCAGAGGCACGCATCCGCAACGACGCCTGTCATTTCCTTAGTCTGTGTGGCGACCGCAAGGCCGCCGCCTACATCCGTCCCCTGCTGGAGGACAGTGATGCGGATGTCAGGGAAGTGGCCGCGGAAAGCCTGGCCGCTCTTGAAGACGGGGAATCTGCTCCGGGACAGGACGCCTAGTCAATCCCGCACATCCCGCCACCACAGCAGGGACCGCTGCTGCAGGCCGGCGCGGCTGCATCGCCCAGGCTGGAGCTGCGCACCACCTGGCCGCCGGTAATCAACTTCTTGACCGGGGCATCGGCCGGCGTTGTGCCGGCGTTCATCCCCGAGAGGGCACACAACTCACCCCAGGTCCTCACCTGCTCACTCATTCGGTGACGGACCTCAACCACCTCGCCGGTGGTCTCGCAGCGATAATCATAGCTTGGCATTATCCTTACTCCAGAAATTAATCAATAACGCCATTATAACCTGTAGCAATCTTTACCTGTCATTGCTTCGTGGCACCGCATCAGGCATTCAGGAAACCTCACGGGCGCTGCTGACCACGCGCTGACCGGATTCCTCCAGATATTTCTCTGCCAGGGTGAAGGCGAAGGTGGAGCCCGCCCCCGGCTGGCTGCTGATCTCGAGACGACTGTCGTAACGCTCAAGCACATGCTTGACAATGGAAAGCCCCAGGCCGGTACCACCGGCTTCGCGGGATCGGCCCGTATCGATGCGGTAGAACCGTTCGGTCAATCGCGCCAGATGCTGTGGCTGAATACCGGCCCCGGTATCGGTTACTTCAAAACGCGCACCACCCGGGACCCGCTTCAACATCACAGTAATATCCCCGCCTGCAGGCGTGTAGCGCACGGCATTCATCACCAGGTTCGATGTGCTGGCATACAGATCCTCCCGTTGCCCGCTTACTGATATTTGTTCTTCGATATCCAGGTGAAACCGGTGACCACCTAGCTGCTCGCTCGCAGCACGCGCCTCTTCCATAATGTCTTCCAGCATGACAGTTAATGAAACCGACTGCGGCTGGTCCCCCTCATGGCGGCTTTCCAGCCTGGCCAAGGTGAGCAAATCCTGCAAAATGGACATCATGCGTTGGCCCTGGCGTTTCATGCGGGCAAGCGGTTTCCTCAGTTCCGATGTATCGCCTATCCCTGTCTCCAGCTGTTCCAGCGATCCCTGCAATACCGACAAGGGAGTGCGTAGCTCATGAGAGGCATTGGCGATGAAATCGCGTCGCATTTGCTCGATCCTGTGCAGTTCTGTTACATCTCGAACCAGCAGGAGGTACTGTTGTTTGCCATAAGGCACGACCCTGAGTGACAGGTGGATATCCACACGGAACTGTAAATACAATGGCTTTTCAAATTCTTTGGCAACCAGGTACTGCTGCAACTCGGGGTGGCGTATCAGATTGGTGATTGGCTGGCCGGCATCGGTCTTGCGTACCCCCAGTAGATTTTTTGCCGCCTTGTTGAGCCACTGGATATGAAAATCCCGGTTCAGTACGATGGTGGCATCCGGCAAGGCTCGCGTGGAGGTCTTGAACTCCTTGAGCAGCCGTCCAATCCGTTTCTTGCCGCTTTTGGCCTTGCGCCGACGCTCCTCCAGCCGATAATAGACGTAGCCCCAAATGCCGGGCGTATTGAGTGGCAGACGCTTTGAGGATCGGTCCAGCCAGCGTGCCACCCGCAGCAGGTGATAGAGATGCCAGAGCAGATAGACAATCAGACCAACGGGTACCAGCCAGCCAGAGAGTCCGGCCTGCAGCCCCAAAAGCCATAACACGGCCAGGAGACCCCCAACGCTCCAGAGCTCCTCACGCCATGCCTTGGATAACATCGCTTCAGCCGCTGCGCGTACTCATGCGGTAACCGGCACCGCGCACGGTCTGAATCAGGTCGGCCTTGCCCACCGATTCCAGGGCCTTGCGCAGGCGCCGAATATGCACGTCCACGGTGCGCTCTTCGATAAAGATCTGGTGACCCCACACGGCATCGAGTAGCTGGCCGCGTGAGTACACCCGATCCGAGTGGGTCATGAAATGTTTCAACAGGCGGAACTCGGTCGGCGCAAGCCTGATTTCGTGCGCACCCGCCATGACCCGGTGTGTATCGATCTCGAGGATGATACCGCCGAGTTCGACCCGCTCCTGTTGCATCACATCGTTATGCTTGCGCAATTGCGATCGAATTCGGGCATGCAATTCTTTCAATGAAAAAGGTTTGACAAGATAATCATCGGCGCCGCTGTCCAGCCCCGAAACCCGGTCATCGATCTCTCCGCGCGCGGTCAACATAATAACGGGCAGGTTGGTAAATTTCGACATACGCCTGATTTGGCGCAGCCATTGCAGGCCACTTGCGTCAGGCAGCATCCAGTCAAGCAATACCAGATCGGGGGTTGAATTCTCGATTTTCCTGCGTGCTTCACTGACAGTACCGGCAGTACGCGTATCATAACCGGCCTGCTCCAGTGATTCGCTTAGCATATCACGCAGATCAGCCTCATCTTCGACAACGAGAATACTAGTCATGCTCAATTATCCGGGTGAAGCGTTCGACTACCGTCAACCACCGATTTCCTGTTCGATTTCGTCGATTGTGGTATGTCGCACATCCCTGCCCTCCACCAGGTAGACGACATATTCACAGATATTCTTGGAATGGTCGCCAATGCGCTCCAGCGAACGCGCCACCCAGACAAGCGCCTGGAACTCCTCGGTGTCTTGCGGGTCAGCCTTGATGTGCTTGGTGAGTTCGGTCAGCAGCGCGACATAACGCCCATCGATCTCCTCATCCCGGCGTGCCGCCTGAAGAGCGCATTGGACATCCATGCGCACGAAGGTGTCCAGGGCCTCGCGCAGCAGTTGTACGACCAGTTGCCCCATAGTGTCGATCTGCTGATACAGTTGATCCCTGTCTGGAAATGTGGAGGTCGCCAGTTGCATGGCGATACGGGCAATCTTCTCGGACTCGTCACCGATTCGTTCGATATCGGTAATAGTCTTGATGATGGCCATCACCATGCGCAGGTCACTGGCTGCCGGTTGGCGACGTGCGAGTATATAGGTGCAGTCCTCGTCGATACTGACTTCCTGGGCATTGACCCGGTGATCAGTACGGATGACATATTCGGCGAGTTCGGTGTTCTGCCCCTTGAGCGCAGTCAGGGCATCGCTTATTTGACGTTCGGCCAGCCCACCCATGGAAACGACACGGTTGCGCAGGCTTTCGAGTTCTCGATCGAACCGGTGAAGAATATGCTTGCCAAGTTGTGTTGGATCCATGGCTCCCGTCCACAGCCGCTAAGCTGTTGTGTGAAAACAATCCTGCACAGTCTATACAGGGATTATGACATATATGTGACATTAATCCCTGTAAGATTGAAGGGGAAAAATGCCGACAAATACCTCTGCTTATTAATATTATCGTCACATTCCGGTTGTATTGTCTCCGCAGTTTCCAACTGTATTGACCATGAAGTCAGGAGAAGATATGAAAACCAGACTAACCCCCATGTTGATGGCCGGCCTGATTGGCCTGGCCATGTCGAGTGCACACGCTGCCCGTGACCACATCATGATCGTGGGATCCAGCACCGTGTACCCGTTCGCCACGGTCGTAGCCGAACGTTTTGGCAAAAGCACGTCTTTCAAGACACCCAAGGTCGAGTCAACCGGTTCCGGTGGCGGCCTCAAGCTGTTCTGTGCCGGTGTTGGCGTTGACCACCCGGACATCACCAATGCCTCGCGCAAGATCAAGTCTTCCGAGATCGAAAAGTGCAAGAGTAACGGCGTTAATGAAATCGTCGAGGTCAAAATCGGTTATGATGGCATCGCCATCGCCAATTCAAAGAAAGCTGCACCGATGGAACTGAGCCTGAAGGATGTCTTCCTGGCACTGGCCAAGGATGTACCGGCTGCTGACGGCAGCGAGACACTGGAGCCGAATCCATTCAAGACCTGGAAGGACGTGAACCCGGCCCTGCCGGACACCGCCATCGAGGTACTGGGTCCGCCGCCGACTTCCGGTACCCGCGATGCCTTCGTCGAACTGGCCATGGAAGGTGGCTGCAAGAAATTCGACTGGATCAAGGCCATGAAGAAAAAAGACAAGAAGGCCTACAAGAAACTGTGCCACACCATCCGCGAGGACGGCGCCTATGTCGAAGCCGGCGAGAACGATAACCTGATCGTGCAGAAGCTGGACGCCAACCCGAAAGCACTGGGTATCTTCGGCTACAGCTTCCTCGACCAGAACAGCGATCGCGTGCAGGGTTCACCGATCAACGGCGTTTCCCCGGAGTTCGAAGCCATCGCCAATGGCGAGTATCCGATCTCACGGCCGCTGTACTTTTACGTCAAGAAGGCACATGTTGACTCGATACCGGGTATCCGCGAGTACCTTGCCGAGTTCACCAGCGAGAAGACCTGGGGTGAGGATGGCTACCTGTCAGACAAGGGCCTGATCCCGATGCCGAATGAAGAGCGTGAATCTTTCGCTAAAAATGTCAAAGAACTCAAGGCAATGTAACCGGCTTTTGACCCATCTGTAACCTAGGGGTGGATGTGCCCAAATCACATCCACCCTTTTTTTCCCCCGGGATAAATGACTGTGGATGCAATACAACTTCTGATTCTGGTCTGTATGCTGGCAATCGGCGCCTTTTTCCTTGGCCGCCAGCGCGCACTGACCGTTAGTGGCGGATCCACTCGCAAACTGCGTTCCCTGCCGTCGCATTACGGCACTTATACCCTTATCTTTACTGCTGCCCCGGCATTGTTGTTGATGCTTGGCTGGTCATTGATGTCCCAGGGCGTGATCGACCAGATACTGATTTCAGAATTACCCGAAGACGTTCGCAGCCGCACTGCGGCTGACCTCAATTTACTGCTCAACGATGTCAAGAACACGGCACATGGCGTCGCCAGCAGCGACACCAGCGGGCTGGTGACTAAACTCAGTGATCGCCACAATCAGCTACAGGTCAAGGCCGATCGCCTGTTATGGGTTCTGACGCTTTCTATCTGTGCTGCCGGTCTCGGCTGGGCATGGAAGAGCATTCGTATCGACCATCCGGCTCGGCACCGGGTAGAGACCGCGGTTATAACCGCCCTGATTGCCTGCTCGCTGCTCGCTATTCTGACCACTATCGGCATTGTCCTGTCGGTCCTGTTCGAGTCACTGCGCTTTTTCAATGAAGTACCGGTAACCGATTTTCTGTTTGGCACGGTGTGGAGTCCGCAAACGGCTATCCGGTCCGACCAGGTCGGCGCTTCCGGCGCGTTTGGCGCCGTGCCGCTGTTTACCGGTACACTGCTGATTTCCGCCATCGCGATGGTCGTCGCCTTTCCTGTCGGACTGATGTCATCGATCTACCTGGCCGAATACGCCAGCAGTCATGTACGTACTGTCATAAAGCCGATACTCGAGATTCTCGCCGGCATACCGACGGTCGTGTACGGCTTTTTCGCCGCCCTGTTCGTAGCACCCGCAATCCGCGATATGGGCACCAGCATCGGCCTGAGCGTAGCCTCGGAAAGCGCACTGGCCGCAGGCCTCGTCATGGGCATCATGATCATCCCGTTCGTATCCTCGATCTCCGATGACGTGATCACTGCCGTCCCGCAGGCCATGCGCGAGGGTTCCTACGGACTGGGTGCGACACAGTCGGAAACGATTCGCAAGGTCATCATCCCCGCGGCATTGCCGGGCATTGTCGGTGGCGTCCTGCTGGCAGTATCACGTGCAATCGGCGAAACCATGATTGTCGTCATGGCTGCCGGACTTGCCGCCAACCTGACGGCCAACCCGCTGGAGGCCGTCACCACGGTGACCGTGCAGATTGTCACCCTGCTGGTTGGTGACCAGGAATTCGACAGCGCCAAGACACTGGCCGCCTTCGCACTCGGGCTCATTTTGTTTATCGTCACACTGACCCTGAATGTCATTGCCCTGCACGTGGTACGCAAGTATCGCGAACAGTACGATTAGCGAATACAGGTAGATAAAATGGAACAACAACGTACCATCGATATCATGAAGCGCAGCCTGAAAAAGCGCTACGCTGCCGAGCGCCGTTTCAAGATGTATGGCCTGGTATCAATCATCTTTGCCCTGCTCTTCATGGTACTGCTGTTTACCGCTATCGTGGGCGCGGGACACACGGCATTTGTCCAGTCGAAAATCATGCTCCCGATCGAGCTGAATACAGCCGAATTCCCCGAGTCAACTGATGACACACAGGGGTACATGCAGGCCGACTACACCGGCATGATCAAGCAGGCCATGCGCAAGCAATTCTCCGATGTAAGCAGCCGTGGCGATAAACGCGCGCTTTACCACCTGATCAGCCCGGGCGCCCAATATACATTACGCGACCATGTGCTGGACAACCGCGAACTTGTCGGAACAACCGTCGAGATCTGGCTGCCTGCAGATGATGATGTCGACATGTATATCAAGGGTAATTTCGACGCCAGGGAAAACCCTACCGGCCGGCTCAGCGAAAAACAGGCTGGCTGGGTGACTGCGCTGCGTGATCAGGGCATGATCGATACAGAATTCAATACCACCTTCTTCACCGCGGGGGACTCAAGGGAGCCGGAACTGTCAGGCATTCGCGGCGCCCTGGTCGGATCCTTCCTTACCTTGCTGGTAACACTGGTACTGTCGTTCCCGATAGGTGTCGGTGCCGCCATCTACCTCGAGGAGTTTGCACCCAATAACAGGTGGACGGATCTCATCGAGGTAAACGTGAACAACCTCGCGGCAGTACCCTCCATCGTGTTCGGCCTGCTTGGCCTGGCAGTGTTCATCAATTTCTTTGGCGTGCCGCGGTCGGCACCGCTTGCGGGCGGCTTCGTCCTCACACTGATGACCCTTCCGACCATCATCATTTCCAGCCGTGCCGTACTGAAGGCCGTGCCACCCTCCATACGCGAGGCCGCGCTGGGTGTGGGTGCCTCCAGGGTGCAGATGGTCTTCCATCATGTTGTCCCGCAGGCCCTCCCGGGCATGCTGACCGGTACCATTATCGGTATGGGACAGGCACTGGGTGAGACGGCACCACTGTTGATGATCGGCATGGTGGCCTTCATCGTCGATATTCCGGGCAATGTCCTGGACCCGTCGACAGTATTGCCCGTGCAGATTTTCCTCTGGGCTGACAGTCCGGAGCGTGCCTTTATGGAGCGCACTGCAGCAGCTATTATGATACTGCTGGCATTTCTGGTGGTTATGAATGCAACGGCAGTTTACTTGCGTAAACGCTACGAGAAAAAGTGGTAACAAACAGGTAAAATACTATGAATGAAAATGTCATCGAACAGGACCCGGTCGCGGGACTGCAGTCAGGGCTGGAGAATCTGATCATCCGCGAAGAACATGAAGAAGAGTTGCTGCACGAGACCGTCGGCACGATAACCGTCGACAACCCACGGATTGTCTGTCGCAATGTCGATGTGGCCTACAGCGGCCAGCCGGCGATCAAGAATGCCTCCATCGATATCGGCAAGAACGAGGTGATTTCCATGATCGGCCCGTCGGGCTGCGGGAAATCCACCTTCCTGCGGAGCCTCAATCGCATGAATGACATCATCGAGGGCTGCGCCGTCACCGGCAGCATCATGCTGGATGGCAAGGACATCTACAGCAAGACCACCGATGTGGTCACCCTGCGCGCGCAGGTCGGCATGGTATTCCAGCGCCCCAACCCGTTTCCGAAGTCAGTTTATGAAAACGTGGCCTACGGCCCGCGTATTCACGGCCTGGTTGACAACAAGCTGGACCTGGACGAAGCCGTCGAGACCAGCCTGCGCAAGGCCGGCCTCTGGGACGAGGTCAAGGATCGTCTTGACGAGCCAGGCACCAGTCTCTCCGGCGGCCAGCAGCAGCGCCTCTGCATTGCCCGCACCATCGCAGTGAAGCCGGAGGTCATCCTGATGGACGAGCCCTGCTCGGCACTCGATCCGATCGCCACGGCGAAAATCGAGGAGCTGATGGATGAGTTAAGCAGCAACTACACCATCGTCATCGTCACCCACTCAATGCAACAGGCCGCACGCGTCTCCAGCCGCACCGCCTACTTCCATCTGGGTGAACTCGTCGAGGTGGATGACACCCGCCGCATCTTCACCAACCCCCAGCACCGCCTGACGGAAGGCTATATCACGGGCCGCTTCGGCTGATCACCCTATCCCCGGTGCGCAACGGGCACCTTGTACAATGAAGTACCCTGCCACAGCGGGGTGCACTCCGTGCAGTATCAAGGAAGCCATGATTGATTCGATTATCACGTCATTGCGAGCGTAACGAAGCAATCTCCTGACAGTTCTTTCAATAGTCTGCAAATTGCTTCGTCACTTTGTTCCTCGCAATGACGGATTAATCAGAGTATCCTCAAGTTATTGAGACCCTGACTGTCTGGCGCCTGCGCAGATACGTGCACCCTGCACCCTCACACCCTGCAGGGTGACCTTTACACCATTCAAGATAAACAGCCTAAAACGGAATAGAAAGGGATGCCGGACATCCCTGTCCGACATATAACGGGGCTGCTATTTTCTTATTAGAATACGTACTGGGTCTGCAGGAAGAACTCATCCAGGTCATCGCCGCTGACACCGTTCACGTCCTCGTTCATGGTGAAAGTGGCCTGTACCTTGATGTCATGCTTCTTGATGAACCAGTTGGCGCCGACTGAGGTGCGGGTCCACTCCTCGGCATAACCGTCGGCATCCTGGCTCTGGTAACCGGCCACCAGTTCCAGCTTGCCGGGCATGAGCATGTAGCCACCCTCGATGGACCAGTTCTCCAGGTCGCTCTGGCTGCTGGAATAGATGCCGCTGCTGATGCCGGTCTCGATCAGCTCGGTATCGAACATGTTGTACTGGGCGTCGATGGAGAAACCCGCGGCACGGAAGGCACCCGAGATCTCGTAACCGGTCACGGAGTCGACATCACACTTGGACCCACAACCGGGTGTATAGGAATTGTTGTCGTCGTCATTATCCCAGGCAAAGGCCGCGACACCGACGGTGGCCTTGGTCTCGCCCTTGAAATCGCCCTGTGACTTCTTCAGAAGGCCGAAGGGATGGAAATCGACGCGGCCGCCGAACATCCAGCCTTCATTCCAGTCGCCTTTCTCGTTAACCGGGGTATCGAAATCCAGCTTCTTATTGTCCGGATCGATGGAAGCAGATGCGACAGAAGCACCCCAGGTTATCTTCTTGTCAGCGCTGTTGCCCGTGAGGTGAATACCGACATTGCGGTCCGGCGTACCGTAGTTGTGATCACCGACGAAGGTGCGTTCCACCAGCTGCTGCTTATTGGACGAGGTCAGGAATTCTCTGGAAAACGGGAAATTGGCATTACCAATAGAGACCTTCATATTGTCATAGCCCTTGTACTGCAGGTAGGCGTCCTTGATGGCCACCTCGTTGTCATCCTCAGCCTTGCCGTAGTCGAACTGGAACTTGCCCTTCCAGTCCGGGTGCAGGCTGCCCTCGACATAGGGGCGCAGGCGCCGAAAGAACAAGTCATCCTCGGATTCGCCGCCATCGGGATCGGCATAGTAGTACTGCAGCTGAATACGGCCGCCGATTTTGACGTATTTGCCATCCTTCTTGTAAACGGTGACCCCGCCAAACGAGGGTGCGGCCATTATGGCACTGATGACCCCGACAGCCACGGCTGTCCTGTAATGCTCGTGCATCTCTTTACTCCCTGGGTTGTGTTGAAGTTGTTGGGTTTTGAGAATGGGCCTAGACGGCACAAGTCATGCCATACCAGAAATCCATGTCCTTTTCGAGGAACTCCCTGAAGTCCATATAATGGGATCCGTCACATGAAAAATTGAGACCAACCTGTCCATTGAAGATATTCAATGAACCTGAGCGCAGGTAGATGCTGTCATCGCCGAAACGCAGCGTGCGGAAGTGATCAAGCACCAGCATCACAGAATCTACGGGAACCAGCGCGGTATCCGGATAGGGCTGACGTGGATAGGCCAGGCAAATATCCGGGTCGATCAACTCCTGGATGCCCAGCAAACGGTATCTGTGGGGATCCTCAGTTAACCAGATGGTCGCCCGATTACTCGAGAAATGAATCTTGCCGTGGTAAACACCATGCACAGTGATCAATTCATGCATGAGTATCAGCACATCGCCAATACGCCGGTCGATGATGCTTTCGTGACGTTGTTGCTGGAACAGGTTTTTTCTAATGGCTGGATCGTCTGTGAGCTGCCGCCACTCGGAAGTCTCGCTGTAAGGTCGCTGGGTAAGCGGCAATTCACGTAGATCATAATCTGCGCCGAGAAAACCAACACGCTTGCCCGAGTTATCTCGGATGACCTGGATCGCGGTCATCGAGGGCCGGTTCGTATTCTTGCTGATATAGGCCCTTGAAAGTCTGAAATCGGTAGTCCCGACAATATCCTGCATGTAGTTGCGGTATGAACGGTTACGGGCAAACTGGCTCCGATCCACACCCTCCCGAGTTACATTGGATGTAACCTGTGTCCCTCCGGCATCTAACACATACAGGTATTTACAGAAACGCATGCTCCTAACTTCATCAACGAGCAACATTTCCAGCGCGTAACGGTTACTCATCAATGGAGCCAGACGGCGGGCTGACTTGTACATCGATATTGTCAGCAGATCGGTTAGCATTTCGCGCTGCCGGTCGATCGATTCCTGCAGTTTTATACCGCTCACATTACTCACTTAAACCCCACCCTGGGCATTAATTCGTGGCAATGATCCTATGCAACAAATGTGACAGTAATATTTAAATAAGATGATATTTCAGTGACACTCCGACAGATATGACGGCAGAAAAAGCACGGATGGACGATAAATAAAAAATAAACCCCTGCAGCCAACAAGCTGCAGGGGTTCGACTCTAAAAATATTATTGTTGCAGGTTACTTTCCGAGGACCACCCTTTATAAGGGTCGGAAATAAGCTGTGGACTGTCCCCGTCAACCGGTCAAATTCCCGGATCAGATCTGATTCAATGGATATACCCTGTATGCCTGCATCAGATCAGCCGCCCCAAACAGTGTCGTCCGGCTGCGGAGCAAATTGCTTCATTAATTCTCCAATTACAAGCTCCAGTGCTGCTCGGACAGTATCCTCGATATGCCAGTTTTCTATAATGGATATCCCGGTCTTGTCCGCTTCATTCAGTAACCACGATTGCAAGTCCCAGATATCATCCAGACTCTCCAGGTAGCGCGAAGCCTGGCGCCCATTTGCATCACGAACACGTCGGGTAAGCTGTTTGTACAACAAGTCCTTTTTCATGGTGGCAAGCTTGATAGGGATAATGACAGCCTCACCTGCCCGCGCTTCAAGGTTCAATTCAGTTGGCACCACGTGGACACCTTCCAGTATCAGGTGTTGTCTTTCCTCGATGGCACGGTCAATGGTTGCTTCCAGCGCAAGTTTCATCGTGGCAACCTGGGAAAGAAAACCGGTAATTACCCGATTTTCGATGTTCGGCACGGCCCCGTCGGCAGAGCCCGGCAAGCCACGCCAGGCCTCGAAACTGGAATACTTCAGGGCAGGCACCATCTGCGGAGACAGGTAGGAACGTATGATCTCCCGCATCATGTCGGTGGACTGATGTCGTGAAATATCGAGCCGATAAGCCAGTTCCGATGAGATTGTACTCTTGCCGCTGCCGGTAACACCGCCAATCAAAATGATCAGGGGTATACCGCTGTTTTCAAACCGGCGCCATGAAAGATAGCGTTTGGCCGCCTCCTGTGAACAGTGCTCGTCCAGACATCTGTATATCACCCGTCGCAGGGCCTTGTGATCAATTTCCAGGTGGCCTGTTTTTCTCAGGTTTGCCAGAACCTTGCGCGCGCCCTGCAGGGCCATCTCCGGCGGGATGGCGCAAGTCTCCAGTGAATGCGCCAGAATGCCTGTAGAGAAGGGCATACTGCGTGCGGGGGTATGTACAATGATACCGGTGCCACTGGAGGGCTCGGCCTCGTAGAGCTTTCGTTTTTCACTACCGTGTCGTTCTTCCAGCAGCCCGGTGACCCTGGCCTTCAGTTCAGTAGTCGTAATCTCGTCTCTTTCCTGCAGCTTGTCCCTTACTGCCTGAGCCAGGGCATAGGCCTCATCGAAGACAAGCCCGGTATTTACCAATGACTGCACCAGAATCCCGCGCAGAAAAGGGGAGCGATCACCTTCAGGCTCTTTGATGACGATTAACTTTGCCATAGTTGCAATCTAATATCGTTGTGTTTCCTGCCCTATGCCAGCATTCGGTAGATCAATATCCACTCCGATAGCGGTATCTTGTTTCTGCGCATGTCCCAATCACAGCACATCCTTGCAATACCTCAGAAATCATCATGCACGTGCCCTGGATGGCAGCCACGCAACTTGTGCAAGGACTTGCTTACGAGTCCGTCTTCAGCAGCGACATCTTGAACAGCCTTTTCATATTACGGCACTTCCTGGTTTTCACTTTATTAGCACCTTGATTTCATCCGTAATCACGGCCGAGGATTGTGACATATTGCATGAGGCAATTATCGAATGGTAGTTAAGATATTCTAGTCGAGACAATATTTTACCTTTGAGTTCCCCGGTTGATTTCGGCAACTAATCGTGTACCCACACGGCCAGGTAATTTTCCGTAGCCTGCTACTTCTGCTGACACTTTTGCAGATTTACTGACCAGCAAGACTTCATGTTGGGACACAACTGTAACAGGAAAATGCTCTTGAGGTGGCCCCGGGAGCGGGGCCGGTCCGGCGCATCATGCGGGAAAGCTGGTCATGCCGGTTCAACCCGTAACTTCACTACGGCCCGGTCAGTCGCCTCAGTTACAGTGAACTTGAATCCTGATTCCACAATGGACTCTCCTGTACCGGGAATATGGCGCATCCGGGCCATCATCAGGCCGCCAATGGTGTGTGATTCCACGGCCGGCAAACTGATGCCAAGCAACTCGTTGACCTCGGAAATAGGCAGGCGGGCATCCATCAAATAGGTCTCTTCATCCAGCATTTCGAAGATACGTTTACGCCGCGGCAGATATTCCTCGAAGTCGTAACCGACATCAATTTCGCCAACAACCTCCTCCAGAATGTCTTCCATGGTAATCATGCCAATCGCCGAGCCGAATTCATCCACCACGATTGCCATGTGGTCATCACGAGTACGCAGGACAGGCAGCAACTGGTCGATAGTCTGATAGGGCGAGACATAGTGGGCAGGCTTGATGAGTTTCTCCAGTGGAGAATCTGGCAGTTCCGGGTCCATCAGATCCCAGGTCGTAAGCGTGACTACGCCGACAATATTACTGATATTCCTGGTATATACAGGAAGCCGGTTATAGCCACGCCTGCGCACCAAGGTAACGGCACTGCGGGTATCCCGGTTACGATTGATCGCTGTAATCTCGGCAACCGGGATCATGGCCTCACCAACCGAGGTATCCGCAAAACGGATCGCGCGCTTGATCCGCGCACGGTCAAACACGTCTACATTGGCGCCGCGATCGGCCATTTCCACCACCATGCGCATCTGTTCACGGGTTATAAACACATTCTGCTCGCTCTTGCCGCCACCCACGAGGCGGGCGCCGAGACGCGCGATACGCGAAAAGACAAATACCACGGGATAGAACAATACGGAAAATACCCGCAAGGGATACACGACCACGGGCGCGATCTCGTTGGATTTCTGCTGATACACACTCTTTGGCACAATCTCGCCGAGTATCAGAAATAGCGGGGTAAACAGCAGCACTGCGTACAGGTCTCCCAACTGGCCGAACGAGCGGATCATCAGCATGGTCCCGAGGGTCGTCAGAATAATGGTCGATATATTGGTCCCGACCAGTGTGGTACCGAGCAGCACATCCGGTGTCTGGAAAAGCTTGAGCACCATTTTAGCTCCCCGATGCCCCTGATTCGCCTTGTGGTGAATCTTGAGCTTGTCCGAATTGACCAGGGCAATTTCCGAACCCGAGAAGAACCCCTTCAGCAGAAGGAGAAGTACCATCACCAGCAATATAATCAGAAAATCCATAACCGGTTCTCCAGGCCTTAGTGAACTGCCTTCGGGTCGGGTTTTTTGTCTGCATCACTCGCCCAGGTGGATTCGACTTGTGTGCCATCTTTGACCGACTGACTGGTATCAATGCTATTTTCATCGCCGCCTGAGCCACGCATCTTGTCATCATGCAGATCAGTATCGGGCTGATCCGATATCTCATCTGCCGATTCTCCTGCATTGACGGGATCAGTCAGTGCACCCGCAGCAGCTTCCTCACCCCGGCTACCGCGGTTCACACTCACGCGCGCAATCCGGTGTTCATCCATCTCCAGGACGGTGATGCTGATATCTTCAATACTGATTCTGTCGCCCACCCTGGGCAACCGGTCCAGGTGCCGGAACGCAACACCGCCAATGGTTGTCATGCGCTGGTCCTCGATACCGAAATTGCTCAGGTTATTGAAATCAGTCAGCTTCATATCACCATCAACCTCGTAGGAATCCTCATCACGTTCCTGATACAACTCCTGCCCCTCGACATCACCTGATATCTGTCCGAATATGAAAGTCAGCACATCCTTCATGGTGACGAAGCCCTCGACCCCGCCAAACTCGTTGAGGACTGCCGCGGCACGAGCGTTATTAGCCGTAAAGAAGTCGAACATCTCATCAACTTTCTTGGTAAGGGGAACCACCACCGGTGAATGCATGATGTCATCCAGTTCCACTGTCGTCAGGTCGGTGTCATCGAGCACCAGCCTCAGGATGTCCTCGGCGTGGGCAAAGCCCACCAGGTTGTCACGGTGAACCCGGAAGACCGGGACCCGCGGATGACGGTAGGTACGAAACAGTTCAACCATTTCCGGCAATGTCATAGCCGCATTCAGGAAAGCCGTGCGCGTCCGCGGGGTCATGATCTCGACGACCTCGGTATCACCCGCCTCAAGCAGGTTGTAAATCAGGGCGCGCTCGGTTGCATTGAGTTCCCCTTCCTTGGCAACCTCCTCCACCAGGGTTCGGAATTCGTCCAGCATCAGGATATTCTCGGCGGCTTTTTCCTCGCCGACAATCAGGGTGGTAATGCGGTCGGCAAGGCTTCGAATTACCCAGACCAGTGGGGCGACCAGTCTCACCCACAGACTCATTGGAGTAGCCACCAACCCGGTGCTGACACGCACAGGGTTTGAAACCGAGATGGTCTTCGGGGTCACCTCGCCAAACAGCAGTAGCAGGGGAATCATCACCAGGACACTGATCCAGCCGGCACGTTCGACGCCATACAGAGTCACCAGTATCCCTGTCATGTTTGCAGCAGCAGCAATGTTGACCAGTTCATTGCCACACAGGATGGAAATTATCAGCCGCCTCGGCTGGTCCAGCAAGGCATGCAGGGTCTCGGTCTGTTGGTTACGTTCGCGTCGAAGTTTCTGCAGATCAAGGCGGGACAGAGAGAACAACGCGGTTTCAGATCCGGAAAAAAAGGCCGAGCCGCATAACAGCAACGCCTGGAAACCCAGGCGGATGATCATGTCCGGTTCTGCCAGACGCGCGGTATCAAAGACAAAAAAGTCTTTCGTTGCCGCCCAGTACAAGACCAGTTCCTGTATCACACCATCCATTACATCCCGCCCCCAGGGGGTTCAGGCAAAGACCACGACCATCACAACGGTATGGAAATGTCCGGTGAGGCGGCTCGCTGTAATATGGTGATAAACCTGTAGCCAACCCCGGTTTCATATCGCGCACAGGGATTATCGCCCCCTGAATCGCTTCCTAATAGCTTAATCAACCTGATATAATTAAAAGATAATGCTAACAGAAGAGTTTAACAATGGAAAAGACCCCAGAAAGCACTCAACGACGTGGCTCGACTCCCCGGTCTCCTAAGGCCCGCAGGCCGGCCGCAGCAGAATCCACCTCCAGTGCCGCCCCGACCCCCAAAAAGGTCCCTGCGAGGCCGGCAAGGAGAAAACAGACGCAAAAAACCGACCTGGATGATCCCAAGCTGTACCTCAACCGGGAACTGACCTGGCTGGAATTCAACCGTCGTGTACTGCACATGGCCGCGGATGATGCTGTCCCCCTGCTGGAACGCGTCAAGTTCCTTGCGATCGTCAGCAGCAACCTCGATGAATTCTTCATGAAACGGATTGGTGGCCTGAAACAGCAGATTGCAGCTGGCATCCGTACGCCCTCTGTTGATGGCCTGACGCCGCTGCAACAACTCAGAAAAAGCCAGGCCGTCGTTCGGGATATCCACCAGGAGCAGAACCGGAATTACCAGCAAATGCACAAGCTGCTGGAGGCCCAGGGAATACGGCTGAGCCGCTATACCGAACTGAAGCTGGAAGAACAAAAACTGCTGCGAGAGAAATTTCTTGCCAATATCTTCCCGCTGCTGACGCCCCTGGCCATGGATCCCGGACATCCATTTCCCTTTATCTCCAATCTCGCCCTGAATCTCCTGGTTTCACTGCGCTACCCGGGTGGCAGCGCCTCTCACTATGCGCGGGTCAAGGTACCCAATCTGAAGGGGATTGCGCCACGGTTCCTTCGCGTAGACGGTACCAACACCTATGCCAGACTCGAGGATGTTATCACTCAGAACATCGACCTGTTGTTCCCGTCCATGGAGATTATCTCCTGTGAACTTTTCCGGGTTACCCGCAATGCCATCGTGGAGATCGAGGAAGAGGAAGCGGATGACCTGCTGGCCATGATAGAAAGCGAGCTGCGTGATCGTCATTTTGCACCCATTGTCCGCCTGCAGATCGAAAAAGGCATGAAACCGGTACACCGGGGCATGCTGGCCGCCGAGCTGGGTCTCGATGAGGCAGCCGATGTTTTCGAGGTTGAATCGATGATTGCGATGCGCGATCTTTTCGAGATTGCCGGTCTGGAAATCCCGGAACTACATGACCCACCCCACAAGCCCGTTGACCATACCCGACTGGCCCACGATACCCGTAATATCTTTCACATCATCCGGGAACGCGGCGCCTTGTTACTGCAGCATCCCTATGAATCCTTCAGTACCAGCGTGGAACGCTTCCTGCGTACGGCCAGTGAAGATCCCAAGGTACTTGCCATCAAGATGACGCTGTATCGCACATCAGAAGAAAGCGCCATTGTCGACTCACTGGTAAATGCCGCACGTAACGGCAAACAGGTCGCTGTACTGGTCGAACTGAAAGCGCGATTCGACGAGGCAGCAAATATACGCTGGGCGCGACGCATGGAGCAGGCCGGCATCCATGTCACCTATGGTGTCATCGGGCTGAAGACCCACAGCAAGGTCATCCTCGTGGTGCGCAAGGACTATAATGGCTTGCGCCGCTACGCCCATATAGGAACCGGCAACTACCACGCCGGTACTGCCCGTCTGTACTGCGATCTTGGCATGCTGACCTGTGACGACGCGATCGCCCAGGACCTGACCGAACTGTTCAATTACCTGACCGGATACTCACCACCGCCGCAGTATCGCAAGATACTGACATCCCCGTATACCCTGAAGCAGGCTCTGCTGGACAAGATCGAGCGGGAGATCAAGAACCATACAGAAAAAGAACCGGGGCTGATCCAGTTCAAGATGAATGCCCTGGAAGATACGGATATTACCAGGGCCCTGTATCGCGCCTCACAGGCGGGCGTCAAGGTAAACCTCATCGTGCGTGATACCTGCCGCCTGCGTCCGGGCCTTCCCGGGCTCACCGAAAACGTCCAGGTCATCGGCATCATCGGACCCTTTCTGGAGCATGCCCGAATCTATTATTTCTGGAACAAGGGCAAGGAGGAATACTACATAGGCTCCGCCGATCTCATGAAGCGCAATCTGGAAAGCCGGGTGGAAGTTGTAACGCCTGTTGAGGATCCAAAACTGCGGCAGGAACTGCGCCTGATCATCGATGTCCAGCTATCCAGCCGCAAGCATGCCTGGGAAATGCAAGCCGACGGCAGCTATATCGAACGCAAGGATACGACCGGTAAAAAATCACTCAGCTCCCAGGAGACCTTCATCCAGCTGGCACAGAAACGTATGGCCGCAGCTTCCAAGCATCAGCAAGCCAAGCTGCGCAAGAAACTCTTGACTCATTTCCACAAGCGTGTAGTAAATAAAGGTTAATAACGCTACCGGGAATGCCTCCGGCATCCCGGTTTCATAATGGTCTGTTCACCGGAATTCCCGGTATAGCCCTGCCAAACCGCTCTGGGCGCAGTTTTCACCTATCACGCCGCCTGCCACAGATACCCGCTGGTCGAACATAGCAGCTGTCATCAAGTTGTAACATTGAAGTGCAACAATCAGTCATCCGGTAAAAAAACGATTTCTACCCACTTTGCCCGGTAGGCGTCGACCGCCAGGCGATACCCGGAGATGACGGATGAAACGATATGCACGCATACTTTATGTCATTGACAGCAAACTGAACAGCATGCAGGTTATTGCGCAGGTCATGAAGCATGCAAAAGCTTGCCAGGCAAGTGTGACATTGCTAGATGTCATCGAATCGCTGCCACCGCATACCAGGATGCTGGTCACGTCCATGTATCCTAACGATTTGATAAATAATATCAGAGAAAGAAGGCTCGCCGAGCTCGAAGCTTTCATTTCGATGATTGTATCCGACAGCGCCGAATCAACTGCCCGTGTCTTGTTCGGCAATCGTGCAAAGGAGATTGCACGTGAATCAGCAGAGGGTGATTATGATCTCGTCATCAAAATTTCGGGGAAGCCCAGAACAGACAAATACCTGACTCGAAACTGCAGCTGTCCTGTCTGGTTACTGAAGCAGGATGATCATGAGGCAAATGAAAAGATATTTGCATCCCTTGCCACTCGATTAAGCGCAAAGGACAATAAACAGCCTATGGATATAAGGCCATCAACCCGTGCAGGGTATTATACGGTTTGAAACCAAATACCGCTTCGATCCCCTTATGCCATGCCGGACTGTCAGAGACAGGGGGGGCAACTGATGCCGAAAATCCCTTTCAGCGTAAAGAAAAAGATGATGGCCATGATCGCACCGGCGGGCAGGGTGATTACCCATGAGGCAACGATGTCCCTGACGACCCTAAGGTCCACGGCCGCCACGCCGCTGGTCATGCCGACACCCATCACCGCACCGACGGCGATGTGGGTCGTGGATACCGGCAGGCCCGTCTTGGAGGCCAGCACCACCGTGGTGGCCGCCGCCAGCGTTGCGCAATAGCCGCGTGTTGGCGTGAGGTGGGTGATCTCGCTACCGATTGTGCGCATTACCCGGTAGCCCAATGTGGTCAGACCGAGCACGATACCAACGCCGCCAAGAGCGAGGATCCACAGAGGCAGATCCGCTTTCTGTGTCACCTCACCCCCGGATTGCACCAGGCTGACCACCGCCGCCAGGGGGCCGATGCCATTGGCCACATCATTGGAGCCGTGCGCAAAGGCCATGGCGCAGGCAGTAAAGATCATCATGGGTGCGAATGCTTTCTCGACACTGGCAAAGTGAAATTCCTGATCGGCCGCTTTGTCTATCTGGATTTTATTGATCATGCGCTTGCCGATGTACGCAAGTATCAGTCCGAATGACACCGCCAAGAGGAATGTGGTGATAGGACCAAAATCTATATGCAGGTGCTTCAAACCCTTGAACATGGTTACCAGACTGACGATCCAGCCGACCAGGAAGACATACATCGGCCCCCATTTCTTCGCATTCTCGAACGGTTTATCGGTCCGCAGTATCAGCCGCTGAATACTGACCATGAGACCATAGGCAAGGAGCCCGCCAAGCAGGGGGGATACCAGCCAGCTCGCGACAATCTGTCCGATCTTGCCCCAGTTGACGGCGCTCATGCCGATCGCCGCCACGGCGAATCCGACCAGTCCGCCGATGATGGTATGGGTGGTCGAGACCGGCCAACCCTGCCAGGAGGCAATCATCAGCCAGACAGCTGCAGCCAGCAGGGCCGCCAGCATGCCGAACAGCAGGATCTCCGGGGTTCCGGTTATGGACTCGGGATTAATGATCCCCTTGCGGATGGTCTTGGTTACAGAGCCACCGGCGATGAATGCGCCGGCAAACTCGAAAATTGCGGCAATGATGATCGCCTGCTTGACGGTTATGGCGCCAGAACCTACCGAGGTTCCCATGGCATTGGCGACATCGTTTGCTCCGATACCCCATGTCATGTATAAGCCAAATACAATGGCCAGTATCATGAAAACCGAGCCGTACTCGGCAATGACCTCCATGGCTCCCCCTCTTTTTTATTTAGTGTTAACGTGCAATCAACAGGCGTGAGCGTATAGCAAGCTTCTCGGCATAGTCGGCCAGATCATCAATCCACCCGATCAGCTGGTACAGGAATACAACCGACACCGGGTCCAGGTCCTTGGCATGGGCGAACAACGTGTGGGTAATGTCTATACCGATGGTATCTGCGTCGGTCTCGATGCCAACCGTTTCGTGAATCAGCTTCTGTACCTTTTCTACATGGGGTCCCTTGAAACCGGTTTCGACAAGGTCTTCGAATGTCTTGACGATATTTTGCGCATCTTTCACAGCATCGGTAACACGATTGACGAGACGCATGACAGGCTTCTGCATTTCCTCAGGCACATCCATTGGCAGGTCCAGCATAAGGCCAATAATGTCCTGGGTACGGTCGGCAATGGCTTCCTGCATTTCCAGCACATCCAGAAGGTCCCGGCGATCCACAGGCAGGAACATGGTCTTGGGCAACCGGCTTGTCAGTTCTTCCAGGATCTTATCGGCATCACCTTCAAGCTGGTTAATAGTTTGCTTGATATCCTTGAGTGTCTGCTTGTCGCCTTTGTAGAAAGCTTTCATCGCGTCTGGCATGAGCATCGCGCACTCCGTTGCGATACTCATGTGCTTCTTCATGGGCTTGAAGGGTGATTTTCCGAAAAGCTTGCTGAAGTTGATTGTAGTAGGCATTACCGTTAATCCCCTCGTTCAATGTTGCCGTTTTATACGGTATTTTATTTCCCTGCTGGCGTATATCAGCAGAGACCATCGATCATTCACACGACTACTTATTCGCTGCTCGTAAGCATCAATAACTGGTATGAAAAATTACAACTACAGAGCTGTGCTCGATTATTTATCATGATATGTCCATCCATAGACCTGATAGACCGCCTTATCTCATTCGGCGGGATGCCGGACTAGATATATATGTAGGTAGTGAGTTCTTTTTTTCAATTTATGTGAATACGCGGGTAAACAGCAGGATATCCCATTAATCGCCATGGATATTATCGATTGGCAGCGATATTTGCAAATTCACACCCTGAACGAAACAGGTAACACAGTCAGCCTCAACTCAACTACAACCTGAATTTTCGGAAGTCAGATGTTTCCGACATACTCGTGTTGATAATCCGTTGCCTGCTGCGAATCATCAGTAATATCTGACTTGCCAGCTACAGGGCAAGCGAAAGGAATCTCGATAACACCCTCACGCACAAATCCGGAGGGTTTGCCCAACTCGTCGTAGCGCACACAAGCGTTCCCTTCAAACAAGAAATCACCGATATAGCGGTGTGATATCTTGTGCTTGAGATTCTCCGCATAATTCAAGCCAAGAAAATGGCTGATAAATCCCCTTATCACACCGGCATGAACGACGAGGAGCACAGTCTGTTGTGGATGTGTTATTGCCAGATTGGAAACATAGTTGACGCTGCGTTGCTGCATCTGGCGGAAACTCTCGCCGCCCGGGTAGACAAAATCCGGGTCCTTCTTGTACTGTGGATAGTGCTCGGCCACCCATTTCTTTTTCTTTTTGTACAGTTCCCCGTAGTTGACTTCGTTCAGGGCAGTTGTGTCGTGAATAATATGTATGCCAAATAGCCGGGCATGAAACATCGCCGTCTGCCTGGCGCGCTCCAGATCGCTTGAGTAAACGGCGTCGAAGCTGATGCCGTTTTTCTTTATCCGCTCGCTGACGAACTCGACATCAGACTTCCAGCCAGTGTCACGCGGCGAGTCACCCCATCCCAGAATCTGCTCGGACGCATTGATCAGTGTCTTGTAATGTCGGGTAACAATGGCGCGCATTTTATGGATAATTTTCTAGTTTAGATTGTTCTTATATTCTTTATTACTTGGAATTGCCGGGCTGTATTTCCACACGAACGTTCATATATAAATCATTAATCAATGATGCGCAAATGATCTAGATCAAACTATGCTGAAATACCCGGCTCGGCAAACTGCTACCGAGAACGCGATTGTGTCGTGACGCAGCGGAGAATCCACCTGCGGTAGAACTACCCAGCCAGGCAGCTTGTTATCGATTTTATGGTTTGTTTCGCGTTGACCAGTTGTCGGACTCTTTTCCACAGCCTGTCAGGCGCGTGATCGTAGATCTCACATAATGTGTCGGCCGGTACCCATAATAATTCTCTGCGTTTCGTGAACCGGGTGGCATCATCCAGCTTCCATTCCCTGTTGATATCCGTCACATCCCGGTAATCGAATTCAATAAAGAAGGTTTTCCAGTCTTTCTGTTTCCCGCTGCCCCCATTCACCCGCCGACACCACCACTCCGGGTGCCTTTGCATGGTCCTGTCAAACAGTGATTCCATCAGCGGTATCTGGTCCTGAACACGGTCCTGTGTCAACACGGCTGTGTGAATATTGTCGGAGAAGTACATGGTTTCTGTTTCTTCTATAAATTCCCGTATGGCCGTCTGCCTGTGGCTCTCCCCCTTCTCTCCACCACCCCCAAAATCTACCAGGCTTCCTGCTCTTCTCCCGCTGAACGTCTTGTGAAACAGGAACAGTACCTGCCCGTCTTTCACACAAAAGGGAATAACGCCGGCGCCACTGCTGTCCCACTTATTTTCGATCATGTCAAAGCGGATCCCTCCATGTCACGTACAAATTTGTGTCGGTAGCCTATGAGACATGAAAGTTACAATCATAGGGAATGGACACTTATTCCTTCTCCCTTCGGGACTCTTTTCAGTACCCCCTTGAGGGGTAGAAGGCTAGGATGAGGGGGTTTAAATACAGGCAGTTATCTGTTTTATCCCCTCACCCTTCCCTCTCCCTGTGGGAGAGGGGATTAAGTGGTACAGCAGTGCGCCGGCACCCATTACTTTACGGAGAATGATTTCTTTTTTTTCTCCCCGCCATTTTCCAACTGCCAGCTTATCCTGATATTGAACCGGTTACGATTATCTTCCTGGGTGGCGGTAACCTTGAGGTCCAGCAGACCCTCAGGTCTCATGACAATTTTTTCATCATCATCACTGAAGGTGATCTTCCCCTTGGCAATGCCGCTGGTGATGGCTTTCAGGATATCCTGGATGGACTTTACATCCTGCAGTGACTGGTGGCGAAAACTACTTTTCCTGCTTCTCATTTTATACGGATCCGTTGTCAGCATTACCCGATAAGTGTATCAGACCCGCGAATGGCAACTTAGCGACTGACTGAAGCCGGTTCAAATACCTTGATATAAGGGTAGTCATTACTGACCCCCATCACCAGCCCTTCGGGTCTGAAGATGGTAACCGCAGCCCCATGGCCCTTGAGCCCTTCTTTCTTCCTCGTATTACGGTCCAGCGTGGTATCACATTCGAAATTTACAATGTCTTTTCTCAACATAACCTGCTGCCCGTGAAGCAGGTTACGATGCCCGTGAACAATGGCATGCACACCGGCCTTTTTTCTGAGCATCTTGACGCCATGCCGGGTCAGAGGCATGTCTACCAGACGATACTTGGTGCGAATAATATTGGCCATGGGGCCGTAGTAAAAATCAAATGGGTCCTTGTACATCTGCTTCCGGAATTTCCGGTTGATATGTTTCATGCCTTTTTCAGTGATCAATTTGGCCATTCGGTCATCGATACCGGCATGGACAAAAATAAATGAACCTTCCCGACAACCAAGCTTAATACGTTTATAAAACCATGCGTATTCGCCTTTTGGATGTAAAAACAGCTCCCGCCATTTTCTTGCGGCAGCGTACACCATGCGCATGGAAAGTCCTGCCTTCTCGCAATCTTCTTCAAAGTTATTCATCTTCTTGCGCAATTTCTGCACTTCCCGCTCAATGGTCGCTTCGGGCATGACCCATACGGCCAGTTGCGGAAACTCCCGGAACCAGCTTTTCGGGGGATAGAGTCGTCGTCTGCATTCACGGCTATCCGGCACACCGTGTAACGCGTCTTCACCCTGCAGATACCGGTCACGGATCTCTGCAAGAAAAGGAACCATCTTGGGTCCCATGCGAATAAAGAAATGGTCAATTCTCGGGTCCGGCTCCATACCGACCGACCTTATTCCAAGCATCATGCGAATATCATGATTACCGGCCAGCAGCCGAACATCGGCTCCGCGATTGATCAGCATACGGATAACACTCAGCAATCGCAGCGTACTCGGCCCCTTGTCAAAGCAGTCGCCGCCGATGAGAAAACGCGCCTTCCGTCCTGCCTTGGTGAGCTTGAAATCCTTGTCACGTGGTCCGGTCTTTTCCACCCCGCCGGAGGCCACCAGGGAGGCGATAAAGGCATCTGCATCGGCATGCATATCGGAGATGAAATACAGCGTCCGCTTCGGCCATTTCCAGGGCTCCTGTCCGATTACCCTGCCCATTTCCCGCGCATAGGCGGCACTGTGGTATTTGTCTTTCATAACGGAATGCTGTTTACCCAGCATCCAGACCTGTCCCTGTGTTGGCAGACGGGTCTTGATCCAGAATACACCCTTGTAACGCGGCAGGTACTTGGATGGTTTTTCCAGTTGCATGGCCTGTATCCCGGCTAGTCCGTGTAGCCGCTGTGCTTCGGGCGAATCTTCCAGTCGCCTCCGGTATGACGCCAGTTCCCGCCGGGCAAATACTCGATCAGTAGCGGGAGGCAGTTATGCATGCTGAGCTGCCTCACCTGCCCGAGTTCCAGTACACCAAGATGACAGGCCGCATGACGAAAGGCAGCGCCATGACCAACGAAGATCTTTAGCCTGTCATGCTCGGCAGGCGCCAATGCTGCCATGGATTCCGCGAGGTGAACAGCAACCCGCACCCCGGCCTCCAGGAGGGATTCGGAGCCCTGTAACGGCAGGCGGTAATGGCTGTCCGCCTTCCAGTCGGCGGGCGGATCGGATACACGCGGGTCCCGGTGCAGGACTGCCTCAATCTCTGCTCTGGTGAGGTTGGCAAGACAGCCGACACTTCTTTCAGCCAGCGCGTCATAACTCTCGATACGCAAAGGGGATGGGCCCAGTCCTGCAAGTCTGTCTGAGAAGATCATTGCAGTCTGCCAGGCGCGCAACATCCGGGATGAATCAATGGCAGGTACCAGGGACCAGTTATTCTGCACGATCATTTCATGCAGCAGCTGCGCAGCTTCATGCGCCTGGGTTTCTCCTTCACGATTAAGTGGATAGGGTTGGTGGGCACTGGGGGTATCCGGCAACTGGTGATAGTCCCCATGTCGAACAAGCGCCGCAATCAATCTGCCCATTACTAAAGCGTAGCTTCCAGCTTCTTTACCAGCGGTCTCAGTTCCTTCTGTTTCAGCTCCCTTGCCGCCTTTTCCGGACTTACCCACTGACGACCCCGGTGGCGTTCCTCCCATTCATCTTCCGGTATGAGACGGGTTACTTTCATTGGATAGACGGCCACGGTACAGGTGGCACCCCATTTCTCACAGATATAACTGCCGAGCGCGGTATCCGCAACCTCTCCTTCGACGCCCGCTTCCTCCAGCGCCTCCCTTGCAGCCGACTCCTGGGGAGAAAGCCCGGGGTCCTTGATGCCTTTCGGGACCACCAGATGATGCTTCTTGCTGGACGCTATGACCAGTATTTCCGGTTTCCCGTCCCGCAGACGGTAGGGAATGACGGATGACTGGGTGTAGTAATAGGCAGGCCGGTCACGCAGTTCCTTGCCATCGGGTCCGGGGTAAGGAAACTTTTCCGGCAGTGTATTTGGCCGGATAATGGTGTCCAGACGGGCGCAGCCTTCTGTCAGGGCCTGCCAGTCAGCCGGCATCAGTAATCTGGCCAGGGTCGCTGTTGGCATAAGTTTGCCATCTTCCGGCACCGCAACCGTATCGCCCGCCAGCCAGGCAAGCAATTCCTCCATGCCCGGGTTATGGCCCACCAGCATGACCCGACTTGCATCCTGCGGACAGTCGCCCAGCACCTCGAGCAGGTCATCGAGCCCTGCTGCGTAGATACGTTTGTCCTTGTGGATGCCCTGATCCCCGTATCCCATCGCCTTGCAGGCCTTCTGGGCGGTGACCAGTGCACGTTCCGCCGGTGAAGTGACAATAAGATCAGGCACCATTCGCTGCTGCGCCAGCCATACCCCGATGCGCTGGGCTCCACGTTTGCCACGGTCCTTAAGCGGGCGATGATAATCATCGACGCCGACACTCCAGTCAGACTTGCCATGGCGAAGGAGCAGAAGTTCACGTGTCATAGATAGTCACCTTTTGTCATGCGGTCAGGCCAGCAGCTCGTGCAAAACGCGATCCGACAGGGCGGAAAAATCAATCCGTCCCCTGGCGGCATAGACAGCAACGTTTTCAAGTGCATCCAGATAGGCCCATTCATCAAAGGCTGCCGTATCCTGCTGAAAAGTACCATCCGGATACTGGTAGAACGGACCGGGAGATTTCATCAAGGCACCCAGCAGGTCACGGTCTGCTGCCAGGTCCACCCGCTCAACTTTCAGTTCCATCTTGCTATCACGCTGCCAGTCAAGTATCAGGAAAGCTGCCAGGGGAGCCTCCGGTATGATCCGCCCGGGCCCATAGACCCTGTCAATATGTACATCGTATTTTTCCTCGAGCTCCCAGAGCTCCCTGGCCGGCAACTGCAACAGGGCCTTGCGCTGTTGCGCAGGAATAAGACTGTGCAGTTTTTTATTGTGAACGATGGTACCAGGATTGATGCGCGGCAATTTCGGTATTCCGCGCGCTATTACCTGGCCGGAACCGGCATGAATGAACAGCCGATCGTTGGTCAGGTAGGATACCTCGTCATTGTCAAGCAGATGCAGCATCAGGGTTGATTTGCCGCCCCCGGAGAATCCGGCAATGCCGAGGCACTTGCCCCGGTAGACGAGCCCAGCGGCATGACAGATCAGCCAGCCGCGGTTCTGCAGCCAGTTCATGTACTGGGAATTGATAAAGTTGATAACCTGGTTAGCATATTTTCTGCAGGGCCCGGCGGCGATACGGCGGTGTTCACTCTGCAGAAAAACCATGCCGGTGCGTACCTTGCGAACAAGGCGCCCGCCCGGAAGATCTGCGTAGGAATCCTTGCGTCCGGTCTTGCCAGGCTCGCGCTTCCAGTCAATGAAGTCTATTCCCAGATCCGGTGCATCGCGTTCAATGGCAATAATGTCGATATCAGGCGTCATTGCATCGACCGCAACATGCGAGAAATACTCGGCAAGTTCTGCCACCAGCTCCCTGGAGTTGGAGCGAAGTCTCACCGTACATTCGCCGAGTGCCAGATACATTTCCTCTGCGCACAAACGTGTTTCGTCCTGTAATGCGCTCGCGTCAGATTCATCTGTGTCGCCCATCGCCCCCTCTCTCTTTTTCATACCGCCAGCTGTCGCAACACATGGTCTGCATACAAACCGGCAGCATCAATGCCAACACCCTCCAGAGCCCCGCGGAATCCTCCAAAGGCGGACACTTCGAATACGATCGGGCCGGTGTTCGTTTCGGCGACATCGACTGTCGTGAAGTCCATATCAAACAATGCCTGGGCTCGCTGCGCAAGCTCAATCACGGCAGTCGGCGGTGTGTGCGAGGCATACTTGCCACCACTGTGTATGGTAGTGTTCCAGGCATCCTCACTCGGCACCCTGGCATAGCTGCCGAGATATTCGCCACCCAGAAACACCATACCCAGGTCCCGGCCCGGCAATTCAATTTTCTGCTGAATATACATCATTGGATTCTCGGCCTGAAAGACGCGGATTTCACGTTCCACCTCAGCCCGCCCCCTGTTAGCGTCGATCACGCACATGCCGCGCGCCTTGGTGGAATACAGGGGCTTGAAGATCGCACTGCCATAATCCTGTACGGCCGTTATCGCCGCCCCGATATCCTCGGTGACGCGGGTCGCCGGCATGGGGATACCGCCATTACGCAGGGTGACTGTACAACTCAGACGATCGACCAGGCGCAGAATATGCTCCGCCCGGCTGAAGACACGGACCCCGGCCTGCTCGGTCACACGCAGCAGCTCCAGACGATCAAGGGTATTGGGGTTGTAGCTGGCACTGATCTTTTTGACAATCAACGCATCCAGCTTGCATAAATCCTGACCCTGGAATAACAGGCGCTGTCGCTCCAGGTCCAGACTCACGTCACCCATATCGATTACCAGCCGGTGCCCGGTCCTTTCCGCAACGGCATCGGCCAGAGTCTCCGTTGACCACTTGCCCGGTATACCGATGATACCGATTTTGTATTCAGCCAATGAATATCTCCTTGACCGGGACACGAAACGACGCCGGCTCCTTCAGGTCCGCAGCCAGCACCTGCTCGAGCAGGTAACGCGCACGCAGGAACATGGCACGTGCCAGTGATTTGTCGAGAATAAATCGTGTGGATGTGGCAAACGAGCGCGCCAGCCCGAGAGCCAGGCGTAGATCAAATGTCTCGTCACCGGATTTCCTGGCAAAGTCCGCTGCAAAACGGTAGAACTCCCGCGTTAACATCAGGATACGCCTGCGTAGTGGAATGTCGAAAATCTGCAGGCGGTAATTGGACACCATAAACACCGATACATCCTGTACATAGTCCATGTAACGCGAACGATGCAGGTCAATGAAATTGATTTTCTTCTCCAGCGGGTCATAGATTATGTTATCGACGTTGAAATCACCGTGGATATAGACAGAAAACGGCGCCCTGACCCCGGCTTCAAGGCGGTGTGCCTGCTTTAGCAATGCACCAAAGGAAGGAACGGATTTTCCACAAATGCGGCAGTCATCCTGCCGAAACTCCGGGTGGATGGTATAGACATCCTCCAGCCGCTTCGAGAGCTGGCGCATGTAAGCGGCGGAAACCGGTTTGCCGGTATGCGTCTCGCGCCAAACCTTTCCCAAGGTGCGGTTCAGCTGTTTCTGGGTTTGCCTGAGCAGCCGAGTCGGCTCATGCAATAATATTTGCTCGAATGTCAGTCCGGCCAGATGCTCGATCAATAAGGAGGCGGACTGCCCGCGCTTGTGATAGGAAAGAATCCTCGGTGCCAGGCCCGGGTATATTTCCTGCCAGCTTTTCAGACCCCTGCGCTCCTCCCGCAACTTGCGTTTCTTGCCGTCCTTGTAGATGCCTACATAACCGGTATCTTCCTGCCCCGATGCACTGATACCGGAAATGCCGCTGCCTGAACGGGTTTCTGCAATCGGTTCGACCACCAGTTCTGAATAGTTATTTGCAGCATCTAGCTGTCCCACTGAGGCCCGCAGGGAATGGTAACGGTCAATATTGATGGGCTGCCCCAGATTGGCGGATATTATGGCTTCGCTGATATTGAGCATGGCATCCCCCATCTGCTCAATGCCATGGACCATGAACAACCCTGCCACCAGGTCTTCCGTATGTTTCTTGCGCTTCAGTCCCGCTGTGTATTTTTTCACCAGTTTTTGGCTGGCCTTGTCCAGGCGTGGTTTGATCCCGCCGATCTTGAGGGCCAGGCCGGTGTCGTTTCGACGGATCGCAGGTTCAATTCGGTCAAGCCCCCGGGTAACCCTGCCCAGCATGAATTTACAGGTGCCAGCGCCGAGACATTGCCTCTTCTGCATCTGATCCAGTTGCTGAATACATTCACGAGTCAACCCGGTGATGTGTTCCAGATCGGTCGCAATGGATTCGATTGCACGGAATGAAGCAGCATCCGCGCCTGACTCACCGGCCCTGATGGCCAAATTATGGCAACTGTCGTGTATCCGTAGCATGAGGTTATAGGCATAACCACTGCGGTCAAGGATACGCCGTGCAACGCTTTTCGAGGGGGCATCGAGATAGTCCTGCAGGCTGGATATCTGGGACCCGACCTCGGCTATCAGGAAACGAAGATTGTTGCTTATATTCTTCGAAATTTTCATTACCAGTCTATAGTCCCCAGATAAACAGTACCGGCATGCTCCCTGCTATTCGCCAGGTATGGGATTAAAGACTTCGGGTAGAGTGGCATACCGGCAAGCTCGTCCAGCCGTGCCCAGACCACCTCCACCTGGTGCTTGTCCGGGCGACTGCCATTTACGGGAGTATAATCATCTGGAATCGTACACTCGAACAGAAACTCGACCAGTTGACGTGTACTACGGGGATCAGTGTCCCGCGGCTTGAAATAGTCTGCCACGTAGACAAGACGATGGATATCCACATGGGTGCCGATTTCCTCCATGCATTCACGGGTCAACGCCTGTAACAGCGTCTCCCCTATATCCTGGCCACCTCCCGGCAGGGCAAACCGCTCCCCCTCTGCATAGCCATCCTTGCGCAGCAGCAGAATGCTGGCATCCTGCAGGATCAGCGCACGGGCGGCATTGCGTATTGGAGGAATTATCGGTTCCATTGGACTGCCGTACCGGTTATTTTATTGTAATACACAATTATATATGCCAAATGCCAGGCATTATGATAATTACCCGTATAAACATTAACCTGGGAGCCTGTACCTGACAGGTTCAAAATCAACTTTGAATGAATTCGACGGATCTGAATTGTGCCGGCACATAACCCTGTCAGGATCACCCGCAACGCGCTTATACCCGACCCGGTGCGACTCAGCCGCTACCTCAAGGCGCCCGAACTGGGGCCACGCATTTTGTTTTTCAGCGGCGGCACGGCCCTTACCGAAACGACCCGTGTTTTAAAGCAGTATACGCACAACTCCGTACACCTTGTGACCCCCTTTGATTCCGGTGGCAGCTCTGCAAAGCTGCGGCAGGCCTTCTCCATGCCGTCGATTGGCGATCTCCGCAGCCGTCTGATAGCCCTTGCAGATGAAAACGTTACCGGGCACCCGGAAGTTTATCAGTTATTTATCTATCGTTTCCCCGACGATCAACCGGCCAGCAAGCTGTTGGCCAAACTTGATCTGATGATCAGTGGCAAGGAGCCACTGGTAGCAGCAATTTCCAATCCAATGCGCCGCCTCATCCGCAACCAGCTGGGCTATTTTCGTGATGCCATGCCGGATGATTTCGATCTTCGTGGCGCCAGTACCGGCAACCTGATTCTTGCCGGAGGCTACCTGAATAACCACAAGCATCTGGATCCTATTATTTTTCTGTTCTCCAAGCTGGCCAATGTATTGGGCACGGTACGCGCCGTGGTCAACGATAATCTGCACCTCGCGGCAGAACTGGAGGACGGCAGCTGCGTGACCGGCCAGCATCGGCTTACCGGCAAGGAAGTTGAACCATTGAAATCCCCGGTCGGCCGCTTGTTCCTGTCTGAAAATCGCGACAAGCCTGTACCCGCTAAGGCTATGATGCGTAAAAAGAACCGGAAACTGATCCAGCAGGCGGAACTCATCTGCTACCCTCCAGGGAGTTACTATACAAGCCTGATAAGCAGCCTGCTGCCGACAGGCGTCGGCTCGGCTATCGCCGGCGCCGATTGCCCGAAGGTCTACATTCCCAATCTCGGGCATGACCCGGAACAAATAGGAATGACCCTGGACAGTTCCGTGCTGACCCTGCTCGATTACCTGCATGCCGATAACAAGGCCAGTTGTCCCAGCGGGAAACTGCTGAATTTTATTCTTATAGACAGCAAGCGGGGCAAATACCTGTCATCCATATCCGCCCCGATTATGCAGGAACTGGGCATCCGGATCATTGATACCCGGCTGATCAGCAAGCAAAGTGCACCTTATTATGATGCCGAACTGCTGGTTTCAGCCTTGCTGTCCCTGACATAGGGGGCGGCTATTCGTGACAGACATGCCGGGCAGCAGATCCGCACCGCAGTGATCTGGCTTTTCATATGCCTTGAACAATTCAGGACTTTCGTAAGCTTACGTTTCCTCGCTGGATGAGGAATCATCAGGACAACGGATATTGGCCAGGTCGATACTGCGGTCCGTCGCCTTGGCAATCGTGACCTCCAAACCATCGATTATGAATGTTTCATTCTCGCGGGGTATATATTCGGTGTGGCTCAGAATCCACAGACTTATCGTATCAGTTGGTTTTCCCGGCAGATCCAGATCGAAGAAATCCTCCACCACACGCAGCTCGCTGGAGCCTTCCACGACAATCTCGTTCCCGGAAATACTGTCGACTTCAAGTGGCTTGAGATCACTTTCATCATAGATCTCGCCGACCAGTTCCTCGAGCAGGTCTTCCAGTGTAGCTATTCCACGCACTTCACCGTATTCATCAACAACGATAGAGAACACCCGGTTACGTCTTCTGAACGTGGCAAACAAATCATCAATTGCCTGGTACTGCGACACAAACACCGGGGTATGCGCAATATTGCCCAGCCGTTCGTCCATCTGCCCGTTAGCGGATGCCGTGAGCAAGTCCCTCATGTACAATACTTTGGTAATGTTGTCATTTTGTCCTTCATACACGGGAATCCGTGAATAGCGCTCCTGCGAAACCACCGGGAGAGCCTCTGCGACCGTCATTGCAGCATCCAGGGAAAATATCTTCCCTTTAGGCGTCATTACATCCCTGGTTTTCAGGTCATTGAAGGCAAACACCTGCTCGATAATTTTTCTTTCCTGATGTTCGATAGCACCTTCCTCAACACCATATCCCAGCATACCGATCAATTCAGACTCGGTAACCGTGGGATCGCTCTTGCCGCCCGAAAGGCGATGTACCCAATTGGTGAAATGGCCAAAGAACCATACCAGGGGATAGATCAGGCGCATGAATGCCAGTAACGGGTAGGCGATAAACAGCGAAATGCGCTCTGAATAACGCGTCGCCAGGCTCTTGGGCGTAATTTCACCAAACACGAGAATAAACAGGGTAAGCAAACCAACAGCAATACCCGGTCCGGCACTGCCGAACTCCCGTGTCGCCATGACCGTTGCCAGAGCCGAGGCCGCAATATTGACAAGATTGTTTCCTATCAGGATGGTCGTAAGCATCTTCGAAGGATCTTTCTTTAACTGGTAAAGCGCTTTTGCGCCCAAGCGGTTTTCATTGGCAAGGGCCTCCACCCGCGCAATGGACAACGTCACCAGGGCTGTCTCCGAGCCGGAGAAGATACCGGAGAAGACCAGTAACACCAGCAAGGCAATAATCTCCATCATCGTATCAAGCCGGGATCGACCCGGATCAGCCAAGGTACTGGTATAACCGTCCCCTCGGAGTTACTACAGGCACAGCCGTTCAGAGCTGGCCGGTAAATGCTCCTGCACATATCTAACCTCTTATTCACGCGCATCAGTCATTATTACATTGCATGATTGGCATTTATAGTGACAGAATAGACGCATCGCAAATACGCCGCTGGAATTACCAGGCATGCTTATCATTCCATGGTATATCCCGAAAAATAAGTCTGACACAGATACAATTTTCACCGGAGAGCAACCCGGACAAGACAGAAAATGCGAGTTGAATTTATTATTCCCGAAGGCATGCACTTCGAAGATTTCCGGTCAATCCTGAAAAATAACACCCGGACACTCAAAGAACCCCCACGGACAGTATACCGGACGTACTATGACAGTTTCGACTGGCGACTGTATTCGAACAATTCCATACTTGAGGACACCCATGACGGCAACGGGCACACGCTGGTATGGCGGACGCTGAAGGGTAACCAGAGAGATTCCTGGCTGAAACTGCAGAAAGCACCACGGTTTGTCCGGGACCTGCCGCGGGGCCAACTTCGGGACCTGCTTGAACCGGTACTGAAAATGCGTGAACTCGCCCAAAAAGTCAGGGTCCGATCCAGGATCAATACCTTGCGCATCCTCAACAAGGATGACAAAACCGTAGCCTATCTGGTGGTCGAGGAAAACACCCTGCCGCGCCAGCAAGGAACCCGTTCCGTGAAACTGGATGATCGCGCGATCGTCATCCCGGTAAAAGGCTACCAGGGACCCTGCAGGCAAATGGCTGGCCTTCTGGAGAAACAGGGTCTGGCCGCGGCAAACGATGATCTGATGCTGGTAGCCCTTTCCACCATCGGGGTAACACCGGGCATCTACTCCTCCAAACTGGACCTGACGCTGGACCCTGCCATGCGTGCAGATCAGGCAACCAGGGCCATTCTGCACCGGCTCCTGGATATCATGCTGCAAAACGAGGCTGGCATGCGCACAGGTACCGACACCGAATTTCTGCATGACTACCGGGTCGCAATCCGCCGTACCCGTTCGGCCCTTACCCAGATCAAGTCGGTGTTTCCGTTACGGATTGTGGATCGATACAAAACCGAATTTGCCTGGCTCGGTCAGCAAACCGGCCCCAGCCGTGATCTGGATGTCTATTTGCTGAATTTTGACGATTACCGCGACAGCCTGCCTGCCGCGATGCAGGCCGATATCGAACCACTGCATGAATTTCTCGTCAGGCACCAAAAGATTGAACACAGAGCCCTGGTCAAGATCCTGAATTCGGCACGCTACCGCCGACTGATCAGGAATTGGCGCAATTTTCTGGAACAACCGGTCAATGAACGGACGACAATGAAAAATGCAGGCCGGCCCGTAATCGAGGTTGCCTGTAAACGGATCTGGAGTATCTACCGGCGCGCCATCAGGGAGGGTAATGCCATCAATGCGGAATCACCCGCGGATGATCTCCATGAACTGCGCAAGACCTGCAAGAAACTACGATATCTCATGGAATTCTTCCAAAGCCTCTTCCCGGCCGGTAACATCAGGGAGTTGATCCAGATACTCAAGACACTTCAGGATAATCTGGGTGATTTTCAGGATTATGAGGTACAGGTCATCACACTGAAAAGATTCAGCCACCAAATGGTTGCCGAAGGCCTGGCACCTCCTGATACCCTGCTTGCCATGGGTATGCTTATTGACAACCTGGAACGACGCCAGCAACAGGCACGCGAGGAATTTTCCGGCAGATACGCCGGTTTCTCACAGCAGGACAACCAGGACCGATTCCGGAAACTGTTCGCATCCAGCCATTAGCGGGGGAACCGCGGGTTTGAAAGTAATCGCCACATACAATATCAAGGGGGGGGTTGGAAAAACCGCCGCCGCCGTCAATCTTGCCTTGCTCGCGGCCCGGGAAGGCGCGCCCACACTTGTCTGGGACCTTGATCCCCAAGGCGCCGCAAGCTACTACTTCCGCATCAAACCGAAAATCAAGGGTGGCGGCAAACGTCTGGTGCAGGGGAAAAGGGACCTGGATGATTTTATCCGCGGTACCGATTATCACCTGCTCGATCTCCTGCCGGCGGATTTTTCCTACCGGAACATGGACCTTTTCCTGGAACAGGCGAAAAATCCGGTACGCCAGCTCCGTAAACTACTGAGGCCCTTCAAGAGCGAATACTATTATGTCTTCCTCGACTGTCCTCCGAGTATCTCACTGGTATCGGAAAACATCTTCGAGGCGGCCGGCGCGATACTGGTTCCCACCATACCAACCCCCCTGTCTCTGCGCACCTATCAACAGATCAGGAAATTTTTCCGGCAGCAGGCATTGGACACAGTGAAGGTACTGCCGTTTTTCTCCATGGTTGACCGTCGCAAGCAATTGCATCGCTCAATCGTGGACGCCCCGCCGGATTACATGGAAAACCTCCTGCAAACCGCCATTCCTTACGACAGTAACGTGGAACGCATGGGCACCCATCGCGCCCCGCTGGCTGAATTTGCCCCCAACACCCGCTCTGCCCATTGCTACCAGGCCCTGTGGGAGGATATCAAGCAGCAGTTAGACCGCCGGAAATAAAAGCGGTCAGCTCCAATCGGTAATCACCACGCTCTGTGTGTGACCGAGCTATCACGCCGCACCAATTGATACATATCAATAAAAACGCCATAAATCAGGCAATTTCTATTGCCCCTGATTCAACTTGATGCCACCATATATGGTTCAATAAATGTTGCATTATAAAAATGGGGGTCAAGAACATGAAGCCAGCCATCATCGATATTCCTGGCGTCGGGCCGGCGACAGCAGCGACACTGGGCGAACATCGAATTCGAAGCCTTGCCAGCCTAGCCAGGGCCTCGGTCGGAAAAATCGCCGCTATTCCCGGTTTCAGTGAGGCCCGTGCCACCACGGTCATAGCCGCCGCTACCGAACTGCTTGCCGCATCGGGAACAACCCGGTCAGCCAAGGAAAAAGGGGCAACAACAGGCAAGAAAACCAAGCCAGGCGGCAAGGGCAAGAACAAGGGTAAAGGTAAAGACAAGGGCAAGGACAAGGGCAAACGCAAAGACAAAGGAAAGGGCAAGGGCAAGGGCAAGGGCAAGGGCAAAGGCAAGGGCAAGGGCAAGGGTAAAGGTAAAGGTAAAGACAAGGGCAAGAAAAAAGATAAGGGTAAGGGTAAAAAGTAGAACAGACGCTACTGTCCGGCATCTGAAGACCACAAAACCAAAGCGGACCGGACCGGCTAAAACAGCCAGGCAGGCAGGAGCGGTCATTCTCAGATCTGTTCTCTCAGGCGACAATGCGCTGATTTATATATAAAAAATGTGTCCGCCTGGTTCCTGTCTGGGAATAATCATCAAATCGTAACAAAACGGTAACATCCCGGTCATATTCGGTGAGGGTATAGTTCAGACTGCCCATGGACCTGACTGTCGGGTGTCTCGCACGGGATCAGAACAAGAGATCGCTGTGAATCGGCAACAAAGGGATAACCCGGTGTGCGCCGGTTAACCCGACGAAAAAAACTCACATAGAATAGGAGCTGCAACTCATGAAGCTGAAACTCATTCTTTCCACCACGCTGCTGACGTCTGCCCTGCTAACCAGTATGGCGCCGCAGGCACGCACCCTCATCCAGAACAAGGGCTCGGATACCCTGGTCAATGTTGCCCAAGCCTGGGCCGAGGCCTATCCTTCCGTCAATCCCGACGTCGCCGTGGCCGTTTCGGGGGGTGGTTCCGGCACCGGCATCGCCGCCATGATCAACGGCACCGTGGATATCGCCAATGCCAGTCGCAGCATGAAGGAAAAGGAAAGGAAACTGGCCGAAAAGAATGGCCAGAACCCGATCGAGCACGTGGTCGGTTACGACGCCCTGGCGGTCTTCATCCACAAGGACAACCCGGCGAATAAGATGTCCTACGAACAGCTGAGTGACATCTATGCCCGTGGCCAGAAGGTCAAGAAGTGGTCGGACATGGGCATTACGGTGCCCGGCTGCGACAGTGGCGAGATTGTCGTGGTCAACCGCCAGAACAACTCCGGCACCTATGCCTACTTCAAGAAGGAGGTGCTCGGCAAGAAGGTCAAGTTTCGCCAGGGGACGCTGGACATGCACGGCTCCAAGGATGTCGTCGACCTGGTCGAGAAAACGCCCTGTGCCATCGGCTACAGCGGCATGGCCTATGCCACGGATCACCTCCAGACGGTGTGTGTATCCAAGACGACCGGTGACGACTGCGTCTCGCCGAGCGTCGCGACCGCCAGCGACCGCAGCTACCCGATCGCACGGCCGCTGTTCATGTACACCAATGGCGAGCCCCAGGGCGCCATCAAGGAATATCTCGACTGGATCCAGAGCGATGCGGGCCAGTGCATCCTGAAGGACAAGGGTTACGCCCCCGTGCGTGATGTCACCTGTAAGTAGGAGGCATCGGGGTTGAAATAATAACGACCCTTTCCACCCACAGTAATCAAGATACGCCAAGGTGGGAGGTGATCTACTATAGTAGCGATCACCGCCCACCCGGTGTGTGAAACGCACACCGTAATTAAAAACAATTCGGAACCCAGACTTATGACCCATTACGAAGAGCGTCTGGACAAAGACTTGTCCAGGATAAGGAAGCATGTGTCTGACATGGCTGGCCTGGTTGAGACATCAATCAAGAATGCCATGCATGCCCTGCAAACCGGCAACAAGCAACTCGCTGCGGCCACCGTGCTTGGTGACCATGCAGTAAATCGGGCCATGCGGGATATCGACCAGCTGTGTCACAGGTTCATCGCCTTGCATCTGCCGAGTGCTGGACACCTGCGTTTGCTGTCTTCGGTGATCCGGGCCAACATCGAACTGGAGCGTATCGGGGATTATGCCGTCACTATCGCCCGGGAGGCATTGCAACTTGCGATGCCGCCCAGCGGCAACATGGCAAACGAACTGGAGCGTGTGGGCAGTGAAACGCAACTCATGCTGCGCCAGTCCATCCAGGCCTTCAACGAGCTCAATGCCGGTATGGCCCGCAGCACGATGGTCCTGGAAGAGCAGATGGAAAATGATCTGGATATCATCTATGCGGAATTGATGGCCAATGATGATCGCGAGGCAGTCAAAAACCTGCTGGCCATCTTTGCTGTGTTTACCCAGTTGAAACGCGTCGCTGACCAGGCCAAGAATCTCTGCGAGGAAACGGTATTTGCGGCCACCGGAGACACCAAGGCACCCAAGGTCTTCAAGATCTTGTTTGTCGATGAGGACAACAGCTGCCTGAGCCAGATGGCGGAGGCCATCGCGCGCAAGAATTATCCCGGCAGCGGTTTTTATACCAGTGCGGCCCGCAAGGCTGCCGGCAAGCTGAATCCGGTAATGCTGCAGTTTCTCGAGTCGCATGGCATCAGTACCACGGAGTTGAAAGCCAAGACCATTGATCTGACGCCTCTGGAACTCACCACACATCACGTCATTGTCAGCCTGCAAGGTCCGGTGAAGTCCTATTTCGAAAACATCCCCTTCCATACCACACCACTGGAATGGGACGTCGGCCAGCCCCCTGCCGGGGAGGAGAATGACGAGACAACCAGGCGTCTGGAGGAGCTCTATCGCGAGATTGCCCTACAGGTACGTGACCTGATGGAGTTGTTGCGCGGGGAGGAGGCACCCTGACATGGGGAATGGCGTGCTGACTGAAACCGGTTCGGGCGGGGATTTCGATCGCCGCAACACCGACTGGTACATGGACAAGGTCGTCCAGGCGCTGATCTTCATCGGCGGCATATCGGCCATCATCTTCGTCGCCGGGATCTTTGTCTTCATCACCAAGGAAGGCCTTGGCTTTATCCTCGACCGCTTCGACTTCATGGAATTCTTCACCTCCGAATACTGGTACCCCGCCGAGGAGGAGGACCCGGAGTACGGTATCCTGGCGATGATCGCAGGTACGGCCAGTGTCACCGTCCTGGCCATGCTGGTGGCCATCCCGTTTTCACTGGGCACGGCGATTTATATCGCAGAGTTTGCTACCGGCAAGACCCGTGAGACGCTCAAGATCCTGGTGGAACTGCTGGCCGCCATCCCCTCGGTGGTATGGGGCTTCATCGGGCTGAGCATCATGAACCCGCTTATCATTGACGTTTTCGACGTCCCGGTCGGGCTGAATGTTCTCAATGCCGGCATCATCCTCGGGCTGATGGCGGCCCCCATCATGACCTCCATCGCCGAGGATGCGCTCAAGGCGGTGCCGGATCGCTACCGCGAGGCGGCCGAGGCCATGGGCGCCACCCGCTGGCAAGTCATCCAAAAGACGGTATTGCCGGCAGCCAGAAATGGCCTGCTGGGTGCCGTGCTGCTCGGTGTTGGACGGGCTTTCGGGGAAACCATGGCGGTGCTGATGGCGACCGGTCACTCGATCAATATCCCGGGCAGTGTGTTCGACTCGGTGCGCGCCCTGCCGGCCACCATTGCCGCGGAACTGGGTGAAACCGCCGTGGGTTCAGAGCATTACCAGGCGCTGTTCACCCTCGGCATCTTCCTGTTCATGGTCACCTTCGTTATCAATCTCAGCGCCGACCTGATCGTCCGCGACACTGCCAAGAAGTAGGTACTCATCATGTTCGAGACATCCACGCTCAATGCCAGGAATCAGCAGGTCCAGCGACTCGTCAGGATTCTGTTTCTGATGATGACCCTGTTTCTGATTGTCCCGGTGCTGATCATCCTCGGGACCCTGGTAGTTAAAGGCAGTTCGGTTATCTCGATCGATTTCCTGTTTACCAGTCCGACCGAGGGCATGACGGCGGGCGGCATCTTCCCGGCCCTGCTGGGCACCGTCTTCCTGGTCGCGGTGGACTTGGTGATTGCCATACCGATTGGCATCTCGGCCGCCATCTATCTCAGCGAGTATGCCGGCAACAACTGGCTCACCCGCGTCATCAACCTCGCCATCATCAACCTGGCCGGCGTGCCGTCGATTGTGCATGCCCTGTTTGGCCTCGGTGCCTTCGTACTGTTCTTCGGTTTCGGCACCAGCATCCTGGCCGCCAGTCTGACGCTGGCCATCATGACACTGCCGTTGGTCATCGTGGCATCCAAGGAGTCGATGCAAGCGGTACCGCAAGCCTTTCGCGAGGCCAGCTGGAACATGGGCGCCACCCGCTGGCAGACCATCCGCCGCGTGGTGCTGCCGAATGCCATCCCCGGCATCCTTACCGGCCTCATTCTCGAGATATCGCGCACCGCCGGCGAGACCGCCCCCATCATGTTCACTGGTGCCGTTTTCTTCACCCCGTTCCTGCCACAGGGGATCTTCGACCAGACCATGGCCATGCCACTGCACCTGTTCGTGGTCGCCACCCAGGTGCCGGGCGTCCCGGAGGACCTGCCCTACGGCGTGGCCTTGATGCTCATCGCCCTGGTGCTGTTCATGAACGCCCTTTCCATCGCCTTCCGGGCCTGGCTGCGGGGCAAGAAAAAATGGTAGCCGGCATGCAGCCGCCCGCGAACGAACCCGGCGCACAGGTGGAAGCGGCGAACATCAAACTGGCAGTGCGCGACCTGTCGATCAGCTACGGCCGCGACACGGCGCTCGGCAATGTCAGCCTGGAGATCCGGGAACATGAAATCTTCGGCATCATCGGGCCCGCCAACGCCGGCAAGACCTCGTTCCTCAAGTCGCTCAACCGCATGGACATGTTCAACTCGGACATGCACGTCAAGGGTGAGGTCCTGTTCAACGGGCTGAATATCCGCAAGCTCAGGAATATCTACGCCCTGCGCTCCCGCATCGGCGTCGTATTCCCGCTGCCGGTCGGTCTGCCCATGACCATCTACGACAATGTCGCACTGGCGCCGCGTTTATCCGGCATGAAGAACAAGGCCGACCTCGACGTCATCGTCGAGCGCTGCCTGACCCGCGCCGCCCTGTGGGACGAAGTCAAGGACCGGCTGAATTCCCTCGGCAGCCTGCTCTCCGGAGGACAGCAGCAGCGGCTGACCATCGCCCGCGCCCTGTCCCAGGAACCGGAACTGCTGATGCTGGATGAATTCTCCATTGCCGTCGATCCGGTCACCACCATGCGCATCGAGGATGTCCTGAAGGAACTGAAAGCGGAAATGACCATCATCCTGGTCACCAACCTGGTCCAGCAGGCACGTCGCCTGGCCGACCGGACCGCGTTTTTCCTGGCGGGAGAGTGTGTCGAGATCGGCGAGACCGAGGACCTGTTCACCGACAAAGTCAAGGACCAGCGCACCAATGACTACATCGAGGGCCGGTTTGGATAAAATACGATTGCCACATAGGACACAGAAAAATACTTATCTAGACCATGCAGGGTGCGCTGTGCGCACCATGAATAAAAGCTTGAATATTTACTTTCCGGCGCGCACAGCGCACCCTGCTTTTCAGGTGAATTAAAGAACAAATATGGAACAGCATCAAAACGTATACTTCTGTGCCCTCTGTGGTGAATGGTAATAATCGAATGTTGATCAAATTATGAATACAGCCAGTCAAGCAGTGAGTAAGCAGCCCACGGGCCTCGCCATCAGGACCGGCGACCTGAACCTCTGGTACGGAACGTTCCAGGCCCTGTTCGACATCAACCTGGACATCAAGCAGGGTATCATCACCTCCATGATCGGGCCCTCGGGCTGCGGCAAGTCCACCTTCCTGCGCAGCGTCAACCGCATCAATGAACGACTCGGTTACGTGCGTATCGATGGCAGCATCGATGTGTTCGGCCACAACATCTATGATGCCGGTGTCGAACTGGTGCAGGTCCGCAAGCAGATCGGCATGGTGTTCCAGCGACCCAACCCGCTGCCGATCTCCATCCGCGACAATGTGCTGTTCGGCTATAACCTGCATTCGGAGAACCGGCACGCCTCCAAGGCCGACAAGGAGGGCATCGTCGAGGATGCGCTCAAGCAGGTGCTGCTGTGGGACAAGGTCAAGGACCGGCTGGACCAGAGGGGCACGGAACTTTCCCTGGAGGAACAGCAGAAGCTGTGCATTGCCCGCCTGCTGCCGGTCAAGCCGGGGCTGCTGCTGATGGATGAACCCTGCTCGGCCCTGGATCCCAAGGGCACCGAGGCGGTTGAGGAGCTGATCTGGGAATTACGCGGCAAATACACCATACTTATCGTGACCCACAACATGGCGCAGGCACGCCGGGCCAGTGAGGAGTGTATCTTCATGCTCATGGGTAAGGTCGTGGAACACACCGCAACGGAGGACATGTTTGTCACCCCGCAGAACAAGGAAACGGCGGACTACATCGAAGGCCGTTACGGCTAGTTTCGAAGCTCGCCTCGCAGGCGTTAGGTGCCAGCAGTAACCATTCTGGCAGGCCGTGATCACGGCCACATCCCCGTCCCTTCTGGCAGGTGCAATAGCGCACACCTGCATGCATGGCTGTCATATATGCTAACACCCGGATCAGCGATTCTTGTGTTTTTACAGGTGCATCCTGATAGCATTGATTTGCTGACCGTCTGCCCTATCATTAGATACCATGCCATGCCTCCTTGTTGTCGATGATGATCCTGCCATCCGCGAAATGGTGGGCATGGCCCTGTCTAGCGAAGACTACGAAACGCTCGAGGCTGGCAATACGGCCGAAGCCCGACTGATCATCGCCTCACAAAATCCTGATCTGGTGCTGCTCGACTGGATGTTACCCGGACAGTCCGGTTTTGAACTTGCTCGCCAGTTATATAATGACACCTCCCGGCCCTCTCCCCCGATAATCATGTTGACGGCGCGTGATGATGAGGCTGACAAGGTTGCCGCGCTTGAAGCCGGCGCGGATGATTACATTGCCAAGCCATTCTCGGTCAATGAATTACTGGCACGGATCAAGGCCGTCCTGCGCCGCACCGCGCAACATGAGATTATGCAACTGCTCGATATCGGGGGCCTGCGACTTGATCCTGCGACCTGCCGTGTCACCGCTGCCGGGATACCCCTGGAGTTCTCGCCACTGGAATTCAGGTTACTGAAGTTTTTCATGACGCACCCGGAGCAGGTCTTCAGCCGCAAGCAACTGCTCGAACAGGTCTGGGGCACAATCCATGTAGAGGATCGCACCGTCGATGTCCATATACGCCGCCTGCGCGGGATACTCGAACCCTCCGGACATGACCGCCTTATTCAGACTGTTCGTAGCGCCGGATACCGGTTTTCCGCACACACTTAGTAGCAAGCATCGCTGGAGTAGCTATACGCAGGTCGGATTAGCGCAACACAAGCCGGTAAATTATCGCTCCAGCACATCACCGTCTGCGAAAATAGTATGATGTTCTCCATGCCCAATCACTGGCGAGAAGAACTCAGGCTGTTCCTCGGAACACTAATCATGTCAGGTCTGGCAGGCATGCTAACAGGACAACTCCTGCCGTGCCTGCTACTCGGCATGCTTGTATATCTCGGCTGGCATTTATATCAACTTGCCCGCCTGGCACACTTGCTTGGGCAAAACGGACATGACGGACCGCGGCCCATCGGTCTGTGGAAGGACATCGTCCCCAGGATCCAGGAACGGCAAGACAGCAACAACACCCGCATCCGCAATTTATCGTATCAGCTTGACCGTTTTCGTGACACGGTCAACACACTGCCTGATGCAGTGATCATTCTGGATCACTCAGGCCGGGTCGACTGGTCCAACCCCGCGGCAGAAAACCTCCTGAATATCGTGTGGCCGGATTCACAGGGTCGATTATTGACCGCCCTTGCACCGGACCCGGTACTCGGGGAGTATCTGGAAAACAGTGAGTTTGCCATGCCGCTGGTCATTACCTCACCGGCAAACCGTGCAAAGATCCTGTCGGTTTTCGTCACGCCGCTAAAACATGAAGCCAACTTACTAATGGTCGTGGCGCGAGACATAACCCGCCAGTATTATCTCGATACATCACGGCGAGATTTCGTGGCCAATGTGTCGCATGAACTGCGCACCCCTCTGACCGTAATATCCGGACTGGCAGAACAGCTGAATACAAATATACCTGATCCGGCCATACTGCAGCGGTCAACCGGGCTGATTCTTCAACAGGCAAGACGCATGAATGAACTGGTGTCCGACCTGCTGACATTGTCACGGCTGGAAATGCGACGGGAATCCGCACCTGAAGAGCACGTCCCGATTGAGGAACTCCTCACGACGATTGTCGAGGAAGCACGCACCCTGAGTGGTGCTGCGCAGCATGTAGTGCAACTGGATATCCGCTCACGGGACGGATTGCGCGGCAACGCAAAGGAACTCCGTACTGCCTTTTCAAATCTGGTTACCAATGCGATCAGGCATACCCCGAACCATGCAGAGGTAAGGATCCTGTGGCAGGTGGATGATGAAGGCGCCCATCTCAGTGTCACTGATACCGGCGAAGGCATTGCCGCCCGCCACATCCCCAGACTGACCGAACGGCTGTACCGTGTCGATGCCAGTCATTCACGTGACACCGGGGGAACCGGGCTCGGGCTGGCCATTGTCAAACACGTACTCGAGCGCCACGATGCAGAGCTGGAAATCATCAGTACGGTAGGAGGCGGCAGTACTTTTACCTGTCATTTCCCGGCTGAGCGTGTCATTAGGCCGGGGGCTGCCGAAAATACCGCTATTTCAGATTGATAGCGCAGGTCTGGTACTGTCTGGCTATCTAAATGCAAGCGAGAAGCCCGCATCCTTGAGGAACTGACATTCCTTCTTCAGGTCTGCCTGGGTGAGTGAATGCCGTTCCAGCCAGTTTCCGGGGAACCTGAGAGTTATCTTTGACTGGTCTACCTGGATAGATATATCCGGCACCTGCTCATCGGTCCTGCCACGGTGAAGCAGCACAGCAAGACGCAACAATACGCATAGCCTCAAGCCCGGCTTTTGCGCCCGTGTAACCAGGCCTTCAAAACTATTCATACGAATTCTCTGCCGGTGATTGAGTATCAATGTCGCCAGCAAGGATTGCTCGGTTCGCGAAAAGCCCGGCAGGTCTGCATGCGTCAGTATATACGCGCCACGCTTGTGATATGCGCCGTGTGAAATTTGCAAACCGATCTCGTGCAACTGTGCCGCCCACTTGAGTATCAGCTTGTTATCTCCAATCAGATTCCAGTCGATCTCGACCTGTTCAAATAGCGACATGGCTGTTCGCATTACATTTTCTGCATGCCTGGCATCCAGGTTCCAGCGTTTGAGCACAGATTGCGCTGTGGCTTCACGTGTGTCATTGTGCCGAATACGACCTACCAGGTCGTACAACAGTCCTTCCCTCAACGCATGCTCTGATACGCGCATCTGTTCGATGCCCAGGGTTTCAAAGACTGCTATTAGCACTGCAAGGCCTCCAGGCAGGACGGGCGCACGATCCTCTTTAAGGGCTTCCAGTTTGAGCTTGTCAATATGCCCCTGCTTGATCAGCTTGCTGCGCATTTTATAAAGCGACTCAAGGGTTATACCGGTATCACACCAGCCTTCCGCCTGTGCAATATTCCTGATGGACTTGATGGTACCCGAACACCCGACTGCTTCTTCCCATCTGCCTTTGCCCGCCCTGAAATCCCTGGCGACCGGATAGAACTTCAGCTCGGCATCGATAATTGCGCTGGTCATTCGTTTCCCGGTTATCTTGCCGTCGGGGAAATATTGCTTGCTGGCGCTGACGCAACCGGTGTACATGCTTTCACGCAGTATGGAATCCTTGCCCTCACCAATAATAAGTTCGGTACTGCCCCCGCCGATATCTACAACGAGACGCCTGCCTTCACGCGTTGCACGACCGTGGGCAACACCAAGATAAATAAGACGTGCTTCCTCACGACCTGAAACGATCTCTATGGGATGGCCAAGCAGCTGCTGTGCTTCCAGTACAAATGTCTGGGCGTTGGTTGCAACACGCAATGTATTGGTGCCAACAATGCGTACGTCCCCCTGTGGCAGGGCCCGGACGCGCTGACCGAACTGTTCAAGGCATTCCAGTGCGCGATCGCGTGCTTTCCGGCTCAGTTTGCCGCTACTTTTCAGGCCACCGCCCAGACGAACGGGTTCACGCAGCCTGTCGATGATCGACAGAGTGCCCGTCTCTTCGAGACGGGCGACGATCATATGAAAACTGTTGGAGCCAAGGTCCACGGCGGCAACGGTACGTGATTCGTTTTCTTTATCCATACAATCCGCAATCAGCCCCGGCAACTCGCAATTGCGACACTATGACACCGGGCAAAGTCGTATATTACTCTAAAGCATTGCTTCCAGCCGGTCACAGAATGTTTTGATCACCTTGATGCGCGAGAAGCGTTTATCATTGCCCTCTACCAGCACCCATGGTGCAGTATGCGTACTGGTATGTTCCACAATATCGTTTACTGCTAATTCATAATCATCCCATTTCTCGCGGTTGCGCCAGTCTTCCTCGGTAAGTTTCCAGCGCTTGTGAGGAGTCTCTTCACGTGCCTTGAAGCGTGCCAGTTGTTCGTCCTTGGTGATATGCACCCAGTATTTCAGCAGCAGAATCCCGTGGTCCGTCAACTGTTCCTCGAACTCGTTGATCTCGGCATAGGCCCGCTTCCATTCGTCCTCGGTGGCAAATCCTTCAACCCGCTCCACCAGGACGCGCCCGTACCAACTGCGGTCAAAAATGTTAATGCGGCCGGCGCGGGAGAGATGTCGCCAGAAACGCCACAGGTAGTGATGGGCCCGTTCTTCATCCGTTGGTGCTGCAATCGGGATGACCTGGTAATGGCGGGCATCCAGTGCCGCAGTGGTCCGCCGGATTGCACCACCCTTGCCGGCGGCATCGGGACCCTCGAACAGCAGGATGGTCGATATCTTCTTCTTGAGCGCCTTGCGATGCAGCTTGTTCAGTCGTGCCTGGCATTCCTTCAGCTGCTTCTTGTAGTCGGAATTCTTCAGATTCAGTGACATGTCCAGGCTGGACAGTAACGTGGCCCCCTTCAGGGGAGTAATCCTCGGGGCATCCGCACCTGCCATCACCTCGCCCTCCGGTTGATGTTTTGTCGCGTGCGACTTGCGCTCTGCTGCCAGTTCTTCCAGCAATAATGCCTTTTTGTCGGCCTCGTCAAGATGTTTGGTTACCTCATTAAATATAATTTCCCCAACGGTCAGGCTACGGAAACACGGGTCCACGCCCTCGACAATCGTCCAGGGCGCGGTGCCGGTACTGGTACGCATGATGGTACGTTCCGCTGCTGCCTCAAAGCGGTCATAAATGTGCCAGTGGTCCCAGTCCTGCTGGGTGACACGCCAGCTGGTCAGGGGATCTTTTTCCAGCTTTTTCAGACGTCGTTTTTGTGCGTCATGACTCAGGTGCATCCAGAACTTGAGGATCAGCGCACCATCATCGGCGAGGGCCTTCTCGAATGCCATAATCCGGTCCAGCCAGTCATCGAATATTGTCTCATTATCCTTATCATAAACCCGGCGCAGTATCGGCTGCGAATACCAGGAACTCAGGAACAGGCCGATATAACCATTTGGCGGCAGGTCACGCCAGAATCGCCAGTACTCCGGCCGGTCTCGTTCTTCATCAGAAGGCTTATCATAGGCCCTGGTTATCAGCCAGCGTGGATCCATCCACTCGTTCAAAAGGTTAACGGTATCGCCCTTGCCGCCTCCATCAACGCCCGCGAACAGAATGATCACCGGGAATCTGCTGTTTACCCTGAGATTTGCCTGCACCTCGAGCAATGCCTGCCGCAGTATGGGTTCCCGCTGATTGTACTCATGTTTTGGAACCATCTGTCCAAGCTCGGCCGTTCTGAACATGATTATCCTCCTGAAATTCGACCCGCATGCGTATCCGCACCTTCAACGAAGGCCGTTATCATCTATAATAGCAGTTCGAAAGCTTTGGTTAGAACACGCTAGCAGGGTGTATGGCATATGGCAAAGATTTTTATTGAAGACCGTCAGGAGGATACGCGGGTTCCGTTCCTGCGCGGAATCCTGATTCGGTCCTTGCAGGATGCAGGGCTGCCATTCAATGATGCCTATGAGCTGGCGACAAAGATTCGCAATAATCTTGGCGATACAGAACTGATAACCACGCAGGAACTGCGCCAAGAGGTGATCGGTCTGCTCAAGGCCGATTCGAGACAGGATATCATCAGCCGCTACGGGAAGCAGAAAATCCCCTTCGGCACCCAAATAGAACAACGGGATGGCCACGTAGTCCCCTTTTCCCGGGTCGAATATCATCGCTGCCTTGAGAACATTGGCCTCACCAGTGAAGATGCCATGAATATTGTCACAACCGTCCACAAACATCTTGTAGGCCGGCGCATTGAAACGATGACATCTAGACGCCTGAGTGCACTGACCTACAGGTACCTGCGCCAGTCGGACAAGCTGGGATCAGCGGTCGCCCAGCGCTGGCTGGTCTGGCATGATTATGTCAACAGTGGCAGGCCGTTGATCTACCTGATCGGCGGAACGGCCGGCTGCGGGAAGAGCACCATCGCCACCATGCTGGCAAGCCGCCTGGATATTGTACGCACCCAGTCAACGGACATGCTGCGCGAGGTGATGCGCATGATGATGCCCGAACAGCTTGTCCCGGTACTGCATACTTCATCTTTCACAGCCTGGACAGCGCTGCCCGGGAAGCCGGAGGCCGTTCAGGATGTACCTGAGACACTGCTGATCAACGGCTACCGCAGCCAGGCGGATCTGCTTGCTGTCGCAATCGATGCTGTTATCCAGCGCACCCTGCGTGAGCAGGCCTCATTGATTGTGGAGGGCGTCCACATCCATCCGGCATTCATAGAAAAACTGGAAAGAAACTATGACGCAATCGTAATACCTGTCATGCTGGGTGTGCTGAAGCGCAAACAGCTGCAGCGAAGAATAAGCGGCCGAGGTTCCGATGTGCCGCAGCGTCGCGCTAACCGCTATCTGAAGCATTTCGATGAAATCTGGAGATTGCAGTCCTATCTTCTGTCCGAGGCCGATCGTGCAAATATTAACATTGTCGTCAATAGCAACAGGGACAAGGTATTCCGCGAAATAATGCTCATTACCATCGAGGCGCTTGCAAAGGATTTCAACAATACGCCGCAGGCCGTCTTTGCATAACCCCGGGCATCCATCGAGTAGTTCCCTTCCGGCCGCTAACGCTACGCATTAATGTGCGTAATATCTGTTACTTGAAGACAATAAAAACCCCGGCACTGAAACAGTACCGGGGTTTGGAATAAAAGCCTGGCAGTGACCTACTTTCACATGGGGAAACCCAACACTATCATCGGCGCTGAGCTGTTTCACTTCCGAGTTCGGGATGGGATCGGGTGGTTCCAACTCGCTAATGCCGCCAGGCAAACTGTTGATCTGGAATGATGGTAAAGGCAAGTATGTTGCTTTTGATGACCAGCAACACCAACTGCTTTGGTGTTATATGGTCAAGCCTCACGGGCAATTAGTACTGGTTAGCTTCACGCATTACTGCGCTTCCACACCCAGCCTATCAACGTTGTAGTCTTCAACGGCCCTTCAGGG